>NZ_CP099760.1:2414500-3128000 GCF_040760005.1 Pseudomonas sp. stari2
TCTTGGTTATCGACTCAGCGGAATGGTGGAGAATCTTGATCCGGGCGATCCCGAGCTCATTTTCGTCAAGTTCTTGAGTTAAGCGCGTGTCGGCATTGGGTTGCGGTTTCGTGATAGTCGTACCGCCGTTCGTCGCCGAAAGCCTCGGCGTCCATTTAAAAAGTGTGGATATTTAAGGGGTTACGGTTTTTTTTAACTATCCGGTTATCAAAAATACGTTGTTACATACTGAGAAAATCAGTATTATCCGCCCCGCGTTCACCACCACGGTTTATGCATTTTTAAATCCCAAGCTTCCATCAGCTGCTTGGGATTTTTTTTGCCTGCGATTTACCTCCCCCCAGGCTTTCGTCCTGCCGACGCTCTAAACCCGTGCGCCTTTCTGGCGCGGCATCGGGCAAGTCCACACTTTTTCGACTACTACTGTCTGGCCGATTTTTCATCTCAGTCTGACGGGGGTTCATCGATGCTGGTCCATTGGTTTCTTGCTGCGGTTCATCTGCTGGCATTTGCCCTGGGGTTCTGGGCCGTCCTGACACGCGGAACGGCATTCAGCCGCCTGGCTGCTGGGACTGGTGAGGTTCGGCGGGTTCTGCTCGCTGACAATCTATGGGGGATATCTGCGCTGGTGCTGCTGATCACGGGTGGCATGCGAGCTTTTGGCGGTTACGAAAAGGGCGCCGATTACTATCTGCATCAGCCGCTGTTCCATTTGAAGATGACGCTGTTTGTGCTGATTCTGCTTCTGGAGCTTGCACCGATGATTACGTTGATCAAATGGCGCGTCGGTCAGGCACGCGGAACTCCCCTCGAGACTGGGCGGGCCAAGGTGTTTGCACGAATCAGTCATGCCGAAGCGCTGTTGTTGGTTCTGATGGTGATAGCGGCCACCGGGATGGCGCGTGGGGTGACGTTCGGCTAGGCGGGCGCGATTCCCTGCTTTTATTCGGAAACGTCCGACAGCCAGCCATTGAAATGATGGTTAGTATCGGTTGCGAAGAAGGGGGGGAGTTGCAGCAGGAGGGGAAATAGCCTGCGCCGTCACCAATGAGGTGGGGGGGGATGGCAATACGGCGCTCGGATCTTTAGCCAGTCATGACGCGAGGCTGAACAGACTGGCTACTGACTGCGAAAGGGCTCAGGGGGTTTGTGGCTTGTCCGGTGCGGTCAGGCCAGCCTGAATGCGCTGGTAGATCTCTTCGCGGTGTACGGCAACGTTCTTTGGCGCGTTGATGCCGATGCGAACCTGCTGGCCGCTTACGCCGAGGATGGTGATCGTAATGTCATCACCAATGTTTATGCTTTCACCGACTTTGCGGGTGAGTATCAGCATGGTCTTCTCCTTGATTGCTTTGTAGGGCACCTGATTCAGACAGTGCAGAGGTCGGTGGTACGTATAGATTAGTGCGAAGTCTCACGGTTTGGGTGCCTCTTTCTGACGCGCAGATGTGGCATTAATTCCCAGCGCGTAACTATACAGGTGCGGCAATCATCAATCTCGTAGTTTTGTGCCCATTTTGCTGGGCTCTGAAAGTATTCGCGAATGTTAAGATCCCCCTTTCTAGAATTCAGAGGGAAGCGTTGTGCGCAAATTGGTCTGGTTGGTCGCAGCACTGGCATTGGCGGGATGTGGTGAAGGCAGGAGCGTGGATGCGCAAAGGTCAAAATCCGTAGCGGTGACAGCGCCGGCAGCCGTCTCCGGGCCGCAATGGGATCTGGAGGTGCGCGGCGAAACACCTCAAGCCGTCAGTGATCTGAGCGGCTGGTTGATCGAGCATGCGTTTATCGCCAATGTCATCAAGGATGCCAGCGGAAAGACCCGGATCCTTTTGGGACCATTCAACTCCAGGGCCGAAGCCGAAGCGAAACAGGCTGATGTGAATGCGGCGCTGATCAAGGCGAAAAAACAGAACATCGAGACGCTTGTGATCGAACGTACCGCAGCACAGTAAACATTCCTTTCAGCGGAGCTGACTAAAGGGTGTCCGATGTGATTCGTTTTTGCAGGAGTCACCGAAGATTCTCAGAAGGAGCTCCGCATGGCCTCCGCCAGTCCCTACAAGTTGTTCGACGTTGTTTTACGTCATAAGCATCAGCTGAGTCCGCACCTCATGCGGATCACGCTCGCCAGCGAGGCTGTTGCCGAGATGGCAACCTGGGCGCCTGATCAGCGCATCAAACTGTTTTTCCCGGCCGCGGACGGTTCGCCAGCCCGACTCTCTCAGGGTGAGGGTTGGTACGCTCGTTTCCGCTCAATGCTGGCGGATCGACGCCCGGCGATGCGCACCTACACCATTCGTCATTTGCGTGCCGATCGGGGCGAAGTCGACATCGACTTTGTACTGCATGGCGAAACCGGGCCGGCTTCTCGCTGGGCTCTTCGAGCGCAGCCAGGCGAGTCGATGCAAATTCTGGGGCCCGACAGCCGGTTTTCGGCTGAGGAGGCGGGTGGCTTTGAATGGAAGCCGCCGCAAACCCTTCAACAACTCTTGTTGGTCGCCGACTCGACAGCATTGCCCGCCGCGATGGGGATTCTCGAGGAGCTGGCAGCGCTTGTACAGCCACCCCAGACTCAAGTGTTCTTCGAGGTCGACAGTGCTCAGGACATGCTTGCAGTCCCGGACTGGCCTGGCCTTTCGGTGCAGTGGTTGATCCGAGAGCGGGCGGGTGCGATGGTTGCCGGGACGCTGATGGTGGAGGCGGTGCGAAAGGCGGCGCTACCTGTCGAGGCATCGATGGTCAATCAGGCTATAGAGCTGGCTGACGTCGATATCGATCAGGAGATTCTCTGGGAAATCGCTGAAACCGCTACTGACGGTTTTTATGGCTGGATCGCCGGTGAGTCGGCTGCGGTCATGAATTTGCGCCGATACCTGATCAAGGAGCGCGGTATTCCTCGCGAATCACTCAATCTGATGGGCTACTGGCGTTACAACAAGCCCGGCAGCTAACCACAAAAAAAGGCCTCGAGCTTGCAGCGCGAGGCCTTTTCTTTTATGCGAACGATCAGCCGCAGGCTTTCATGTTCACCGGCCCGACAAACTCGTTGCCGCGACCCATCACGCACGCCACGCTCTGATTGCGCTGGCGCTCCCAGTCTTGCACCGGGTACGTCTTGTCCCACGCTTCATACAATTGGCGATCCTGCTTCGACAGGCGCAAGCCGTATTGTTTGCTCATGTAGAAATAGGTGCGAGCGATCATGCCGCGAATCGAAGGGCGGGGCATGACCTTCTTCGCCTTGAAGTCGACTTGGGTCAGGCAGGAGCCATACTGACCCTTTTCGACCGGTAGCCAACCGTAACTGAAGTTGCTGCGATCACCATTGACCTCGCCGATGCTGGGTACCAGGTTGTGCAGGTCGGCTTCGGCTTTCTGGTAGCTCGGGTCATAGCGTGTGCAATTCTTGCGTCCGCCGTCCTGCCAGCACTGGCGCTGATGGCCGAACTCCCAGGCCGGAACAATGTGTTCCCACTCAATGCGGGAGGCGCGCTTGGCATTTTTACGCGGTACATAACCGCAAGCGGCCAGGTCGACCTTGTTGCCCGTGTATTTGCACCCGCAATAAAACTCGGTGGATTGTGGGGCGTACAGCTTCCAGGCGACCTTCTTGGCCTCGTTGAATGTGCGGGGCGCGCCAGCGTGGGCGCCTAGAGAAATGAGCAGTAAAAGCAAAGCAAAAAAACGGACAATCATTGAGTCAATCTTCCTTCGGTACAACCCAGAAAATCTGCACGCCACCATCGTCTCGATAGGCGAGGGTGACGTTGTCGTTCTCGTCAATCTCTTCCAGCAGGCGCTCCCACTCATCCACCGGTTCATCCGGGAGACGGAAGATCAGAGCGGCTTTGGCTTTTTGTGCGGTGGGGGAGTTGATGATCTTTTGAACACGCATGCCCATGCGTTCGTAAGCATCGGGAGCATCAGAGGAGGAGGCCACGAGGTTATCCTTATTAAGCTGTACGTGCATACAGTATTTAACTGTAAGCATTTTCGCAACTGCTTAAAAATCAAGAAAATCCTCTGACAACGGTTTTCCGGTTTTGATGTGGCTCATCCGGATTTTTTGTGCAGGAAGGAGGCAGGGCTGGTGTAGGTAATTGCACCACCCGCCAGGACGGCGAGTGGTGAGGCGGGTGCCCGGCCGAGATCTGACCGGGCGAGGGTGAATCAGTACTCCCAGAACATCCGTTGCAGCTCTTTGCTGTCGTTGGTTTTGGTCAGGGCGACCATTGCCAGGATACGGGCCTTCTGTGGGTTCAGGTCATGGGCCACGACCCAGTCGTACTTGTCGTCAGGCTGTTCGGCGTTACGCAGTACGAAGCCGCCGGCATTGACGTGGGAAGAACGAATGATCTGAACGCCATCCTTGCGCAGAGCCTGCAGGGCCGGGACGACACGGGAAGACACCGAACCATTGCCGGTGCCGGCGTGGATGATGGCTTTGGCGCCGGACTGGGCCAGGGCTTTGTAGGCGGTGTCGCCGACATTGCCGTAGGAATAAGCGATTTCTACGTCAGGAAGGCTCTTGATGTTCTTGATATCAAATTCCGAATCCATGGTGTGGCGCTTGGCTGGCAAGCGGAACCAATAGGATTTGCCTTCGACCACCATGCCCAGCGGGCCCCATGGACTCTTGAATGCTTCAGTCTTGATGTTGATCATCTTGCTGACATCGCGGCCGGACTGGATTTCATCATTCATGGTCACCAGCACGCCTTTACCGTGGGCTTCTTTGCTGCTGGCGACGGCGACGGCGTTGTACAGGTTGAGCATGCCGTCCGCTGACATGGCGGTGCCTGGGCGCATCGAGCCGACAACGATGATCGGCTTGTCGGTTTTCTCCACCAGGTTCAGGAAGTAGGCGGTTTCTTCCAGGGTGTCGGTGCCGTGGGTGATGACGATGCCATCGACGTCTTTGCTGTCGGCCAGCTCGGAGACGCGGCGACCCAGTTGCAGCAGGTTTTCATTGGTGATGCTTTCCGACGCGATCTGCATGACTTGCTCGCCACGCACGTTGGCCAGTTTGCTCAGCTCGGGAATGCCGGCGATCAATTGCTCGATGCCGACCTTGGCGGCCTGATAGGTAGCGCTGTTGGCGGCACTGGCGCCAGCGCCGGCAATGGTGCCGCCCGTAGCGAGCACCACCACGTTGGCCAGTTTGGTCTGGGTTTCGACTTCTTTTGCCTGGAGGGCGGAGGGCAGGAGCAGCATTAGGGCCAAAGCGCCCGGAACCAATGTCTTGAAAGCAGATTTCATTATTTTTCTCTCTAGTAGTGAGACGGTGCTGGTGCAGGTTCATCTAGATGCGCCCCGGGCCGATCTGAATGCCAGGGGTGCAGGGAAAGAGCAGGATCTGTACCAGCCGTACTTTGCGTTAGAGAAATGTTTAACTTGATGATTTATATCAAGATTTTATGGAATGGTGAGTTCCGGGCTGAATTGTTGATCCGGTATTCCGAACATTGGAGGCTTTCGCGTTCGGCTCTCCGAAAAGGACTACATCTTTTGCAGGACAAGTGAGGTTGCCGGATTTGCATTCTCTGCTAAAGAAAGCTTCTCGCAGGCCGATGGGTGTTCAAGGAAACTGGAATTGAGGGAGTTCACATGTCACTGACGATCGGTTTTTCTAACCCCGGTGCCGTCACCATTGGTGGCAAAACCGCAGCAACGATCAATGCGATGAATGAAGCGCAAGCGGACGCTTCTGCCGAGGCGCTGGGCGTAGAAGAACCCGAGAGCAATCAGGTCAGAACCGGCGGTCCCGCGCAAGAAGACAGCAAGACTGAAGGGGGGGGCGATAACCTGAGTATCACCGTAAAGATGCTGCTGAAGCGGATGCAAGAATTACAGAAGCAATTGCAAGAGCAGCAGCAACGCCTGGCTGCAGCGCAAGCTGCGAGCTATCCGACTCCGGAAGCGAAGTCGCAGGCGGTCATGGCCGTTCAGGGGGAGATCGCTCAAACCAGCGGTGCGCTGCTGGAAGTCTCCGCCGCGTTGGTCAAGGAAATGTCGAAAGGTTCTTCCGCCGGTAATGTGGTCAACACTACGGCTTGAGCACTTAAGGGGCGAATCTGCAGATTCGCCCTACAATCAATACCGATTTCTGATTGTTGACAAACGTTGGCAGGATTCGCATAGTTCGGTCTACGCAAACGTTTGCGCGGCTTTCCTGAGACCCTGTTGTCTGGAAGATGCCGACGAAGCTTACGCCAGCGCAAGCGTTGCTCACAATAATCATAAGATCGGAGTGAACCCATGAAGCTGCCATTCGCTGGACGTCTTCTCGCTGTCGCCATGCTGGCTGCCGCATCCGCCGCACTGCCTGTCTCTTCGGCTTTCGCCGAGTCCCCCGAAAAACCCAAGGTCGCACTGGTCATGAAGTCTTTGGCCAACGAATTCTTCCTCACCATGGAAGACGGCGCCAAGGCTTACCAGAAAGAACACTCCGCCGATTTCGACCTGATCTCCAACGGCATCAAGGACGAAACCGACACAGCAGGCCAGACCCGCATCGTCGAGCAGATGATTCTGGCGAAGGTCAATGCACTGGTCATCGCACCTTCTGACTCCAAGGCCATGGTGCCTGTGATCAAGAAAGCCGTCGACGCCGGCATCACCGTGATCAACATCGACAACCAGCTCGATCCCGCCGTCATCAAAAGCAAGAATATCTCCGTACCGTTCGTAGGACCGGATAACCGCAAGGGCGCACGTCTGGTGGGCGAGTACCTGGCCAAACAGCTGAAGGCCGGTGACGAAGTCGGCATTATCGAAGGCGTTTCCACAACGACCAACGCTCAGCAGCGTACCGCTGGCTTCAAGGATGCGATGGAAGCCGCGCAGATCAAGGTTGTCTCCCTGCAGTCCGGCGATTGGGAAATCGACAAGGGCAACAAGGTAGCCGCGTCGATCCTCAGCGAGTACCCGGACGTCAAGGCACTGCTGGCCGGTAACGACAGCATGGCCGTCGGCGCTGTTTCCGCTGTGCGTGCTGCCGGCAAGGCGGGGCAGGTACAAGTGGTCGGTTACGACAACATCAACGCCATCAAGCCGATGCTGCAGGATGGTCGTGTCCTGGCAACCGCCGATCAGTTCGCCGCCAAGCAGGCCGTGTTCGGCATCGAGACCGCGCTGAAAATCATCAAGGGCGAGAAAGTCGACAGTGGCGCCAACGGCGTCATCGAAACCCCGGTCGAGCTGGTCACCAAGAAGTAGTCCTTCGGCGACACAATGGCGCTCGCCCGTCCGGGCGAGCGCATGGAGAGTTTTTTATGTCAGTTTCCGCCCCGAACGCTGTCCTCTCGGTCAGCGGTATCGGTAAGACCTATGCGCAGCCGGTGCTCACCGGCATCGACTTGACGTTGATGCGCGGTGAAGTGCTGGCACTGACCGGCGAGAACGGTGCCGGTAAAAGTACCCTGTCGAAAATTATCGGTGGTCTGGTGACCCCGACCACCGGGCAGATGCAGTTCCAGGGCAAGGAATACCGCCCTGGCAGCCGTACCCAAGCCGAAGAGCTTGGCGTGCGCATGGTCATGCAAGAACTTAATCTGTTGCCGACCCTTTCGGTGGCGGAAAACCTGTTTCTCGACAACCTGCCAAGCAACGGTGGCTGGATCAGTCGCAAACAGCTGCGCAAGGCTGCCATCGAGGCCATGGCTCAAGTCGGCCTGGATGCCATCGATCCCGACACGCTGGTTGGCGAGCTGGGTATCGGTCACCAGCAGATGGTCGAGATCGCGCGTAACCTGATCGGCGATTGCCATGTGCTGATTCTCGACGAGCCGACCGCGATGCTCACCGCTCGCGAAGTCGAAATGCTCTTCGAACAGATCACCCGGCTGCAGGCGCGCGGGGTTGCGATCATCTATATCTCCCACCGTCTTGAAGAACTGGCCCGAGTTGCACAGCGTATTGCCGTGCTGCGTGACGGCAATCTTGTTTGCGTCGAGCCGATGGCCAATTACAACAGCGAACAGTTGGTCACCCTGATGGTTGGCCGCGAGCTGGGCGAACACATGGACATGGGTCCGCGCAATATCGGTGCTCCTGCGTTGACGGTGAAAGGCCTCACCCGTTCCGACAAGGTGCGCGATGTGTCCTTCGAAGTCCGTGCCGGTGAGATTTTCGGCATTTCCGGATTGATCGGAGCAGGGCGCACGGAACTGCTGCGCCTGATCTTCGGCGCCGATCTCGCCGACAGCGGCAGCGTTGCCCTCGGGTCACCGGCGCAAGTGGTGAGTATCCGCTCCCCGGTCGACGCTGTGCGTAACGGCATTGCCCTGATCACTGAAGACCGAAAGGGTGAAGGCCTGCTGCTGAGCCAATCGATCAGTGCGAACATCGCGTTGGGCAATATGCCGGAGATTTCCAGCGGTGGGTTCGTCAACAATGGCGACGAAATCTCCCTTGCCAAGCGGCAGATCGATGCCATGCGTATCCGCAGTTCGAGCCCGACTCAACTGGTATCCGAACTGTCCGGCGGTAATCAGCAGAAAGTGGTGATCGGCCGCTGGCTGGAGCGCGATTGTTCGGTGTTGCTGTTCGATGAGCCAACCCGCGGTATCGATGTCGGTGCCAAGTTCGACATTTATAACCTGCTCGGCGAGCTGACCCGGCAGGGTAAGGCGTTGGTGGTTGTCTCCAGCGACCTGCGCGAGTTGATGCTGATTTGCGACCGCATCGGGGTGCTGTCGGCGGGGCGTCTGATCGACACGTTCGAGCGTGACAGTTGGACCCAGGATGACTTGCTTGCCGCCGCGTTCGCCGGCTACCAAAAACGTGATGCGTTGCTCAACGAAGCAGCGCCTAGGGATCTCCCATGAAAACTGCATCTTCTGCCGGTAAACGTAGTGGCAACTTCTACGGTCTGGGTACTTACCTGGGCCTGGCCGGTGCCTTGCTGGCGATGGTTGCGCTGTTCTCGGTCATGAGCAGCCACTTCCTGTCGTACAACACCTTCAGCACCCTGGCCAACCAGATCCCCGACCTGATGGTGTTGGCGGTGGGCATGACCTTCGTGCTGATCATCGGCGGGATCGACCTGTCGGTGGGTTCGGTGCTGGCGCTTGCGGCATCGACTGTCAGCGTGGCGATCCTGGGCTGGGGCTGGAGTGTCTTGCCGGCTGCGCTGCTTGGCATGGCAGTGGCGGCACTGGCCGGCACGGTGACTGGCTCGATCACGGTCGCCTGGCGAATTCCGTCGTTCATCGTTTCGCTCGGTGTGCTGGAAATGGCCCGGGGCCTGGCCTATCAGATGACCGGTTCGCGCACAGCCTACATTGGTGACTCGTTCGCCTGGCTGTCTAACCCGATCGCTTTTGGTATTTCGCCGTCGTTCATCATTGCCTTGCTGGTGATCTTTATTGCTCAGGCGGTGTTGACCCGGACCGTGTTCGGTCGCTACCTGATCGGTATCGGTACCAATGAGGAAGCGGTGCGGCTGGCGGGCATCAACCCCAAGCCTTACAAGATTCTGGTGTTCAGTCTGATGGGGCTGCTGGCCGGTATCGCGGCGCTGTTCCAGATTTCCCGCCTGGAAGCTGCCGACCCGAATGCCGGTTCAGGCCTCGAGCTGCAAGTGATCGCTGCGGTGGTCATCGGCGGCACCAGCCTGATGGGCGGCCGTGGTTCGGTCATCAGTACATTCTTCGGGGTCTTGATCATCTCCGTCCTGGCGGCCGGTCTGGCGCAGATCGGCGCAACTGAGCCGACCAAACGCATCATCACCGGCGCAGTGATCGTCATCGCGGTAGTGCTTGATACGTATCGCAGCCAACGCGCAAGCCGGCGGGGCTGAGACATGGCGACAATCAAGGATGTGGCGGCGCTCGCGGGAATTTCCTACACGACCGTCTCCCATGTTGTGAACAACACCCGGCCGGTGAGCCAGGAAGTGCGCTTGAAAGTCGAGGCGGCGATCAAAAGCCTCGACTACGTGCCGAGCGCCGTTGCCCGATCGCTGAAGGCCAAGACCACTGCCACCATTGGCTTGCTGGTGCCCAACAGTCTTAACCCGTACTTTGCCGAGTTGGCCCGGGGGATCGAGGATTACTGTGAGCGTAATGGCTACTGCGTAATTCTCTGCAACTCCGACGACAATCCGGAAAAGCAGCGCAGTTACCTTCGGGTGTTGCTGGAGAAGCGTATCGATGGCTTGATCGTCGCCTCCGCTGGCGGTGACAGTGGCCTGGTACAAGGTCTGGCCGGGGTCAAGACGCCGATGGTGATCGTTGACCGGGGCCTGGAAGGGGTGGACGCCGATCTCGTGCGCATCGACCATGAATATGGCGCCTATCTGGCAACAAGACACCTGATCGAACTCGGACATCGTGATATCGCCACCATTGGCGGTCCGGCGAGCACCAGTGTTGCGCAAATGCGTCAGGCCGGATTTTGCCGCGCCATGAAAGAGGCAGGTATTGAAGTGCCGCCATCGCGGATGCTGGAGAGCGATTTCACCAGCACCGGTGGTTATAACGCGGCTGCGGTTCTGCTTGAGCGCAATCCTCCCAGTGCAATCTTTGCTGGCAACGACATGATCGGCATTGGTGTGCTGCGGGCGGCTGCCGAGCGCAATGTGCGCGTGCCTGCGGAGTTGTCGGTGATCGGCTTCGACGATATTCAAATGAGCCGTTACGTTTATCCGGCGCTGACCACTGTTGGCCAATCGATCTTGCAGCTGGGTGAAATGGCGGCGGAAGTGTTGCTGCGAAGAATTGCCACCCCGGATCTGGCCACTGATCAGCGGATCGTGACCCCAAGTATTGTCTTGCGAGAGTCGACTGCGCCGCTGCCCGGTGTGTTTACCGAATATCGTTGAAACCGAATTGATGAGTAGTGATGTATGCCCGCAAATGTAGTGGTAATAGGCAGCCTGAACATGGACCTGGTCACCCGGGCGCCTCGTTTGCCTCGGGGCGGCGAGACACTGATCGGTCATTCGTTCGCCACTGTGTCGGGTGGCAAGGGTGCCAACCAGGCGGTGGCCGCTGCCCGGCTGGGGGCGCGAGTGTCGATGATCGGCTGCGTCGGCAATGACGACTATGGCGTGCAATTGCGCGAGGCATTGCTGGTCGAGCAGATCGATTGCCAGGCGGTCAGCGTGGTCGAGGACTCCAGTGGCGTAGCGCTGATTGTGGTCGATGACAACAGTCAGAACGCAATCGTCATCGTTGCCGGGGCCAACGGCTCGATGACGCCAGCGGTGATCGACCAGTTCGACGCGGTGCTGCAGGCGGCGGATGTGATCATTTGTCAGCTGGAAGTTCCCGATGCCACCGTCGGTCATGCGCTCAAGCGCGGTCGCGAACTAGGCAAGACGGTCATCCTGAACCCGGCCCCGGCCAGCCATCCGCTGCCTGCAGGCTGGTTTGCCTCCATCGATTACCTGATTCCCAATGAAAGCGAAGCTGCTGCCCTCAGCGGTTTACCGGTTGATTCGCTGGAAAGCGCTGAAAAAGCGGCTGCCCAGCTGATTTCCATGGGGGCGGGCAACGTGATCGTCACGCTGGGTGCTCAGGGGGCATTGTTCGCCAACGGCTCGGGTAGCCAGCATTTTCCTGCACCCAAAGTGAAAGCGGTCGATACCACGGCTGCCGGGGATACCTTCGTCGGCGGTTTCGCGGCGGCGCTGGCCGCTGGCAAAACTGAAGTCGAGGCCATTCGTTTTGGTCAGATAGCCGCGGCGCTGTCTGTTACTCGGGCGGGTGCCCAGCCGTCCATTCCCACTTCGTCCGACGTACAGGCGTTCAAACCCGCATGAAAAAGACTCCTTTGCTCAATGTCGCGCTGTCTCGGCTTATCGCCTCCCTTGGCCATGGCGACATGGTCGTGATCGGCGACGCCGGCTTGCCCGTGCCGCCGGGCGTCGAGTTGATCGACCTCGCGCTGACCCACGGTATTCCGGATTTCGTCAGCACCTTGAAGGTCGTGCTCAGCGAAATGCAGGTGGAGAGTCATGTGCTAGCCCAGGAAATCTTCGACAAACAACCCACTGCGCTGGCTTCGCTGGACGCATTGAATGAAGAAGGTGCAATCGGGCGACGCGATCTGCTCAGTCATGAGCAATTCAAGGTTCTCAGCCGACAGGCACGAGCGATTGTTCGTACAGGCGAATTTCAGCCGTACTGCAACATCGTGCTGGTGGCCGGGGTTACGTTTTAAAGGGGTTCAGTCCCTTTCAATTTCAAATGCACAAGGAATGCGCCATGCACCGCTATGCTCAAAAAATTCACCAACTGATCCGGAGCCTGCTGCTTTTGTCCGTGATAACCGCGACCGGCGCCCAGGCGGCGGAAAAGATCGATCTGATCATCGATACCGATCCGGGTGCCGATGATGTGGTGGCCCTGTTGTTTGCTCTGGCATCGCCGGAGGAACTGAATATTCGCGCGCTGACCACCGTGGCTGGCAACGTGCGTCTCGACAAGACCTCTCGCAACGCGCGACTGGCCCGTGAGTGGGCAGGGCGCGAAGAGGTGCCGGTCTACGCCGGCGCACCGAAACCGTTGATGCGTACACCGATCTACGCCGAGAACATCCATGGCAAGGAAGGCCTGTCGGGTGTCACCGTGCATGAACCGAAAAAAGGCCTGGCTGAAGGCAATGCGGTCAACTACCTGATCGACACTCTGAAAAAAGCCAAGCCGCACAGCATCACCATTGCCATGCTTGGGCCACAAACCAACCTGGCGCTAGCGCTGATCCAGGAGCCGGAAATCGTTCAGGGCATCAAGGAAGTGGTCATCATGGGCGGCGCCCATTTTAACGGCGGCAACATCACGCCGGTGGCTGAGTTCAACCTGTATGCCGATCCGCAAGCGGCTGAAGTCGTGCTCAAAAGCGGTGTGAAACTGACTTATCTGCCGCTGGATGTGACCCACAAGATCCTCACCAGCGATGCACGCCTGAAACAGATCGCGGCGCTGAACAACAATGCGAGCAAAATTGTCGGCGACATCCTCAACGAGTACATCAAGGGCGATATGGAGCACTACGGCATTCCGGGTGGTCCGGTGCATGACGCCACGGTTGTGGCTTACCTGCTCAAACCAGAGCTGTTCACCGGCCGTTCGGTGAACGTGGTGGTCGACAGCCGTGAAGGTCCGACTTTCGGGCAGACCATCGTCGACTGGTATGACGGCCTGAAAGCGCCGAAAAATGCCTTCTGGGTGGAAAATGGTGATGCTCAAGGCTTTTTCGATCTGTTGACCGAACGCCTGAAACGTCTGAAGTAAGCAACAGGCCCGCAGGTGCGAACCCGCGGGCCTTTATTCTTTCTCGATGTCCGATGTGCCTTTGAAGTCATCCGGATACTTCTCGAACAGCTGGGCGATAAATGATTGCGCGGCTTGCGTTCCCAGTGTCTTGACCAGCAGGTCGATGCTGATCAATGCCAATTCCTCCGGGCTGCCCGGACTGTAAGAGCTGTGCCCTTGTGGCCAGTGGGCCTTGATGTCAGCTGAGATGCTTACGGTCGTCATCATGGGGCTCGGCAGTTCGCGGGATTTGAGTCTTGAGTTAACCACGTTGTCTGGCGTTTGGCACTGCGACTTAGGCATGAGCGCAGGGCTATGCGACACTTGGTCGTATCCGAAAAAACCAAGGACTGAGCTGTGCAGATCGATTTGAATTCCCCCGACGGCCTGACGCTGGACGCTGTGCGTCTGTTGCTGGCTTCAGCCAGTGACGACGAGCACACCCAGTTGCGCGTGACCAAGGGCGGCATCGCCTATATTTCTTCGGGTGTCACGGGTGGTCAGGATATCGACGGGCTGTCGTTTCGCCTGGAAACCTGGGCCAAGGGTTCGGGCTATGTGGGTAACGTTGCGGCGAGCGACGAGGTCTGGGTGATGCAGATATTCAACGCGCTCAAGGACAATTGGCCGAACCCGCCCTATGACTACATTGACGTCTACTGAGCACTGGTCATATTCAGTGACGATTGTGTAAGGAAGTATCAGGCGTTGCTGAGGCAAACTCGCCGTTTTTCTGATCGTGGGGCAGGGGCGTGACGCAGGTCATGAAACCAAACGCTGTATTGGCGGTCGCACGATGTTCGCTCAACTATTGAAAAAAGGAGGCTTCATGCCTTGGAAGCTCGCGTCACTGGGTACTCTGATGGCGGTTGCCATGCTGGCTGGCTGCACTACCACGTCCAGCGAGTCGCAGAAGGATCCCGTGGCGACCGAAACCGGTCACAGTCGTTGCGAGGCAACCGCTGCAGAGTTCGCCGTCGGCAAAAAGGCTTCGCCGGAATTGCTGGAGCAGGCGCGCAAAAAGGCCGGAGCGCAGAATGCCCGGTTTCTCAAGCCTGACGACATGATCACCCTTGAGTACCGGTCTGATCGGCTGAACCTCAATACCGACAATAATCTGCTGGTCACCCGGGCAAGCTGCGGCTGAGTTGTACAGACTTTTGTCACGCGTATAAAAAACCCCGTCACATGGACGGGGTTTTTTTAGTGCGCCGGGAAATTACTCTGGGCGAACTTGTGCAGCTTGCATACCCTTTTGGCCTTTCTCAGCCACGAAGGAAACGGTCTGGCCTTCTTTCAGGCTTTTGAAACCGTCAGATTCGATAGCTTTGAAGTGTACGAACAGGTCGTCACCGCCACCTTGAGGAGTGATGAAGCCGAAGCCTTTTTCATCGTTGAACCATTTAACGGTGCCGGTTTGGCGATTAGACATGGTGTATCTCCAAGAAACATATATTTTCAGTAGTACTGTGCTGCTCAGGCCAACTGGGCACACCGGGGTATCATAGTCGAAATGTTCGCTTTGGTAGCCCCCCGGACGTGCTGTTTGCTTTCATATTGCAGACGCTTCGACAGTTTGAATGTCTGTAACCCCCGGTTTCAGAGGCTTTCAGCCAATTCGACGGGGTGTAAAAAAAGCTATAAAACCTGCATAAAATATCGGATTCAGGGGCATTCTGGCCGTTTTTTGCTCGCTGAATGCCCGTAAATCCGCTCGACAGGGTCTATTTCTGCACTCGGCAAACCGAGATTTCCTTCAGCGCGCGCTGACCCAGCTCACCGCTCGGCGGGGTGTTCTTGTCCATCAGCTGAGAGATTTCCTGGGTGGTGAATTTCTTCTCCAGGACATCAGCTCCACAGGTGCAGTGTTGTTTGGCTACGGTCGGGTTGACGCTTTGGCTGGCCGCTTTTGTGCAGTCGTTCATGTATTGCTCTTTGACGCCTTTCGGCCATGCAGCCTGCGCGCTCAGCGGCAACAGCAGAACTAAAGGGACGACTGCGGCGAATAGGGTGTTCAGACGCATGCGAGGATGCTCCTTGTGGGTCGATGTCTTGTTATCTGATGGCTGAGTGGCCGATCAAGTTCATCACTCTGGCATAAAACTGACGATTTGCCTGCCGGTAAAACCAGAGTGCGTGTGTGACCGTTCATCTGTGCTAGCATGGCCGACTCGGGCGTTCGCAGGCTCCGGATGACCTTCAGTCCCGGTGGCGGCAGCGTACGAATACTCTGATTTGAATCCCAGTCACTCTGGTTCGGTTTTCCGGTTGGCCGCAAGGCTCCTGCCGCTGTAAGGCAGGCGTTCGTCATTGAATGGCCTGGATCGGATCTTGTACTGGCTCATCCCAACCCACGTGACCTTTGGTAGGGGTCACCACTAGGAGAGGAGGCGCCATGCCAACTATTACTCTTCCCGACGGCAGTCAACGTTCATTCGATCACCCGGTTTCCGTAGCCGAAGTCGCTGCCTCTATCGGTGCAGGCCTGGCCAAGGCCACCCTGGCCGGCAAGGTCAACGGCAAGCTGGTCGATGCCTGCGACATCATCGACAGCGACGCAACGCTGCAAATCATCACGCCAAAGGATGAAGAGGGGCTGGAAATCATTCGCCACTCTTGCGCTCACCTGGTTGGCCATGCGGTCAAGCAGCTGTACCCGACGGCCAAAATGGTCATCGGTCCGGTCATTGACGAAGGCTTCTATTACGACATCGCCTTCGAACGTCCTTTTACTCCGGACGACATGGCTGCCATCGAGCAGCGCATGCAACAGCTGATCGATACCGAATACGACGTCATCAAGAAAGTCACTCCGCGCGCCGAAGTGATCGAAGTCTTCAAGGCTCGCGGCGAAGATTACAAGCTGCGCCTTGTCGAGGACATGCCGAACGAGCAGGCCATGGGCCTGTACTATCACGAAGAATACGTCGACATGTGCCGCGGTCCGCACGTGCCGAACACTCGCTTCCTGAAATCCTTCAAGTTGACCAAGCTGTCCGGCGCCTACTGGCGCGGTGATGCCAAGAACGAGCAACTGCAGCGCGTTTACGGCACTGCTTGGGCTGACAAGAAGCAGCTGGCTGCATACATCCAGCGTATTGAAGAAGCTGAAAAACGCGATCACCGTAAGATCGGCAAGCGCCTGGGCCTGTTCCACACCCAGGAAGAAGCGCCGGGCATGGTGTTCTGGCACCCGAATGGTTGGACTCTGTACCAGGTGCTTGAGCAGTACATGCGCAAAGTGCAGCGCGACCATGGCTATCTCGAGATCAAAACGCCGCAAGTCGTTGACCGTAGCCTGTGGGAAAAGTCCGGGCACTGGGCCAACTACGCAGACAACATGTTCACCACCGAGTCGGAAAGCCGCGACTACGCGATCAAGCCGATGAACTGCCCATGCCACGTGCAGGTGTTCAACCAAGGCCTGAAGAGCTACCGCGAGCTGCCGATGCGTCTGGCCGAGTTCGGTGCTTGCCACCGTAACGAGCCATCGGGTGCGCTGCACGGCATCATGCGTGTACGTGCATTCACCCAGGACGACGCCCACATTTTCTGCACCGAAGAGCAGATGCAGGCTGAATCCGCTGCGTTCATCAAGCTGACCATGGATGTTTACCGCGACTTCGGCTTCACCGACGTCGAGATGAAACTGTCCACTCGTCCGGAAAAACGCGTTGGCTCCGATGAGCTGTGGGATCGCGCCGAAGCGGCACTGGCTGCTGCACTTGACAGTGCTGGCCTGCCGTACGATCTGCAGCCGGGTGAGGGAGCGTTCTACGGTCCGAAAATCGAATTCTCGCTGAAAGATTGCCTCGGTCGCGTGTGGCAATGTGGTACTTTGCAGCTCGATTTCAACCTGCCAGTGCGTCTCGGCGCCGAATACGTCTCCGAAGACAACAGCCGCAAGCATCCGGTCATGTTGCACCGTGCGATCCTCGGTTCGTTCGAGCGTTTCGTCGGGATTCTGATCGAGCACTACGAAGGTGCATTCCCTGCGTGGCTGGCGCCAACCCAGGCAGTGATCATGAATATCACTGATAAACAGGCAGATTTTGTTGCTCAGGTCGAAAAAACTCTCAACGAAAGCGGGTTTCGTGCCAAGTCTGACTTGAGAAATGAAAAGATCGGCTTTAAAATCCGCGAGCATACTTTGCTCAAGGTTCCATATCTCTTGGTTATTGGGGATAAGGAAGTCGAGATGCAGACTGTCGCTGTGCGTACTCGTGAAGGTGCTGACCTGGGCTCGATGCCCGTCGCCCAGTTCGCTGAGTTTCTCGCGCAAGCGGTTTCCCGGCGTGGTCGCCCAGATTCGGAGTAATTATTATTAAGCGTGAAATGAGACAAGATAAACGAACTGCACCGAAAGCCCCGATCAACGAGAATATCTCGGCACGCGAGGTTCGGTTAATTGGCGCTGACGGCGAGCAGATTGGCATCGTCTCGATTGATGAAGCGCTTCGTATCGCTGAAGAAGCAAAGCTTGATCTGGTAGAAATCTCCGCAGACGCAGTCCCACCGGTTTGCCGTGTGATGGACTACGGCAAGTCGATCTTCGAAAAGAAGAAGCAGATTGCTGCGGCGAAGAAGAACCAGAAGCAGATTCAGGTAAAAGAAATCAAGTTTCGTCCAGGGACGGAGGAAGGGGATTACCAGGTAAAACTGCGCAACCTGGTACGTTTCCTGAGTGACGGGGACAGGGCCAAGGTATCCTTGCGATTCCGCGGCCGTGAGATGGCCCACCAGGAGCTGGGGATGGAACTCCTCAAGCGGGTTGAACAAGACCTGCTCGAGTACGGTTCGGTCGAACAGCATCCTAAGATGGAAGGACGCCAGCTGATCATGGTCATCGCCCCGAAAAAGAAGAAGTAATCAACAGGGCACGGCAGGCCTTCTGATTATGTTTATCAACTGAATGCGGAGTATCCGAACATGCCAAAGATGAAAACCAAAAGTGGTGCTGCTAAGCGGTTTCTGAAAACTGCTAACGGTATCAAGCACAAGCACGCTTTCAAGAGCCACATCCTGACCAAAATGTCGACCAAGCGTAAGCGTCAACTGCGCGGTAGCAGCTTGCTGCATCCGTCTGACGTGGCAAAAGTCGAGCGCATGCTGCGCCTTCGTTAATTTTTGGATCAAGAATAGAGGAAGTAACTCATGGCTCGTGTAAAGCGTGGCGTCATTGCCCGTAAACGTCACAAAAAAATTCTGAAACTTGCTAAAGGCTACTACGGCGCTCGCTCGCGCGTATTCCGTGTTGCCAAGCAAGCGGTAATCAAGGCAGGCCAATACGCCTACCGTGACCGTCGTCAGAAAAAACGTCAGTTCCGCGCTCTGTGGATCGCTCGTATCAACGCTGGTGCTCGTGTTAACGGTCTGTCCTACAGCCGTTTCATCGCTGGCCTGAAAAAAGCGTCCATCGAGATCGACCGTAAGGTTCTGGCTGATCTGGCAGTGAACGAAAAAGCGGTGTTTGCCGCGATTGTCGAGAAAGCTAAAGCCACCTTGGCTTAAGTACCCCCGACAGTCACCCGACCTCACCTCTGTGAGGGCAGGTGGTAAACGTCATAAATAGGGGAAGAGCCTTCAAGCTCTTCCCCTATTTTGTATCTGGAGTCTGTACATGGAAAACCTGGATGCGCTGGTCTCTCAAGCACTAGAGGCTGTGCAAAGCGCTGAAGATATCAATGCCCTGGAGCAAATCCGGGTTCAATACCTTGGCAAAAAGGGTGAATTGACTCAGGTGATGAAGACCCTGGGGAATTTGCCGGCAGAGGAGCGTCCGCAGGTCGGCGCCCTGATCAACGTTGCCAAGGAACGTGTCACAGGCGTTCTCAATGCGCGCATGGCTCTGTTTGAGGAAGCCGAACTGGCTGCCAAACTGTCCGCCGAGTCCATTGACGTAACCCTGCCGGGCCGTGGTCAGACCTCCGGTGGTCTGCATCCGGTAACCCGGACTCTGGAACGTATCGAACAGTTCTTCACCCATATCGGCTACGGCATTGCCGAAGGCCCTGAGGTCGAAGACGATTATCACAACTTCGAAGCGCTCAACATCCCAGGCCATCACCCGGCCCGGTCGATGCACGACACCTTCTATTTCAATGCGAACATGCTGTTGCGCACCCATACCTCACCGGTACAGGTCCGCACCATGGAATCGCAACAGCCGCCGATCCGCATCGTCTGCCCAGGCCGTGTGTATCGCAGCGACTCCGATATCACCCACTCGCCGATGTTCCATCAGGTCGAAGGCCTGCTGGTTGATCGCGATATCAACTTCGCCGACCTCAAAGGCACGATCGAAGAGTTCCTGCGAGTGTTCTTCGAAAAAGAACTGGCCGTGCGTTTCCGTCCTTCGTACTTCCCGTTCACCGAGCCTTCAGCTGAAGTCGACATGGAGTGCGTGATGTGCAGCGGTAAAGGCTGCCGCGTCTGCAAACAGACTGGCTGGCTGGAAGTGATGGGCTGCGGCATGGTTCACCCGAACGTGTTGCGCATGTCCGGGATCGATCCGGAAGAGTTCTCGGGCTTTGCCTTCGGCATGGGCGTTGAGCGTCTGGCCATGCTGCGTTACGGCGTGAACGACTTGCGTCTGTTCTTCGACAACGACTTGCGGTTCCTCGCGCAATTTCGCTAGTCGTAACGAATTCTTAGGAGAGCAGGATGAAATTCAGTGAACAATGGCTGCGTGGCTGGGTTAGCCCGCAGGTAAATCGCGACGAGCTGGTTGCCCGTCTGTCGATGGCCGGTCTTGAGGTCGATAGCGTTACGCCGGCCGCCGGTGCTTTCAGTGGCGTGGTGGTGGGCGAGGTGCTGAGCACCGAGCAGCACCCGGATGCCGACAAGTTGCGTGTGTGTCAGGTCAGCAATGGCGCGGAAACCTTCCAGGTCGTGTGCGGTGCACCAAACGTGCGTCCGGGCCTGAAGATTCCTTTCGCGATGATCGGTGCCGAGCTGCCGGGCGACTTCAAGATCAAGAAAGCCAAGCTGCGTGGTGTCGAGTCCAACGGCATGCTGTGCTCGCAAACCGAGCTGCAGGTCGGTGAGGGCAATGACGGTCTGATGGAGCTGCCGGCCGATGCGCCGGTGGGCGAAGATTTCCGCGTTTATCTGGATCTGGAAGACGCCAGCATCGAGGTCGACCTGACCCCGAACCGCGGCGACTGCCTGTCCCTGGCCGGTCTGGCGCGTGAAGTCGGCGCGTTGTACGACGCTCCGGTCACTCGTCCTGTGGTTCTCACGGTTCCTGCCGTGCACGACGAAGTGCGCTCGGTCGAAGTGCTGGCGCCTGCCGCCTGCCCACGGTACCTGGGTCGTGTCATCCGCAACGTTGACCTGTCCAAGCCTACGCCGCTGTGGATGGTTGAGCGCCTGCGTCGCGCTGAAGTCCGCAGTATTGATGCCGCGGTCGATATCACCAACTACGTGATGCTCGAACTCGGTCAGCCGCTGCACGCTTTCGACCTCGCTGAAATCAACGGCGGCATTCGTGTACGCATGGCGGAAGAGGGCGAGAAGCTCGTTCTGCTCGACGGCCAGGAAGTCAGCCTGCGTAGCGATACGCTGGTGATCGCCGACCACACTCGCGCTCTGGCCATTGCCGGCGTGATGGGTGGCGAGCACAGTGGTGTATCCGCGACCACTCGCGACGTGTTCCTTGAAAGTGCATTCTTCGACCAGATCGCTGTGGCGGGCAAGGCTCGTTCCTATGGTCTGCACACTGATGCTTCGCACCGCTACGAGCGTGGCGTGGACTGGCAACTGGCCCGTGAAGCCATGGAGCGCGCCACTGGCCTGCTGCTGGAAATCACCGGTGGCGAAGCCGGCCCGATCATCGAAACCGTCAGCGAGCAGCACTTGCCGTCGATCGCGCCGATCACTCTGCGTGCTCAGCGCATCACCCAGATGCTGGGTATGGAAATGGATTCGGCCGAAGTCGAGCGTCTGCTCAACGCTTTGGGTCTGAAAGTTTCCGCCGAGGGAGCAGGACAGTGGCGCGTAGAAGTGCCAAGCCATCGCTTCGATATCAGCCTGGAAGTCGATCTGATCGAAGAGCTGGCGCGTCTGTACGGTTACAACCGTTTGCCGGTTCGTTACCCGCAAGCTCGTCTGGCGCCGCAAGCCAAGGCTGAAGCGCGCAGCGATCTACCGGAGCTGCGTCGTCTGTTGGTTGCTCGTGGTTATCAGGAAGCGATCACCTATAGCTTCATCGATCCAAAGCAATTCGAGCTGTTCAATCCAGGTGTCGAGCCGCTGCTGTTGGCGAACCCGATCTCCAATGACATGGCCGCCATGCGTTCGTCGCTGTGGCCAGGCCTGGTCAAGGCGCTGCAGCACAACCTCAACCGTCAGCAGGATCGTGTCCGTCTGTTCGAGAGCGGTCTGCGCTTCGTTGGTCAACTGGATGGTCTGAAGCAAGAGCCGATGCTGGCCGGTGTTGTCTGCGGTAGCCGTCTGCCGGAAGGTTGGGCGCAAGGTCGCGACACCGTCGATTTCTTCGACGTCAAGGCTGACGTAGAAGCGGTGCTGGGTTTTGCCGGTGCGCTGGATTCGTTCACTTTTATTCCAGGCAAACACCCGGCGCTGCACCCGGGTCAAACCGCGCGCATCGAGCGTGAAGGGCGTGAAGTCGGCTTTATCGGTGCGATTCACCCTGAGCTGTCGAAGTCCCTCGGTCTCGACCGCCCGGTCTTCGTTTTCGAGCTGGTTCTGGCTGAAGTGGCGTTGGGCAAAATGCCTGAATTCCACGAGTTGTCGCGCTTTCCTGAAGTGCGTCGTGACCTGGCACTGATTGCGCACAAAGACGTTGCAGCCTCGGCTGTACTGGACGTAATCCGTGAAAATGCAGGCGAATGGCTGACAGACCTCAGGCTATTTGACGTGTATCAAGGTAAAGGTATTGATCCTGATAGAAAAAGCCTCGCAGTCGGCTTGACCTGGCAGCATCCATCGCGCACTCTTAATGACGATGAGGTGAATTCGACGACGCAAAATATCCTCACCTCGCTCGAACAAAGGTTGAACGCCACGTTAAGGAAGTGACGTATGGGGGCTTTGACGAAAGCTGAGATGGCGGAACGTCTGTATGAAGAGCTGGGCCTGAACAAGCGGGAAGCCAAGGAATTGGTTGAATTGTTTTTCGAGGAAATCAGGCACGCTCTTGAAGACAACGAGCAAGTCAAATTGTCGGGTTTCGGCAATTTCGACCTTCGGGACAAACGCCAGCGGCCTGGCCGCAACCCGAAAACGGGGGAAGAAATCCCGATCACGGCTCGCCGTGTGGTCACCTTTCGTCCAGGGCAGAAGTTGAAGGCCCGAGTTGAGGCTTATGCTGGAACCAAGTCATAACGACGAACTACCCGTCATCCCGGGCAAACGCTACTTCACCATTGGTGAAGTCAGCGAGCTGTGTGCGGTAAAACCGCACGTGCTGCGCTACTGGGAGCAGGAGTTTCCTCAGCTCAACCCCGTCAAACGCCGCGGAAACCGCCGGTATTATCAGCGCCAGGACGTGCTGATGATCCGGCAGATCCGCGCGCTCCTTTACGATCAGGGGTTCACCATCGGCGGCGCGCGCCTGCGTCTGTCCGGCGATGAAGCCAAAGACGACACCACCCAATACAAGCAAATGATCCGCCAGATGATCGCCGAGCTCGAAGATGTGTTGGTGGTGCTCAAGAAATAATTTCCTGCTTTTAAATACTTCCAGTTTTCAAAAGCTTGCGATATATTCTTGAGCGTTCTTCGAGGTGAAGAACGAGTTTCACGCCTAGTCGGGGCGTAGCGCAGTCCGGTAGCGCACTAGCATGGGGTGCTAGGGGTCGAGTGTTCGAATCACTCCGTCCCGACCATAATTCCTGAGTAAAATCAGACACTTAAGCCGATCAACTAGATCGGCTTTTTTGTGCCTGCGCAAAACCCGCGCAAAACTTGCGCAAAACTACCCGGTGATTTCGCTGATATTCAGGTCGGGAACTGCGTCCGACCAGACAATTTCTGCGTGGTCCCTCTGGTAGTTTTTGGTCATGCTCTCACTGGCATGGCCGGCGATTTTCTGCCCATCCTTTCCGGCTTTCTGATACAGGTGCAGCGACAACGCCCGTACCTCATGGAAGCCCGGCATCTCCTCTTCTTTCCATCCCTTGTAACAGCCAGCCGCATCCCGAGCCTTTTTAAAAGCCCCGGTCAAATACCGTTCCTCGACCTTCGTCCAGTGCTCTTTGGTCAGCGCTTGTTTCTGCTTTTTGCGATCAGGCCGGCGGTGTACCAAGTAAGGCGAAACAATGTCATCCCGGCATCGGCTAATCACGGCCTGGAGCTCTTCGGTCACTTTGAACCGGATCCATGCCGCGTCACTGGCCTTGGCTGTCTTCTGCTGCACCACATACAGAAAGCCTTCCCGAACACCATCAAACCGCATATTGAGAATGTCGGTGCGCCGCTGCGCCGTGATCAGTGCCAAGTCGATAGCATTCTGCAGCCAGAACGGTGACTTCTCTCGGATGGCTTTCAGGCCCTCGATTGTGTGCCGCTTGCGCTGTTTCTTCTCAATCCGGTTGATGGTGCTGGCCGCTGGGTTGTCAGGGCACAAACCCTTCGACGCTGCGTGGTTGAAGATGTCGATCAGCAGGGCCCGGCATTGGTTGGCTGTACGAGGGGTTAGAGCGTCCAGCATCTCTGCGATCATGCGGATCGTGATCTGGTCGACTGCTTTGCCTTCGAACTGCTTCCGGAAACGGCGGAAGTGGACCGCATAGAGTTCAAGCGTGCCCTTGGCCAGCTCGCGAGGCGGAAGAACATCGCGCTCGTAAGCGTCGAGGAATCCGGTGAAGGGCTCGGTGGCGCTGCCCATCACGGCCCCGACCAGATCGGCGCCGCGCATGAACTCCAGGTTCAGTTGCTTCGCTGCGTCGATCGCTTTTATTCGATCGGTTCCGAACTGAAACCACTTTCCGTCGGTTGGCCGCCGGTAGCGATAGCTCGAACGCCGCGAATCGAAGTACAGGTTCTGCGGGAGGCTCTTGTTCGCCTTGTTGCGCGGCCGTGGAACCATCATGCAGCTCCTTTCAACACCATCGCGACTAGGTCGTTGCCTTCCGACTTGCTGAACGCGGTCCAGTCGACGTACCAAAGTTTTCCAATCTGCTCACCGGGCAACTGACCGTTCCGGATGTAGTTGCGGATTGCTTGGGAGCAGGGTGGCGTGCCGTTTGCGCCCCAGCGTCGACGTTGAAACTCGCTGATCTTGATCAACTCTCGGTTCATTGATTACCTCGGAAGCGTCCGCGACGGATCGGCTGACAGCATGATGGATTAGACGGTTGCCGACTGAGCGCAGCGGAGGGGAAAGGCCTATTTTTGTAACGTTGAGATCTTTTGCTGGAGAACATCTTTTCACGGGCTTAAACAGGGGTAATCATCCTTGATGAAGACTGCGAATGATCAATAAATTAGCAAAAGATAAAAACATTAGCAAATGATAATTTGCTCGTGAGTTTGAGTATCGAGTTCAAAGCCTCCACCACTAATTCAGTCCAAGGCTTTTTTGCGCTATCGCTGGCAGCTTCATTCAAAGCTTTTTGGCGGGCCACTCTAACGCTGCCTAGCGTCTTACGAGGTGCTGCCTAAGCTCCGGTCGTCGGTCTTGTTTTTCACGACTGGCAAAACGCATTTTAAATCTATACAATCTTGCGCCGGTTCAAGGATGGCCATATGACTTGTCTTGATGGCTTTTTTCAGCTTTTCAGGGCATGCACATGGCAACCCACTTGTTGGAAGATGAGATAACTGCTCAGACAGTTGAGTTGATCGTCAAAGACCTGGACGAGGCGGTGGACGGTGATGAAATCGTCATTCTGATGCCGCACAATCGTGGCGGACAGGTTGATGCTGCTATAGACCTGTTGGATAGCATCATTGCCACAAAAGCAAGCGTATTGATTGAAATTGACAGGTACGTGATCAGTGCTGCTGCTTTCATTTACTGCTGGTTCTACTTCAAGCCAATGGAGCATGTGAGCGTCAGAACCAAGGGAGAGCAGGCGCTTATCATTTATCACCGGCCTAGGGTTTGTATTTCTGAGCACATTGTCTTCCTTGACGGTCTACATTCTGAGGATCCCTATTACAGGTATCTTTTGCATTACACAGAACAATTTGACGGTTTGTTCGATCTAATGTTAAGTGAATTTGGATATCAAGAAGCAAATGGGGAACCGCTCAATCACCAAGGATCTGATTACACGCACGAATTGCATCACATGAGGCTTGCGTACTACGCAAACCAAGATTGTGTGTTTCCTGCGTAAGGAGAAGGAAATGCTGACAAAAAGCTTGAAAGACATCGATCGCAGCAAGATCAAGACCCGCACCCGCGAGGAGATGGTTGAGCGATTTCGTGTTTTCAATCAACAAGAGCAGCAGATGAAGGCTGAGTTCCGACAAAAGGGCTTGCCCGAACCTACTGTCCTAGCCTGATTCAACTCTGATAAGCCCGGCCCAGCGCCGGGCTTCTTCGTTCTGGCAATCTCTGCTCATTGGTCTATCTTTAACGCGGGTGCCCTCCCGCGCGGGTTGGAAGCCTAAGCCTGCCGAATTCTCCCCCGAATGGCGGGCTTGTTTCTGCCCTACGTTCCGCTCTCGAGCCCCTCAGTCGCCTGGGCAAAATTCACCCCTGCCTTTCGCACCAGATGGCGCCACTCTTCAGGAGTGATCAGTTCATCTTGCTCCATCGTGTCAGCCATTTTGAGCAGCTCGTCATACTGCTCCTCGGCGCCCATTCGGATTTCTGGCTCCTCCAGCAACCTGCGCCAGGCGGCTAGGGCTTGTTTTCTCTCTTCTTCTCTCATGGCGATTCACCTAATGGAGTGTGAATCGGTAGAGCTCATCCGAAGCAGGAGGGTTCAGTTGCGGTGATTGACGCCCGTCTAAACCTAATCGCGCAGCCTATGACAGGGAGGGCAAAGCGGCTAAGAGCTCACCCAGCGTCGCCTTGTCCCGATCAAAGTAGGCACCCCCGGCGTTTGTGACAGGGAACTGGAGGTCGCCGATCTCGACGACGTCAGCAACGGAAAATAGTGAGATCAGCTCAAACCCTTTCGCTTCTCCGATCTCGATGCGCCACGACTCATCATCCGCGGCTACCATCGCCGAAAAGACCTCCGCATCCTCCCGTGTACTGAAGAGCTGCAGCAACTCGATCGACCAGGATTTATCATGGTCGCGATATCTCACGATGTCAGGCTCTCCTTCGCTCAGAAGGTAATAAGCGCTCTTTTGCCCGAGTGATTGAGCGTCGGGATGATTGGGGCCTCTCCGAATGATCCAAGCGCCGTTGGGCCCCTTGGCACTGATATGCGGGATCAGCGCAAATTGCTCGATGGTTGGCTCATCGTCAAATGGGTAGTGCGGTAGGGCGGGCCTGCCGAGATGCAAGACTGTGGCGCCGCATCTCAATTTTCCTCGATGACTCTCTGACGCGTCCCAATCTCCAATAGGTGAGTACCTGGCCATTAACCGGATGATCGCCGGCACAAGTGTCTGGGATTTTTTCCCCATCATGGGCGCGACTCGAATGAGCTTGCGGTCTCGCTCGCGGACTGTGTCGCTCGGGATCGGCTCAAGAGCTTCCCGTGTGATCTCTACAAAATCCCATTCGATAATGCCGTCTTTCTCCTGGGCCACAAGCTGCTGAAGTCGCTCAGGCTCCATGTAGAGCTGTTCAGGTCTCAAAGGAATCGAGTCCGTCTCTCGTTCAGCGCGGCCGGCGCCTGGGTCCGGAGTGATCGAATTGATCGGCGCTCTCCAATCACACCCACGACTGTTCCAGATATGGACGGCGTTCTCGAACACGACACCAGCGGTGCTGCTCTCCGGCGTTCCAAAGTAGTAGCGAACGTATTGAGGCGTGCCGAAGAACGTCTTGGTCATAGAGGAAGGAGAGGGATGGGTCCCATCAACGACCTTGTACTCGAGGACTAGGTCCAAGTCGCCACACATCAGTGCGCCGCGGGCATAGGAGCCCACTACCCACAAAGAGGTGATCTCAACCTGGGAGGTTACCAGTCTGTTAAGGAAGTTTTTGTAGGCGATCGTGCGGACGGATGCCTCGTCGAGTCTCTGGCAGATTCTCTCGAGCTTTTTGGTAAATGAATCGCGGGGATAGCGCTTTTCGAGTGCGGCCATGCTCTTGTCTTTTCACGTAGGGTGAGGAGGGCGACCGTATCACTCCGCGCAGCTAAACCACCATTAGCAACAGGTACAACTAGATCTCTAACGTAGTCAGCTGATCGAGACCACCGATTAAACAAACTCGATGGTCTTGCGAACACGCGATTCCTAACGACCCCATGAGTAGCCGTTTTGTCCGCAGTTTCTGGAAATAGACAAAAAAATGTCGTCAGCGGAATATTGCTTGGCCGCCCATGCGTCAAGGTTGGTTTGGATCACAGCTCTACAATTTTTTGGAAGCCCTGTTTTTCCATAAGTTGGTTCCGCATTGGGATCGCCTGGTGCTGTGAACCTGCCTACAGCTATTCCTATGATCAGAATCAGAACTACGTTCAAGTATTTCATTCTGTTCCCTGTGTGGATTGAATGCTGGTAACGTTAATGCGGTAAACCGTTTTTTTGCTTTTCTGTACCATGTCAACGGCTGGACACTGCTGAAGCTTTGCAAGGCCGAGACCATTTTGGGCGCTTTTTTGATAGCTCTGAATAGATGGCGTTGATTAAAGCCGGTTCGGTTCCAATCGGGCTATATAAACCAACAACTCTGGGAATTGCTCCCATGTCGGTGTCCTTATACCGGTATATGTTGAGTCTGTTTGCCCCAATGGCAAGAACTCCGTTTTCAATTGTTGTTTGATCAAGCTTGCTTGGCAGTGGCAGGGAGGAGGCTACCGTTTCTCCAGGAAGACCTATCGCCTGAACTGTGAGTGTTCCTGTGAGGCTGTTTGACTGTGCTTCGAAACCGATAGCACTCAGGCTAACCAATGGAATACCTGATTCCAGCGCTGTTACGTCAGCAGATAGTCTAAGCCCGACTCCAATGTAAACTGGAATGGTTACGACATCCCCGTTTACGGTGGCGGAAGCTGGTGTAGGCTTGTTTGGATCAACAACTGTGACGTTATACCCACTTATTGGCATCCCTGCACCGCGCGCGTCACTGAGCTTCTTAGTGTATCCATATGTGATTGCAGAAATTAGGAAGGTGACCGGAATGGCATCCACATTCACATAGTCAAGAACTGCGCGATAACTCTTTCCCTTAGCTGTAAATTTTGCAGGTCCGAAGGACAAACCTCCAGATTGTTCGTAGCTGGCAACCGCAAATCTTACTGTTATGTCGGGAAGGGATTGAGAGAGTGGCGCAAAAGACTTAGGTCCTTTTGGGGCAGTAAACTCTGCACAGCTATCCGCTTCGAAATCTTGATCAATTGCCAATCCATCTAGAGGCACGTAACCATAATTAGAGGCTCTGGACGCTAAGGTATCTGGCAGAGAGGGATTTCGCCCCACCGTGGTGCAGCCACTAACAAAAAATAACACGCCACCAATCATTGCGGCAGACACAGCTTTGCCAAACGTAACTGATGATGCTTTCACCCCTCTTCGAAAGCTCCGGCTTAATCCGCGATATGACAACCGTTTTACATCCATTCTCATGCTCCTTTGGGGCGGATCTCCAGATGATGGCACTTTACCGCTACTAGGCCGCCTTCGAGGTATAGACCAATAGCGCGGTTTCCTCTATGTGCTACAGGAAAATTCCCAGGAAAGCAGATTTCTCAGCTCTTGCACCCACTGGTATGCAGCCTCAAACCTTTTCCTGATCACTCCAATCTGCACAATTTCCGTGTCGCGAGTTGCGCCACCTTCCTGCCAAAAATCGCAGTGTTACATATTGCTAACTGGCGATAGACTGGAGCTAATTTAGTACGCATTGGAGGATCCCTGGTGGCAAGACTTAGCAATGCTGTGCGAAGTGTTTCGGATCTTCCCGGATGGTTCGATTTAAAAAAGTATGAGTTTACAGCTGAACTTGATAGTGCTGGTTGGTATGAGCAGCTCTTTGCAAGAGAGCAGTTATTTTTATTGATGAGTTTTCGTAGAGGGGCGGACGGGCGACAGATAAATGAAACCGTAGCTTTTGAAGTGGCATCTGAAATATGGTCAAAAACGAATATTTCATTTGGTGAGTCTAATGTTTTATCGTCTGTATGCGGCTTCGATGGGGCCATGAGTCGTGTTAGGTCAGACTATTCGAGACCAGTGCATTCCCTTACCTATAGACAGTATCTGCAGCAGGGGGATAGGATTAAGGTTGTAGCTAAAGAGAAAGCGGATAACTGGTGGAGGAATGTAAGTCGTGATGATCTTAGTTTGGGTAGTGTGGACTTAAATCTTGCTCGTCAAGTAATGGGGTTTGTTGATTTGCCATTGTATATGTCTCAAGAAAAATCATCGTTGCACACTATGGCTAATGTTGATTTGACTATGCCAGATACTGTTTTGTTAGAGGCTTTTAAGACATGGCTTGTTAAGGCCAAATCGGATTTTTACCTTTCTTCCGGTAAACAATACAGAAAGCCAGATTTATCGGCATGGCGTCGCCTAGGAGTACTTCCATACATTGATTTAATTTCCTGGGCCGAGCTTTCAGGTAAGAGCATTCCGAACAGAGTAATGGCGAATGCCATTTTTCCAACAGGAGAGGGTGGCGAGGAGACCATTAGGAAGACGACGGCCCCTCTTGCAGTAGAAATCGTAGGTCGTGGAGAGCATTCAGACAGGACCATTCTGGATACGCTACTGGCAGTAGCCGCTCTTGAGGGTGGAGCCGTAGGGGTTGGTTAATTCGGAAGACCTTATGTCTCAATTTTTTCCGGAAAAAAGATGGTCCTTTTGAGCGCCTTCCATTTGCTTATTTTGTGTGAATAATCGGAAACCATCGTAAACACAGTAAATCCGAGAGGCGCACGATGGTAGGAATGGTCACCCAGGCACAAAAAAGCCCGATATGCCGGGCTTGGTATTACTCAGAGATTTCAATATCTCCATTTTCATCTGGGGCTGGCAGCGCATCGAACCGATCAACCATTCCTGGAAACTCTTCTTCCATCATGCGGCGTGTTTCTGGATCTTTAAGTTTCATCCGGAGCCCGATGAACGTCAATTTGCGCATCAGCTCTTCAGTAGAAATTCCAAGCTTTGCTGCCTCCATATCGAACTCCTCGGCTTCTTCTGCGGTGAGCTGAACCTCGATTTCCTTAGTGGTTTTCTTCAGTTCTGGCATCAGATCGTAGGCGTCCATTTTCAGAACGCGGGCCAGTTTAAGGGCGCCACCTAAGCGTGGTTTGGAGCGGCCAGCCTCATATCGGACGATCTGAGGCTGACTGATGCCACTTAGCTCAGAAAGATCCTTTTGAGTAAGACCCGCTTCGGAGCGCGCCCATAGCAGGCGCTCAGCAAAAGATCTGGTATCGGTCATTTAGTCCCCGGAGGCTTTCAATTACTCGGTTTCATATCACTATACCAGAGAACAAATGATCTCCAATGATCACTATTGACAAGTGATCGCTTGAGGTATGAAATGATCACAAGTGATCTATTTTGTGGCGATGGAGGTTGGATATGAAGCAAGAGAAGAGCCCGCTGGTGATTCGTTTACCGGTGCCATTGAGAGCGTGGTTGAGTATGAAGTCAGAGGAGAACGGGAGGTCAACGAACGGGGAGGTGGTTTTCCGGCTAAGGAAAATGATGGAGCAGGAGATGGAGCATGAAAAACAGCAGGCATGAAAAAGCCCCAAGCGCGCCAACGCTTGAGGCCTATGAAGCAGTGAATATTTCTGAGGACATTCACATGAAACAGAATACGGCATCACAGGAAAAACTCAATGCTGGCGCTCTCAAGGAGCCGCTCACCATTGAAAGCTCATTCGTTAGCTGTAATGTCGAGAGGCAGGAGTTGTTTGCGGTGCGCCCAGGAATTCCTGCCGTAGATGCGCTTAGCCAGGCGTCCTGCATTCTCTACAGCGTGCGGGAGTCGCTGTGTGAGGCAGGTATGCAGCAGACCACTATCTCCCCGACTCAAGCATGGTTGCTCCACTTGGCCGTCGAATCGGCCAAGGCGGTGATTGATTCTGTGGGTGAGGGCCTGGAGAAACTCGCATGAACAACTCCTTGAGCCAAATTGAGCAGCCGGTAGGGATTGCGTCATCTTTTCAGCCTAAACGATGCGTGTCGCCTGCCACTATGTCGTCTCGCGAGATTGCCGATCTAGTCGAGTCACGCCATGACAGCGTGAAGCGCACCATCGAGCGTTTGCAAGAAAAAGGCGTTGTGAGCTTTTCACCGTCGGTGGAAACCTCCCACGAAGGTTCTGGCGCACGCCCGGTTGAGGTGTATCTCGTAAACAAGCGTGACAGTTTCGTCATTGTCGCTCAGCTCAGCCCGGAGTTCACCGCTGCGCTGGTGGATCGGTGGCAGGAGCTGGAAGGGCAGATCGCACAGCCGCGCGAACTGTCACGCATGGATCTGATACAGATCGCCTTCGAGGCAGAGCAACAGCGCCTGCAGTTGACTATCCAGGTTGAGGCTCAGGCCTCGAAGATCCACTCCTTGGAGAACCTGTTCAGGGAAGGCATGACCCACACCCAGTTCTGCAAGGGTCTCAATGGGGTCAACGTCATGCAGGTGGGCAAGTTCCTCGAAGGACGCAGCTGGCTCTACAACGAGAGCAAATCCGGCCTGCGCTTCCGTGTGGCGTCATACGCTCGTGACAAGTACATGACTGAGCACCAACATGAAGTCACTCCGCACGGAAAGGAACCGTTCATTTGCTTCACGCCTGTTCTGCTCAAGAAGGGCGCAGTGCGTCTATACGATCTGTATTTGGCCGGCGAGTTGCCTATGAAGAAAAATTGGGACGGCCAATTTTTCCACCGCAAGGCTACAGAGGTGGACTTGGAATGATCTGGGGCGCCGACTTAAGGAAGGCGTGAGGGGAGCCCGGCCTAGCGCCGGGCTTTTGCTTTCTTGGATCAGGATTTTTCGGAGTTGGCTTTCTCAAGCAGTACCGCGATGCCTTCCAGCAGCACCAAGTCTGACTCTTTGAGTTTTCCCTTCGCCGCGGCGCGGGCCAGCTTATCGAGGATTGCAATCGATTTAGGTGAGGCGTTTCCGATCATCGCCTGATACACGGGGGATTGTTCTCGGATGATCTCAACGCGGCCGAACTCGCCTTCGATAACGTTCGAACCGTAGCCGGCAGGGTTAACAAGAACGCCTGGCGCTAGGCCGATTTTCTGTTCGAGGTTGAGTGCCGCTTTTTCGCCTAGGCCGCGATGGCCATTGAGGATCTGGGACAAATAGGAGGCGTCCAGATCGTGCTGCTCTGCGAATTCTTTCTGACTGAGTGGGCCGATTACACGCCGCAGCGCTTCGACCCGAAGAGTTTTCATATCCATAGGCGAATAGTGATCCTGCGTTAGCAAACAGTAAATTATAAAATGCTATTGCTATGTAAATTAGCAAAGTGTAATCTGAGGTTCTTTCGGAGGTCACCATGACGCTAATCGAACTTATCCGGTCCTTGGAGCCGACTCAACTGGAAGCTCTTGCAGAGCGAAGCGGTACCAGTGTCGGCAACCTTAAACAGATCGCTTACGGGTACCGCCTCGCGGGGCCAGGGCTAGCCATAAATCTTGATCGGGAGTCGGGGAGGGCGGTGACCTGCGAAGAACTGCGCCCCGATATTGATTGGGCCTACCTGCGTAATTCCTCTACCAGCTCCGAGCAATCCGCCGCCTGATTCGATGAGCAAAGTTTCGCTCATCGACAAGACGTGCTGCCACGACAACCGCCAAGAAACAGGTACATCGCGCAATTCATGAGGCAGTGCTGGATGCGGGGCCAAAGCAGTTGGCTCATCTGATGGGCATGAGCCACACCGCGCTTCTGAATCGCAGCAATCCGAATGATGACTCGCACCGGCTGAACCTAGAGCAGTTCCTACAGATCCTGGTGCATAGCAACAACCCGGAGCCGCTGCAGCAATTGGCAAGCGCTTTGGGGTACGAACTGGTGCCCCGGGTGAAGCCGCAAGGGGTCAGCCTGATCCAGGCCTTAGTGCATCTGGCAGCAGAGTCGGGTGACGTCTCTCGCGCTGTACATGACGCCTTGGCCGATGGTCATGTTTCGCAGATCGAGAAGGCCGGGATCCAGAAAGAGATCGGCCATGTGCGGCAGTGCTTGCTGGTGCTGGAGGAGTCGGTAAAGGCCGCTTGATCAGTTCAGAGAAAACCTTAAGTGGCCAAGAAATCATTCCCCAGTTGGCAGGCGTAGATGATGAGTCCATTCAGGGGGAGAAGGTGATCAGAGCAGGACTTGCATTATTTCAAACGGGTGGATGATCAGATTCACCCGGGGCAGAAAGCAACAAGCCCGGCGGGAACCGGGCTTATCAATCGTCCTGTGCAACCAGGACAAAACATCTCAATGAGGTACTAATCATGGCACACGCAATCCGTAGTGAACAAGTCAGTTCGAATGTGCATCCATTCCCACGACCTCAGGCACGAGATTCAGAGCCTGGACTCTATGAAGCGAAGGAAGGAAGTGCTCTGCATGGTTTGAGCGAAGAGCAGCGTATCGCGGTAGCGGAACTGATTCATGCCCAGCGCAAGCATGCGGTGCAGTGGTGGACATTTCTCAATGAAATGCGGGCACGCAGATTGTTGCCAGACTGGATCGATCGTCAAAGCGTTGGTAATGGGCCTGATATGGATCGTTACCGTGATGGTTGTGAAGCTGTAAACCTCGCGCTTTATGGCACTCGGCGCGTGTGTGTGGCAGGTGGGTATTGCAGCGTGGAGTTCGACGAATGAGCCAGGCCAATTTCCCTCTCGAACGGATAGACGAAGCAGCAAACTCGGCCCATTCCGCAGGGTATTTCATAGACGCAATCGGCCGTCTTTTCTTCGACCTCGCCGGTGAAGATCCCGATGCGGTAGAGAGGATTCTGAATGGCTACACCCTGGGTGGTATCGCCGCCGGCCTGCGTATTGTTGGTAGTGACCTGATGTCGCGTAGTGACGAGCTGAAGGCTCTACTCGCAAAGTCAGACGGTCGGGGGATGTCGAAATGAAGCCCATGCCAGAAATACCTGTGCCTCCTCAGAATGCCTGCAAGATCGCAGGCCCATGGCCAACCTATACCAGCTTCCGAAATCTTCCTGAGCGCGAACGCTGGGTGCTTTACGGCAGTGCCAAGGCGTATCGGCAAGCTTTAGAGGATCAGGGGTTCGTCATGGCCGAGTCCTACGACGCGTTCATCAAGCGTGTGACTGACGAGCTGGAGCTTTGACCTATGAGCATGGAATTGATGGTCAAGGCTATGAAACTCAAGGTGGGCAATCCGCTGCGCAAACTGGTGCTGGTCAAGCTGGCCGACAATGCCAGCGACCAGGGCGAGTGCTGGCCCTCTTACCAGCACGTCGCAGATCAGTGCGAGATCAGCCGATCGACTGTGAAAGTTCATATCCGCGAGCTGGAAAAGGCCGGATTGTTGCGCCGTGAGTTCCGTCGCAAAGGCGAGCTAAATCAGTCGAACGTCTTCCATCTTGTACTCGACAGTGGGGCAGCTGCTGCCCCAGGGGGTGGGGCAGCAGAAAACCCACCTCGGGCGGCAGAAAACCCAGGGGGTGGGGCGGCAGCTGCCCCCAGAACCAGTCACTCTTCTGAACCAGTCAAGGAACCTAAACCTATGGTCTCTCCAGACTCGACGGAAGGCTTTGAACAGTTCTGGAAACTGTACCCAAACAAGGCAAGCAAGAAAGACGCTCGCAAGGCTTGGGAGAAACTGAAGCCAAGCGCAGAGCTGCAACAAACCATGTTGACCGCACTTGCTCAGCATCGACTTTCCCGACCGTGGTTGAAGGATGACGGTCAGTACATCCCTCACGGCTCACGCTGGATCAACGGAGAGAAGTGGAACGACGTACTGACACCAGCAGGTGCAAGTTCAACTTCGGCGTATCACAGCCTGCCCACGCATACGCAGGAGATGTATCCGGAGGTGAGTAATGGCGCGAACTTCTAATTTTTGCCGGCAACCTCACGTTCGCTTTTTCGATCTCGAATGCGCGTTACACGGAACGGTGAGCAGTTCTGAAGTCGAACAGTTCGATGGCTCGGTATTGCCTCGTGGCTGCAAGCATTGCCACTGGGAGGCTTTGCACACTGCGCCAAAGACGTCCGAGGCTCACATCCTCGCTCGAGGCAGGAAGCAGGCTGAGGACATGAATAAGCTGCTCTTAGGCTCTGGTATCACTCCACGCTTCAACGGATGCACGTTCGAAACTTACAGGACTACAGGTGGAGGTGAGGGAATGTCCAAGGCTCTGAATGCCTGCATGGACTACGTCGATCAGTTTTCCGACAACTACGCCGCCGGCCGATCACTGGTCCTTACCGGCAACGTTGGCAATGGCAAGACGCACCTTGCCTGCGCGACCGTCCAGGCAGTTATCCGTAAGCATGGAGCTCAAGCGGTAATCGTCACTGCAGCTGAGATCATCCGCGTCTTCAAGGGAGCGATGGATCGCAGTGCCGAATATTCGGACAGAGAAGTTCTCGACGAGTTGGCTGCCTTCGACTTGTTGGTAATCGACGAAGTCGGTGCTCAAAGTGGCAGCGCGTACGAACTCGGTGTTCTTCATGAAGTGATCGATCGACGCTACCAGCTCGTCCTTCCGACTGTTGTGGTCTCCAATCTTGCTGCTACAGATCTGGCTCGTTACATCGGAGACCGAGCGCTCGATCGCCTGCGTCAGGCTGGCGGGAAGGCCATTGGTTTCAACTGGGCATCCGCGCGAGGTGCTGTATGACGCGAGAACTGTTTAGCGATGAGGCGGAGCACGCTCTGTTGGGCGCCATGTTGTTGGACTCCGACTTATTCGATGCCATCACAGCCCAAGTGCAGGTCTCGGACTTCCATGATCCAGAAAATGCTGCACTGTTCCAAACGATGATCGGCTGTCACTCAGTTGGTTGTCCTGTTGACCCTGTAACGCTGCATGACTTCGCCGAGTATTTGCCAAGCGGAGCCCGAACCATGGCTTATGCCGCCGAGCTGGCCCGCAACACGCCGAGCACAGCCAACTGGAAGGCCTATGCCAAGGTCGTTACCGAGCGGGCCGTTCTTCGTCGCTTGGTTGACGCCGCCGACGCTGTGCGCGACCTAGCCACTGAGAATCGGCCGGTCGCCGAGATCATCGCTAATGCTCAGCAGGCAATGGCGGATCTGCGCGATCTTCACACTGGTGAACCGGACTATAAGCGCATGGATGAGGTGGTGGCGCGCAACGTTGATGTCATCGATTCCAAGTTCAATAGAACCGTGCAGTCGGCCATGTCGACGGGGCTGGTGGATCTGGACAAACTCACCCGGGGCTTGAGGAAGAAGACTGTCACCATCATGGCCGGCCTGCCAGGGAGCGGTAAAACCACTCTTGGACTTCAGATCGCCCAGCACATCGCGTGCAGCGGCGCGGGTGTCGGCATGGTGTTCTCGTTGGAAATGCCGGAGGAGGAACTTGGCAATCGTGCGCTGGCGTCCATCGGTGGTATCGACCTGCGAAAACTCGACGACGGACAGCTGCAGGATGACGACTGGCCACGCCTGACTTCGGCTGTGTGCAAGATCCAGGATAAGCCGCTGTTCGTTTGCGACAAGTCCGGGCTGACGGTGGCGCGCATCCGCAGTATTGCCCGCCAAGTACAGCGCGCTCACGGCCTTGACGTGGTGGTGATCGATTACATCGGCCTGATTGGCTCAGACGGCAAAACGTTCAACCGCACTTCGGAGCTGGGCAAGATCTCGACCGGGATCGTGAACGTCGCCAAGGAGCTGGAGGTGCCGGTGATCCTGCTGGCGCAACTCAACCGCGACTCGACGAAGCGCCCGGGCAAAAAACCAATCGCTTCCGACCTGCGTGACTCAGGCCAGATCGAGGCGGACGCCCACTGCATCATCCTCGTTCACCGGGATAACGACTCGGAGGAGGGCCAGAACGGCGTCACCGAACTGATCATGCCCAAGTGTAGGCACGCTCCGGTTGGATCCTGCCTTGTCCAGCAACAGGGGCAGTACGCTCGATTCGTCAACTTCGCCGGGAGTAGAGAACCTTCGGACGAAGAGGTCGAGATGAATCGCCCATTCGCTAGCAAGTACAGAGGGGGTCGTCAATGAGTGGTCAAGTTGCTGCGATGCTTTCGCGCAAGAGCATGAGTGAATTAGAGCGGCAGTTTTTGAAGGTCGCCGGCGAAGAGTTGGCCAAGGCCAAGATTGGCGGTCCGATCGCGATGATGTATCTGCTCGACATGGTCGCCAGCTGGCACGGTAGTCGGGGAGAGCTTGGCTTCCACGACTTCGGTCAACGGTGGTTGATTGAGGGTAACGCCAAGAGCAAGCCCGCAGACAGGCTGCTTCGTGACTTGTTCGGCCTAAGCGATCTGGATCCGAGGAAAGCCGCATGAAGAAACGCACGTACGTTGGCAAACCGCTAGGTGATACCGAGTGGATGCTGGAACAGTGGGGCTTTTGGCGCATGGATGGAATGGGAGTGCCGCATTACGTTTCCCCGCTCCATGCTTTGATTCGAGATAACACGCAGTGCCACGGTGGAATAAAGGAGTACTCGGTGACCGATGACTTGGCCTTGGTGCTTGATAGGGCCGTCGCGCGATTGACGAAACGGGATCAGCAGATGGGAGACTTTATCTGGCTTTACTTCGGCGCCAAATGGACGGCCTTACGCATCGCAAGGGGAAACGACATGGGCGAAGCGAAGGCGAGGGAGATCATCAAGGCCGGAGTTGCGTGGATTGACTCGGCCTTGGAGACAATCCGTGAGGCAGCGTAAAAAAGCCTTTCCACGCGGATAACTAACTGATTTCATGGCACAGTGCTCGGGTTTTCAAGCGCGACACCACAAAAGCCCGGCTATTGCGTCGGGCTTTTTGTTACCTGGCGTTCTTGAATTTTCCAAATCTGAACCCATGTTTAAGTTTCTAATCTAGCAGGGAGCTTTTCATGGGTATCAACTTCAACGTTGGCGATGTTGTGCGTTCTAAGATCGGTGATCACGATATGACGGTGTGGGATGCAGGCCCCATTGAAGTAGGTGGAGCTGCGATCGGCACCAAAGTTATGCGGGGCACGATGCGCGATGATTTGGTGATTTGTGCATGGTTCGCAGGGAAAAAGGTTGAAACAAAACGCTTCTCTGTCAATGAACTTATCCTCATTAGGTCGGCGGAGCATCACGATATTAGAGAGGGTGATGTTGTCCAGCTCGCTTCTGGTGGCCCCAAGATGCTTGTTGAAACCTGCGGCCCGATGGAAGTTGGAGCGCTTGCCATGGCTAGCTCTGCTCGCGGAATTGTCAAAGTGGGTGGATCTATTCGTGAGGATCTTGCTGGCTGCAAATGGGAGAATCGCACTAAGAGCGAGCGCAAGCGCTTCCAGCTTGCGGTACTCAAGCCGGCATGAAAGCGTCAGCGCGTTGATGAACTCATAATCTTGTAGTTTTCTTTCTTCAAGCCTCGCCACTGTGCGGGGCTTTTTTATGCCTGAGATTCCGAGGTAGGCCATTACTGTCACTGTCGATGCCAAGCTCATCGAGATTGCCCAGTGTCTGGCAGCGACTGCCTCTCAGTGCAAGGAAAGTGGCATGACCAAGCTGGCTGAGACCTTCGCCAAGGCTGCTACTGACCTGCTTGCTCAGAGCATCAAGAACACGGACACCGTCCACTAACCAGATTCCATCAGCCGCCTCCCCAGCGGACTTCGGCGCCTCACACTGGCGCCTTTTTATTCCCCAACCGCCGAGACCAACGAGGCGCTTATGAGATCGCAAGCCATGTCAGAGCCAGGACCGTTGACCGCATTTGGTGGGATCGCGCTCTACAAGCTCGGTGCCTTCGGTTTCGTAGCTGTTCTGGCCGCCATTGTGGTTATGGCCATGACATTGCCCAAGACGGTGCGTGAGTTCGTTGTGGCGATGATCAGCACCACCGTCTCAAGCATCTGCGGTGGCGCCTTCGTAGTGCGCTGGTTCGATCTTGGCGCATGGGCGAACGATGACATAGGGCTGATCGCCATTGGTGGTGTGATCTTCGTCTGCGGCCTTCCTGCATGGGTACTGGTCCGGGCGTGGTTCAAGTGGGCCGAGAATCGCAAGGATAAGGATCTGGCGCAGCTCGCCACGGATCTCACGGAGTTGAAGAAGACTGTCACCGGATCGATCAATCCGCAGTAACTCGGAGTTCGCCATGATCGGCCCTATGCCATAGGCAGTGGTGTCGATCACGCATACACAGCAATGGATATGGGCGCCTCAGCCTATCAAGCCGTCGAGATGGCAGCCAAGCGCGATACGGGGACTGGTGGTCTGATCCGCACTTTCACCATCTCCGCCGAGTAACAGAAGGAATTCAGCATGACAGCCAAGCCTGATTGGGAGGCGATCGAGCGCGCCTACCGGGCTGGTTCTCTTTCGATCCGAGCCATTGGTGAGTTGCATGGTGCAAACCACGCCACGATCCTGAAGCGAGCCAAGAAACACGGCTGGGAGCGAGATCTGACTGAGCAGGTCAGGGCGGCAACCAAGCAGAAGGTAACCACGGCGGTAACCAGAGCCGATGGAAAGTCACCACTGGTTACAGAGGCTGAGATCGTTGATGAAGCGTCCGATCAAGCTGTAGCGCTCGTCCTGTCTCACCGCTCAAGTTGGGCAAGATGGCATGACATTGCGAACAAGCTCAGCGCGTTCTTGTCTGAGGCCGAGATTGATGACAAGAACCATGGCGACTTTGCCCGTTCGTTGAACGCCGGCGTCGATGCTCAGCTGAAAATCATCAAAGGGCAGCGCCAGGCTTACAACCTTGGCGATGATAACGGTGAAGGCTCTGGTCCTGGTGATAACAACCTGACCATCCAGTTCGTCAAGCCATCCAATGGCAATTGAGTTCCCCGACAAGCTCGCATTCCTGTTCGAGCCGCATCGGTACAAGGTGGCGTACGGCGGGCGTGGTAGCGGCAAGTCGTGGAGTTTTGCCCGGGCGTTGCTGCTCCAGGGCGCGCAGAGACCAATGCGCATTCTGTGCACTCGTGAGATCCAGAAGAGCATTGCTGACTCGGTACACAAGCTTCTGGCTGATCAGATCGCCAGCCTCAAGCTCGGCGGCTTCTACGAGGTTCAGCAGGCCTACATCAAGGGTAAGAACGGAACTGAGTTCAGTTTCGCCGGCCTTCAGCAACACACAGTCGATTCGATCAAGTCCTATGAGGGCGTCGACATCGTCTGGATTGAAGAAGCCCACGCGGTCGTCAAGAAGAGCTGGGACGTCTTGCTCCCGACGATCCGTAAGCCGAACTCCGAGATTTGGGTCACCTATAACCCACAGCTTGAGTCTGACGAGACGCACGAGCGCTTCGTGACCAAGCCTCCGCCCGACTGCGTGTCGGTGCTGATGAACTACAACGACAACCCATGGTTCCCGGCGGTGCTTGAGCAAGAGCGCTTGCACGCCAAGGAGACTATGAAGCCTGAGCAATACGCTCACATCTGGGAAGGCAAGTGCATGCCGGCAGTCGAAGGCGCCATCTACTTCGAGCAGATGAGTCAGGCCGAGTCGCGCATCGCTAACGTGCCGCACGACGGGCTGCTGAAGACCCACGTCATCTTCGACTTGGGCTGGAATGACGCAATGACGATCATCCTTGCCCAGAAGATGGCAGGCGAGATCCGCATCATCCACTACATCGAAGGTCATCAGCGCACGCTGGCCGAGTACAGCGCCGAGCTGAAGGGCTTGCAGCTTGATGGACAGCCAATGAACTGGGGCAACGTCTATCTGCCCCATGACGGCTACTCCAAGCGCCACCAGAGCGGCAAGTCAGACGCCGAGGTGATGGGCCAGCTCGGATGGACTGTGATGCCAGTGCCGAACATGCACGTCGAGCAGGGCATCAATCGGGTTCGCGAAGTGTTCCCTCGCACCTACTTCAACCGTGACCGAACGGCTCGCCTCGTGGAGTGCCTCAAGCGCTACCGCCGGCAGATCAACCAACAGACAAACGAACCGGGCCAACCGCTGCACGACGAATACAGCCACGGCGCGGACGTGATGCGCTACCTCGCAGTCGTAGCTGACCAGCTCAGCAACGACGAGTGGGGCGGCCAGCTCAACTATCGCAAGCTCAACAACGCATAAGGGCACGAAATGACAAAGGGTCTGACCGAGGACGAACTCAAAGCCCTGGTCGGGGCCGAGATGCGCCAGTCGCTTGGGTATTCATCGTCCAAGCTGAGCATGCAGCGTCAGAAGTCGATGTACTACTACCTCGGCATGCCGGTTGGTGACTTGTCGCCGCCAGAGGTGGATGGGCGCTCGTCCGTGGTGTCTACCGATGTGCGCGACACGATCGAATCGATGCTGCCTCAGCTCATGGTCACTTTCGTCGGCTCCGACACGGTTGCCGAGTTCGAAGCGACCAAGCCAGGCGACGAGCAGAAGGCTGAGCAGGCGACCGAGTACGTCAACTACCTGTTCTACAAGAAGAACAACGGCCATCGCATCGCCTACACGTGGATGAAGGACGCGCTGCTTCAGAAGAACGGCATCGTCAAGGTCTGGTGGGATACCCGCCACGAGGAGACTCGTGAAGAGTATCGCGGACTGTCCGACGTCGAGCTCGCCCAGCTCATGGGCGATGACGAGATTGAAGTCGTCGAGCAGGAAGTTCGTGTCGATGAGGATGACCAGGAACAGCGACAGCAGGCCATCTTCCAACTGATGCAGCAAGCACAGGCTCAGCCCGAATCAGGGCCGCAAGTCATGCAGCAAGTTCAGCAGATCGAAGCCGTGCCCCCAAAGGTGGTCTACGACGTCGTCTGCAAACGCACCAAGACCGATGGCAAGGTATGCATCGAGAACGTCCCTCCAGAAGAGTTCCTGATTGCCCGCAACGCCAAGGACATCGAGACGGCCAAGTTTGTGGCTCACCGCGTGCAGCGGACCAAGTCCGAACTGAAGTCCATGGGCTACAAGAACGTGGACGACCTCGGGTCTGAAGACTCTGGACAGGCGATGAACTCTGAGCGCATCCAGCGCATTAGCTGGAACGACGAGAACGCCTACATCGACAACGATGCATCGAACGACGAAAGCCAGAACAACGTGTGGGTGCTTGAGGCCTACATGCGCTGCGACTATGACGGTGACGGAATTGCTGAGCTGCGCAAGATCACCATGGCCGGCAACACGCTGCTGGACAACGAGCCGGTCGATTGCGTCCCGTTCGTGTCAATCACGCCTGTTCCGCTGCCGCACCAGTTCTTTGGCCTGTCGGTTGCGGATTTGGCCATGGAAAGCCAGAAGACCAAGACCAGCATCCTGCGTGCACAGCTCGACAACATGTATCTGGCCGTTAACGGTCGGTACTTCGCGGTAGAAGGCAAGGTCAATCTTGATGACCTTCTAACCTCGCGCCCGGGTGGCGTCGTGCGGATCAAGGAGCAGGGAGCCACAGGCCGTCTCGATCAGGGCGCACCAGACATTGGAAACTCCATGCAGATGATGGAGTACATGCAGCAGGACTTGGAGAACAAGACCGGCTGGACGCGTTACAGCCAAGGGAATGACAGCGGCTCGCTGAATGACACCGCGACCGGTGTGAACGTCATCACCAACCGCGCAGATATGCGCCTTGACCTGATCGCACGGAACTTCTCAGAAGGCTACGTCGACCTGTTCAAGCTGATACTGAAGCTTGTCTGCCAGTACCAGCAGAAAGAACAGATCGTGAAGCTCACCGGCGGATGGGTTCCGATTGACCCACGCGAATGGAGCAACCAGTTCGACGTGACCATCAACGTCGGTATTGGCATGGGCAACAAGGATCAGAAGATCCAGCACTTGCAGATGCTCGGCATGGTGCAGGCCCAAGGCATGCAGATTGGTATTGCCACGCCGGACAACATCTTCAACGCGGCCACCGAACTAGCCAAGCAGCTTGGCTTCAAGTCGCCTGACAAGTTCTTCACCGACCCATCAAAACAGCCACCACAGAACAAGCCAGACCCAGAGCAGATGAAGGCTCAGGCGCAGATGCAGGTCGAGCAGGCCAAGATCCAGGCGAATGCGCAGCTAAAGCAAATGGAGCTGCAGCACAACGCGCAGCTCGACGCGGCCAAGCGCGACCACGAGCTTCAGCTCGAAACTGCCCGCATGCAGATGCAGGCGCAGGTCGACGCAAATCGGCAGCAGGTGGAGGCCGACCAGAAGACGCTGCAGAGCCAGCAGCAGGCCGAGCTCGAAGCAATCAAAGACCAGCAGAAGACCCAGCAGCTCGCAATGCAACTCGACTTCGACCGCTGGAAGGCTGAGCTGGACGCAGAGACGCGCATCGCCGTCGCGCAAATCTCTCAGCAAACAACGCTCAGCTCGGCGCAGATGAAGCAGGCCGAATCCTTCGAACAGCAAGGGACGACCGATGGCAACGCTTGAAGAACAGATCTATAGCGGCAATCGCGCCAAAGAGTGCCTCGAAAACGAGGCATTTCACTGGGCCTTTGAAGGCATCAAGCAGGAGTTGACCGAAGCATGGCAAACCTCACCGGCAAGGGACGTGGAGGGAAGGGAAAAAATCTTCCTGACGCTCAAGCTTCTGGACAGGCTGAAGGCAGCGCTAACGACCAGCCTGGAGTCGGGCCAGTTGGCGGAGGCGAACAGGATCTATCAGCAAACGCTCATGGAGCGCGCAAAAGAGAGCTTGCGGCTTTGAGGGCATTCCTCACAGGCCAGTCCGTAATCATTCGCAACTGAATCCACAGAGGGACAATCCATGTCTTTGGAATCCACAGAACGTGCAATCTGCGCGGCGCTGAATGCCGCCGACGAAAAAGTAGGCATGGCGACGGAGGCCTGTGTTCGCGCCGTACTCGAATTCGGAGCCAATGCCGGGATATTCCCGGTTTTGATTGATGGTCGTAGCTATGACGTAAAAATTGAGCCATCCCATCGCGTCGGCGAGAACCGCATGACACTTGAAACTCAGAGTTATGAGGTGAAGGCATGAGCCAATTCATCCACCGCGCATTTGGCCACTTCCTGATGAACGAATCCGTCGGCGATGGCGGCGGGGCACTGACTGTTGACGGCGGCGCTGCGGCGTTCGCTGCGCTGCTTGAGCCGCCGGCAGCGACCGAGCAGGAACAGGGCGCCGAAGAACACGAAGAGCAAGCTGCTGAGCCTGAAGTCGAGGCTGAGCAGGAGCAAAAAGCAGAAACCGGCGAGCAAGAGTCGGAGCAACAGACCTTCACCGTCAAGATCGACGGCAAGGAGGTCGAGGTTCCACTCAGTGAGCTGTTGAACGGCTACCAACGTCAGTCTGACTACACCAAAAAGACTATGGAGGCGGCCGAGGTACGCAAAGCAGCAGACGCCGAGACGCAGAAGGCCCAGCAGGAGCGGCAGCAGTACCACGCCGAACTCCAGCGCATGGCCGTGCAGCTCGAAGGCGTATTGGAACAACAGGGTCAAATCGACTGGGACGCCCTGCGCGAGTCAGATCCGATGGAGTACCTGAAGCAGCAGCATCTCTTCCAGAAGAGACACGCGCTGTATCAGCAAAACATTCAGGAACAGCAACAACTCGCACAGCAGTTCCAGCACGAACAGGCACAAGCCCACCAGAGTTATCTGGCCCAGCAGCGGGATGACCTTCTCGCCAAGCTCCCGGACTGGAAAGACGAAGCAAAGGCTGTAGCCGAAAAAACCGCTATCTCGAAGTTCCTGCAAGAGCAGGGCTTCGGGGATGAGGACATTTCGTCCATTACCGACCACCGCCACGTCATCGTGGCTCGCAAGGCGATGCTTTACGACCAACTGATGGCCAATGCCAAAGTGCAAGCCAAGAAGGTCCAGGAAGCGCCGCAGCGGGTGGTTAAGCCTGGCGTTACATCCACTGGCACCCCAGACGGCCGAACCACCGCCATGAAGCGGCTGGAGAAGTCTGGACGCGTCGAGGATGCCGCCGCCGTATTCGCCTCTATCCTTTGATTCTGGAGATTCATCATGGCCGCACCCAGCAATACTTTCCTCACCACTGCCGCAATCGGCAACCGTGAAGACCTGACCGACACCATCTACCGCATTTCCCCGACTGCAACGCCGTTCATCTCGCTGGCGGCCAAGGGCAAGGCATCCAACACTCTGCACGAGTGGCAAACCCAAGATCTGGCGGCGGCAGTGACCAACAACGCTCAGGCAGAAGGCGACAACGCTTCGGCCAAAACCGTTACCCCGACTGTTCGCCTGAACAATCGCACTCAGATCTCGACAAAAACCGTGATCGTGTCCGGCACCCAACAGGCGATGAACCCTGCCGGCCGTAAAGACGAGCTGGCCTACCAGTTGAGTCTGGCAGCGCTGGAACTGCGCCGCGACATGGAAAGCTCGGCCACTCAGCTCGACGTCACTGCCACCGCCCCGCGTCAATCGCGCGGTCTGGTTGGCTGGGTCGTGGACAACGTGGACCGCAACGGGGGCACCCTGGCTTCGTATACCGGCAACACCGGCCGCACCAAGGGCACCGCCGTAGCGTTCACCGAGGCACGCCTGAAGTCTGTTCTGCAGAAGATCTTCACCGCTGGTGGCGAGCCTGACTCGATCCTGCTGCCGCCAGCCGCGAAGCAGACCTTCTCCACCTTCACCGGCAACGCCACCCGCTTCGACAAGTCGGAAGACGCCAAGCTGTATGCGTCGGTCGATGTGTACGTCTCGGACTTCGGCGAACTGAAGGCCATTCCATCCCGCTTCCAGGACGCGAACGACGTGTTCATCCTGCAATCGGACAAATGGGCCATCAGCTACCTGCGTCCGTTCCAGACCATCGAGCTGGCTCAGACCGGTGACGCCATGCAGCGTGAGCTGGTGGTGGAATGGACCGTGGAAAGCCGCGCTCCGAAGGCCAACGGCGCAGTCTACGACGTCGCCTGATCCTGACGGCAACAACCCAAGGGGAGCTTCGGCTCCCCTTTCTCATTCTGGAGTAAGCAACATGCCCATGCTCAAACAGCTCGGCGATAGCTCGTTCGGGATCGAAGGGTCTGCCGGCGGTGACGGCGGCTTTATCCCTGTGACGCTGAACTATCTGGCTACGACCACTGACTGCACCATCTTCACCGCTGACCGTCCTTATGTCGTCAAGGCCATTCGTGGTCGTGTCGATGTGGCTGGCACTGGCGGCGCCTGCACCGCGCAGATCCGCAAGGTCCCAAGCGGTACGGCGATCACTTCCGGCACCGTGCTGCATTCCGGCACGTACAACCTTGTCGGCACTGCCAACGCGCAACAGGCGCTGACCCTGTCCACCACCCCGAGTGATCTCCTGCTGTCCGTTGGCGATTCGATCGCCTACGACTTGACCGGCACGGCCACGTCTGCCGTGGGCAACATCAGCGTCACTCTGAACCCGGCCTGATTCACCGCCCCTGCGGGGGCGGCTTCCTTTGGAGATAGCCATGAGCAACACCTTCGAGGGTGCGATCAGCGTCGTCGTAACTGGCGTGTCGATCACCACATCCGGCACTTCCGCGAGCACCAATATTCCACTTTGCCAGTCTGGCGAAGTTCCTCGCTACATCCGCATCGCTGCTACAGCTCCGGCCTGCGTGCGCCTCGGAAACGGCACTGTGACGGCGGTAACTACCGACCTGCAGGTTCAGCCAGGTGACGCTGTGATTCTGGCTGTCCATCAGCTCACCAAGATCGCCGCAATTCAGGTTGCTGCTGCTGGGATCGTCCAGGTTTCGCCGCTGGAGAACATGTAACCATGATCGACCTCGACACGAAGTTCCATTTCCACGACGGCAAGATGACCGTTCAGCGCACCCAAGACTGCACGCCAATTGCCGAGCGCATGAAGGCTCTGCATAACGGCGGTCACCATGGCAGCTCGGAAATGAAGCACGCGGCCAGCATCCCTTTCGTGGTCATCGAGGACTACTGCAACAAACATTCGATCACCTTCCACGAGTGCATGAGCAACAAGGAGCACATGCGCCGGATGCTGAACGATCCTGATTTGTCGGCGTTTCGGGTCTGGAAGGGCAAGGTATGAGCATAACCACCTATGCCGAACTGCAAGCATCAGTAGCTTCCTGGCTGAACCGTGGCGATCTGACGGCAAATATCCCTGATTTCATCACGCTGGCCGAGGCGCAGATGAGCACGGATCTCAAAACTCGATCGATGGAAAATAAGACCACGCTCGCCACGGTTGCAGGAACGAAAACCGTTGCGCTGCCAACCGACATGTTGGAGATGCGCAGGCTTCAGGTGGTTGGCACGTATAACCAGCCGCTGTCCTATCGGACGCCTGACGAGTTGAGCATCGATTATGCAGCGAACGGCTCTGGGCAACCTGTCGTGTTCACCGTAATCGGCGGCAACATCGAACTCGCTCCAATCCCTGATGCTGTGTACTCGCTGGAGCTTACCTACCAGCAGCGAATCCCGGCATTATCAGATTCGAGCCCGACCAACTGGCTATTGACCAACTGGCCTAACGCCTATCTGTATGCCTCCCTGCTGGCCGCGATGCCATTCATCATGAACGATGCCCGTCTCGCCGTATGGGGACAGCTATACGCCCAGGCGGTTGAAGGAATCAACGGCGTTGACTGGTACAGCGGCTCAACGATGAAGGTCCGTCAACGATGATCCCGATCACCGGTTTCGCGCCTGACGCTGATGTCACAACTCCCGGGTTGATTTCGAGTTGCACCAACCTGATCCCATATCTGAACGGTATGGAGGGCGCGCCGGAACCAGCAACGCCAGCCGGTACGCCTGCGCTTGCGGCTGCCTGCATTGGCGCTGCGGTGGTAGCAAAGCTTGACGATACGCGCCGCATCATCGCCGGCACTACCACAAAGCTTTACGAGCTGTCGGCTGGCGTCTGGGTCGATATAGGCCGAGCAGCGGCCTATACGGGCGGCGTTGACACTCGTTGGTCCATTACGCAGTTCGGTGACGCCACGCTCTGCGCAAACCGCGCAGACGTCATACAGCGCTCAAGCGGCGCTGCATTCGCCGATGTGGCAACAGCGCCAAAGGCTGAAATCATTTTCACCGTTGGTGCGTTCGTCATGGCTCTGAACCTGAACGACGGTTCTGAAAAGCCCGATGGCTGGCAGTGCTGCGCAGCATTTGACGATACGTCATGGACGCCAAACCTGGCCACTCAGGCCACCGCCGGGCGACTGGTAGCTACTGCTGGGCGGCTAACTGCCGGTATGCGCCTTGGTGAGTACGCCATAGCTTACAAGCAGCGCTCCATTTACCTCGGACAGTACGTCGGCGCGCCTACCGTGTGGAACTGGCTGCAAGTGCCAGGGGGTGATGCTGGCTGCATCGGCAAGGAGGCGATCTGCGATATCGGTGGCGCTCATTTCTTTGTCGGCGATGACAATATCTGGATCTTCGATGGCACGCGCCCGATTCCCGTTGCTGATGGCTTTGTCCGGCAGTTCTTTTTCGATAACTCGAACCCGTCCTACCGCTATCGGACAATCTGCGTGTTCGACAAGCAGAAGAATCTGGTATGGATTTTCTACCCGTCACTCAGCTCCCAAACGCCAGATTCCGCGATCGTTTATCACATCAACGCCAAGAAATGGGGCGTTGCCAATCGAAGCGTTGAGGCTGCGCTCAACTACGTGTCCAGCGGCGTGACCATTGACGGTCTCTCTTCTATTTCTTCGACCATTGATGGGCTCGCTCCCTATTCGTTCGATTCACAGTTCTGGCTTGCCGGCGGTAAATCGCTATCGATCTTCGACACCTCGCACCAATTGCAGGCCATGACCGGCGCCTCTACTGGTAGCAGCATGACTACCGGTGAAGTCGGGGACGATGACACCGTCTCATCGATCAACAAGATCAGGCTACGGTATGCCCGCGCACCATCATCCGCATCGGTGCAGACATTCATTCAAAGAAACTCAGGCGTTGGTTTTACTGCAGGGGCCAATGGAGTGGTTCTTGACGGGAAGTTTGACCTTCGCCAAACGGCACGCTGGCACAAGGCAGTCTTTACCTTCACTGGCCCAGTCAGGATCACGCATATGGATGCTGAAGCCATACCAGCGGGTGGAAGGTAATGAAGACAAACACAACGCCGCGTGTTGGCACCAGTGACCCGGTCCTACAGCGCGAATTGCGCGAGCACGCAACACAGATCAACCAGATCTCCGAAGGGCGAATTGTCGCGTTCTACACCGCGCTCACTGCTGCGCCAACCTCTGGCGCCTGGATGCAGGGCGACTCCATAAAGAACTCTGCGCCAGCCGAGCTTGGTGCTGCTGGCTCGAAATACTTCATCGATGGCTGGACCTGTGTCGTCTCCGGCACGCCCGGCACATGGGTACAACGGCGCTGCCTGACGGGTAACTGATGAACAAGATAATCATGGTGCCGACTACGCATATAGATCTTGCATGGCGTGACGGTGCGCACAATCTGGCGGCGGCGTGTGAAACGTCTGGCGGCGAGATCACAGGCGATCAACTGAAAATGATGCTTGGCCGTGGTGAGCGCACCCTGGTCAGGATGGATAGTGATGAAAAAATTGTCGGCTGGGGCGTAGTTGGCGTGGAGCAGCTTCCGAACTTTCGCGTCCTCTATACCTACGAGATGTACGCCCCGCATGGGCACTTCGAAAGTTTCTTTGATGAGCTAAAAGCGCTGGCGTTTTCTCTGGGCTGCCTGAAGTTGAGGTGCGCAGCAAAGCCGGCTCAGGCACGTCTTTATCACCAGCGGTGCGGGTTTACGCCGGTCTATCAAGTCTTGGAGGTCGATCTGTGAATATTGAAACCTTGCATCAACAGCTGAGTGCTGATTTCGGCGGCCCGGCTATTGGCGCGCTGCCATCCTTCAAAGGCGACCAGATCCGTCCGCACAAGGGAGGCGGCGGGTCGAGCACGACCACGCAGACCATCCCTGCGGAGCTGAAACCGCTGGCTACTGCCTACAGCAACAAGGCAATGGATCTTGCGAATCAGTCTTATCAGCCATACGGCGGACAGCAAGTCGCCGACATGAACTGGTGGCAGGGCCAGGGCGAACAGGCCATCGCGAACCGTGTATTCGGCGGCGATCAGTTGCTGAATCAGGGCAAAAGTACCATGCAGAACGCCCTTGCCAGCGGTAACGCTGCGACTTCATTGGGCAACCTTGGCACCAATAGCTATGCCGGTCCAAACCCTTACCTTCAGCAGAACATCGATGCCGCGATGGGCGATATCACGCGCAACTATAACAACGCGATCGCTCCAGGCCTCACGACGCAAATGGTTGGATCTGGATCGTTCGGCAATACCGGCAATCAGGCTGTTGTGCAGAACTCTCTAAATGATCTGACCAAAAATCTCGGTAATACCGCCTCGAACATGCGCATGCAGGATTACACCGCTCAGCAGGGCCTGGCCGAAAACCAACTGAACCGTAACCTCGCCGCGGCTCAAGACTATGCCGGGCGAAATGACCAGCTCAAATCGCAATACCTGAATCTGGCGCCGACCTACGGCAATCAGGCCTACGAAGATGCGGCGCAATTGATGAAGGTCGGCCAGCAGCGTCAGGAAAACACCCAGCAGGGGCTGGACGCCAGATATCAGAGCTATCTCGACCAGCAGAATCTCCCATACAAGCAGCTCGCGGCCATGTCCGGCGTGTTTGATTCCGGTCTTGGGCAGTCTTCGTCCACCAAATCCTCTGGAGGCGGCAAATAATGCTCCCATTACTGATTCCGATCGCAATCGGCGCTATTGCTGGCGCGATGTCGAACAAACAGAACCCGTTGAAAGGTGCAGCGATTGGCGGCGCGATGGGGGCTGGCGGTGGCCTGCTGGGCGGCGCGGCTCTTGCTGGCGGTGCTGCCGCCGGCGGTGCAGGAGCTGCAGGTGGTGCTGGCGCAGCAACAGCCGGTGCCGCCGGTGCTGGTGGCGCAGGAAGCGGTGTTGGTTTCGGCCTTGGGCAGTCTCTGGCTTCCGGGACTGCTGGATCGGCCACCATGGCTGGCGGCGCTTCGGCCGCTCCGTCGACCGGCCTCTTGGGGACTTTCGGCCAACAAGCTGGTCAGTTTGCCAGCAGTGCCAAACCGTTCATGGACGCGGCTTCAACTGGCATGACGGCCGCCGGGCTGCTGTCTGGTGGCCAAAACCAGCAGCAGGCGCCACAAATGCAGCCATTGAGCGCCAGTGGTTCACAAACTCTTTCCCAGCTCGCCCAAGGATCGCAGGACCCGCTGTTGGCCCGGCGTCAGCAAATGATGGCGCAGCAACGCGGCATGTGGGGTTGATATGGACGGATTACTCGACTTTGTGAAAACCCCAGCGGGCCAAGGTCTGTTGGCTGCGGCATTTGGCGGTTTGGCGACGGCGGGGCGCGGCGGACCGATGAATACGCTGGGCGCTGCCGGTCTTTCCGGGATCGCCGGTTACTCTGCTGCCGGTGCAAACGCATTGAAGCAGCAAAAGGCTCAACTTCAGCTTCGACAAGCCGAGGCGATTCCTACCCTTTATGGGAAAGATGCTGATGGCAATAGTACATTTGACTGGAAAACAGCCGCATCTTTGGCAATACCGCCTGAAGAAATTGCCAAATATGCCCAGTTGCCAAATTCTACGCTGAACAAAGTGGCGCGCACGGTCGAAGTGCCTGGAGCCAATGGCAGCAAGCAGACCATGCAGTATGACGAATACGGGCGACCAGTGGGCAATGCGATTGACTCCTACGTCGCGCCGCAGCTTGTGGATCTGGGCGCAACCAAACAGTTCGCCGTGCCAACTGCCGGCCAGAGCTTCGGCGTCAGCATGTCGCCGGCAGAGCAAGCCGCCAATTCGCGCGGCTGGGCCGGTATCGCCAACCAGCGGCAGCAGAACAGCATCATGAACGATGCGAACAACATCAACAAAGAGGCCCAGCGCGTTCAAATTATTACCGGTCCAGACGGTAACACTTACCGCGTCGATAAAGGTACGGGGCAAGCAACGCCAGTGATGACGCAAAGCGGGACGCCTTTCAAGGATGGGAGCGCTTCGAAACTGACGGAGTCGGAAGGCAAGAACACTCTGTACCTAAGTCAGATGGCAAGCGCCGAAAACGTCCTTGATAGCCTCAGTGGTTCGGCTTCACCTGCGCGTGTAGAGCTTGCGCGTAATCCGCTGACCAATGTTCTTGCTGGTAAAGACGGTCAGCGAATTGCCCAGGCTCAGGAACAGTGGGCAGAGGGATTTTTGCGAGCAAAAACTGGTGCTGCATCAACTCCAGCTGAGGTAGCAGCCAACTTGCGTACCTTTTTCCCAGTGGTAGGCGATAGCGACGAAGTGATCAAGCAAAAGAAATTAGCTCGCGAGCAAGCGGTCAAGGATATGGCGATTCCAGCTGGTCGTGGCGCGGAAAAGGCCGCTCAACGCAGTGCGCAGCCTCCGGCGCCAATGGCAATGCCACAAGCTGGCGCATTTTCCGATCCAGCTAAAGAAGCTCGCTATCAAGAATTCAAACGCCGGCAGGGGCAATAACCATGTCCGAAGACGAAGAGTTCGAGTTTCGTTTGCGCCTCGAGCAGGAGCAGGAGCAGGAGCAGGTGCAACAATCTGGTGGCTCGCCTCAGAAAAACCCTGTGCAGCCGGTCGCGCCACAACCGCAATCCAATAGTACGCCACCCGATCGACTCGCGGGCCGCAACTGGCTGGAAAAAGGCACTCTCGGAGCAGGGAAGGCAGTCGCTGACCTAATGGAAGGCATAGGCCTGGGAGGTGTTTTGTGGTCGCGCGGCTGGCAGCGTGCTCCGGGCGCAGATTCCGATCTGATGTCTGACCCGGCCGGCATCGTTGGTAACGTCGGTGGCCAGATTGGATTGGCCTATCTCGGTGGGCGTGGTCTGCAGGCAGGCGGCAAAGCGATTCAGGCAACGAGCGCAGCACGCACTATGCCGGCTGTCAAAACCTTGGGCGGCCTGGTGGAGGGAGGCGGAAACGCCATAATCAATCCGGCCAGCTACAAACAGGCTGCGACCGGCGGCGCGGCTTTTGGTGCGGTCTCTCAGCCTGGTGATATGTCCGACCGAGCTGCCAACGCATTGACCGGTGCGGTAGGTGGCAGTGCAGGTTTGGCAGTTGGTCGCGGCATCAGCAAGGTGGCGAGCGGCGTCAAAGCGATGGTGACGCCTACCGCACCAGTCGAGATGGAAATTTCAGCCAAATTCGCCCAGAAAGGCATCGACTACAACGCGCTTCCGCAAGCCGTCAAAGACAAAGTCATCAATATCGCCAAGAAGTCCATGGAGGACGTGGACAGCCTCGACGCCGTCCAACTTGGACGCATGGCCGACTTCAATGCGCTGGGTATCAAGCCAACGCGAGGATGGCTGACTCGAGATCCCAAACAGTGGTGGCTGGAAAACAACCTCAACACGGTTGATGACCAACTCAAAACGCGATTTATGGATGCTCACCAGTCACTGCTCTATGGCGTGAGAAAGGGCGCAGGTGACGCGACGGATTATCAGCGCGGGCAAGTGCTGCAAAAGTCCGTGACCGACTATGACGCGGGACTGAGGGCCAAGGCCGACGATCTGTATCAAGCGGCTCGAAACACCGCCGGCCGAGATATTCCCCTCGACCCTCACAAGTTCGTCAACGACACCTCCATGGAGCTTGATCAGCAGATGCTGGGCTCGAAGTTGCCGGCGGACACGCTGAGCTGGTTCCAGAAGGCGACCACCGGCAAAGAGCCATTCGACATGGGTACCGCTTTGCAGCGCCTACAAGCGCTGAACGGCAGGATTTACAGCACGAACGATCGCGCGGAAGCCGTGGCGCTCGGGATCGTCAAAAAGCACCTGATCAATGCGATCGACAATGGAGAGACGGCGGCATTCAACCCTGCACCGGGCATGCGCAGTCCCAACTCGTTCACTGGCGATTCGAGGCAGCGGTTCACTGCCGCGCAAATTGGCGGGCAGGCAAGGCTCTCAGGCGCAGCACAAGGCTCTAATAAAGGTGCAATAGTCCCATTCCAAGGTGGTGTTGGTCCTGTCGGCGCTGGGCAGTCTGGTGAACAAGCGATCCCTGGTATTGCGGAGGCGTTCCGCTCCGCACGCTCGGCCGCAGCCGATCGGTTCCGCTTCCAGGAAGCCAGCCCATTGATCGAGAAGGTCTTGAAGGGCAATTACGCGCCCGAGGATCTGCCGGACATCGTCGGGAAGATGAAGGTTGACCAGCTCAAAGGCTTGGCCAAGCTGGAGCAGGAGCGCGGCGTGCCGATCATGAGTTCGCTTCAGGATGCCGCCCGGGCTTATATCCGCGATTCGGCAACACTTCAGGGGGAAACAGGTGGTTCGTTTACAATCAATGGCCTGCGCAAGGCGCTCGACAAGATTGGGCCGGAAAAGGGTAGGGCTCTTTTTGGGGCTGATGGATGGGCTGAATACCAGAGGATCTTGCGGGTTGGTGGTGCTATCAACAATCCACCGATGAAGCCGGCCGGATCGACCACGATGCCGAACTTAATGCGCTTTACGCAAACCCTTGGGAAAATTCCGATTCCGGGTGCCAAAGGGCTTCTCGACATTACGATCAGTGCCGCCGGCAAGGCCAAGCAAATGTCTGATGTTGGCTCAGCGCTGAATCCGCCATTGAGCATGACGGTGCCCAAGAAGCCACAATCAAGCTTGCTGCCATTGCTCATGGGGCCTGGACTGTTGGGGGTCTCGGAGCAGTAACGACTAATCCTCGTCAGGCTTGATCAGGACGATTTTCCTGATCAGGCTGCCCTTGGGCAGATATTTTTTGGCAAGGATCGTCAGCCAGTCCTCCAGTTTGACCACCAGTTGCACGCCGACGAGCACGGCAGAGATTTGTAGCGCCTGCAATAAATGATCGCCAACCACAAACACCTCCAAGCCCGCCTAGTGCGGGCTTTTTCATGGGATGACCAAAAATGCCGATCCCTTCTTCGATCAATGACCTTTCGACCACCGCCGGCAGTAACTCTCCGTCAGGCTCAGAATCGCCATCGCTCATTGACGACTATCTGCGAACGTATGCCTCGTATATTGCCCTGTTGCACGATACCAAGCTGGCAATTGCTGGTGGCACCCTGTCAGGGGCAGTAAATGATGCACCGCCACCGACAGTTGCGTCAGCTACCACTACTGACATTGGCGCCGTGTCGGCAAATGTGATGTACATCAGTGGAACAACCACGATCACCGGTCTTGGCACTATAGCCGCGGGTGCGCGGCGCACACTCAGGTTTTTGAATGTGCTGACCCTTACCTACAACGGGGCATCATTGATTCTGCCGTCAGGTGCCAACATTGTTACGGCTATCAATGATACTGCCGAGTTTCTGAGCTTGGGTGGCGGCAACTGGATTTGCCTTTTCTACAAGCGCGATAGCGGCGGAACGATCGCTTTCTCCTACAACCGGTCGAACATTGTAGGCACTGTCTCGCAGTCTGCTGGAGTGCCAACCGGTGCAGTCATTGAGTACGTCACCAATGGCAATGGATCATGCATCAAGCTTGCTGATGGGACGATGGTGGCGTGGCGGTTAGGTGCCGGCGGCATCGGCTTCTTCAACACGTCAAATATCGGGTTCACCTGGACATTCCCCATTACGTTCGCAGCCTTGGGCTACGTGGGCGCCAACCTGCTCGGCACGCTCGGCACAGCAAAGCAGGTAACCTCCGCGAGCGCCTTCAGTCGCACAGGCGCAAGCGCAAGCGTCTCTGTATTCAGTCTCGCACAGTTCGTTGTTGGTGATATTGCCACTTACTCGATCGACTTCGACTGCATTGCAATCGGGAGATGGTACTAATGAAAATAGTTCTTAGCCCTCAGCGCCGCGATGACACCCTCGTTGTTTATAAGTCCGGAAGTGTCCTTACAATCAATGGTGAGGTTTTCGACTTTTCACGAATGGCAGACGGCGATACTTTGCCGCGATCAGCATTCCATAGCGTCTGGCTGTCTGAGGCTGGAGCTGTTGAGGTCGTAGGCGGGGAGCTGTCGATCACGCTGCTTTTCCCGATCCCGTGGAATTACAGCCAAGAGCAGGCCTTTCCTGTTCCGCTTCTGGACGTTCCGGATGGCTATGTTGCATTTCCTCAGCCGGTTCTTGGCGAGAACGACCCGCCCTATCAGGCACCTGAGTTCCCTCCAGAGAATACATCTGACGGGTATATCAACTGGTCTCTACTCGTTACTGCTGCGATGAAGGCAGCGGCCGCAGATGCCGAGCATTTGGCGGCAATGAAAGCAGAACTGGCGCAGCGCAATGCGCAGGCAGTCTTTCAAATCGCGCGTATCACCGATCGGATAGAGACCATTGGGTATGGCATCGAGCTCGGCGAAGCAACAGAAGATGAGATTGCCGAGCAGGCGGCATTGGCCCCTGTCCTAACCGCATGGAAGGCCTACAAATTCGCACTGGGCAAAGTCACCAAACAGCCAGGATGGCATGCAAATCCGACATGGCCGGTTGCGCTAGCAATCCCGGTTATCGTGGCAGACCCTCAAGGCAAATCGCCTGACGCGTCCTAACAGGAGGCAGTATGCCTATCACACAAAAGCAGCTATTGCAGATCCTCCCGAACGCCGGCAGCCAAGCCGGCGTTTTTGCATCTGCACTGAATTTGGCGATGGACCGCTACCAGATCAACACGCCACTTCGTATGGCGGCGTTCATCGCTCAGGTCGGTCACGAGTCAGGCCAGTTCCGGTACGTCCGGGAGCTGGGCGGCGACCAATACCTGAGCAAGTACGATACCGGTCCGCTGGCCAAGAGACTGGGCAATACGCCAGAGGCTGATGGCGATGGGCAGCTATACCGGGGGCGCGGCGCAATTCAGATTACGGGCCATGACAACTATCTCGCCTGCAGCAAGGCGCTGTTCGGCGATGACCGCCTGTTACGCACTCCTGAACTGCTTGAGCAAGCCGAATGGGCGTGCAAGTCGGCGGCATGGTTCTGGAACTCGCGCAATTTGAACGCCCTGGCAGACGCTGGCGACATGGAAGGCATTACCCGGCGCATCAATGGGGGCTTGAACGGTCTTGCTGAGCGCTTGGAGTTCTATGACCGCGCCAAGAAGGTGCTGGCATGACTTCCATCTGGCTGAGATTCCTTCCTTATATAGCTGCGCTGCTGCTCGGTGCCGCCTGCGCATTGCAGCTACAGGACTGGCGCTACGGGAAGCAACTGGCCGAGCAGGATCGTCTGCACACCGAAACCCTGAATCAGCTGACCATGGCAGCCGCATCCGCGCAACAGGCCGAGCAAGACAAGCGGCTGGCGCTCGAGCAGCGGCTGGCGGCCAGTGATAAAACCCACTCCGAGAAAATGACCAATGCACAAAAAGACCAAGCTCTCCTGCGCGATCGCCTTGCCACTTCTGATCTGCGGCTGTCAGTCCTCCTCGATGCGAGTTCAGCCAGTGGCTGTTCAGTGCCTGCCGCCACCGGCGCCGGCGGCTTGGATCATGCAGCCATACGCGCCCGACTTGACCCGGCGTATGCTCAACGAATTATCGCCATCACCGCCGCCGGGGACCGGGGATTGATTGCTTTGGCAGCATGTCAAGCCTATGTGAAAACAGTTTCCCAAAAGCCGTTGGGACTGGAGTAGACATTTGATCCTCGTTTAGGATTAGATTGTCATACTTACATGTGTCGGGAGACAGCACTGTGAAGGTATTTGATATCGTTAAGCCTGGCACCAATATTGTTCTTCAAGGTTTTTCTGATGAAGAGCGACATAGAGTGGAGTCATTAGTGTTTGCTATCACTCGCGCGTTCGAAACCGCTGCTGTTGCGTTGGAAATGTTCAAGACTGCTTCGGCTGAGAGCCGCTTGATTGTTAACTCCAGAGAAGAGTTTCAATATCGAAGGGCTCGTACCGAAGAATTGCGCAAAGAACTCGATTCAAAGTCGATAGCTGCCCAACTAGATCTCGATGCCATGCATAAACGGGACAACGAAATTACCCGGCTTTTTCTTGTAGAACAGTGGAGGAAAGGAGAAGTACCAAGCGCATTCAAATCACATAAAGTCGCGATAGTTGCGCGGGCTTTTATTTTTGCACTGGATGAATTTGAAAAGTGCCTGAAGAAATTAACGAAAAAAGTACTGCCCGGTTGGAATGGCCTAGCGAAAGTTTATGATGAAATGCTCGCAGAGTTCGGGAGTGTTTATGATGTGAGGAATACTGCGCACCATTTAGAGGATCGTATATTAGGTCAGAATAGACATGGAGATAAAATAGTGCCAGGAGGAGGGGTTTTTATAGAGAATTTTGACGGTTCACGGTATATGACTTTATTGGAAAATGGTCAGCAGGGATATGTTGATATATCCGATGAAAGTATGGATAGGCTGGGGGCTGTGCTAATTAGTTTCTACGCGTGCTTCACTTGGGATGGTCGAGAAAGTTTGCTGGTATACTAATTTGCCTCGTAAAAATTGTACGATTGTTTTGGTAGTGGGTGTCAGCCCATCTAGAGTTTCACGCAGCCGATTAGCTTCGCGCAGATGACCTCTTGACGTGATGCCTAGGTCATAAAGGTTTTTGCGAAGCTTGGCCGTTTCCGCCGCTTTTTCCCTTGGGGTTGTCATTGCTTCGTCTTTTTGACTGATGGTTTCAGCGTGCATATCGACCAGCTTGAATATCAGTTCACGGGCTTGTCGAAGATGCAAATTCAGTTCATCGAATTCGTACTCGTGCAGCCTCAACTGGTGCTGGCAGGTTTCAGGGGCGTGGGGCATCCAAGCCAGTCGTCTGTGTTTTCGATATCGGAAGGATCCACGGTGGCGCCTTGCTTTATGCTAGTTGGATATACAGTAATCGAGGCAAGAAAAAGCGGGCGAGGGTTATGCGACGAGCTGTAATAAGCGGCTGCGTTCGGCCAAAAGCGGACGTTTGCCGCGCTCCGAAACAAGCCGTCGGACATTCACGAAAAGCTTCATTCGGCCAGAAAGAGAATCTTTAAGCCCGAACCCGAGCAACCTTGGGAGGCAGGGGGACGCCCTCACCAAGCTTTCCACTTGAACAGCCTTGGCCCCTCATACAGAAGTCATGGTTGCTTATGAGCGGCCTTGTGCCGCGAAAGGGTCGCAAGCGACCCCAGCAATCTCAAATCGAAACGCCGTAATATCAGATACCCCAGACACATCGAAAAGGTTAGACCTTTGGTCGACACTGATCTGCCGAAACTGTTAACCAAGTCTCCCTCTCTGCGAAAATTGCAAGTCCAGCCTTAAGGATGGAGAAGGTCGGGGTTCCCCCAGGTCAATCTCTACCGTCCAGTTAAATCAGAAGACTCAAGTTTTTGAAGCGCATTTGGAATAAGTGTCTCACTAAAGCCCGCTGCTATACACACAGCCAGCATTGCGTACATAGGTTCAGCAGAAGTCAGAACGAGACTAAGTACTAAGCCACTTTTTACTGCTACAAACGCAAAAGTCCCACCTAGAGCGGCCAAAACAATACGCTGCACTCCATAAACAAAGTATGCGTACAACTGCAGCTCTCGCTCAAAGGCTATGGACTTCAAGTTTAGCGATATGGATAGCAACCCGCCGAGCGCAGAAAAAGATACAGCATATAAAAAATCCTTAATCACACCAATATTTTGCGCCCATTCGGAATTGCGAAGTGAGTATGAAATCAATGCAAATAAAACCAACATGATCGCCGAAGAGAATGCTCCAGAAAGGTACAGAACTCTACCTCTCTGAACTATCATATACTCCTTGTTTACCTGCTCGCGTATTTTAATAAATATCTTTTTTGCCGAATCAGGATCGCCACGAAGGGCGGTGGAAACAGCATTGGCAGCGCGATGTTTTATAGACTTATCGTGCACTCCCTTGTGCAAAATTGATCTAAAATCTGCCAATTCCTCTTTAATCGATTCCAGTCTGCCCATGATATTTTTCGGGTCTGACTCGATTTCTGTATCGACATAAACTTTAAATGTTTCAGGCTCATCAGCATCAGCTATTGCGTAAACAACAAACTCATCCCCTCTTGTAAAGACATTTACAATAGTATGCCCAGATGTATCCTTGCCACCGATAACAAATTGCCTGAGGCGCTCACGCTGCCCTTGCTTGTAAATTACAGAGCTATTCTCAAGGTTATTATCGTTATCCGGTTCATCGTCAAGCATTTCAACCCCAAAAATCAGTAATTATTAATCACTTTCATCAAGACTTACCAAGGTTGATATCATAATGATATTGGGGGGCGGGGATCAAGATCTGCCGCACATCCCCATTCTGCCGGAGTGTTAACAAAACAAGGTGCTATAGACCCCACCAATAGCGGCTGAGCGTCTTTTACATTCCCTCATAAAGGGCGACTGGTTGGCTAAGCAGGCGGCTAGGGGAGTAGTGAAGCTTCGCAGCGAGTAAGAAGGCTCCGCAGCCGAGGTGTGTGGCCCCTACGCATGGAACACCTTCACTGCCACCTGCTCAAGCCCCGGCGAAGTTCGCTATCGGATTACGGAGGCTATTCGAGATCTGTGGTCTCCCGGTTCTTGTGGGAGTGGAGGGTTGGTCGATCTGAGGAGAATAATTGAAGAACGGCTCAAATCCGTCGCAGTCAAGTTCAAAGGAAAAATCTCGAACATCGATGACTACTGCACAACTCTCTGGGCCTATTTACTATCAGATGACAGTGAGTGTCACCTTACTCATACCTCCATACACCTAATCAGGATATCGTTGCGCCGATGGATGTCCCGTAATACGCATCTTGGGAAAAAAGGCCGACTGCCCCAGCGCGAAAGCCATGGAAACCGTTGGCTATCCACGGAGTTCTGAGTCCCGGTTGAATTGCCCGCTTTCGGCCGATAGCTGTCAGTCAGGTGTCATCAATACGGCCAGGGTCATCTTGATGAACTCCTCATTCCGATCGATTGCGGCCAGAGACTCGCGAACGTTTTCTGCGACGTCGGCAGATCCGCGCTGCTCCACCCAGAGGGTGAGCTCCATGATGGCGGCTTCAAGGGCGAGTTGGTTCTCGTTGATTTTGAAGAGCAGGGAAGGGAGCAGATCAGAGTTCGGCATTCGGGTTTCCTCTGTGGACGAAACCAGCCTAGCAGGGGGAACGTTCGAGGGGCGCCATGAAAAGTGGTGGTTCGATTTCGCAGAGCGAGCTACTGATTAAGATTCAAAATAATTTTGGACATTTTCCAGCATTGCTAGCACTGCATCGGTTTCAGTGATTGTACCGGTTGACAGGTCTATCTTCACGGAAACTCCTTGGCCGTCATCTGCGTCTATGCCTACAGCAGGCGTTATGAAAATGCCTGCAAAGGTGCCGAAAAGCTGTACCGATGTAACGAGCTTTTCATTCAGCACTGTAGATATAAGGACATGCGTGTTTGCTTCGCTTTTGCAGGAAATTCCTGGGATTCTAGTTGTGGTTCGTTGTAGGCCGAACGAATCCATGTCGTCATCGCGGTCTTTTTCAAGTCCTATTCGGTAAATCCTCCCGCTTTCTGAATCGATTGCTTGGTCTCCAAAACACCAAACCGTCATCAAGTAGGCAATTTTCAGCAGTTCTTTACCGATAATATAAGTGTCGCCAGTGAACGATACGTTCAATTGTGGTCGCGGATCGCTAATTGTTTCACCAATATCTAAATTGATATTTTTCTTCGCGTAGTCCCGTTTAATTCTTTGGGCGTGCTCGTGAGCTGCATTACCAAACCCCCTGACAGCCGAAACTCTTCCAGTCTCTGGGTCAGTCACAACTGGATTCGTAAATTTCAGTTCTAAACCATTTTGGGAGAACGCCACTTTTACAGCTTCTCCGCTTGAGGTGACGGTGGCTGGTAGCTGAGCGGTAACTGGCCCTGATCTGGACACGACACCCTGGCTCATAGCTAAAAAACGAATGAGTTGATCATTAGAAAACGGGGCGTCGATGAGATCGTTCATCTTGCTGTTTTCCAGTTCGGAAGCCATGACGGAAAACTTCACTGGTGCGCCAATCGCTACAGGTAATACATGCTCTTCATTGATCCGCTGGATTGAGCTGAGCGGTTGATTGCTATAAGGGCACAACGTCTGCGAAGCTTGCACGAATCAGGAACCTTGAATTTTGGCTGATCCTGAAACGATATCACAATGACTTTTAGACTGACGTTACCTGCCTAGTCCATCATCGAACTTCGATCAACGATTACATCTGAGGGCACTCGCAAAAATGCGGGGTGTGCTCGATGCTGGCACAAACGTGATGCGCAAAACCTCCTCTGGAGGCCGCGTGTTTCCGTTTGCATAAGCACAAAAAAGTGGATGTTTTGTTGTCAGTTAAACGCGCCATATTCCTTTTAAATCAATAGATTGCGATTCTTCAGTCCCCAGCATGGGGTGCTAGGGGTCGAGTGTTCGAATCACTCCGTCCCGACCATATAATTCAAAGGGGTCGCGAGATTTTATCTCGCGACCCCTTTTTGTTTTTAAGTGTTTTTACTCCCACAAAACAGCTGGCTCCGGATGGATTTTTCGGATGTGGTACCAAGATCGGAATTTGTCCTGCGGACTTTGGCCCCAGCTTGATAATTAAGCTGCTTCGGTCTCCGTAGTCGGACATTCGATGATGGGATGAGAACTCAGTGACGACCAAAGGCACATTACGGCTCTCACTAGAAGGGATATCATCCAGCCATCAGCTCAAGAGGGGCTCCCAGGCCGGCCGATACCGACACTCCCTTGGGCATAACGACAAGGATGGTTGCACATGGACGACATCGTTCAGCCCCTCACGCCCCAAGAAGACGTCCAGCCTAAAGAAGTAAGAATCCTTGCCACCTTGGTGGCGAAGCTGAACCTTGCAGATTTCCAGAACGCCATTCCAGTGATTCGCGAGCTTCGCATCTCGAACGAGACGAGTTATCGTTTCGTCAATGCCACGCTTACCCTGACCTCGGTGCCCGAAGTATTTAAGTCCAAGATCTGGCGGATTGACGAGATCGCTGCAGATAGCTTCCGGGTCATACCAGGGCTTGATCTTGTCCTGGACGGCCCGTTGTTGAGTCGTCTGACAGAAGCAGAGATGTCGACCTTTACCTTCGTCCTTGAAGCCGACGACAAGGAGGCGGAGAACGGTCGCAAGGAAGTTGCTCGGCTTGAACAGGTCGTAGACCTTTTGCCCAGAAACCAGTGGGGCGGATTGCGGCATATACCAGATATGACTGCGGCTTTTGTTCAGCCGAATGATGCAGCGGTTGAGCGGTTGCTCAAACAGGCAGCCGAGTTGCTTCGTCTTAGCGAGAAGCCATCTGCGCTTGATGGATATGAGGGAGGCCCTAAACGAGCCTGGCAGTTGGCATCTGCAGTGTGGGGGGCGGTGGCGCGCATGAAGCTCGACTATGCCTTGCCACCGGCTAGCTTCGAACAATCAGGACAGAAGATTCGTAGCCCCAGTCAGATTGCTGACTCCGGCTTGGCCACCTGTCTCGACCTGACTCTGCTTTTCTGTGCGGCATTGGAGCAGATCGGCCTGAACCCTGTGATCGTATTCACTCATGGTCATGCCTTTGTTGGTTTGTGGCTTAAGCCTGAGGAGTTTACAACTGCGCTAGTGGATGATGTCACTGCCATACGTAAGCGAGTGAAGCTCCAGGAACTCGTGCTGTTTGAGACCACCCTTGTTACCCACAACCCAATACCACCGTTTTCTTATGCGGTGGAAAGGGGAGCGAAACAGATAGCCGAAGACGCTGAAAGTGTTTTCGAAATGCTTTTGGATATTCGTCGCGCCCGTCTGCAACGTATCAAGCCACTCGCCAGCTCAGAGGCTCAGATTGCGCGTGTTGCCGTTGCTGAATCTGATGAAGCTCCATCGCTTCTGGTGGAGGAAGGGATCGGCATCGCCGATGACAACATTGAGGTGCAGGTTGAGGATCTGTCCAAGCTCGACCCAGCAGATCGCCTCGGTCGTTGGCAGCGTAAGCTTTTGGATCTGTCGCTTCGAAATAACTTGCTCAATTTCAAAATGGGTAAGCGAGCGCTGAAGCTAGAGTCTCCTGATCCAGGTGCGCTCGAGGACATTCTTGCAAGTGGACAAGCGCTGAAGCTGCTTACCAGGCCTGACCTGATGGACGGAGCAGATCCGCGGGAGCGCGCACTCTATGAGCAGCGTGAGCGAGAAGATGTCCGTCGTCGTCATGCTGAAGATGCTCTCAAGCGTAGGGAAGTATTCGTTGCGCTGACGTCCGCCGAAATGGATGTCCGGCTAACTGAGTTGTATCGAAGCGCTCGTACTGCTTTGCAGGAAGGTGGCTCCAACACGCTGTTCCTGGCCATCGGTTTCCTTAGCTGGACGCGTGAGGATAGGGCCGGGCAGAAATACAAAGCACCGCTGGTCCTGGTTCCGGTCACTTTGGAGCGTAAGAGCGCTCGCTCCGGATTCACCATGGTGCTGCACGATGATGAGCCTCGTTTTAACCCAACTCTGATCGAGATGCTGCGTCAAGATTTTGAGCTGGGCTTGGGGTCGCTGGAGCAGGAGTTGCCTCGGGACGACTCCGGTCTGGATATCGCAGGCATTTGGAACAAGGTTGGTCATGCGATCAAGGACATCGCTGGTTGGGAGCTGAACGAGGACGTTGTGCTCTCGATGTTCTCGTTTGCTAAGTATCTCATGTGGAAGGATCTTGCCGAGAATGCAGAGCACCTTCGACAGAGTCCTGTAGTCCAGCACCTTCTGGATACGCCACGCGATTCGTTCATCTCAGATACCCCGTTTCCGGAGGCTGAGTCGTTGGACCGTGATTACGGCCCGACTGAAGTGTTCTGCCCACTGCCATCTGATTCATCTCAGCTTGCGGCTGTGATGGCAGCAGCCAAGGGCAAAGACTTCGTTCTCATCGGCCCACCTGGTACGGGTAAAAGCCAAACGATTTCCAACATGATCGCCCAGTCGATCGCTCAAGGGCGCCGTGTGTTGTTCGTGTCTGAGAAAATTGCTGCGCTGGATGTCGTGTACCGGCGCTTGCGTGAAATAGGTCTGGGTGAGTTCTGCCTTGAACTTCACTCCAGCAAAGCTCGGAAAACGGATGTCCTTGCTCAATTGCAGTCGGCTTGGGAAGCGAAAGGGCAGGTAGACGCTGCCGCATGGGAGGTGGAAGCGCAGCGGCTCGCTTTCCTGCGTGACAGCCTCAATATTTATGTCGAGCGTCTGCATCGCAGGCACCGCAACGGCTACACCATTTACGATGCCATCGGAACGGTGATATCAGGTGTTGATGAAGCAGTAGCTCCACTTGGTTGGCCATCTCCAGACACGCATGATCAGAGGGCCATGCTTGAGCTTCGAGAGCTGGGCGATCGCCTTGAAGTGAACGCCCAGGCTGTGGGTTACAGCCAGTTGGCACGTAACGCTTTGTCCGCGGTAGGCCAAGCAGAGTGGTCGCCTCATTGGCAGCAACAATTCGTGCAGGCTGCTCGTGACGTGCTGCCCGCTGTGCTTGAGGTCCAGCGAACTGCTGATCGCTTTGTTGAGCTGTCCGGGCTTCCTGTTATGGAATACACCCCAACAGCGCTTGAGGGATTATCGATTCTTTCTCGAGCACTTCCTGCTGCCGCTGGGCAGGATTGGCGTTTCGCACTTCGACCCGATGCTCGCTCGATTTCTCAACGTCTGAGTGACGGTTGTACTTGGGTCGATGAGCACCGGGACATTAACTCCAGGCTCTCAGCTCTCTGGCCATCTCGTATTATTGCTGAAGCTAAACAAGGTATTGATCTGCTGCAGCAACGCCGCGCTATTTCCGTTGATCTAGGCCCGGCCTGGCCACAAAGCGTCACTGACGTTATTGGGCAAGCTGTCACATTGCTGGGACAGATAGACGACCTCAAGCGCCAGCTAACGGCGTCCTACGGTGACGCCATTGAAGCACTTGATGTCGAGCTACTGCTGCGCGAGTGGAAAGACGCGGAGGAGTCTTTCTGGCCTAAGTCTTGGTTCGGAAAACGCCGCATCGCTGGGCTATTAGCTCCGACACAGACATCAACAGGTGAAGTCGACAATGGCAAGGATCTCGCTATTTGGGTAGAGATTCGGTCGGTGCGTCGAGCAATCGATGAGCTGGAGCCAGGTCATGAGTGTGTTGCTGTTTGGCAAGGTGCCAAATCCGAAGCAACGCATCTCCTGACAGCGATCAAGCTGCAAGAGGCCATTAGGCTTCAGAAAAATGACTCTGCCTGGATCGATGACGACTTGCAGTTGGTTGAGCAGGGCCAGCTTGGTGATGAATTGAAGGAGGAACTCCGCCGGCTGCGTGCGCTGACTCGCCTCGATGCTGGGTTAGATGAGCTGGTTGATCTCAGCTCAGCAACTAGCGCTCTCTGGAGGGGTTTGACCACTGATGTTGACGTGCTGATTGCAGCGCTGCGCTTCCAGGCTGAACGACGTGACATCGAAGAGCGCGGTCGTCTTGTCGACGACCATCCTCATGTAGAGGAGGGGCGTTGTGGCTCGTCGTTAAAAGCTGATTTTGATCTGCTCAAGCAAAGAGCAGCAGTTGAACGAGAGTTGATGGATCTGGCTGATCTGCGAGAAATCGTTCCTGTCTGGAATGACTTGAAAACGAAGGTTGATGTCGTACGTAGGGCGGTAGCGTTCCAAGGGGAGATGGCTACCGCGGTGGCGAAGCTTGCACTCAATCCTGAGCAGGTCGCGGCCTACAAAGCACCGCTTCAAACTTTGCTGGGGGATGGTAACGCACTGCTTGAGCCGGAAGCTGCTATAGCCATTGCCGGCGTTACCCTTCGTGAAAAGCTTGAGCTGCTCCAGGAGCGAGTAGCGCAGCTGACTGCTGTCGGTCATTTCACCGAAATGGGCGTCATCGAAACTGCCCACCTGGCACTAAGTGATATCAAGAAAAACTGCGAAACTGTCGTCTCGTCTGAATCGCGCCTCAAGGCATGGTGCGCTTGGCGGAAGGTTCGCGATGAGGCCTACGCTGTCGGCCTGGCTCCGATTGTTCAAGCGATGGAAACAGGAGCCATCACCTCTGGAAAAGTCCGCCGTGTATTGGAAGTAAATTATGCCCGCTGGTGGCTGAACACGATGGTGGACAACGAGGAGGTGATCCGGACGTTCGTCAGCGTAGAGCATGAACAACGCATTCGTGATTTCCGGGCTTTGGATGACAAGTTCACCAAGTTGACCAAGGACTGGCTCCGAGCTCGGCTGTGTTCCGACCTACCGAGCCAAGACAGCGTAAGTCGCTCTTCAGAATGGGGAGTCCTGCGCCATGAGATGGGCAAGAAGACCAAGCACATTCCATTGCGGGAACTGATGAGTCGTGCGCCAGAAGCGCTAACCAAGCTGACTCCTTGCTTGCTCATGAGCCCTCTCTCTATTGCTCAGTATCTGCCGCCTGCCTCAACACCATTCGATCTCGTTATCTTCGATGAGGCATCTCAAATACCTGTCTGGGATGCCATTGGCGCCATGGCCCGGGGAAAGCAGGTGGTGATGGTGGGCGACCCCAAACAGCTCCCTCCAACTTCGTTCTTTAACCGAGCTGAGTCGACTGCTGAAGATGAGGATGTAGAGGCTGATCTCGAGAGTATTCTGGACGAGTGCATCAGTGCCAACCTGCCGATGCGTAACCTGAACTGGCACTACCGTAGCCGCCACGAGAGTCTGATTGCTTTCTCGAACCAGCGTTATTACCAGTCCAAGCTGGTGACCTTCCCATCACCGTTTACGGCCGACAAAGCAGTACGGCTGTGCCCTGTCCCGGGTGTATATGACAAGGGCGGGGCGCGAACCAACTTGATCGAAGCAAGATCTTTAGTTGCTGATCTGGTTGCTCGTCTTCAGTCGCCGGCCTTCCGCGAAAGCAGGCGAACCGTGGGGGTTGTAACCTTCAACGGAGAGCAACAGAAACTCATCATGGACATGTTGGATGAAGCATGCCGGAAAGATCCAACACTCGATTCGTACTTCGCAGAGTCCGAGTTGGAGCCGGTGTTCGTCAAGAACCTGGAGAGCGTTCAAGGTGATGAGCGAGACATCATCTATTTCTCGACCACCTATGGGAAAGACGCTGCTGGTGTGCTGTCGATGAACTTCGGCCCGATGAACCGCCCTGGTGGTGAGCGTCGGCTGAATGTGGCTATCACTCGCGCTCGACAGGAGCTTGTGGTGTTCTCGACTCTACGACCAGAGCACATTGATTTGGCCCGTACGCAAGCGATTGGGGTGCGTGATCTGAAGCACTTCCTAGAGTTTGCAGAGCGTGGCCCGCGGGCCCTGGCAGAAGCTGACTTTGGTAGCGTAGGTGGTTTCGACAGCCCATTCGAAGAGGCGGTTGCAGCAGCCTTGGCCAAAAAGGGGTGGCAGATTCATACCCAAATTGGCGTTTCCTCCTTCCGAGTAGACCTTGGGGTTGTTCATCCTGATGCTCCTGGTCGATTTCTTGCCGGCGTTGAATGCGACGGTGCTACCTATCATCGCAGCGCGACTGCTCGCGATCGTGACAAGCTCCGTGAATCTGTACTGCGTGGACTTGGCTGGGAGATCGTTAGGATATGGTCGACGGACTGGTGGATAGATGCAGTTGGAACTGCCGAGAAGGTACATCAACGTCTGAACGAGATCCTTGCTGAGTCCCGAGCAAAGCAGGCTGTCATCGATGCTGCTCAAGAGGCAGAGCGACTGAAAATCGACGCGGCTATGGCTGAGGTCATTGAGGTAGTGGATCAGGTTGCTGTGGTCGCCGCAGCGGATGGAGTGGCTGAAGCGAATGATCCCTCAGGCGCTTTGGATGAGTTGAAGTACGCCAAGGCGGCATCCATCACGCCAGTTGAAGATGTCCTGGCCTTTACTCGTCCCCTTGTAAATTTGGTTTATAAGGAAGCCGATCCTCGTCAAGCGGTAGGGTTGGTCGATCCAGATCAGTTCTTTGAGCCGAGTTACACAGTAACGTTGGAGCAGATGATTGCTCATGTGGTTGCGGAGGAGGGGCCGGTTCTGGACACCGCGCTCGCAAGGCGCATTGCCCGGGCGCATGGCTGGGTACGAACCGGCTCGCGGATTCGTGATCGGGTTGACCAAATTGCCCGGGCACGATTCCGGTCGCATGAAGAGGAACAAACTGGGGTCTTCTTCTGGCCCGCTCATATCGAGTCGGACACCAGTGTCGTCTTCCGTAGGCCCGGCGACGAAGACTCCATGAGAGCGCTAGCTGAAATCTGCCTACCAGAACTGCGTGCTTTGGTTGATGAGATGGTGCGGCGGGGGCACGAGGGGGAGGCCTTGATATACGCGGTCGCTAAGGAAGCTGGTGTAAGCAAGCTTGCTCATGCGGGACGTCAGCGAATTGAAAAGGCCATACGTCGAACAGTGTAGTAGCGAGAAGGAGGGGTACTGTAGAGGTACCCCTTATTTTGTGGATTTTGATCCTGCCCTTACTCTGTGATGCATGAAGTAAAAATGTGCTCCTTCTGGATTTCCTAGTATTTTCAATTTCCAGGAGCTCAGGTGATTCAGGCAGAGCTATGCTTGTGCCATCACATCAATGGTATGGAGAGTCGTGATGGGCTGGAAAGGGACTGTACGCTCGCTGCAAGCGTCTGCGCGGAGGTCAGAGCGCAACGCTCATCGCCGGCAACGTGAGCTCGAAAAGCAACAGAAAGAGTACGCAAAGATGGAAGCGCTGGAGCAAGCAGCGTATGAAGTCGATGTGTACGAAAATCACATAGATATCCTCCTTTCGATGCACAAGGAGTGTGCCGAGCCTGTGAAATGGAAGCGGCTTCTCTCCAATCCCGAACCTAGACAGCCACTGAAGAGCGGTACGCTTGAGCAAGAAGCCACGCATGCGGCCGCTACATATCACCCAATTTCTGGGCTCGGCTCTTCAAGCTAGAGGCTCGTCAACGCGCAGTCCTATTCGACAAGATTGGCGCCGCACAGGCGGAAGATGAAAGGCAGTATCAGGCTCAGCTTGATGAATGGAAGACTGCCCATACCGAGTGGGCAGAGGAGCGGGATATTGCGATCCGTATCCTTGATGGTGACCGTCAAGCCAAGCTCGATGCCATCGTAGCTTTCGAGTCGTTTGCAGAAATCTCGCACCTCGGCTCAGCCATTCAGATGATTGTTCATGAAGGAGGCATCCTAGAAGCCAAGCTCGCTATCCATGGCTCCGACGTGATTCCGACTGAAATCAAATCTCTACTCAAAAGTGGCAAGCTGTCGACCAAAGCTATGCCTGTTGGGCGGTTCAACGAGCTTCACCAGGACTACGTGTGCAGCTGCGCTCTGCGAGTAGGTCGAGAGTTGTTGGCAATTCTGCCGGATGACCTAGTCATCGTCACCGCTCTGGACAATGTGCTCAACAGCTCGACAGGTCATATGGAAGAGCAGCCAATTCTGAGTGTTGCTTTCTCTAGGTCAACTGTTGACGGACTTAACCTCGAAACCATCGACCCGTCTGATGCGATGAAGAATTTCGTCCATAACATGAGCTTCAAGAAGGGCGCAGGATTCTCGGCCGTTGCCGCCCTTGATGCTCAGCGTTTCGCCGTAACCGTGTAACTGAATCGCATGCGCAGTCGGTGGCCGACTATGAAGAGTTGTTGCCGTGGAACTGCGCACCAGAGATGTCACGGTAAACACGAAACGCTCCTGGCGGTAGGTGTACTTCGTGGATCGCATACCCACGGTCGGTGACCGCACAGCAGTGTCCCGCCTGCTACCAGCAAAGTAGCGAGCGGGGAGTGCTGAGTTATTTTGGTCAAGAGCGCGGTGCCATCTTTGATCCGGTTGGCACAAGCGTTTAAGAAAGGCAGCGACTTTTCTCATGTGTTTCCGCGATGTATGAGCACGCTTGCTGAGTGAAAAGATCAGTGCAGTGAATCATCGAATACTCGTCCAGTTCATGCACGAAAAGTCGGGCGTTATCCTCAGGGCTGCGATTGGCTATAAACATATCGATTTCCCCATCGGAAATAAACGCCAAATCGGTGCGCTCGACGATCTCGTCCCGGCTAGTGGTGTGGCGAAATCTTACAGACTCTAGATAAACGATATTATCGCGGTGGACGATTTTGATCGAGTGAAAAGCAGGATCCAGATAAGTCGGGTACTTGCGCTTCAAGTCCGGAAGAATTTCCACGCCGCTGTTAGAGCCCACCTGAGGCACGCGGAAGTTCAGTGCCTCCTCCATCAATCCTCGAATGGCCTCGCGAATGGGGAGTTGGAAGAACTCTCGGTTGGGTTTGTATTGGTAGTCCAGGTAACGTTGTTTCATCAGGATTTCTACCTGCCGGCAGTCGGTGACAAGTTCATCGTAGACGACCTCAAAATTATCAGGTACCCAAGTTCCTTTTCCCTCCCTCGCCCGTTGTTTGGATGAGCGTGTTGACTGGCCGATTTTAACCAGTCCGGGCATGCTGGGATTGATAATCAAGTAAACAAAACCTGCGCTCATTGTTGGGGTTCCTTGAGCTACGTAATGAATCAATCGTTGTATGGGGCGCGCTCTGCGTGTGCTTTTTGAACGGCAGAGTGCTCAACCCACCTCAACGCCTACGTGAAATAAAAATGACCCGGAGCAAAACTCAAGGGGCATTTCTCGTTATGTTGGCGCTAGTGATTTCGTCGGGTGTAGTGGGCCAGCGTTAGGTTTGAGAACAAATCGTGGAGAGAAAAGTCTTTTTCCTGGAACGGTTGCTCAAGCGTTTCAATCAGTGATTGTGGTGCGACCTGTAAGCCTTTACTGCGCTTTGACGGTACATCGAGATCATCGAGAAACCCCGGATCGCAGTACACCACGATCCCATGATGAATAGCATCCTTGAGCACCCGCTTGTCAATCAGGTCGCAAAGTGACAGCAGGGCGGCCTGGATATTCACGACCACCGTGGAGTTTTCAGCCCTTCTGGTTAGCAGGGATTGAGTGATCAAGTTATAGCTTTTTTTGTTACCCGCCCGATACGCGATCAAGGCTAAGCTAGCCTTTTCAAGGAGCGACTCTTTAGCCTCAACTTTCATAAGGAAATTGGAGGTCCCAAGTTTCGATTGATACCCCATGAGTCGTCGCGTTGATGCGTAATCCACGATTTTCGATGCAAGGAAGGGATTGTCGGTTTGAAGCACAAAGAACTCTTCGTCACCAGACGGTTTGAGTTCGACCTTCAAATAACTGTCGATCGCAAAATTCGAGGCAGGCGTGATGTAGAACAGCTTGTGGTAACGGCCTTCGGATTGAAATTGATCAAGTTCGCAATCCGAGTGAGAAAAGACGCCATCCATTAGACTTTTGAAATGCTCATGGTGTTCACCATCATGCTGCCGTGTCTGGTTGTTGATGGTGATCCATTCAATACACACAGGCTGCTTGCCGAGCGTCACCAGAGTGGTGTCGTTGTCCCACTCTGAGTCAAACGCGACTGAAGTACTGTTGAGCACAGGGAGATTGGCAGGAGCGGTACAGGGTACGCCGAGCACTAGGTAACACCCTACTGGAAGAGCATAGGGCACAAAATATTGGTCACTCTCACCATAACGGCTTTCGTCACGCCATGCGTTCAAGGCATTGTCGAACCATCGTTGGTGAATGCGCATGGCCTCATCCAAATGTTCCTCAGGCAATATCAGCTCGACGTCATATTCATCGTCATCCGCTGTACGGTCAAAGGCCTCCAGATAGTCGCAGGTTGCCTTGTACCAACCCATCGGGTCGGACCAAATGATTTTGATCTTCTCGTTGTAAGGCTCGGCTATTTTTGCGAGAGGTTGGTAGTGCTCTCCGAGATCGTAATATTCTGGAAGGTAGACACGAGTCGCAATGAGTTTGATATAAGTGTCATTGATTCTCGTATAAGCATGAATAACAGCGGCAGGATCGGGGCCGATGTGACTTGGCTGCCAGGCGCTGGCCTCTATCTTCGTAGCAATATCACTGAGCGAGACTGGTACTTGGGATATAACAAAGACGTACCTGAGTATTTCGTACAAACCGGCCAAATTGGTGTTTGTCAAAATGCGGCGGCTGAGCGCCTTCGCCAGCTCACGTATGTTGTTGGCAAAATAAGCTTGTGCCGCGTCCACGTGCGGTAAAGCCGCAAGGATCAATGATTCGTCGTGTGGGGAAGGTGACTCCAGTCGGGCGTTTAAATCCGCCCAGCTCGCGCAACCGTAAGGCCCTGAAGCGAGTATCTCTTTGGCGGTAGTTAGCGGGACGGCAAGTTTCTCGCTAAGACGTTTGGATTGACGAACGATGTTTTCACGAAGATAGGAGGTTTTCAGCAATGCCATGGTGATTTCCGTTGCTCTCGAAGAGCTACACCGGAGACGCCCACCCACATTCCCCGGTGCCCGAAACAGGAGCGGCCAGAGGCTTCTATAGATACATGGTTGAATATCCACTTAGCTGCGGCCTCTAGGGCCCCTGGGGGTGGGCAGCGCGCCGACCATGAGCGGCGCTGGTGACTGAGCTTATCGCGAAACGTAAATGAATCGCAAGGCAGACCCTGCCACAAGTGCATTTCCTTCGATCAGAAGCATTCCAGTTGTATGAAATTCAGTATTGGCGGTTCGATTTTGGACAGGGTGTTCTGAAAAAATAACCGATCGGTAACCCTATTCACTTCACCGGTTCTTCTCGGTTGGATCATAGTTTGAGCTGGTGCTCCCCCTACTTTTCCCCCCACAAAAACGTCGGCTCTTGATGGACGTTGCTGGACTCTCGTAGAGCAGAACACCGCTGGAGCTCAAGTAAATATTCACTTGGAAAAATCCAGAGTGATATTTTCAAAGCTTTCAAGAAGTATGCAAAAGGAGATGGGGTGCTAGGGGTCGAGTGTTCGAATCACTCCGTCCCGACCATATAATTCAAAAGGGTCGCGAGATTTTATCTCGCGACCCTTTTTTATTTTTGTTTTTTTACCCCCACAAAACGGCTGGCTCTGGGTGGAATCTTAGGTCGCGCGTTGTTTCTGGAAAGGCTGTACAAGGGGGCGCTGATCGGCAAGAACCAACAACTTCCGCCTCCCCCTTTGCATTTCGAGAGCGTACGCCTTACTAAACCACCGCTCCGAAAAGCGATCCCACCATTGCCGTAATGCCCATAGCCAGCGCACCCCAGAATGTCACCCGCCAGGCCCCGGTGATGACCTTGGCTCCGCCGGCCTTGGCGGCGATGGCGCCTAGTGTCCCGAGAAACACCAAGGACATGCCTGATATCCAGGGCACCACGCTGTGCTCCGGCGCGACAAACGTCACCGCCAGCGGCAAGGCGGCGCCCACCACGAAACTGGCGGCGGAGGCCAAAGCTGCCTGCAAGGGTTTGGCGGTGAGGGTGGCGCTGATGCCCAACTCGTCCCGGGCGTGGGAGCCCAATGCGTCATGGGCCATCAATTGATCGGCCACTTGATGGGCCAGTTCGGGTGATACGCCGCGATGCATGTAGATGTTGGCGAGCTCGATGTGCTCGGCTTTCGGGTCGCTCGACAGTTCTGCCCGTTCGCGGGACAGATCGGCCCGCTCGGTATCGGCCTGGGAATGTACGGAGATGTACTCGCCAGCGGCCATGGACATGGCTCCGGCCATCAGGCCCGCCATTCCGGTGACCAGCAATGTGGCGTGGCTGGCATTGGCGGCCGCGACGCCCATCAACAGGCTGGCGGTAGATACAATCCCGTCGTTGGCGCCCAGGACGGCGGCGCGCAGCCAGCCGATACGATCGCTTCGGTGTGCCTCGGTGTGCCTGTGCATGAACTTCATTGTAGAACGGGGCTCCCTGTCATTAGGCGGTTCACGTCGGATGGGTTCCGAGCGGCCCGGCAATCTGCGTCAGCGGGTTTCAATTTGCGCCTGCAACTGGCCGCCGACAATGGATATTTCTTTGAATTGTTCACCCTCGCGCAGCACGAACAACGCGTCCATCCCGCGTTCCTGAGCCAGACGTGGGCCCTCGGTTTCGCCCAGGACCATCAACGCTGTGGCCCAGGCATCGGCGAGCATGCACGAGGCCGCCACCACGGTGACGGCGGCGAGCGGGTTACACAGCGGCGCGCCGGTGGCCGGGTTCATGGTATGAGCATAGGACTGACCGCCCACGTCTACCCAATGTCGATAGTCCCCGGAGGTCGCGATAGCGGCATCGCCAAGTTCCATCACGCCCATGACTTCACGCACGCCCCGGTTGGGCTTTTCCAGGGCCACGACCCAGCATTGGCCGTCAGGTTTGACGCCCCGGGCGCGCATTTCGCCATCGATGCCGACCAGGTAGCGGGTGATGCCCAAACCCTCCAGGCAGCGGGCCAGTTCATCCACGCCAAAACCTTTGGCGATGCCACTCAAGTCAAGGTTCAGCGGCACGCGCTTGCGTGCCTGATTGTGTTGCGGGTCAACCACCAATGCGGCGCTGGCCAACAGTCGGGCGCGCAGCGGCATCGTGCCGATCGCCTGCTCTGTGATTGTCTGTTCCCCGGGGCCGAACCCCCAGGCGTTCACCAGGTCACCGACAGCGATGTCGAAGGCGCCGCCCGATTGCTGACTGACGCGCAGCGCAGCCGACAGCACCGTAGCCAGTTCCTTGGGCACGGACACCCACTCCTGCTCGGGGGCGGCGTTGAGGCGGTTGATGTCCGAGTCGGGTTTCCAGGTGGACATTTGCTGGTCCACTCGGGCCACGGCGCGCGCCAGGCGACGGCCAACGTCGTCGGCATCGATCCCGGCCCCTGCATAAAACAGGGCGGTGTAGCGAGTGCCCATGGTTTCGCCGTTCAGGCTATAGCGCTGCAACTCAGTAGACGTCTTCACGGTAGCGTCCTTGTGCCTTGAGGGTCAGCACACTCAGGTTGAGAGGCGCCAACACTTCATCGAGGGCCTGTATCACGCCTTTGGCCATTTCGCGGCTGCCACACACCAGCACTTGGGCACCTTTTTCAATCAGCCGGCGCAAGGTCAAGGCATCGCCGATCAGCCGGTCTTGAACGTAGCAGCGGTCCTGAACCTGAGAGAAGGCCGCGCGCAGTGCCGTGAGGCGACGGTCTGACAAGTATTGGTTGAGCTCCGGCTCATAGAGAAAGTCCGAGGTCGGGTTGCGCCCGCCCCAATACAAGTGCATCGGGTGCCTGGCCTTATTGTTTCGGATAAAACCGGCCAGAGGACCGATGCCGGTACCGGCGCCGATCAGGATCACCGGGTGCGCGCCCGACGCCGGACGAAATTGCGGGTTGGGCTGGATAAAAGCTTCGATCTGCGCGCCGATGTTCAGGCCATGAAGGAATTGCGAGCACATGCCACCGTTGTGTTTACGCACACAGATCTCCAGCACGCCGTCCCGGGAGCCGCTGGCCAGCGAGTAGAAGCGCGGGATCGGGCTGCCGGGGGGCACAATCCCGACCAGGTCACCGGCCAGAAAACCCGGCAGCTCGCCGCAGGCTTTGAAGCGCAGGATGTGGGTCGGCGCATTCACCTGTTCGCCATAGGCAATCCGCTCTGTCAGCTGCAATTGATGGGTACGCGGCTGCTGCGGGGTGTGAACCAGCACCAGATCCTGCCCCAACACTTCGCCCAACGCATGACCCCAGCGGGCAAACTCCTGAGAGGACTGGCGGTTGACGGTTTCCAACCCCAGCAATGGCGAGCCACCGGCCTGCAGCATCGCGTCCTGCACCTGATGGGCGTACTGACAGAACTGTGCAAACTGACGGTCGCCCAGGCCCAGCACCGCAAAAGGCAGACCGGGCTTGAGGCCGGTTTTGGCCAGCCGTGCCAGGAACTGCGAAGCCGAGGCCGGCGCATCGCCGTCACCGTGGGTCGCGGTGAGGATGAACACCCGTTGGGCTTTACGGTAATCACCCACCCAATCATTCATCGCCGCGCTGTGCACCTGATGACCACTCTGGTGCAAGGCGTCGTGCAAGGTTTTGGCAAAGCCCCAGGTGCTGTTATTTTCACTGCCTACCAGAATTACGCTGTCGGCGGAGTGGGCAGGGCTGTTGTGGCGGATATTCGGGCCAGCCTTGCGGCGGCGCCACCACAACAGGATGCCGGTCACGCTCATCAACGGCACGCAGAGGGCGCAGAGTCCAAGCGGCAGGCCCAGCCACCAGAAGCCTTCACCGGTGTGCAACTGATAGATCCATTCGTAGAGGTTGTGCATCGAGTCATGGGCTTGATAGGACAACAAGGCGCCGCTGGCCTGGTCCACGTAGCCGTCTCCCTGGGCCGTGCGCAGGGAAAACACATCGTGCGGGTTGCCAGGGCTCGGGTAAACCAGCTCGCGCAGGTCGTTGAGGTCGGTGGCCTGCAAGGCTTGCAGTGTCGCCACCGGCAAGGTCGGACCGGTACTGACGTGGGCGGGGAAGGCGGGTTCACTCTGACTGCCGTCGGCGATAAAACCGAACGTGGTGGCGGACATGTAGAGCCCGCTCAATGCCGACAGCAGCAGCCCGAGCAACGCCAGTCGCCCAACTTCAGCATGCCAGCGCTGGCTGAAGGTGCCCCGCAGTGGCCGCAGCAAGTTGCGCCAGCCACCCAGGCGCCGGGCCAGCAATAGCGCGCCGGACACCGACAACATCAGCATGAACAGCGCGCCGACACCCGACGCTCCGTGGCCTGGCGTGCCAAGGAACATCGAGCGGTGCAGCTCTTTCACCCAACGCGTAAACGCGGAGGGTGCATAAGGCGCCAGGCTTTCGCCGGTCAGTGGATCGACCGTTTCAGCCCCGGCCTGACCGTTCTTGTTGTAGTAGACGATGACCGTCCCGGACGCCGTGCGCTGGATCTGCTCCACGCCCGGGAAGTGATTGGCCACACGTCCGGCCAGTTGGCCGACGTTGAGTTGCCCGGTGGCGGTGTTGTGCAAGCGTTCCAGCGCCGGGTCGACCGACAGGATCGCACCGCTTATGGCCAACAGCATGACCAACAGGGCGGCGATCAGGCCGGGCAGGGAATGGGACTGGCGAAGCATGTTCAGCCTCCAGAAAGGGCAGGTGCTACAGATCGTAAGTAAAGGACTCGACATAGGTGCTGCCGGTCGCCGGCTGGCCCGCGCCCTTGGACGTGAGCGGCGCGCTGACATCGGCGCGAGCGTCGCGTTTGTCCTCGACGGCACTGTCGATGCGGATCTGATACCCGGCATCAATCAGGGTGTCTGCCAGTTCGACGCTGACTTTTAGCGTGCGCCCACTGCCGACACTGGCGCCGCTGACCCCGTCAAACTCGCTCGGGTTCATCCCGCTGCCACGGGCCCAGTCGCTCAGGTGCTTGTAGTACTTGGCTTTCTTGCCGGCCACCCAAAGGGTTTTCTGGTATTGGCCGTTGGCGTCGGTGACATAGATCGCCAGGTAGGCATCATTGCCGCTGTAGTCCTTGAGCTGTGTGGTCAAGGTCACTTCACGAGCCTGAGCCAGACCCGGCAGGGCAATGGCGCCGGCAAGGCAGGTGGTTGCGATGATCTTTTTCATGAGGGTGTCCTTTTGATCGTTAGGTCGAGAGCCTGGACCTGCTTGCTGACAGCAACCTGAAGCGCAGGGAAAACTCATCGACAGGTAAGGCGTCATTCGGTGAGCGGGCTGCCGAGGTAATCCCTGGCATCGCCGTCGTCGCGGAAATGGATCTCGAGTGTGCGCAAACGCAGCGAGGCCGGTGAGTAGCTGGCTTCGATGGCGTTGCCTTTTCGATCCAGCCCCTTGAGCTCGTAACAACCGTCGTCGACCTTGATGCGTTGCACGCTCCAGCCGTATTGCCGCTCGACCTGCTGACGCAAGGTTTCGCGCGGTTGCCAGTCGCTCACCGGGTCGCTGCAATCGTCATCGGCCAGGGCGTAACCACTGAGCAGCAGGCTCAACAGCGTGGCATTGGCAATAGAACCTGTTTTCATGATCTGTCTCCTGCCGAGGTCGGTGTCTGTGGCATACCCTAAGGTGCATTCCTGACAACCAGCTGAATCTTCAGATTCACGTCAGGTAAAGCGATTAAGGTGCTGCATGACAACCATCGCAGGAGGTGCCAGATGCGGGTTCTAGTGGTCGAGGACGCTCCAGGCTTGGGGGAAGCGGTGCGCGAGCAGATTGCCGATGACGGCCACGCCGTCGATTGGGTGCAGCGCCTGGACCACGCGCGCAACAGCGTACGCACCACGCCTTACGACCTGATCCTGCTGGACCTGATGCTCCCGGACGGTCGCGGGCTGGATTTTTTGCGTCAGCAACGTTCGGCAGGGGACGTGACCCCGGTGATTATCCTGACCGCCCAGGATCAGATTTCCGATCGTATCGCTGGCCTCAACGCGGGCGCCGACGACTACCTGGTCAAACCGTTCGATCTGTTCGAGCTGTCGGCCCGTGTGGCGGCGGTGGCCCGGCGCTGCAGCGGCAACCCCAATCCACAGATCAGACTCGGCGACTTGCAGGTCGACATGAGTGCCCGCACGGTGTTGCGGGCCGGTGCGACGGTGGACCTGACCGCGCGGGAGTGGGCGCTGTTCGAAGCGTTTGTGCAGCGCCCCAGCGCGCTGCTGTCCAAGTCGCAGCTAGAAGAGCGGTTGTATGCCTTCGGCGCCGAAATCGAGAGCAACACTATCGAGGTCTACATCAGTCGGTTGCGTAAAAAACTCGGGCGCGACCTGATTGAAACTGTGCGGGGCATGGGCTACCGGTTGATGTCCGCATGAAGCCGTCGTCAAGCCTTCAAAAACGCCTCGGCCTGGGGCTGACGTTGGGCACGACCTTACTGTGGCTGGCGGCGACCGTTGGCGCCTGGCTGGTGGTGCAGCATGAATTGAACGAGGCGTTCGACAGTGCACTGGAAGAGACTGCGCAGCGCATTCTGCCTCTAGCCGTGCTGGAAATCAGCAACCGGGAAAACCCCAGTGAGGCACAACATGTCGCCACCCTGAAAATGCACAAGGAATACCTGACGTACCTGGTGCGCGATGCCAAGGGCGAGATCCTGATGCAGTCCCACGACGCCAACCCGAAGATCTTCAACCAACAACCGGCCGAAGGCTTTTCAACCACAAAAAAATACCGTCTGTACGGCGCCAGTGCGCTACGTGAAACAGTGTTTATCGAGATTGCCGAACCTCTGGAACACCGCCGTGAAGCGGCACGTGAAGCGTTGCTTGCCCTGTTGTTGCCATTATTGGCGCTGATTCCCATCAGTCTGTTGGGCACGTGGTTGTTTGTGCGCATCAGCTTGCGCAGTGTATTGGCCTATCGTCGTGCCGTGGAGACTCGTGGGGTGGGTGATCTGTCGCCGATCAGCGGAGCGCGATTGCCGGCGGAAATCGCACCACTGGCGGAGGCGGTCAATCATCTGCTGGAGCGCTTGCGCAAGGCTTTGGAGAGCGAACGCAGCTTTACTGCCAACAGCGCCCATGAACTGCGTACGCCACTGGCGGCAACCCTGGCGCAAATCCAGCGACTCCACCAAGAGGCGCCCGAGGGTCCGTTGCGAGTACGTGCGGCGAAAATCGAAAACGCGTTACGTGAGCTGGCGCGGCTTTCGGAAAAACTCATGCAACTGGCCAAGGCCGAAGGCGGTGGCCTGTTGTCCGAAACGCCTCAGGACCTCATTCCGTTGCTCGCCCATGTGGTTGATGAGTGGAACAACCGCAGTGGGCACCGGATCAGGTTGCAGCTGCCAAACCAGACCTGCGTGTACTCGACCATTGATCCGGACGCCTTTGGCATCCTGTTGCGCAACCTGATCGAAAATGCGCTGAAGTACGGGGCAGCGGATCAACCGATCGATGTCAGTCTCACCGAACAGGCACAGCTACGGGTGGTCAATAGCGGCCCGGCGGTGCCGCAGTCGGTATTGCAGCACCTGACAGAGCGCTTTGTGCGCGGTCACAGTGAAATCAGTGGTTCAGGGCTGGGGTTGGCGATTACTAAAACCATCGTGCAGGGGGGCAACGCGAGAATGAAATTGTTTTCCCCTGCAACAGGTCGACAGGAGGGGTTCGAAGTGTGCGTCTGGTTACCGCTTGCCTAGTTCCAATCAGGTCGTCAGGCGCCACTTGGCTTTTTCTCAGCGTCGAGAATAACGAGCAAAAGTTGAGTTCGGCGCGTCTACAGGCTCATTTCATTCATGTCCTCTACTCCTGGGATGCAGGCGCACTAGTGCACGGACGGATCGCCAAGACAGGCCGCGATCTCATTCACTGTGCTGCGTGCTGTGCGTGTTACACCGATCAGCGTGGCGGAAGCCGAACCTGTCCACTCGCCATAGCCCACCAGCCATAGTCTTGGTTCCTGGATCGAGTGAGTGCCGTCGACCTTAACGCGACCTTCAGTGTCGATCACCCCCAACGTATCCAGATGCTGAAGTGCGGGCCTGAACCCGGTACACCAAATGACCGCGTCCACTGCAGATTCAGATCCATCGGCCCACATCACGCCATCGCGAGTGAAACGTTCAAATGGGCGTACAGACTTGAGAGCATCACGCTCACGGGCTTCTACAACGGGTGGCACCATGACGATGTCTCCCAACCCGCCGACCGGCTGGTCAATGACACGCCCCTCTTGCTGGGCCTTCAAGCGCTGAGTGGCGCGCTCGAACAGCACCCGTCCATCCACATCGTCAGGCAAAAAGACCGGTTCAGTAACGGTTACCCAAGTGGTCTCGGCGACCTTGGATATTTCTGCCAGAATCTGCGCTCCCGAATTGCCACCACCCACCACCAAAACCTTCTTGCCAGCAAACGCTTGTGCATCGACATAGTTCGCGGAATGCAATTGCCGACCGGCGAATAATTCGGCACCAGGGTAGTGGGGGATATACGGATTGCTCCAGGTGCCGGTAGCGCTGATTACAACCTTGGCATCCCAATACTTGCTGTCAGAACGTACTCGTAAGCCAGACTCTAAGCGTTCCACGGAAACGACCCGAACCGGGCGTTCCACCGGAAATTGGTAGCGCTGCTCATATTGGTTGAGATAGTCGATTACATGATTTCGTGTGGGATAGCCTTCTTGCGCGGGCGGCATCATCCAGCCGGGTATTGAACTCCAGGTGGCCGGAGAGAATAAGCGCAGCGAGTTCCAGCCATGCCGCCAGGCACCACCGGGCTCTTCCTCTGCGTCGAGGATGACGAACGAAAGTTGAGTTCGGCGCAGGAAATACGCTACCGCCAAGGCTGACTGACCTCCACCGATAATCACTACATCTCGTTGGTTGCTGGGCGAAGGAGTCATGGTGGAAACCTAAAGTCGATGCCGGTGGCCAGTATAGCGACCCACGTTTGAATCCAACTGATCTGGCTCATAGTTTGAGGATGCTGATCGACATTGATTAAATGCTTCGAATGACTGCTTATCGGTTTTGGATCCTCGATCCACGTAGCAGCTTGAATGTCTGTACGCCGGGCATCTGCAGTAGTAGCCCGGATCGTTCAATCACAAATCCAAATGCCATCAGCGAAAGGCTGGTTCGGTTCCACGCCAGCAATGTTCGCTCAGCGGCAAAGAACACGCGTGGATCGTTCAGGAAATGGAGTGCTCACTACCAGTGGCCAGCGGCACTAAACTGATCCGACCCCCGCGCCGATCACACCGGACAGACTGAGGCCAATGAGAAGCAGGCCAGCGACAATGCGCAGGCGACGGTCAATGGTTCGAATGTCCGCTTTCATGGCGGATCTCCCGATCAATGGCTGCGCCGGCGCTCCAGTGCAGTAAACAACAACATGCCGGCCAGCATGGCCAACATGAACACGATCACTTGCCAGTGTCCTGTCAGTAGAATGGCCACTGCGGGGCCAGGACAGATGCCCGCTATTCCCCAGCCGATGCCGAACAACAGGCTCCCGCCAATCAAGCGCGGGTCCAACTCACGTTTGATCGGTAGCTGCATTGGCCTTCCCAACAGCGAACTGGATTGTCGGCGGGCCCAGGTAAGCGGGCCAATGGCCACGCCAATGGCCCCGACCATGACCAACCCCAGGGAAGGGTCCCAGGCACCGGTTAAATCCAGGAAAGCGAGTACTTTGCTCGGGTTTGCCATGCCTGCCAGAAGCAGGCCCAGGCCGAAAAGCAGGCCAGCAATGAACGCAGTCAGTTTGGTCATGTTCAACCCCCCAGCAGATGACGCAAGACAAACACCGTGACGAAACCGCTGAACATGAAGCACACAGTGGCGACCATCGATCGCGGCGAAAGGCGCGATATGCCGCAGACCCCATGGCCACTGGTGCAACCTGATCCGTATCGGGTGCCGATGCCGACCAATACACCGGCGACGATCAGTCCGCCCCCGCCACTTTTGAACTCAATCTGCGGCAGCACGGCGAACAAACCCCATAGAAGCGGCGCGATGAGCAGGCCCAGGAGAAAAAGTGCTTTCTCACTCACCCCCTCGCTCCCACGCTGTAAAAGACCGCCGATCAAGCCGCTGATCCCGGCGATGCGCCCGTTGGCGACGACGAATAGACTGGTCGCCAGGCCAATCAATGCGCCACCGGCAAGTGATGACCAGGGAGTGAAGTTGAGCCAGTCGACATTCACGAGCTTTCTCCTACGCAAAAGTGTTGATACAGGGTTTGGATGACTGCCAATGCTGCGGGACTGCTGATGCAATAGACCACCTGCTTTCCGTCACGGCGAGTGCTTGGGTACATGGCAACCTCCAAGATAGCGATTTAAGTATCGCTTCTTGGCGTCCGTTGTCACGGGACAGGTCCACGGGACAGGTCCACCAGTTTCCCTCCTCATCAAAGTCCGACACTCAAGCCGATCGCCTGGATCGGCTTTTTTGTGTCCCCACAAAACTAGCCAGTGATTTCACTGACAGACACCCAGCGCCGCTCCTCAGCCGCGATCCGAATCGCCGTCGCCAGCCTCTCCACTTCAAACGCCTCCTCAAAATCAGTCCCGGTTTGCCCGTTCCCGGCCAACGCTACGATCAGTTCATGCACTTCCAGCGTCTTCAATTCGTTGTAACCCAACTGATGCCCCGGCGCCGGGCTGAATGCGGCGTAGCCGGGCAAGTCCGGTCCGGCCAGTAAACGCTGGAAGCCGCCTTGGCCGGCGCGACACAGGCGTAGCTCGTTCAGGCGCTCCTGATCGAACGCCAAGGTGCCTCGGGTGCCACTGATTTCGAAGCTCAGATGATTCTTGTAGCCATGCTTGAGCCAGCTGCTGCTGAAGGTGCCGCGCGCGCCGCTTGCAAAGCGCAGCAGCGCATGGGCTTGGTCATCGACCGCAATGTGGCGTTGTTCCTGGCTGCCGGTTGTGGCCGGGCGTTGGCGATGGACGGTGTGGGAATCGGCGCACACCGCTTCGACATCGCCCAGCAGGTAGCGCGCCATGGCGAGCAGGTGGCTGCCCAGATCCGCCAGTGCTCCACCGGCATGTTCGGGTTCACAGCGCCACGACCAGGGGGAGGCTGGATCGGCCATGAAGTCTTCGCTGAATTCACCTTGAAAACTGATGATCTCGCCGAGTTCGCCACTCAGCATCAGATCGCGTGCCAGACCAATAATCGGGTTGTGCTGGTAGTTGTAGCCGACCCGGGTGACGACGCCCGCATGCTTCGCCGCCACGTGCATCGCATGAGCTTGCTCAAGATTCACCGCCAGCGGCTTTTCGCAGTACACCGGTTTGCCGGCAGCAAGGGCGGCCATGGCCATCGGGTAATGCAAGTGGTTGGGAGTGGTGATGGCGATCAAATTGACCTTGGGGTCGTCGATCAATCGCTGCCAGTCGCCATGGGCCTGCTCGAAGCCCCAGGCGGTGGCGCAGGCTTTTGCGCGTGCGGGATCGGCGTCAGCCAAGGCGGCCAGGCGAAGGGTGAAGGGCAGTTCGAATGCCCCGCTGACATTGCGAAAGGCCAGGGCGTGGGCGCGCCCCATGAAGCCCGTGCCGATCAGGCCGATTCCGAGTTCACGCATGACAGGATCCTTTGAGTTCTTGTTTTCAGAGGTCCTGTTTATAGAATAAATATTCCCTATACTCAAATAATGGAATAAATATTTTGAGTCGGCGTGTCAGCTGGGATGACGGAGCTCCGGTCAGTCCTCGAATCCGACCTGCTCGTGAATCTCGTCCACCTTCAACTCCAGTCGATAGGCCACCGCGATAAACAGCGCCTGGCACAGGCACAAAGTCGCACTCAAGGAGCGGAACGCGAACGAACTGCCTTCGTTGACCAGCAGCAAAGTGTTGGCGCGCTTGGCCAATGGCGAGAGATTGCTGTCAGTGATGATCAAGGTTTTCGCCTGATGGTGCTGGGCGATGCGCAGGCAGTGCTGGGTTTCCTTGCCGTACGGCGTGAAGCTGATGGCGATCACCAGGTCATTGGCGCGCACGCTGCGCATTTGCTCGCGGTAGCTGCCGCCGAGGCCCGAGACCAAATGGATGCGCTTGTTGGTGTGTTGCAGGTTGTAGACGAGATAATCGGCCACCGCGAACGAGCGGCGCACGCCGACCACGTAGATATTGTCGGCATTGACCACCAGGTCCACGGCCTTTTCGAAGGCCTGGTCATCGAGTTCCTGTCCCAGACGTTCGATGCCCGACAGGGTGGCGTCGATGCATTCGCGGGCCAGGTCGCCGCCGCTGGCTTTCTGCGACTTGTTGGCGATCATGCTGCGAATGCGCTGCTGGTAGTTCTGCACCGGCGTAGCTTTGTGGGTATACGCCTCGCGGAACAGCGCCTGCATTTCACTGAAACCGCTGAAACCGAAACGCTGGGAAAAACGCACGATGGCCGACGGGTGCACTTCGCACTCGCGGGCGATGTCGCTGATGCGGTCGACCATGATCCGATCACTCTGCTGGCTCATGTAACTGGCGATACGTTTGAGCTGGCGCGGAAGGCTTTCGTATTCAGTGGTAATGAGTTGTAGCAGACGCTCGGCATTGATCGGGGGGCTGGCAAGATCGCTCTCGGGCGTGCTCTCGGCGGTAGCCGGCTGATCGGTGCGGGACATAAATAATCCTTCTGGCTTGTTCTTATAGGGACGGTTGTACGTATCGTCCCCTGACAATAGGTTGGCTGTGCGCAGTCTACAGGCTCGGCCCGGACAAAATCTTGAGCTTGCGCCAGCAGGATGCCTGCTGAAACGATGCACTGTGTCTGGAGCGCCTGCACTGAAGTTTATTGGAAAAAATATTCCATGTGAAAAACAATTGGAATATTTATTGATTGTTCGATCCGGCTCGTTTTAGTCTGCATCCACCAAGAGTGCCCGGCGCGGTCACCGCGTTGGGCGCAGGCTGATAAAAATAACAGGAGCCAGCATGGGCCAGACTCGTTTTGCCAGTGGACGTCAATTGGATCTGATTTGCCTCGGGCGCCTTGGCGTCGACCTCTATGCGCAGCAGGTCGGGGCACGGCTGGAGGATGTGAGCAGCTTCGCCAAATACCTCGGCGGCTCGTCCGCCAACATCGCGTTCGGCACCGCCCGGCTGGGGCTCAGGTCGGCGATGCTGAGCCGGACCGGCGACGATCACATGGGGCGTTTCCTGATTGAATCCCTGGCCCGTGAAGGTTGCGATGTCAGCGGCATTAAGGTCGATCCGGAGCGACTGACCGCCATGGTGCTGCTCGGTCTCAAGGATCGGGAAACCTTTCCCCTGGTCTTCTACCGTGAAAATTGCGCCGACATGGCGCTGCGGGCCGAAGACATCAGCGAAGCGCTTATCGCCTCCAGCAAAGCCTTGCTGATCACTGGCACCCATTTCTCCAGCGATGGCGTCTATAAGGCGAGCACCCAGGCGCTGGACTACGCCGAAAAGTACGACGTCAAACGGGTGCTGGACATCGACTATCGCCCGGTCCTGTGGGGGCTCGCCGGCAAGGCGGACGGCGAAACCCGTTTTGTTGCCGATCAGAACGTCACTCAGCATGTGCAGAACATCCTTCCGCGCTTCGACCTTGTGGTCGGGACCGAAGAAGAGTTTCTAATGGCCGGCGGTTCCGAGGATTTGCTCACTGCACTGCGCAATGTCCGGCGATTGAGCGCGGCAACCCTGGTGGTCAAGCTCGGCCCGCAAGGTTGCACGGTGATTCACGGAGAGATTCCGGCGCGTCTTGAAGACGGCGCGATTTATCCCGGGGTGCGCGTTGAAGTGCTGAACGTACTGGGCGCCGGCGATGCGTTCATGTCGGGTTTCCTCAGCGGTTGGCTGGAGGACGCCAGCGACGAGCGTTGCTGCCAGTTGGCCAATGCCTGCGGGGGGCTGGTGGTGTCGCGCCATGCCTGCGCGCCGGCGATGCCGACCCGGGCCGAGCTCGATTACCTGTTCAGCAGCCCGGTGCCGATTACCCGGCCGGATCAGGACGCCACCCTGCAACGCCTGCATCAGGTCAGTGTGCCGCGCAAACAGTGGAAGCAACTGTTCATCTTTGCCTTCGACCATCGCGGGCAACTGGTGGAACTGGCCCAGAAGGGCGGACGCGACCTCGGCGCCATCGGTGAACTCAAGCAACTGTTTATCAAGGCCGTGGAGCGGGTCGAAAGCGATTTGCGCGAGCAGGGCATCGAAGCCGATGTCGGGCTGCTGGCGGATCAGCGTTTCGGTCAGGACTCGCTGAACGCCGCGACCGGTCGTGGCTGGTGGGTGGCGCGGCCGGTCGAGATGCAGGGCTCGCGGCCGCTGGCCTTCGAACACGGGCGCTCGATCGGCAGCAACCTGATCGCCTGGCCGCAGGAGCAAATCATCAAATGCCTGGTGCAATTCCACCCGGACGACGAACCGATGCTGCGCCTGGAGCAGGAAGCGCAGATCAAGGCGCTGTATCAAGCATCGCAGGTCAGCGGTCATGAACTGCTGCTGGAAATCATCCCGCCCAAGGATCACCCCTCAGCGCATCCCGACGTGTTGTATCGCGCGCTCAAGCGCCTCTACAACCTGGGCATCTATCCGGCGTGGTGGAAGATCGAAGCGCAGAGTGCCGAGCAATGGCAACAGCTCGACGAACTGATCCAGGCGCGCGATCCCTATTGCCGAGGTGTGGTGCTGCTGGGCCTGAATGCCCCGGCATCAGCATTGGCCGAAGGCTTCCAGCAGGCCAGTCAGAGCCAGACCTGCCGCGGGTTTGCCGTGGGCCGGACGATTTTCCAGGAGCCGAGCCGCGCCTGGCTGGCCGGGGAAATCGATGACGAGACGCTGATCCGCCAGGTACAGGGCACCTTCGTCGAACTGATCGATGCCTGGCGAACGGCCCGGGCCTGAGCCGCGGTTGAACATTCTAGAAATAACAATAAAAGGTGCAGCCATGCCCGCTATCCGAATTGGCATCAACCCGATTTCCTGGAGCAACGACGACCTGCCGTCCCTCGGCGGTGAAACACCGCTGAGCACCGCCCTCAGCGAAGGCAAGGCCATCGGTTATGAAGGCTTCGAACTCAACGGCAAGTTTCCCAAGGACGCCAAAGGCGTTGGTGATGTACTGCGTCCGTATGACCTGGCCCTAGTGTCCGGTTGGTATTCCAGTCGTTTGGCGCGGCGTTCGGTGGCCGAGGAAATCGACGCGATTGCCAGCCATGTCGAGCTGCTGGCGAAGAACGGCGCGAACGTGCTGGTTTACGGTGAAGTCGCCGATTCCATTCAGGGCCAGCGAATTCCGCTGGTCGAACGCCCGCGTTTTCACACCGAACAGGCGTGGCAACAATACGCCGACAAGCTGACCGAACTGGCACGCTTCACCCTGTCCCAGGGCGTGCGTCTGGCGTACCACCACCATATGGGCGCCTACGTCGAATCGCCGTCGGACATCGACACCCTGATGGCGTTGACCGGCAATGAAGTCGGGCTGCTGTTCGACTCGGGCCATTGCTACATGGGCGGCGGTGAACCCTTGCAGGTGCTGCGCAAACACCTGTCGCGCATCTGCCACGTGCATTTCAAGGACGTGCGCAAACCGGTGGTGCAACTGGCGCGCAACAATCTGTGGAGTTTCCCCGACTGCATCATCAACGGCACCTTCACCGTGCCGGGGGATGGTGACATCGACTTCGCCGAGTTGCTGGACGTGCTGCTGGCGGCCGATTACCACGGCTGGCTGGTGGTCGAGGCCGAGCAGGATCCGGCAGTGGCACCGAGTTATGTCTACGCGAAAAAAGGCTTCGACACCTTGCGTGCGCTGCTCGACGAGAGGGCTGCACGATGAGCCTGCTGGTCAAAAGCAATGCCCGTGGCCGGACCATGGTCGAGTTGGCTGAAGGTGAACTGCAATACGTGGGATTCGCCGCCTATCGCTTGAGCCTGGGTGAAACCTTGCCTGTCGCGGCGGGCGACAAAGAGTTGTGCCTGGTGCTGCTCAGCGGTCGGGTCGGCATCCACGGCGAAGCACCGGGGCAGGGTACGTTCAGCTGGGACAACATCGGTGATCGCCAGTCGGTGTTCGAAGATAAATCTCCGTTCGCCGCGTACCTGCCACCCGGCAGTCAGGCTCAAGTGGTGGCGTTGAGTGATGCGCAAGTGGCGGTCTGCGCCGCTCCCGGTTCGACCATCACGGACCTGGGCCCGCGCCTGATCAGACCTGAAACCATGAAGCGCAGCGTGCGCGGCAAGGGCGCCAACACCCGCTATGTCTGCGACATCCTGCCGGACAGCGAGCCGGCGCATTCGCTGCTGGTGGTGGAAGTGCGCACGCCGTCGGGACATTCCTCGAGCTACCCGCCGCACAAACACGACACCGACGACCTGCCGCATCAGAGCTTCCTCGAAGAAACCTACTATCACCAGATCAACCCGCCCCAAGGCTTCGTGTTCCAGCGGGTCTACACCGACGACCGCAGCATCGATCAAGCCATGGCCGTGGAAAACAGCGACCTCGTCGTCGTGCCCAGGGGCTATCACCCGGTCAGCGTGCCGTATGGCTACGAGTCCTACTACCTGAACGTGATGGCCGGGCCGAAACGCGTCTGGCAGTTCCATAACGACCCGCAGCACAGCTGGCTGCTGGATCTCTGAATTCCAACTTTCGCACGGAGAACAAGAACAATGAGCGACGCCCCGGTCATAGGCCATTACCTCGACGGTCAGGTGCAGGACAGCGGTAGCGAACGATTCAGCGATGTCTTCAATCCGGCCACCGGCTCTGTCCAGGCGCGGGTTGGGTTGGCCAGCCAGAAGACCGTGGACGCTGCCGTCGCTTCGGCGCTGAAGGCCTTCCCGGCGTGGTCCGAGCAATCGTCCCTGCGCCGTTCGCGGGTGATGTTCAAGTTCAAGGAATTGCTTGATCGTCATCACGACGAACTGGCCGAAATCATCAGCCGCGAACACGGCAAGGTGTTTTCCGACGCCAAGGGCGAAGTCACCCGAGGCATTGAAATCGTCGAGTACGCCTGTGGTGCGCCGAACCTGTTGAAAACCGAGTTCAGCGACAACATCGGCGGCGGCATCGACAACTGGAACCTGCGTCAGCCGCTCGGCGTCTGCGCCGGGGTCACGCCGTTCAATTTCCCGGTGATGGTGCCGCTGTGGATGATTCCGCTGGCGCTGGTTACCGGCAATTGCTTCATCCTCAAGCCCTCCGAGCGCGATCCGTCCGCCAGTTTGCTGATGGCTCGCCTGTTGACCGAAGCCGGTTTGCCGGACGGCGTGTTCAACGTGGTTCAGGGCGACAAAGCGGCGGTCGACGCCTTGCTGCAGCACCCGGACGTCGAGGCGATTTCGTTTGTCGGTTCGACGCCGATTGCCGAGTACATCCACCAGCAGGCGACCTCGCGCGGCAAGCGGGTGCAGGCGCTGGGCGGCGCGAAGAATCACATGATCGTCATGCCCGACGCGGATCTGGATCAAGCGGCGGATGCCTTGATCGGCGCCGCTTACGGATCGGCCGGTGAGCGCTGCATGGCGATTTCGATTGCGGTCGCGGTCGGCGAAGTCGGCGATCAGCTGATCGCCAAGCTGTTGCCACGCATCGATCAGTTGAAAGTCGGCAACGGTCTGCAAGGCGACAACGACATGGGGCCGCTGGTCACCGCCGAACACAAGGCCAGGGTGGAAGGCTTTATCGATCAGGGCGTGGCCCAGGGCGCGCAGCTGATTGTCGACGGCCGCCACTTCAAGGTACCGGGGGCCGAGAAGGGCTTTTTCGTCGGCGCGACGCTGTTCGATCACGTCACCACCGAGATGAGCATCTATCAGCAGGAAATCTTCGGCCCGGTGCTGGGCATCGTGCGCGTGCCGGATTTCGCCAGTGCGGTGGCGTTGATCAACGCCCATGAGTTCGGCAACGGCGTGTCGTGTTTTACCAGCGATGGCGGGATCGCCCGCGCCTTCGCCCGCAGCATCAAGGTTGGGATGGTCGGCATCAATGTACCCATTCCGGTGCCCATGGCCTGGCATTCGTTCGGTGGCTGGAAGCGCTCGTTGTTTGGTGATCACCATGCCTATGGGGAAGAAGGCATTCGTTTCTACAGCCGCTACAAGAGTGTGATGCAACGCTGGCCCGACAGCATTGCCAAGGGTCCGGAATTCAGCATGCCGACGGCCAAATAAAATCATCTGCGCGGAGAACAACAAGAATGAGTACTCCCCTGCGTTTTGCCCTGAACCGAATGGTCGCTCCACGTTTGTCCCTGCCGGCGTTCATCGACTTGGCGGTGGTCCTCAAGGCCGGTGCCATCGAAATCCGTAACGACCTCAAAGGCGTCGAGATCGAGGACGGCACCGCACCCGAATATGTGCGTGAGTTGTGCGCGGCCAACGGCATCAGCGTGCTGTCGATCAACGCGTTGTATCCGTTTGATGTGTGGAACGACGAGCGCCGCGAGCAGGCCTTGAAGCTGGCGGCCTATGCCCGCGATTGTGGTGCGCGGGGGGTGGTGATGTGTCCGTTGAACGACCGCGCCGATCCGCGCGGCGTCGCCGAACGTTCGTCAGGCCTGCGCACCGCGTTGAGTGAGCTGGCGCCGATCCTGCGTGATCACGACTTGCTGGGTTTCATCGAGCCGCTGGGTTTCAAAGCCTGCTCGCTGCGCCGCAAACGCACGGCGGCGGAGGCGATCAAGGCCGTCGGCGGTCTGGATGTGTTCCGTCTGGTGCATGACACCTTTCACCACCACCTGGCCGCTGAACAGGAGTTTTTCCCCGAGCTGACCGGGCTGGTGCACATCTCCGGTGTCGAGGAAAACGAGGCGCCTCTGGCGGCCCTTGGCGATGGCCACCGGGTGCTGGTGGGCGCGGATGACATTCTCGGCAACGCGGCGCAAATCAACAGCCTGCTCGCTGGCGGTTACAGCGGCTATCTGTCGTTTGAACCGTTCGCCGACAGCGTCCATGGCCTGGCGGATATCCAGACGGCGATCGGCGCGAGCATGGACCACCTGAGCAAATCCCTGAGTTGACAGTGCCCCTTGCAGGGATCGGATCTGAATTTGAAAGGTGCGGTTATGACCACAACAAGATTGACCATGGCCCAGGCCCTGGTGAAATTTCTCGACAACCAGTACATCGAGGTCGATGGCGTTCAGAGCAAGTTCGTCGCCGGGATCTTTACCATTTTCGGCCACGGCAACGTGCTGGGTCTGGGGCAGGCGCTGGAGCAGGACAGCGGTGACCTGATCGTCCATCAGGGCCGCAACGAACAAGGCATGGCCCATGCGGCGATCGGTTTCGCCAAGCAGCATCTGCGGCGCAAGATCTACGCCTGTACCTCGTCCGTGGGGCCGGGCGCGGCGAACATGCTGACCGCTGCCGCCACCGCGACCGCCAACCGGATTCCCTTGCTGTTGTTGCCGGGCGATGTCTACGCCTGTCGTCAACCGGACCCGGTGTTGCAACAGATTGAGCAGTTCCACGACTTGAGCATCAGCACCAACGATGCGTTCAAGGCCGTGAGCAAATACTGGGATCGCATCAACCGTCCCGAGCAATTGATGACCGCGGCGATTCACGCCATGCGCGTGCTCACCGACCCCGCTGAAACTGGCGCCGTGACCCTGGCCTTGCCGCAGGATGTGCAGGCCGAGGCCTACGACTATCCCGATTATTTCCTGCAAAAACGTGTGCACCGGATCGAGCGTCGCCCGGCTACTGAAGCAATGCTCGGCGATGCCGTGGCGCTGTTCAAAGGCAAGCGCAAACCGCTGATCATCTGTGGCGGCGGCGTCAAATACTCGAGCGCCAACGCGGCGTTGCAGGCGTTTGCCGAGCGTTTCGATATTCCCTTCGCCGAGACCCAGGCCGGCAAGAGCGCGGTGGTGTCCAGCCATCCGCTGAACGTCGGCGGCATCGGCGAAACCGGTTGTCTGGCGGCAAACCTGCTGGCCAGGGAGGCGGATCTGATCATCGGGGTCGGCACCCGCTACAGCGATTTCACCACGGCGTCGAAATCCTTGTTCCAGCACCCTGACGTGCAGTTTCTCAACCTCAACATCAGCCCGTGCGATGCCCTGAAACTCGACGGCGTGCAACTGCTGGCGGATGCCCGAACAGGTTTGTCGGCGCTGGCCGAAGCGCTGGGCGACTACCGTTCCGCTTGGGGCGATCAGCCTCGTCAGGCTCGGGCGCAACTGGATGAGGAAGTGGATCGGCTGTATCAGATCGACTATCAGGCTCGGGATTTCATCCCGGAAATCAACGACCACCTCGATCCGGCGGTGTTGCGCGAATTCATCGAGTTGACCGGTTCCTGCCTGACCCAGAGCCGCGTGCTCGGCGTGCTCAATAACAGCCTCGCCGATGACGCGGTGATCGTCGCCGCCGCCGGCAGCCTGCCCGGTGACTTGCAACGCAGCTGGCGCAGCAAGGGGGTGAACACCTATCACGTCGAATATGGATATTCGTGCATGGGCTATGAGGTGAATGCCGCGCTGGGCGTGAAGCTCGCCGAGCCCGAGCGCGAGGTCTATGCGCTGGTGGGCGACGGCTCTTACATGATGCTGCACTCGGAACTCGCCACCTCGATCCAGGAGCGGCGCAAGATCAACGTGGTGCTGTTCGACAACATGACCTTCGGTTGCATCAACAACCTGCAGATGGGCAACGGCATGGACAGCTTTGCCACCGAGTTCCGGTTCCGCAATCCGCAGAGCGGCAAGCTCGACGGTGCTTTCGTACCGGTGGATTTCGCCATGAGCGCGGCGGCTTACGGCTGCAAGACCTACAAGGTGAACACCGTTGAAGAGCTACAGGCGGCGCTGGCCGATGCGCGCTTGCAGACGGTCTCGACCCTGATCGACATCAAGGTTCTGCCCAAGACCATGATTCACGGTTACCTGTCGTGGTGGCGGGTCGGCGTGGCGCAAGTCTCCACCAGCGCCCGCACCGATGCGGTGGCCAAAACCCTGAACGAACGACTGGCCAAGGCCCGTCAGTACTGATTGCCCTGAATCGAACAACCACAAGGAATCCCTTTCATGTCATTGCTTTCCCAAGCGTTGCGGCTAGGCGTCATCGGCACCGGGGCCATCGGCCAGGACCACATCCGTCGTTGCAGCCAGACCTTGCTCAACAGTCAGGTCGTGGCGGTCACCGACATCAATCTGCAGCAGGCGGCCAAGGTCGTGGATGACCTGAAACTGACCGCTGAGGTCTATCCTGACGGCCACGCGGTGATCCAGGCGCCGGACGTCGAGGCGATCCTCGTCACTTCCTGGGGCCCGAGCCACGAAGAGTTCGTGCTGGCCGCGATTGCGGCGGGCAAACCGGTGTTCTGCGAGAAGCCGCTGGCGGTCACTGCCGAAGGCTGCCGCAAGATTGTCGAGGCTGAAATGGCCCACGGCAAACGGCTGGTGCAGGTCGGTTTCATGCGCCCGTACGATGAAGGTTATCGGGCGTTGAAGTCGGTGATCGACAGTGGCCAGATCGGCGAGCCGTTGATGCTGCATTGCGCGCACCGCAACCCGAAAGTGGGTGAAAACTACAAGACCGACATGGCGATCACCGACACGCTGATTCATGAGCTGGACGTGTTGCGCTGGTTGCTCGACGACGATTACGTCTCGGTGCAGGTGGTGTTCCCGCGCAAGAGCAGCAAGGCGCTCGCGCACCTGAAGGATCCGCAGATCGTGCTGCTGGAAACCGCCAAGGGCACGCGCATCGACGTGGAAGTTTTCGTCAATTGCCAGTACGGCTACGACATCCAGTGCGAAGTGGTGGGGGAAACCGGCATCGCCAAACTGCCGGAACCGTCCCAGGTTCAATTGCGCAGCGGGGCCAAGCTGTCCAACGCGATTCTGATGGACTGGAAGGATCGCTTCATAGCGGCCTATGACGTCGAGTTGCAGGCGTTCATCGATGGCGTGCGGGCCGGGCAGGTCGGTGGGCCTTCGGCGTGGGATGGCTTCGCCGCCGCTGTTGCTGCCGATGCGTGCATCGAAGCGCAGAGCAGTGGGGCGATCGTCAATGTTGTACTGCCTGATCGCCCGAGGTTCTACGGCTAACGCTGCTCCCACAACCACCGCGGTTTTCCCGAAACGCGGTGACATAACAATAAGAAGGAGTTCAGACATGCGCATCGGACTTGTCGGTTACGGCCATGGCGGCCGGTTTTTTCATGCTCCGCTGATCAGCAGTCTGCCGGCGGCGACGTTCGTCGGCGTGGTCACCCGTTCAGCGGAGCGCCGACAGTTGCTGGCGGCGGAGCATCCGGGGGTGCCGGCCTTCGACAGCATCGGCCAATTGGTGGAAGCCGGGATCGATGTGCTGGTGGTATCGACGCCCCTCAAGGGGCGGCCGGCACTGGTGCTCGACGGCATCGAACACGGCGTGGCGGTGGTCAGCGACAAGCCGTTCGCCGCCGACTGGCAGCAGGCGCAAACCCTGATCACCATGGCCGAGCGCCAGAATGTACCGCTCAGCGTCTATCAGAACCGGCGCTGGGACTCGGACTTTCTAACCGTACGCAAACTCATCGAATCCGGCGCATTGGGCCAGGTCAGCCGGTTCGAGTCGCGGATCGAGCGTTACTCGCCGTCATCGGTTCACAACGGCAGCGGCGGTGGTTTCCTGCGCGATCTGGGCAGTCATCTGGTCGATCAGGCGCTGTTACTGTTCGGCCCGGTGACGCGGGTCTACGCCGAACTGGACTACCTGGAAAAAGACCAGGCATGCGATCACGGCTTCTTCATGTCCCTGACCCACGCCAACGGCGTGACCTCGCATCTGGGTGGCAGTTGCCTGCAAAACAGCCCCGGCCCGCGCTTTCGGGTGAGCGGTACGCTGGGTTGTTACAGCGTCGAGGGGCTGGACGGGCAGGAGGCCCAAGCGCTGGCCGGGCTCTCGCCGAAAACCGAAGGCGAGCGCTGGGGCGTCGAGGAACATCGACGTTGGGGCTGGTTAGAACACGGAGAAGAGCGCGAACGGGTTCCTTCCGAACGTGGCTGCTGGAGTCAGTTCTATTTGCAGCTACAAATCGCGCTGCAAAACGGGGGGGGCCTGCCCGTGGATGCCCGTGATGCACTGGCGACAACCCGCGTGCTAGACGCTGCGCGACTGAGTTTCAAGCGCCGTCAGGTGGTGGAACTGAGTGAGTTTGCAAGCCATGGAATGAAATCATAATAAAATTCTAAAACAGGTTGATATGGAAAATATTTTCCAATAAAGTCGATTCCAGATTCACTGTCTCGCGACACGTTCCAACGCCTCGACTGCTTGTCCGCTTACTGAAATCGTCATGCCTCATCCATAAAACCAACAAGAATGTGGAGAAAGACTTTTCATGAAGACCAAGACCCGTTTTGCCTCACTGGCCTTGTCCCTGATGTTCGCCAGCGGCGCTGTGCTGGCCGATATGAAGATCGGCGTCAGCATGTCCCAGTTCGATGACACCTGGCTGACCTACCTGCGCGAATCCATGGACAAGAAAGCCAAGTCCTATCCCGACGGCGTCAAGCTGCAGTTCGAAGACGCCCGCAGCGACGTGGTCAAGCAACTGAGCCAGGTCGAAAGCTTCATCAGCCAGAAGGTCGACGCCATCGTGGTCAATCCGGTGGATACCGCCGCCACCAAAAAGATTACTGAAGCGGCGGTGAAGGCCGGCATTCCGCTGGTCTACGTCAACCGCCGCCCCGATGACTTGAACCTGCCCAAAGGCGTAGTAACTGTTGCGTCCAACGACCTGGAGGCCGGCGAGATGCAGATGCAGTATCTGGCCGACAAGATGGGCGGCAAGGGCGACATTGTGATTCTGCTGGGTGATCTGGCGAACAACTCCACCACCAACCGCACCAAGGGCGTCAAGGAGGTGCTGGCCAAATATCCGGACATCAAGGTCGAGCAGGAGCAGAGCGGCGTCTGGCTGCGGGATAAGGGCATGACGCTGGTCAACGACTGGCTGACCCAGGGCCGTAAGTTCGACGCGGTCGTCTCCAACAACGACGAAATGGCGATCGGTGCCGCCATGGCCCTGCAACAGGCCGGCGTCGCCAAAGGCAGCGTCTTGATTGCGGGTGTCGACGGTACGCCGGATGGCTTGAACGCCGTGAAGAAGGGCTCGCTGGCCGCTTCCGTGTTCCAGGATGCCAAGGGGCAGGCCGACGGCTCCATCGATACGGCGGTGAGAATGGCGAAGAACGAGCCGGTCGAGCCGGCGGTCTGGGTGCCGTTCCGCCTGATCACGCCGCAAAACGTTGACCAGTTCAAATAGTCCGTCCGTTCAATAACAACAATAAGCCCGCAAGGTGGCGATCGCTGCCTTGCTGATGGAGTACCTGATCATGTTCGCTTCAGCGACTGCTTCGAGCACCCCTGTGACGGGGAGCCCGCCCACTGCAATACCTGTCGAAGAGCCGTACCTGCTGGAGATCCTCAACGTCAGTAAGGGATTCCCCGGTGTGGTGGCGTTGTCCGATGTGCAACTGCGGGTACGCCCCGGTTCCGTGCTGGCGCTGATGGGCGAAAATGGCGCGGGCAAATCCACCCTGATGAAAATCATTGCCGGCATTTACCAGCCAGACGCCGGCGAACTGCGCCTGCGGGGCAAGCCCGTGATATTCGAAACGCCGCTGGCAGCGCTTCAGGCCGGGATCGCGATGATCCACCAGGAACTCAACCTGATGCCGCACATGAGCATCGCCGAAAACATCTGGATCGGCCGCGAGCAACTCAACGGCTTTCACATGATCGACCACCGGGAGATGCACCGCTGCACGGCGAAACTGCTGGAGCGCCTGCGGATCAATCTCGATCCTGAAGAACTGGTCGGCAACCTGAGTATTGCCGAGCGGCAGATGGTCGAGATCGCCAAAGCCGTGTCCTACGACTCCGACATCCTGATCATGGACGAACCGACGTCGGCCATCACCGACAAGGAAGTCGCCCACCTGTTCTCGATCATTGCCGACCTGAAAAGCCAGGGCAAAGGCATCATCTACATCACCCACAAAATGAACGAAGTGTTCGCGATCGCCGATGAAGTGGCGGTGTTCCGCGACGGCGCCTACATCGGCCTGCAGCGGGCCGATTCGATGGACAGCGACAGCCTGATCTCGATGATGGTCGGTCGCGAGTTGAGCCAGCTTTTTCCGGTGCGTGAAAAGCCGATCGGCGATCTGCTGCTGTCGGTGCGCGACCTCAAGCTCGATGGCATTTTCAAGGGCGTTTCCTTCGACCTGCACGCCGGGGAAATCCTCGGCATCGCCGGGTTGATGGGCTCCGGCCGGACCAACGTGGCCGAAGCGATCTTCGGCATCACGCCCAGCGACGGTGGCGAGATCCGTCTCGATGGCGAGGTAGTGCGCATCAGCGATCCGCACATGGCGATCGAGAAGGGCTTCGCGCTGTTGACCGAGGACCGCAAGCTCAGCGGCCTGTTCCCGTGCCTCTCGGTGCTGGAAAACATGGAAATGGCCGTCCTGCCGCACTACGCCGGCCACGGGTTCATCCAGCAAAAAGCCTTGCGCGCCTTGTGCGAAGACATGTGCAAGAAGCTGCGGGTGAAAACTCCGTCGCTGGAGCAGTGCATCGACACCCTGTCAGGTGGCAATCAGCAGAAAGCCTTACTTGCCCGCTGGCTGATGACCAATCCGCGAATCCTGATTCTCGACGAGCCGACCCGCGGCATCGATGTCGGCGCCAAGGCCGAGATTTACCGGCTCATCGCTTACCTCGCCAGCGAAGGCATGGCGGTGATCATGATTTCTTCGGAGCTGCCGGAAGTGCTCGGCATGAGTGACCGGGTGATGGTCATGCACGAGGGCGACCTGATGGGCACCCTCGACCGCAGCGAGGCGACTCAGGAGCGGGTGATGCAACTGGCTTCGGGCCTGTCCTCGGTTCATTAATGGATACCGCTGGTGGCCGAGGCCGCCGTCGATGATGCGATAGAAAGGTGAGTGGTTATGAACGCGATACTGGAAAACAAACCGGCCACGGCACCGGTCAAGAGTCGCCGGCGCTTTCCGACGGAACTGAGCATTTTCCTGGTGCTGATCGGCATTGGCCTGGTGTTCGAACTGTTCGGCTGGATCGTGCGCGACCAGAGCTTCCTGATGAACTCCCAGCGGCTGGTGCTGATGATCCTGCAAGTGTCGATCATCGGCCTGCTGGCGATTGGCGTGACCCAGGTGATCATCACCACCGGAATCGACCTGTCGTCGGGCTCGGTCCTCGCCTTGTCTGCGATGATTGCGGCCAGTCTGGCGCAGACCTCGGATTTCGCCCGGGCGGTGTTCCCGTCACTGACCGATTTGCCGGTCTGGATTCCCGTGATTGCCGGGCTCGGTGTCGGGCTGCTGGCGGGGGCGATCAACGGCAGCATCATCGCCATCACCGGGATTCCGCCGTTCATTGCCACACTGGGCATGATGGTTTCGGCTCGCGGCCTGGCGCGTTACTACACCGAAGGCCAGCCGGTGAGCATGCTCTCGGACTCCTATACGGCCATCGGCCACGGCGCGATGCCGGTGATCATTTTTCTGGTGGTGGCGGTGATCTTCCACATCGCGCTGCGCTACACCAAGTACGGCAAATACACCTACGCCATCGGCGGCAACATGCAGGCGGCGCGCACTTCAGGCATCAACGTCAAACGCCATCTGGTCATCGTCTACAGCATCGCCGGATTGCTGGCGGGGCTGGCAGGCGTAGTGGCTTCGGCCCGCGCCGCCACCGGGCAGGCCGGGATGGGCATGTCCTATGAGCTGGACGCGATTGCCGCTGCCGTTATCGGTGGTACCAGTCTGGCGGGCGGGGTAGGGCGCATCACCGGCACGGTGATTGGCGCACTGATTTTGGGGGTGATGGCCAGCGGGTTCACGTTCGTCGGGGTTGATGCGTACATCCAGGACATCATCAAGGGGCTGATTATCGTGGTCGCGGTAGTGATCGACCAGTACCGCAACAAACGCAAGCTCAAGCGCTGAAATTAATCGTCCTGGCCTGCCAAGGCGGGATTAAAGCCGATCGAGAGATCGGCTTTTTTATGCCTGTGAAAACTGCTGAGGTGGCTAAGTCGTTCAGGGTTTCTTTTCTTTCATCCCATCCTTTGAGCCGCTGGACGTTTGCGCATCCTTCTCGGTTTCATGGGCCTCTGCACCGGAGTTCGAGCCCGAGGCCTCTTCACCCTTTTTGTCGGCCTTTTCTTCCTTGGACTCGGTGCCTCCCTGGTTGACCCCGGGAATACCGGTAGGCGGGACGGTGCTTCCCGCCATCGCAAGCGGTGCGGTGGCGGATAAAAGGCTTCCAAGCATGAGGGCTGCAATGGTTCTGTTCATCGTCGGGCTTCCGCATCAGGTGAATAAATGTTGGAAGATCTGACGCGGGGGAAAGTGCCGGTCAACTGACGGGCGGGAACTCGGGAGTCACCGGCATTAGCCCCGACGGCATCCATTCGTTCACGGACGCTTCACTGCTCGCGCAGCTGGCTCCAGTCAATGCCGAACCGTGCGAGGTATTTCCTCAAACGGTCGGCATCGTTGGGCTGCGCCTTCGCCTGTCGCGAGACGCCGAAGAGTCGCCTGCCGGCATCCGACAGACTGTCTGCCTGTCTGCAAACCTCCAGCACCGCCTTCAATTGCAATCGATCAAACAGATCCTGCGTCTTGGCATCGCCCGGCAGGTCATCCGCAACACCGCCCGGTTGCGCCAGCCCCCAGGCATACCGCAGCCGATCAATTTCCTCCTCGACCTGCGCTTCATCGATTCGCCCGCTGTCGGCCAGTGTCGCCATGCGCGTGATCGATGCCGAAAGTTCACGGAAGTTACCCAGCCACGCAGCTTCCCGTGAGCTGGCGAACCCCAGATAGCGCCGTCGGGCTTCAAGGTTGAAGCGCACCATTTGGCCGTGTTCGCGCGCGTGGCGTTCAAGCTCGAAATCGATGTTGGGTTCGATGTCTTCGCGGCGGCCTGCCAGGCCTGGCAGGTCGAACGTCCAGAGGTTGATCCGAGCGTAGAGATCTTCCCGGAACAGACCTTCAGCGACGCGACTGCGCAGGTCGCGGTGAGTGCCGGCGATGATCAGGAAGTCGCTGTCGACCTCCTTGTCCGAGCCCAGCGGAAAGAAGCGCTTCTCTTCGATGGCCTTGAGCAGCATGGCTTGTTCGTCCGCCCCGAGTTCGCCGATCTCGTCGAGAAACAACATGCCGCCGTCAGCCGCTCGCAGCAGGCCGTCGCGGGCATTTTGCGCGCCGGTAAAGGCACCTTTGACGTGGCCGAACAGCGCGGACATTGCACCGTCGCCACGCAGGGTGGCGCAGTTGACTTCAACGAAACGCCCCTGCATTTGATGGCGACTGCGTTTGAGCTCGTAGATGCGTCGGGCGAGAAAGGACTTGCCGGCGCCGGTCGGGCCGACCAGTAGCATCGGCGCTTTGGATCGCACAGCCACGCGTTCGATCTGCTCGATGGAACGGTTGAACGCGGTGTTGCGGGTGGCGATGCCGGACTTGAGAAATTCCAGGCCTTCCAGACGTTTGTGGGTGAAGCGTGAGGCAATCCGGTCGTAGCGCGACAGATCCAGGTCGATCAGGGCGTGGGTACCGGTGGCCGGCTCTTCTTCGCTCTTGCGGCGGGCGGGGGAGGTCTGGATCAGGCGTGCCGGCAGGTAGCGCGCCTCGGTCAGCAGGAACCAGCAGATCTGCGCGACGTGGGTCCCCGTGGTGATGTGCACCAGATAGTCCTCACGCTCGGTATCGAAGGTGTATTCGGAGGTGAAGTCGTGGAGGGCGCCGTAGACCTCTTCGAAATCCCAGGGGTTGCGCAGCGCCATCGGGTGCAGGCGCACTTCTGTGTCCGGTGACACCTGACGGATATCCTCGCGAATGCGTTCGGCCAGGCTCGCGTCCCGGGCATCCGTGCCGTGTATCAGTTCCAGTCGATGGATCAAGACATCCGGTTGCTGACACAGGCCCACGCTCGGGCGCCAATGGTTCCAGCGGTTGGCGCCTTTGCCGACGCGATCAAGAGTGGCGCCGATGAAACCGATGGCGACGGTGCGCTTGCTGGACATTGATTATCCTGAAAGATAAATGACGATATCCAATGATAGTGTTCGAGGGCGTTATTTGTCGTGACGAAAATTCAGGAGTACTCGCTATTGAAGTAAAACCTTTAAAAATCAAATAGATAAAAATAACTCACGAACGTTTTCAAAAACTGGCACAGCGGCTGCAATACCTGTCGCAACGAACAGGACAACACAGCGAGATGCCACGATGGCCAACTTCAACCTCTTCAACACGCAATCGAAAAGCCTGCCGGCCTGCGACACCTTGAATGCTTCCGGAGCTGCGGCTTATGCCTACACGCCCAAGCATCAACTGGCCCAACTGGCCGTCACCGGTTGCCTGAATTCGACTTTTTACGCATCTGCTCAAAGTCAGTTTGATCAGGTGTTGAAGCTGGTGGCGGAGCTGGACAGCCGCTACGTGGCGAATGCTGCTCTTTACGCTCGCCAGAAAGGCCATATGAAAGACATGCCGGCCTTGTTGCTGGCGGCGCTGACGGCTCAGCGTTCGGCTTTGGTGCCGGAGGTGTTCGGGCAAGTCGTGGACAGCGGCAAGATGCTGCGCAATTTCGTGCAGATCCTGCGCAGTGGCGCCACCGGTCGCCGCTCCCTGGGTTCTCAACCCAAGCGTCTGGTGCAGAACTGGCTGAACAGCGCAACCGAACGACAGCTGTTGCAGGCATCGATCGGCAATCAGCCTTCGCTGGCGGATGTGGTGAAGATGGTTCACCCAAAACCGTCCGAGGCCTGGCGCGAAGCGTTTTTCGCCTGGCTGATCGGCAAACCGGTGGATGTACAGGCGTTGCCCGCCCTCACTCGCGATTTGCTGGTCTTTCGCAGTGGCGCGAGTGATCAAGTGCCTGAAGTGCCTTTTCAATTGCTCGGTAACGAAACATTGAGCAAGGAGCAATGGGCGGTTCAGGCGCGGAACATGGGCTGGCAGGGGCTGCGCATCAACCTCAATACGCTGGCGCGCCACGGCGCTTTTGAAGTGCCGGGGTGCGCCGAATACGTGGCCGCGCGGTTGGCGGATCCCGAAGCAGTGGCCAGGGCGCGGGTGTATCCGTACCAGTTGCTGGCGGCGTACCGGATGGTCGGCGATGACGTGCCGGCGCTGATTCGCGAGGCTTTGCAGGATGCGCTGGAGCTGTCGTTGACCAATGTGCCGAACCTTCAGGGTGCAGTGGTGGTTTGCCCGGATGTTTCCGGCTCGATGGGCAGCCCGCTGACCGGTTATCGTCAGGGCGCGACCACCGCGGTGCGCTGCATCGATGTGGCGGCGCTGATTACGGCGGCGGTGTTGCGTAAACAGCCGACGGCACGGGTGATGCCGTTCGAATGGAAGGTGGTGGATATCACCCTCAACCCGCGCGACAGTGTGATCAGCAATGCCGAAAAACTTGCGGGCATTTTCGGCGGCGGAACCTGCTGTTCGGCGCCGTTGAAGAAACTGGCGGACAGCAAGGCCAGGGTCGATACGCTGATCATGGTGTCGGACAACGAATCCTGGATTGATGCGCGACGCCAGGGCGCCAGCGAGACGATGCTGCAATGGGAGCGGATAAAGCGGATCAACCCGCAGGCACGCCTGGTCTGCATTGACCTGCAACCGGGTTGGGCAACACCAGCGGCGGATCGTGATGACATCCTGAATGTCGGCGGTTTCAGTGACGCGGTGTTCGATGTGATCGAGCAGTTCACCGCCGGCCGGTACGGACCGCAGCACTGGGTCGAAGCGATTGAAAGCATGGGATGACGCGATGAGCCACCCAATGAATTGATTTGTCACGGGCACTGAATGCCGGTGGGACTACATCCAAGACGTCTCACCAAACCCTTGTCAGTGTGCGTGACGGCACGAATGCCGATGGCTGTACATCTGAGGCCGGCTAACCCCGGTGCGCGGCAACGCGCAACAGTCATCAACTTTTGTCGTGCCACCTTTTTTGAATCTGCCGGCGAATGCCGGTGGAACTACCTGAAGAATCGAGATGATGAAAGAACACACTTACCAATTGCTGGAAGTCGCCAACGGCAAACCGATCAAGCTCTGGACCGAAGGCGTCCCGGTGGAAAACGAAGCGCGCGAGCAGTTGATGAACACGGCGAAGATGCCCTTCATCTTCAAGCATCTGGCGGTCATGCCGGACGTTCATCTGGGCAAGGGCTCGACCATCGGCAGCGTGATTCCCACGGTCGGCGCGGTCATCCCGGCAGCGGTCGGGGTGGACATCGGTTGCGGCATGATTGCCGCGCGAACCTCGCTGACTGCGGCCGATCTGCCGGACAACCTGCATGGCCTGCGCAGTGCCATCGAGCAAGCGGTGCCTCATGGCCGCAGTTCGACCCGGTCGCGCCGGGACAAAGGCGCCTGGGACGAGATTCCGCAACAGGCCGATCAGGCCTGGGCGGCGCTGAGTCCACGGTTCAAGGCGATCACCGACAAGTACCCGAAACTGGCCAACACCAACAACCGCGGGCATCTCGGAACACTGGGCAGCGGTAACCACTTCATTGAAGTGTGCCTGGATGAGGCCAACCGGGTCTGGTTCATGTTGCACAGCGGCTCGCGCGGTGTCGGCAACGCCATCGGCAACCTGTTCATTCAGATGGCCCAAGCGGATATGCGTCAGCACATCGCTAACCTGCCGGATCGTGACCTGGCGTACTTCGAAGAAGGCAGCCGACACTTTGATGATTACGTAGAAGCCGTGGGCTGGGCCCAGGATTTCGCCAAGCAGAACCGGGCGCTGATGATGCAAGCGGTGATTCAGGCCACGCGGCAGATTATCCGCAAGCCGTTCGAAGTCGCGCTGGAGGCGGTGAACTGCCACCACAACTACGTGCAGAAAGAACGGCATTTCGGCGAGGACATTCTGGTTACCCGCAAAGGCGCGGTGTCAGCGAAGAAGGGCGAGTTGGGGATCATCCCCGGTTCGATGGGCGCCAAGAGTTTTATCGTGCGGGGTCTGGGCAACGAAGAATCGTTTTGCTCCTGCAGCCACGGTGCCGGTCGGACCATGAGCCGTACCAAGGCCAAAAACACCTTCACCGTCGAAGACCAGATCCGCGCCACTGCGCACGTTGAATGCCGCAAGGATGCTGAGGTGATCGATGAAATTCCGATGGCCTACAAGGACATCGACAAAGTCATGCACGCCCAGCGTGAGCTGGTTGAAGTGCTGCACACCCTGCGTCAGGTGGTGTGCGTCAAGGGATAACGCGTGCCGCAAGGCGCGCCGGAAAAAGGATTAAAGGACATGAAATTTGAAGAACGACACCCGCTATGCAGCGCCATGCGCGCTCGGGTGTTGGAAGAACTGGCGCGCATAGAACGCGAACGCAATGTCACGGTGCTGTATGCCTGCGAATCAGGCAGCCGGGCCTGGGGTTTTGCCTCGCCGGACAGTGATTACGATGTGCGCTTCGTTTATGTGGAGAAACCTGAGTGGTTCGTCCAGGTCGATGCGCCAAGTGATGTGATCGAGCGACCGCTGGATGACGAGCTGGATGTCAGTGGCTGGGAGCTGCGCAAGACCCTCGGGCTGTTGCGCAAATCCAACCCGACCTTGCTGGAGTGGCTCGACTCCCCGCTGGTTTATCGCAGCGAGACCGCAGCGGTTGCGCAACTGCGGGCGCTGGCCGAGACGTTCTACAGCCCGCCGGCCGCGCGCAATCATTATCTGTCGATGGCGAAGAAGAACTTCCGTGGTTATCTGCAGGGTGAAAGCGTGCGGTTCAAGAAGTATTTCTACGTACTGCGGCCGCTGCTGGCGGTGCGCTGGATCGATCAGGGGCGGGGTCGGCCGCCGATGACGTTCAGCGATCTGCTGAGTACGGTCGATGATCGTGCATTGCTCGATGAAGTCGACGAACTGCTCGCGCTCAAACGCAATGCCGACGAGAGCGCTTACGGTCCTCGTCGTCCGGCGTTGCATGCGTTCATCGAAGCGGAACTCGAGCGTGCGGTGCCAGCATTGCCAAGAACCCGGGAAGATTCGCGGCAGCTCGATCGATATCTGCGGGAAACCGTTGGTTTGTACGCATAAGGAAAAAAATGAAACAGGACGTTATTGAACTGGACGGCGCCATCGGTGGTGGCCAGGTGTTGCGCAGTGCGCTGAGTCTGTCGATGGTGACGGGCCAGGCGTTTCGCATTGAGCGGATTCGGGCCAGACGCAGTCGTCCGGGACTGTTACGCCAGCACCTGACCGCCGTGATGGCGGCGGCTCAAGTCTGCGGTGCAAAGATCCAGGGGGCTGAGCTGGGCTCGCAGACATTGAGCTTCGAGCCGGGGCCGATTCGTGGCGGCGATTATCGCTTTGCCATTGGAACCGCCGGCAGTTGCACACTGGTGTTACAGACCTTGCTGCCCGCTTTGTTGCTGGCGCCGCAAGCCAGCCGTGTGCGGATCAGCGGCGGCACGCATAATCCGCTGGCGCCACCGACCGATTTTCTCAGCCGCAGCTGGTTGCCGCTGCTGCGACGGATGGGCGCGGAGGTTGAACTGACGTTGCTGCGCCACGGGTTCGTACCGGCGGGCGGCGGTGAAATTGACGTCAGGGTGCAACCATCGAAACTGTCAGCACTGCACCTGTGTGAGCGCGGCTTGCCGCTCTCGCAACAGGCGTTTGCGCTAACGGCCGGACTGGCACCGAGCGTCGGTGTGCGCGAGCTCGACAGGGTGGCCCTGCGATTGAAAATGGCGTCAGCAGAATTGAACGCCGTCACCCTTGATCCCGCATGTGGCCCGGGCAATGTGTTGCTGCTGGAATATGCGTTTGAACACGTCACGGAGATCTTCAGCGCTTTCGGTCAAGCCTCACTGCGTTCGGAGAAAGTGGCGGACGCCGCGATCGATCAGGCGGCCGATTGGTTGCACAGCGGTGCAGCGGTGGCAGAGCATATGGCCGATCAACTGTTGTTGCCGATGGTGCTGGCCGGGGGTGGATCGTTTACCACGCCCAGGATGACCGAGCATTTGCACAGCAATATTTCGGTAATCCAGCGTTTTGTCCCCGTCGTCGTCCAGTGCCGGGAAGAAGGCACAGAGCGGTTGAAGGTGGAAATCCGCACCCGGGAGCAATAGGCGGCAAATTGCTGGCCCCCGAACGTTTCAAGTCCCGGCAAACTCGCCTTTTTTCAAAAGGTTAGGTGGGCCATATGCGGACGATTGTCATCACCGTAGCAACGCTTTCCCTCGCTCTGTTCGCGTTGGAGGCCCAAGCCAGGGAGCTGAGCAAGAGCCATCGTTTTGCGTGTACCTGGGGTTCGGACATCGCCGCCGGTGCGCAACAGTCGAAGCTGTCAGGCATTTCCCTGTATGGCGCGCGCAAGCGCTTGCAGGCGCGCAAGTTCCAGCAACCGTGGATGCGCATGACCGCCATGGGTATTACCGAGCAGACTTACGACAGCGCGTCGCGACTCAAGCCGGCGGCCGTCAAGCAAACCTATTACGAACAGTGCGTTCGGCACGAACTGGCCCAACGATGAACGAAAAAGCCCGACCTGAAGAGGTCGGGCTTTTTCATGTCCGGAGCAGTGGCAGCATCATTTGTCACTTTCGCAATTGACCATCCACGACACGCCAAAACGATCCACCAGCATGCCGAAGCGCGCGGCCCAGAAGGTGGCTTCCAGCGGCATGTCGACGCGACCATCCTTGGCCAGGGCGTTGAACACCCGTTCTGCCTCGGCGATGGTGTCGACATTCAGGGAAATCGAGCAACCGCTCATGCCTTGGGTCGGGCGGTCGGGAGTGGTGTCCGAGGCCATGAGCATCTGATCGCCGACTTTCAGGCAGGTGTGGATGATCAGGTTGTGATGCTCTTTGGGTACATGTTCGGCGGCTGGGGTTTCGCCGAAGGTCATCATCGCTTCGAGCTTGCCTTGCAGGCATTGCTCGTAAAACGTGAAGGCAGCGCGGCAGTCGCCGTTGAAGATCAGGTACGGGTTGATTTTCATGGTGGTGCTCCCGAATAGGCAGTGGAACGCTGCGCGGCCGGGTGTGCCGAAGCAGCATCATGGATTGACTCCATCCAGCAAAGCGTTAGAACGCCGGATTGCCAGCCGATGCTGCAAGAATTTCTGTTCAAGGTGACCGATGGTCTGTTGGAAGGGCGTCAGGAGTCGCGCGGGTTCTTCTGCACCGCAGCGCCCGCCACCCGGGCGGCAGGTCGGGTTTGCATCAGCGCATCAATCGCCTTGCGATAGTTCTGTCCGCCCAGCGCCATGCTGTTGTTGTGCGTAGCACCGGGCACCAGCAACAGGCGTTTCGGTTGCCGGGCGGCGGCGAACAGTTGCTCGCTGAAGCGTGACGGCACAAATGCGTCAGCCAGACCGTGCACCACCAGCAACGGCATGTGGATCTCGGCGATCTTGTCGATGGAGTCGAATTTCTGCGACAGCAACCAACGGACTGGAAGGGAAGTGTTGGCCACGGCTGCCGCCACATCCGCCAAGGAGGTAAACGTGGATTCGATAACCAGTCCGCGCACCGGCAATGGGGTGTGATGGCTGGCGGCATCGCGACCGAGTTCGGCAGCCAGATCGATGGCGACTGCGCCACCCAATGAATGCCCGTAGATCAGGCGTTTGTTCGGGTCGGGTTGCAACAGCTGGAAGCGTTCCCAGGCCACTCGCGCATCCTCATACACCGTGCTCTCCGACGGCAGGTCGCCATGACTCTGGCCGAAGCCGCGATAGTCGATGGCCAGTACCGAATAACCCGCCGCGCGCAGTTGCTCGATACGAAACAGTTGCCCGGTCAGATTCCAGCGTACGCCGTGCAGATAAAGGATGGCCGGCGCATCGGCGCGTTCCGCCGGCCACCACCAGGCGTGAATGTTTTGCCCGGCCTTGAAGCTTTTCGGTTGCAGGTCGAGTTCCTGCACGCTGCCGGGCAATCCGTGATACCAGCCGGCGGTGCCCGGTTCGATGCGAAACAAGAGTTTGCGTTCGGTGTGTTCCAGCACAGCACAACTCGCCGGCACGCCGATAATCAGGGCAGCCATGCAGGCGAACGCCAGACGGCGGCGTCGAAGTCGGGTCATGAAGGCAAGGAACATTAAACGTTTCACCACGGCGTGGACAAAGAACGCTTTTTACCAGATGCCTTGACCCGCGCGTGACATTTTCGACCACCGCACGCCTGCAACGATTACAAAATGCTGCAACGACTCAGTTGACCGTCAGCACGATCTTGCCGATGTGGTCGCCCGCTTCCATGCGCGCATGGGCTTTGGCCGCTTCGGCGAGCGGGTAGATCTGGTCGACGATCGGCAGGCAGCGCCCGGCAGCCAGCACTGGCCAGACGTGTTCGCGCAATTGATCGGCGATGGCTGCCTTTTCCGCAGAGGTCCGGGCACGCAGGAGGGAACCGGTGACCACCGCACGCTTGCCGAGGATCGCCAGCAGATCGATGTCATTGGCTCGCGCGCCACCGAGGAAACCAAGCATCACCAACCGCCCATCCATCCCCAAGGCGCTGATGTTCCCGTTGAGGTACGAGCCGCCCATGATGTCGAGAATCACATTCACGCCCTGGCCAGCGGTTTTCTCGGCGATGACAGTCGCGAAATCCTGTTCCCGGTAGTTGATCGCTTCGCCGCCCAGATTGCGGATCGCTGCGCATTTGTCGGCGCTGCCGGCGGTGGCGAAGGCTTCGATGCCAAACTCGCGGCACAGCATCAATGCGGTGGTGCCAATGCCGCTGGTGCCGCCGTGGATCAGGGCGCGCTGACCACGGCTGGCGCCGCCGAGGCCGAACAGATTGGCCCATACCGTGAAAAAGGTTTCCGGAATGGCCGCTGCCTGAATCCAGTCCAGCCCATCGGGGATTGGCAGGGCCTGGCCGGCCGGGACTGTGCAGTACTCGGCATATCCTCCGCCATTGGTCAGCGCGCAGACCCGGTCACCCACCGCAAATCTGCTGACACCGCTGCCAATCGCCACGACCTCGCCGGCCACTTCAAGGCCCGGAATCGGGTTCATGCCGGGCTTCATCGGGTACTTGCCGGCGCGTTGCAGAGCGTCGGGGCGATTGATGCCGGCGGCGTGCACGCGGATCAGTATTTCGCCTTCTGAAGCAATCGGCAGCGGCACGCGTCGGGATTGCAGAACTTCGGGCCCGCCCGGTTCGGTGATTTCGATGCGGGTCATTTCAGTGGGCAATGTCATTTTCGATTCCTCTTGAAACAAGTGATCAGTAGATGGGAGCGCAGTCAGGGCCTAATGATTCCCGTCAATGGGCGCAGCGGCGTTGTTCGATGGAGGAGGGCAGCAGTTTCATGACGTGCTCAAGTATCAGCGCGATCACGATGGCACCGCCGGCAATCACGAAGAGCAGCACATGCTGTCCACCTGTGGCGTTGAACAGCGCCGAGTAGGCGAAGCCGGCCAGCGCCTGAAACGTGGCGAACGACACCGTGGCGCGGCTCCACGCCACCTGTTGGCGATGATGATCCGGTACCAGTTCATGCACCCGGGCCAACGCCAGCGGGACAATGCCCGGCGGAAACGAACCGAGCACAACCGCCAGCAGTGCCAGCGCCAGGAACGAATGCGAAACGGCCAGCAAGCCAAGGGTGATCGCCTGTATCACAAGCACCAGACGAATGCCGGTCCGCGCACCTAGATGATCGGCGAGAAAACCATAGCTCACCGGACCGACGATGGCACCCAGACCGTACATGACCCAGACCAGCGCGCCGACGTGCGCCCCGGCGCCCAGCCCTCGGGCGACGTAATCCACCAGGAAAACCATGGCCGGCACCAGCCCGGCGGCCATGAACGCGTACTGGGCAAACAACAGATACACCGCAGGCGGTGTGGGTTCTGCCGGATCCACCTGAGCCGTTGTGGTAATTGCATGAGGCAGCTCCGAAGGCCAGCCGAACCAGCTCAATACCGTCAGTGCCAGCGACAGCGCGCCCAGTCCCAGCCAGGTCGCTTGCAGGCCCAGACTCAACAGCATGGGGACGATCGTGCCGGAGCCGGCGATGCCCAGACCGATGCCGAGGAAAATCGCACCACTGGCCAGGCCCTTGCGCGCGGCGGGTACATGGGGCAATACAGTCGCGGCCACCAGCACCATGATCGCGCCGCCCGCGATGCCGGACAGCAGGCGCCAGCCGAAATACCAGCTCACCGACACCGGGTACGCACAGGCAAAAAACGCCGCGGTCACCGCCAGCATCATCAGGCGCAAGGCGTTTCTCTGAGTGACCCGGCGTGCCAGCGGTCGGCCGAGGAGGGCGCCGATCAGGTAACCGACCAGGTTGGCCGCGCCGAGGTAGACCACATCATGGGCGGAAAACCATTGCGCCTGAATCAGCGAAGGGATCAGCGGCGTGTAGGCGAAACGCGCCAGACCGATGCTGACCAGGCTGGCGCAGAGTCCGGCGAAGATCGCCAGCCAGACACTCGTGTCCGGACGTTCGGGCGAAGCAGTTGAAGTGCGCATGACGGCGGTCCTGTGGAAAGGTTTATGGCGCCCAGCATATCGGCTATCGTTGCTGCGTTAATGCAGCGAGTTTGCGTTGTTGTGATGCGTTTATGCATCAATGGGGAACGTTATGAACTGGGATGATGCAAGGGTCTTTCTTGCGGTCTGCCGCGAGTCGACATTGCGCGGCGCCGCACGGGTGCTGGGCGTGGATCAGGCGACGGTCGGGCGACGCATCACGGCTTTGGAAAAGTCGTTGGGCGCGACCTTGTTCCTGCGCACCTCCGAGGGCTATGCGCTGACGGCAGTCGGTGAAGCTGCGTTCAAGTCGGTGGAAAAAATGGAGCATTCGGCGCTGGAGCTGGAGCGGCGTATCCAGGGCCTGGACGATCGCCTGACCGGCAGCGTGCGGGTCAGCACCACCGATTCGCTGGCCATCGATTTCCTGATCCCGGCCATTGCGCAGTTGCACGAACGGCATCCGGACGTGCGCGTACACCTGGACGCCTCTACGCAGATCCTCAGCCTGGCCAAGCGCGAAGCAGACATCGCCGTGCGCAACACCCGTCCGGACAACCCAGACCTGATCGCCCGGCGCATCGCGCGTTGGCCGGTGGGTTTGTTCGCCTCGCAGGCCTATGTCGACAGCCATGGTGTGCCGGTGCCTGGCAGTGCGTTCGAGGGCCATGATCTGGTGGTGTACCAGCCTTATCTGCAAGGCAACAAGGACCTGACTTTGGTGAACGAGCCCGTGACTCGCGGGCGGATCGTCGCCGGTCTGAGCTCCAGCTTGCTGGTACGACGCTCGATTGCCGCCGGGCTGGGTGCAGGAGAAATCCCGGTCTATATGGGCGAGCGCGATGGTCTGGTCAGGCTGTGGCCGGAGCGTACACGGCCAGAGCCTTATGACGTGTGGCTGGTGACCCACGCGGATTTGCGCCATACCGCGCGGGTCAGGGCTGTGATCGAACACATTGTCGAGGCGTTCGCGCTGGAGAATGAGTAGTTCATTGAGGCTGTGTAGGACGGCTACATCAGCTGACGATCTTGCCTACAACAGCGCCAGAATCCGCTGGCTTGTGAGTTTTTTGGCCGGGCCCTATCGTTTCTCGCACCCGGAGTGAGCAGGTGAAACGCTCCGAGGTGATCAATCCAGGGAAGTATTGATAAACGTCAGGGGTGCGGAATTGATTGCAAGGGAATTCAGCCAATTTCAAGCAAGCGACATGGCCGGGAAAACGGATAGTAGTGAGTCTATGAACTACATAACACGAGACGAATTCAGCGCCAGGATCGAAGTCATCGAGACAAGAATCGATGCACGGATCGAGTCCATGTCCGCCAAGATCGATGGCTTTCTGACCCAGCAGGCCGAGCGGGATCAGGCACGGCTGGAGCTCGAGAAAAGTCAGGGGCAGGCCCGACTGGAGCAAAAACGCTCCATGGAGGAGGCCCGATTCGGTTGGGAGCGATCTCAGGAGGGCGCGCGGCTGGAGCAGAAACGAGAGCAGGAGGCTTCACGGCAGACGTGGGAGAAGTCTCAGGAGAAGTCGCGCGTTGAGCGGGAGGAGGCTCAGGAGAAGTCGCGCGTTGAGCGGGAGGAGGCTCAGGAGAAGGTGCGCCTTGAACGGGAGCAGGCTGAGAATAAAATTCAGCTGGCGCATGAGCAGAATATGGAAAACCTGCGGCAGGAGCGCTTGAAGGCTCAACTGGGGTATGAAAAGGTCTTGGAGACAGCCCGACAGGAGCGGGAAACCGCTCGGGTCGAGCGAGAGAAAGCCTACGAAAAAGTCAGACTGGAGCAGGAAAAGGCTCACCTTGAGCGCGACCAGCGTTACGCGATCGTTTCGGCTCGCATTGACAGGTCTCTGGAGCGAATTGACGAAGCCGTCAGGCAGGTCTCGACGATCAAGGCGAATTACTGGGCGGCAACGGCCGTACATTTTCTCGGGATGGTTGCCATACTCGCGGGTTCTTACTACGCGAATCAGGCAAACGTACTCGTCACGATGCAGACCACTCTGGCAATGGTTCAGTCGGTGAAAGAGGCTGGAAGCTCTGCGCCGGCAGCGATGATGACATTGCCGGCAGAATGAAAAACGGCCTTCAACAAAGGCCGTTTTTTTCGAGCGATGAAACCACCGAATCATGGCATTTCCGGCAGTTCCTGCGGGCGCAGATCAAACACCAGGACTTCGGCATCATGGCCATTGCTCAGGGTCAGTGCCTGCTCTTCACGAACCCGTACGCCGTCGCCTTCCTTCAACTGCACGCCGTTCAGTTCAACGCTGCCGCGAGCAACGTGTACGTAGGCGAAGCGGTTGGCAGGCAGCTTGAGGGTGGCACTTTCCTCGCCATCGAACAGCCCGGCATACACCCGTGCATCCTGGCGCACTTTCAGCGAGCCGTGGTTGCCTTCGGGCGAGATGATCAGTTGCAGACGACCGCGTTTTTTCTGCTCGCTGAAGTGCTCTTGCTGGTAACGCGGTTTCGCGCCGCTGACGTCTGGTACGATCCAGATCTGCAGGAAGTGCACAGGTTTGGTCGCCGAATGGTTGAACTCGCTGTGGGCCACGCCGCTGCCGGCGCTCATCAGTTGCACATCGCCGGGGCGAATCACCGAGCCGGTGCCGAGGGTGTCCTTGTGTTCCAGGGCGCCTTCGAGCACATAGGAGAAAATCTCCATGTCTCGGTGGGGGTGTTGGCCGAAGCCCTTGCCGGCGGCGACGCGGTCATCGTTGATCACCAGCAGGTCGGAGAAACCCTGTTCACGCGGGTCACGATAGCTGGCGAAGGAAAAGGTGTGGAACGACTTCAACCAGCCATGATTGGCCAGACCGCGGTCGGAAGCTTTACGAAGGGTCAGCATGATGAAATCTCCTTTCAGGACGTTGATTCGTCCGAGTGAGGAGAAGGTTACTGGTAACCCTGTGATGCAATAAGTAGATAAAAATTGAAATACTGTCCCTTTTGAGTTGACAGTTGTGTGCACTGGATCACGTATTCTTTCCAACGGTTCCACCGTATCTGGCCATAATGCGCAGACTTATGATTTTGCATGGATTTTGGTGATACTCCCATGAAGACCGTGGCAATGGTGCTGTTCCCGGAGTTTCTGCTGCTCGACATGGCCGGGCCGCTGGAGGTCTTTTCAGTTGCCAACCGTTACCTGAAACCGCAAGCCCACTATCACCTGACGACCCTGGGCACCGAGCGTGGGCCGTTGCGTGCGTCCAATGGCGTCCTCGTGCACGCCGATCGGCACATCGACGAAGCCGATGAGTGCTATGACTTGTTGCTGGTGCCGGGTGGCCCCGGCGCCTACAACGAAAAACACCCGCCGTTGCTCGCCTGGCTGCAGGACGCGGTCACGCGTGCCGGGCAATATGGCTCGATCTGTACCGGCGCCTTCGTGCTTGGACACGCCGGTTTGCTCGACGGCTACCGTGTAACCACCCACTGGAATTACACCGAACGCCTGATCAAGGGCTTTCCAATGGCAAACGTCGCAACTGACCAGATTTTTGTCGAGGATCGCAATCTGATCACGTCCGGGGGCGTCACGGCCGGCATCGATATGGCGTTGGCGGTGGTCGCTCGCGATCATGGCAAAAAGATTGCCCAGGACGTGGCCAAGGTGTTGCTGGTGGTGATGAAGCGCCAGGGTGGGCAAGCGCAGTTCAGCCCGTTGATGGCAGCAGTGGCGCCCCAGGAAACACCGATTACCCGGGTGCAGAACCATGTGCTGGAAAATCTGGAGGAAGCTTTCACCGTCGAGCGCATGGCAAGTCTTGCGAACATGAGTGCACGACACTTCGCTCGGGTGTTCGCCCGCGAGGTCAACATGACACCCATGGAATTCCTGCAAAGTGCGCGCATCGATTGCGCGCGCAATCTGCTGGAAACCAGCGATCTGCCGTTGAAGACCGTTGCCTATAAAAGCGGTTTCGGCAGCGTGCGGCACATGCGTTTTCTGTTCGGCGAAAAGCTCGGGCTGACCCCCACGCAATATCGCGAACAGTTCAGCTAGAGCGGTTCTGTCCGTCAAACGCACCCGGATGTCCGTGCTGCGCCCCGTGTGACGGTTGTACCGTCATCGAGGCCTGCGAAGATAACGGACATGAACAGCCTCAACCAATTGAACTCGGCGTCGGTCCTGCGTTTCGGCCCGTACGCGTTCCATTTGCGCCAACGGCTGATCCTCGAAGGGGATCGGCAATTGCGCATGGGCGGTCGTGCGCTGGATATCCTGCAGGTGCTGGTCGAGCGCGCCGGGCGGGTGGTCAGCAAAGAGCAATTGATTGCTCTGGTGTGGCCGACCTCGGTGGTCGAGGAGATCAACCTGCGTGTGCACATCGCCGCGTTGCGTAGGGCTCTCGGCGACGGCGAGAACGGTCAGCGCTACATTGTCAATGTGCCGCAATGCGGGTACAGCTTCGTGGCACCGGTGCAGGGCGACAGCGTCGCTCAGGTGGTTTTCGAAAGCCTGCAAGCGCCCCAGCATAACTTGCCCGCACGGCTTACGCCGGTCACCGGGCGCGACTCACTGGTCGGCGGTCTGGTCCGGCAACTGCCGTTGTCCCGGCTCCTGACGGTGACGGGACCTGCCGGCGTCGGCAAAAGCACCGTGGCGCTGCGCGCAGCGGAACTGCTGCTGCAACATTTTCGTGACGGCGTTTGGCAGGTCGATCTATCGCTGATCGATGAAGACATTCCGCTCCTCGATCACCTGCTGAAAACCCTCGACATCGACTTCCCCACATTGGCCGCGCGCCACGCCTTGCTGGTGCTGGACAACTGCGAACACCTGCACGAAGCCTGCCGGAGCCTGCTGGAAACGCTGCTCGACGTTGCCCCCCGTCTGTCGATTCTTGCCACCAGCCGCGAACCATTGCGCCTCGGTCGGGAAGTATTGCAACCACTGCCGTCCCTGACCCTTCCCAAAGCCACGGCGCTTAACAGCGTCGATGAGGTCATGGGCTATTCGGCGGTGCAGCTGTTTGTCAGTCGTGCCCGTGCGCGTCAACACGGGTTTGGTCTGCGTGAGCAGGATCTGGAAACGGTGCGCGATATCTGTCGACGCCTCGACGGCCTGCCGCTGGCGATCGAACTGGCAGCGGCGCAGATCGATGCGCTGGCGCTGGTCGGCCTTCAGACGCAACTGGATCAGGGTCTGCAAGTCCTGAGCCATGGACGCCGTACCGCTGTGCCACGCCATCAGTCGATGAAAGCTGCGCTGGACTGGAGCTATCAGCGCTTGAGCGAGCAGGAAAAACGTGTGCTGCAAAGGTTATCGGTGTTCAAGATGGCATTCACCCTGGACGCCGCCATCGGCGTGATCAGTTGTGCGCAATTACCACCCTCGACGCTGGTGGCTGTGGTTGAACAGTTGGCGGCCAAGTCGCTGCTGGCAATTGATCGATCTAGCGGAACACTGCGCTATCGAATGCTCAACACCACGCGCCGGTATGCCCGCGAGCAACTCGAGCAGGGCGGCGAACTGAACGATGTCGAGCGTCGGCACGCGCGTTACCTGGGCCGCACACGGCCAGCCTCACGCAGCCGACTGACCGCCCAATTCGTCGAGTAGTAAACGCACTTTGCGCAAATCGGGGGTGGCATAGCCTTCGGTGAAGCGCTGGTAGATCGGTGTCAGCAATTCGAGTGCTTCACGGAAACGCGACTGGCGCTGCCACAATTGAGCCAGCGACGTTGCGCTGCGCAGTTCCCAAGCCAGTGCGCCTTGTGTCCGGGCGATCTCAAGGGATTGCTGCAAGGCGCTTTCGACCGTGTGATGGCAGGGCGATTCAGTCGCCAGCAATCGCTCGGCGCGGGCCCGCAAAATCTCCGCAGTGCTCCAGCCGGCCGCGCCGCTTTGTGCTCGTTCGAGCAAAGCATCATCAACGAAAACCGGATCCAGCGTGACCATGATCTCCCTGACCAGACCGCTATCGGCGGGCGGGATGGCGGGAGCCTTGTCGGCGTCGATCACCTGCGCGTAATGCCGCGCCCAGGTGTAGAACAGCAGCACCGAATGTTTCTGCGCCTGTTCGAGCAGCAGTTGCAGCAGCGCGCGAGCGTTCTGCACATCGCCGTTGTAGTAGGCGATCAGGCACGAGGCGAGTGCCAGGGTGTAGCAGATCGAGGTGCCGTGGTTGATCTGCACCGCGATGTCCAGCGCCTGCCGCGCCGTGCGCCAGGCCTGCTCGGGAAAACCCTGCAGCCACAGCACCCGGGCGAGGACGGTCAGCGAGGCGACGCTCTGATCGTATTGCACGCCGAAACCGTGCGTGAAGCGGTTGAGGTGGCCGCTGTGGGCCATGCGCTGGATCACTTGTTCGGCGTGGATCCGCGCCTGATGCTGATCGCCGGCGTAATGCAGCGCGAGCACTCGCAAGCGGTGGGTACTCAAGGACAACTGCGCATCGCCCTGCACGCCGAGGCTTTCGAATTGCTCGCTCTGCTCCAGCGCCATCTGGTAATGCCCGCAACTGAGATTGACCGCCATGTGCCCGGATATGGCGCGCAATTGCCCGGCCATGTCGTCGTGCCGTTGCGCCAGCAGACGGGCGCTGACGAAGGCTTCGATGGTTTCCGGTGTGCCGCCCCAGGTGTGATAGCAGGCGCTGCCGAGGGCCAGTTTCAAGGCGATTTCCAGTCGCGGGCAGGGCTCGTCGGATGACGCCAGCAATGCGAGTGCCCGCCGCACGTGAACGCCGTATTCCTTTAGCAGAGACAACTCTTGCCACAACGGCGCCGAGGTCGCCGTCAGTCGAACGCCGAGAGGGCGCGAGCCTTCGTCATTCAGCGTCCAGTCCAGCGCCGCGCGCAGGTCTTCGAGGCTACGGGCGTAGCGCTCGATCCAGACTTCAGTCGCGGTGTTCTCCCAGTCGGCCTGGGCCTGGTGCATCAGCGCCAGGCTGCGTTCGGCATGGCGTTCGCGGGTTTCGCCGAGTTCGGCAGCCTGATCGAGTTTTTCCAGTGCATAGCGGCGGGTGGTGTCGAGCAGGCGATAGAACACCTCTTCATCACCGACCTCTACGGTGAGCAGCGACTTGGCCACCAGTTGCGTGATCGAGGCGAACACTTCGTTCGGCTCGATGTGCTGACCGACAATGACCGCCGCCGCAGATTCCAGCGTGAACGCGCCACGGAACACACCCAATCGGCGCAGGCCGGTCTGTTCGCAGGCGTTGAGCAGATTGAAGCTCCAGTCCAGCGTAGCGCGCAGCGTTTCGTGCCTGCCGAGACGCGTCTGATTGCCTGCCGGCAACCGCCCCTGAAGTTGACTCAGCAAACCGTCCAGCCCAAGACCCGCCACCTGCGCGGCGGCCAGTTCCAGTGCCAGCGGGATGCCATCCAGTCGGCGGCAGATTTCGATGATCGAGGGCAGATCAGCGTTGCCCGGCTCAAAATGTTCGTGGGCCGCCATCGCCCGTTCGACGAACAGTTGCAGCGCAGAAAACCCCATCGCCTGATCACGTTCGAGCACCGCAATCGGCGGTGGACAATCAAGAGATTCCAGACGCTGCACATACTCGCCCTCAGCTCGCAGGCTTTCGCGGCTGGTGGCCAGAATATGCACCTGCGGCGCGCCGCGCAGAATGCTTTCACTGAGCAATGCCACGGCATCGATCAAATGCTCGCAGTTGTCGATCACCAGCAGCATCTGCCGCTCGCGCAGGCTGTTGATCAGGCACGCCATCGGTTCACTGTCGTGCAGCGAAAGATCCAACAGGGCGGCGAGGTGCGAGCAGATCGAATCAGGGTCATCTAGCGGTGCCAGATCCAGCAGACGAATACCGTTGCGATAATGGCCGATCAGTTGCTCGGCGACCCGCAGGGCCACGGTAGTTTTGCCGATGCCACCGGGGCCGACCAGGGTGATGCAGCGCTGGCGCGGCAGTTGGGTCATCAGGCTGTCGACCACCGACTGGCGACCGATCATCCGTGTGCGACGCAGTGGCAGGTTATGCTGGCCGAGGTTGGCGGCGGGGCGTTGTTCAATCGATTGCAGCACGACCGGCGCGACGAAACTGTAGCCGCGCTGCGCCACCGTGACGATGTAGCGCTGGCCGGCCTGACCGTCGCCGAGGGCCTTGCGCAGGGCCGCCATGTGCACCCGCAGATTGATGTCTTCCACCACACTGTCCGGCCATACCCCAGCGATCAGTTGCTGCTTGCTCACCACCTCGCCGGCGTTGGCCAGCAGGATCAGCAGAATGTCCATGGCGCGCCGGCCCAGGCGCAAAGGCTGGTCGCCTTCAAGCACCAGCCGCTGGCCAGGGTGGATCCGATAGGGGCCGAAACCGATGGCCTGATTCGGGGAAAGACTCAACCGCTCACTCCTTCGACGTTTTTTTGATCCTGATCCGTCGGGGTGAAGAATCCGTGACGGGCAGGGCGCAGAGCGACTCGAAGGTCACGCAAGCCGTCTGATCCGCTGTATCCCGGCATATTCCTCAGGATTTGCCGCCAGTGCAACGTGCGCGAGAGGCCATACGTTCGGGCATCGCTCGGCATCCAGCGCAGTCACTACTGTATTTAAAGGGCAGAACCTGTGTCCGCTCACCCGACAGCCGGGAAAAATTAACAACGATTAACTCGTCCGCGCCCGCGTCAAAGCCAAAACTTCGGGGCAATGGAATGCATACGTCCGGAGGACGCTGCGATGAGCAAAGTAGTGGTGGTCTATCACAGTGGCTACGGGCACACCCGCGTCATTGCGCAGGCGGTGGCCCAGGGTGTGGAGCGCCATGTGGGCAGCACCTGCCTGTTGCTGGCGGTGGAAGACGTCGAAGCCCACTGGGATGACCTGCACCGCGCCGACGCCATCATCTTCGGCGCGCCGACTTACATGGGCAGCGCCTCGGCCGCGTTCAAGCAATTCATGGAGGCCACGGCCTCGTTCTATCTCGCTCGGCCATGGCGCGACAAGCTCGCGGCGGGCTTCACCAATTCCGGCAGTCTGTGCGGCGACAAACTCAATACCTTGCTGCAAATGGCAGTGTTCGCCGCCCAGCATTCGATGATCTGGGTCGGACTCGATCTGCTGCCGGCGCGTGCGTGCGAAGGTGTGTTCGACGGCCAGTTGAATCGCCTCGGCAGCTCCCTCGGGGCGATGTCCCAATCCTGCGTCGAACAACCGCCCGAGCAGGTACCTCCTCTGGAAGACCAACACACCGCCGCTCACCTGGGCGAGCGGGTGGCGCGACTGGCTCAGCGGATGGCTCGGGACTGAAACCGCCTCAGCGGTTTTTCATGACCTGACACCGCCACGCAAACGGATTGATCCCTTCGCTGCGGGTGAAGATGTGGCAGAAGTGCGCCTGATCGCAGAAGCCGCATTCCAGGCTGATTTGCGTGAGGCTGTGGTTGGTGTGCTGGATCAACAACTTGGCCCTGGCAATGCGCTGGGTACGAATCCAGTCTTGCGGCGAGTACCCGGTGCTGCACTTGAACGCCCGGGAAAAATGGCTGCGTGAGAGTGAGCAGGCGCTCGCCAGTTCGGTGACCTCAAGGCTGTCGCCCAGGCGTTCGAGGATCAACTGCTTCACCAGCCGCTCGCGCTGCGGGCTGAGGCCGCCCGTACCGGTTCTGCGTGGTTCGATGGCAGGAGCGAGGGCGACGGTTTGTTGTGAATGAGCCATGGCCAGGGTCCGTGTTGGGGGGAATGCACTGTCAGGCTTTCCCTTGGTTCAAAAAACAACGTTGCGCAGAGGGTTTCATTGTTCGGCGAGAGGCGAGGGCTGACGAGTTAAACGTTGTTAATTACGCTGGCGGAACCTGAACACAGCACACCGCTGCAAGTCCTCGCGGCGCAGGGCGGGCAGGATGGCGAGGATAGGCGGGCCATTGGGGGCCGCAGTTTCGGGCTCGACCAAGGGGATACGCATGAAAGGATTATTCAGCGCAGTGACTGGTCTGGCGCTTGCCGGTGTGATGAGCAGTGCCATGGCGCAAGCGCCACAGATCGGTACTCAGGCACCCGGTTATTTCCGTCTGGCACTGGGCGATTACGAAGTCACCGCGTTATTCGACGGCTACAACGATCTGTCGCCGAAACTGTTGCAGGGCATGAGCCAGAGTCAGATCCGTGCACTGCTGGCCCGTCGCTCGATTGAAACGCCGGGTGTGCAGACCGCGTTCAATGCGTTTCTGGTCAATACCGGCAAGCAACTGATTCTGGTCGATACCGGTGCGGGGCAGTGCATCGGCGCCACCGCCGGTCAGCTCTCGGCAAACATGCAGGCCGCCGGATACAAGCCTGAACAGGTCGATACGATTCTGCTGACCCATCTGCACCTGGATCACGTTTGTGGATTGGTCGACGGCCAGCAACAGCCGATCTTCGCCAACGCTACGGTCTACGCCGCCAAGGCTGAAGCCGATTACTGGCTTGATCCGCAGGCAATGGCCAAGGTGCCGGCCGGCGCCCGGGAATTCTTCAAGATCGCTCAGGACTCCACCGCGCCTTACGTGGCGGCCGGACGCTTCAAGACATTCGCAGAGGGGCAGTCGCCTTTGCCGGGTGTGGTCGAAGCTACACTGGAAGCCGGGCACACGCCGGGCAGCACCACCTATCGCTTCACTTCGCAGAACCAGAGCATCGTGTTCATGGGCGACCTGGTGCACAACCTCGCGGTGCAGTTCGATCATCCCGAAGTGTCGATCAGTTTTGACGTCAACAATCAGCAAGCGATCAAAAGCCGTCATGCAGTGTTCAGCGCAGCGGCCGCGAGCAAAACCTGGGTAACGGCCGCGCATTTGCCGTTTCCGGGTATCGGCCACATCACGGCGGTTGACAAGCACTTCCAGTGGGTACCGGTCGAATACGGCCCCTACAAACGCGCGGCCAAAGTGCCGCTGATCGAGTAAAGTGCCCACCTTTCACGTCAGGCTCAAACAAGGAAAACGTGCCCCATGAACCGAAACGATCTGCGCCGCGTCGACATGAACCTGCTGGTGATTTTCGAAGCGCTGATGTTCGAAAAGAACCTGACCCGCGTCGCCGAAAAACTGTTCATGGGCCAGCCGGCGGTGAGCGCGGCGCTGGGCCGCTTGCGCGATCTGTTCGACGATCCGCTGCTGCTGCGCAACGGTCGCGGCATGGAGCCGACAGCGCGGGCGCTGGCGATTCTTCAGGAGCTGCAACCGGCGATGGACGTGATTTCCGGCGCGGTCAGCCGGGCCAAGGAATTCGATCCGGTGACCAGTTGTGATGTGTTCCGCATCGGTCTGTCGGATGACGCCGAGTTCGGACTGTTCCCGCCATTGCTGCGCCAGTTGCAGGAAGAGGCGCCGGGGATCGTGGTCGTGGTGCGCCGCGCCAACTATCTACTGATGCCGACGTTGTTGGCGTCCGGGGAAATCTCCGTGGGCGTGAGTTACACCACCGATCTGCCGGCCAACGCCAAGCGCAAGAAACTGCGCGACATTCCCTGCAAGGTCCTGCGCGGCGATAACCGCCCGGGCCCGCTGACCCTCGACGAATATTGCGAGCGGCCTCATGCGATGGTGTCGTTCTCGGGGGATTTGAGCGGCAACATCGACGTGGACCTGGCCAAGGTCGGTCGCAGCCGTCGTGTGGTGCTCGGCGTGCCGCAATTCAGCGGTTTGCGCGCGCTGCTGGCCGGCACCGAGATGATCGCGACCGTGCCGGATTACGCGGCGTGTGCGTTGGTTGAGGGTTGTGCGTTGCGGGCTGAAGATCCACCGTTTCCGATTGATGCGGCGCAACTGTCGATGGCGTGGAGCGGGGTGCATGACAACGATCCGGCAGAGAAATGGCTGCGTTCACGGATCAGTCAATTCATGTCGGCGTCGCTGGATATTCCGGCGATCTAGTTGCTCCGGTTACAAAGAAAACGGCCAGCGGATCGTTTTTTTATCGGTGCCATATAGCGTTGTTGGGCCGTTTGTCTTAAACCCACACGCACCTGTAATTTCTGACAGTAGCCAACCCCGCTACAGCGCCGTTCAATGCCTCCATCGTCCTGCCATTTGATCGGAGTTCGCGCGATGACTGTCAACAATCCCGCTGGTTCCTCACCGCTGGTACTCAAGGAGCTCGACGTTCCCGGTCGCACCGGTCCCGTGTCGCAAGCGCCGGATGTCTGGGGGCTCAATAAGGCGGCCGTGCAGGACAACTTCCCCAAACAGGGTTTGCTGTGTCGCGCCGGGGCGTGGGGGGTCATGAGCCGGGGCGACAAGTTGGTGATTTCATTGGGTGGTCAGGCAGTACTTAACAAAACCGTTGACGCACACGAAGTCGACACCACGCTGGCGATGTTTGTGCCCGCCGCGCGCTTCAGTGATGGCTCGTCCACCCTGTCCTACGCCGTCACCCGACAGGGCGGAACGGCCGAGCCTTCCGAGGTGATGCAGGTGCGGGTCAAACTCACCCGCCCCGGCGGCCATGACAGCGACGAAGGCCCGGGCCACTCGAAACTGAAAATGACCGTCCCCAAGGAGATTCTCGAGGGCGGCATCGACAAGGACAACATCGCCGCTGGCGTGCCGATCACGATCGGCCCCTCCGACGACGGGCCAAAACCCTATCCCGACGCAGCGGTCGGTGACTGGGTCCAGGTGAGCTGGGGCGGGGTTTTCGTGCTCTACGGACCGCTGACTCAGGCTGAGGCCGACGGCACAGTGCCGCTTGTCGTGCACATTACCGAGGCAACCATTCGCGAGGCGGGTGACTCCGGAGATTCCGGTCTCGCCGTGGCCTTTGAGCTCTACGACATGGTCGACAACCGCTCCGAAGACTGGAGTCATGAGCAGCGTGTGGTGGTCGCGGTCGACGCCGACAGATTAAACGCACCAATCTGCAAGGAAGCGCTGAACAATGTGCTGGACGCCGACAAACTGGGGGATACCGATGGCACGGCGCAGATCATTGCCATGGACAGCAACAAGTTCAAGGTCGGTGACATCCCCATCGTCCGACTCAGGGGCACACCGGATGAAGGGGCACCGATCAACATCGAAATCACCGGTGAGCCGCTGGCCAGTGTGCCGAGCATCCCCGAAATCAAAATTCCCAATACCGCGCTGCGGCAACTGGCCAAGACCCAGATCGCCTTGTCCTTTCGCCTGAAAAAAGCCGATGGTTCCGCCGATCTGTTGTCGAAGACCCAGTTCATCAATGTCATTGGCGAGGTTAAACGATTACTGGCCCCGGTCGCCCTCGACGCGGCACAGGGCGCCCTTGATCCGGAACTGGCACAGGCCCGCATCCAGATTCCATTTGACAAGTCCTTTGCTGCCGGCCAGGCGATCAAGCTGTTCTGGCTCGGCACCCGGCCTGACCTGAGCACCTATTTGCCCGACCTGCCGCTACGCCCGATTACCCAAGGCGATATCACGGCCGGTGCGCCCTTGCTGATCAACGTCCCAGGCCTTCATCTCAAACAGATCGAAGGTGGCAAACTGGAGCCGTATTACCAGTTACTGATCGAGGATGCGGTGCTGGGGACGATGAACCGCGTCAACGCCACCCACGCCATCCGCGAGTCGATCCACGCCGAGAGCCTGAACGTCGGCGAACCGAGGCAAGAGCTGCCAGAGCCGAAAGTGGACGGCGTGGTGGACGGCGTACTGCCGGCGGATACGGCCGGCACCACGCTGACTGTGGAATACCTGAACACGGTCAAGGATGACGAGGTGACCTACTTCTGGAATGGCTCGAAAACCGGGCCGGACAGCGACTCGGTCAAGCTGTCCTCGTTTACCGCCGGCCAACCGATACCGTTCACCATCAAGGCTGAGCTGATCAAGGGTAATGAAGGCGGAACGGTCGAGGCGTCCTATTCAATCAAATGGGCGGATGGGCGGCCTACGAGTTATTCCGATGTGAAGGCGTTCAGTGTGGGGGTGGCGCTGGAGCTGAAAGCCCCGAAAATCAAGGAAGCGCCGAACGACACCAGTCTGGTGCCCAATGCTGCGAAAGATACCCTGACCGCTATCGTGGATTACGTCGGCATGGTGCTCGGCGACAAAATCAGTGCCAGATTCACCGGTGCGTCGGGTACGCCGGCTGGGGGCTCACACACGGCGCCGGAAAAAACCGTCACCGTGCTCGGGCCGCAGGAAATTGCACTGACCAATAGCGTGGTGGCTTTCAACCTGAACAAAGCGGTGACGGTCAGCTACACGGTCGAACGCGGGAATGCGCCACCATTGCCTTCGGATATTCGTTCCCTGGCGGTACAGTCGCTGGTGCTGGATCTTTCCAACGTGCCAAAGATTCTTCAGGCGGCCAATAACGGTGATGGGCTGGAACTGGATCTGGAAGCGATCAAGTCGTCAGCAACATTACGCGCCCTTGGCTGGCCGTTGATTGCCCTGAAACAATGGGTATGGCTGCGATTCAAGGGGACACTCAACGACAACACCCCCTATGACAAAGCTTTCTGGGCCCAACCGGGGCCCGTAACCAATAGCGGTTGGATAACTAATGATTATTACGACTCTGGCGTCTCTGCTACGATTTTGAACGAATTAAAAAATCTGAAGGATGGCTCATCGTTTTCCATCGAATTCAAAGCCGCGTTGGGGGGAAGTCAGATTGAAGTCGAAGCAGTGTCCTTTCCGCTGCGAACCTACACGATCAAGGCTATCGCGGATGTAAAACCGGTGATCACCCGAGCAGAAGACTCCAAAGGCGTCGAAATCCTGCCTGGTGGTTTTACCGTCGACCCCGCCGTAACACTGATCGGCACGTCAGCCCCAGGTCAGAAAGTCCAGATATTCGATGGCCCCACACCCGATGGCCAGCCAACAGCCGATCCCGTCACTGGCATCTGGAAACACACACTTAGCGGCCGGACACTCACGCTGCACACATTCACTGCAAAGGCGCTGTACGCGTCAGGGCAGACATCAGCCCCGCTCACGTTGACCGTGACGGCCGCCACCCCGCCGACCATCACCTCGGTCAAGGGCTCGCCGAGTAATGTCGAAATCCCCAACGGCGGCACCACCGTCGAAACCAGCGTCACCCTGACCGGCGCCGCCGCCAAGGGCCAGAAAGTTGATGTGCTACTGGGCATCGTGTCCGCCATTGCCTACGTGTACGCCAGAATCCGCCGGCTTGTGCGCCTTGGGGGCGGGTTCTATTGTTTGGCGGTCGCTGAAAAACAGTGATCGGGTTTAGCAGCCCGGATCTACTCTAGACGCACAACTCCGTTCGTTCGTGATCAGGCTCACGCCTGTCCGTTCACGTTATGGCGGCTTTGCGTGGGGCACTTCGGTGCGCCGGGTTCTAGAGTCCTGGTCTGCTAACCCGCGTACGGCCGCCACCTCTTTCGTTTAGCAGCGAAGCGTGGCGCCTCCACTACTCTAGAGGCTTTACCCATGATCAAACCCACGCCAAACCCGCCGGAAGTCGATTCGACTTCCCCCTACGAAACCCTCGATTCCAAGAAATTCCACGAAGCCGCCGAACGCGCGCTCGATCACTACCTCAATCCGCTTCTCCCCAGAAAACCTCTGCTCAAACCCAACGCCCGCTACCTCATAGCGCCCGCTGTAGCCTGATCACTGATCGATCCAGAGCAAAGAGAGCACACCCATCCAATTTCCCCTTGATCAATCGTTGCACCATTACCTGCAATGATTGATCAAGGATGGGCCCATGAACGCGGCACAACGCAATGACCAGGCGCAAGACTTCGGCCTGCTGTTCCTGCGGGTTACCGGCGGGTTGTTTCTGCTGTTCGTCCACGGCTTGCCCAAGCTGCTGGACTTCACCGCGCAGCTGCAACTGATCGAAGACCCGTTCCACCTCGGTGCCCACCTCACTTTGATTCTGGCGATCTTCGCCGAAGTCCTCTGTCCACTGCTGATAGTCGCCGGGGTGCTGGCGCGTCTGGCGTGTTTGCCTATTCTGTTTGTGCTGCTGGTGGCGCTGCTGCTCGTGCATCCGCAATGGAGTGTGGCCGAAGGGCAGTTCGGCTGGTTGCTGTTGATTCTGTTCACCACTGTTCTGATCGCCGGGCCCGGACGGCTCGCGCTCAATGTTCGTTTGCCCGGAGTACTCCGTTATGCCTGATGCCCAGACCCTGAAAAAACCGGGACCCGAAGAAACCGTGACGCTGATCGTCAAGCACCGGGTCAAGGCCGGTTTTGAGCAGCCGTACGAAGCCTGGCTGCGCAATATCGTCAGCGTGGCGGGGCGCGAAGAAGGGCACCTGGGCGTGGACGTGATGCGCAGCCAGCAGGGCGGGCTCGCGCTGTTCACTTGCGTGCTGCGTTATTGCTCGACCGAGGCGATGCAGCGCTGGCTCGACTCGCCGCAGCGTCAGAAGCTGATCGACGAAGCCGCGCCAATGCTCGCCGACGGCGACCAGACCGAGGTCAATGCGGCCAACGAGTTCTGGTTCACACCACTGGCCGATGCCGCTTCACCACCGCCGCGTTGGAAGCAGGCTGTGGTGACGTTATTCGTGATTTTGCCGCACACCTTGCTGGTGCCGCTGATCTGGGGGCCGCTGCTGCAACTCAATGCGTTCCTGTCCAACTACGTGGTCGCCACGTTCCTGATCACCCTGACCATCGTGCTGTCGGTGGTCTACGTCTGCATGCCGGTCGCGACCCGTCTGTTCGCGCCGTGGCTGACCGCCAGTCAGCTCCATGAACATCTGGATTCCAACACCAACCCGCCGCGCTGAGCCGGCAGGTCTGGGTTTCGTTTCACTTATATCGAAGGAACTGCGATGAACGCCAACGCTGATCTGATTCTGTTCAATGGCCAATTTCATACCGTAGACCGCGCAAAACCCCTCGCCAGTGCCGTGGCGATCAAGGACGGCCGCTTCGCCGTCGTCGGCAACGATGCGCAAGCCATGGCCCTGCGCGGCGCCGGCACCCAGGTCGTCGATCTCAAGGGCCGCTGCGTGATTCCCGGCCTCAACGACTCGCACTTACACCTGATACGTGGCGGTTTGAACTACAACCTCGAACTGCGTTGGGAAGGCGTGCCGTCGCTGGCCGATGCGCTGCGCATGCTCAAGGATCAGGCTGACCGCACGCCAACCCCGCAATGGGTGCGCGTGGTCGGTGGCTGGAACGAATTCCAGTTCGCCGAAAAACGCATGCCGACCCTCGAAGAAATCAACCAGGCAGCGCCGGACACCCCGGTGTTCATCCTGCACCTGTATGACCGCGCGCTGCTCAACCGCGCCGCATTGCGTGTCGCCGGCTACACCCGCGATACGCCGAACCCGCCGGGCGGCGAAATCGTGCGTGATGCCAACGGCAACCCGACCGGCATGCTGGTGGCACGACCGAACGCGATGATTCTGTACTCGACGCTGGCCAAGGGGCCGAAGCTGCCGCTGGAATATCAGGTCAACTCGACCCGCCAGTTCATGCGCGAACTCAATCGCCTCGGCCTGACCAGCGCCATCGATGCCGGCGGCGGTTTCCAGAACTACCCGGACGATTATCAGGTGATCGAACAACTGGCCAAAGACGACCAGTTGACCGTGCGCATCGCCTACAACCTGTTCACCCAGAAGCCGAAAGAAGAGCTGACCGACTTCCAGAACTGGACCGGCAGCGTCAAGTTGCATCAGGGCGATGACTTCCTGCGTCACAACGGCGCTGGCGAGATGCTGGTGTTCTCGGCGGCGGACTTCGAAGACTTCCTCGAACCGCGCCCGGACCTGCCGCAGACCATGGAGCAGGAGCTGGAGCCGGTGGTGCGCCACCTGGTCGAGCAGCGCTGGCCGTTCCGTCTGCACGCCACCTACAACGAATCCATCAGCCGCATGCTCGACGTGTTCGAGAAGGTCAACCGCGACATCCCGTTCAACGGCTTGCCGTGGTTCTTTGACCACGCGGAAACGATCACTCCGCAGAACATCGAGCGGGTCAAAGCGCTGGGCGGCGGTATTGCGATCCAGGATCGCATGGCGTTCCAGGGCGAATACTTCGTCGACCGTTACGGCAAGCAGGCCGCCGAAGCCACGCCACCGATCAAACGCATGCTTGCCGAAGGCGTGCCGGTCGGCGCGGGTACCGATGCCACGCGGGTGTCCAGCTACAACCCGTGGACTTCGCTGTACTGGATGGTCAGCGGTCGTACCGTCGGTGGTCTGGCGCTGTACGAAGAAGGTTTGCCACGCGCCACCGCGCTGGAACTGTTCACCCACGGCAGCGCCTGGTTCTCGTCCGAGCAGGGCAACAAGGGCCAGATCAAGGTCGGTCAACTGGCGGATCTGGCGGCGCTGAGCGCGGACTTCTTCCACGTAGAAGAAGAAGCGATCAAGTGGATCGAGTCGGTGCTGACTGTGGTCGGCGGCAAGATCGTTTATTCCGCTGGCGACTTCGAAGACCTCGGCCCACGTGCATTGCCGGTGCTGCCGGACTGGTCGCCGGTGGTCAAAGTCTCTGGCCACTGGCGCCCGAATTCGCCATTGCAGGCCCAGGTGCACCAGTGCAGCGGCCCGTGCGCGGTGCATACCCACAGCCATGAAAAAGCCCGGATGTCGAATGCGCCGGTCAGCGATTTCGCTGGTTTCTGGGGTGCGTTCGGTTGTTCCTGTTTCGCTTTCTGATCCCGTAAACGGCGCCGGTCTTCGTGGCCGGCGCTTGTCGCATCACCCATCCCCGAGGAGTTTCACATGAGCAACGTTCCTTACAAACGCCTGAACAAAGACGACGCCGTGGTGCTGCTGGTCGACCACCAGACCGGCCTGATCTCGCTGGTGCAGGATTTCTCGCCGAACGAGTTCAAGAACAACGTGCTGGCCCTGGGCGACATCGCCAAGTTCTTCAAGCTGCCAACCATCCTCACCACCAGCTTCGACAGCGGCCCGAACGGCCCGATCGTGCCTGAGCTGAAAGCACAATTCCCGGACGCGCCGTTCATTGCCCGCCCTGGCCAGATCAATGCCTGGGACAACGAAGACTTCGTCAAGGCGATCAAGGCCACCGGCCGCAAGCAACTGATCATCGCTGGTGTGGTGACTGACGTTTGCGTGGCGTTCCCGACCCTGTCGGCCATCGCTGAAGGTTTTGAAGTGTTTGTGGTGACCGATGCTTCCGGCACTTTCAATACCACCGTGCAGCAAGCTGCCTGGGCGCGTATGTCGGCCGCTGGTGCGCACCTGCTGAACTGGTTCGCCGTAGCCTGCGAGCTGCAGGGTGACTGGCGCAACGATATGGAAGGCCTGGCGAATCTGCTGTCGGAACGCCTGCCGAACTATCGCAACCTGATCAACAGCTACACCAAGTTCACTGCCAAGTAATTGGTTGAAGAAAAATGCCCGCTGAAGAGCGGGCATTTTTTTGTCTGCCGAAAAGGGCTCAACGCTTTTGCAACCACCCCAAAAAGCCACCCTTGCGAACGGGCACAGGCTTGGCCATCAACGCCAGCCGGCTGTTCTGCTGCCGTACCGCCTGCAACTTGTTCAACGCCTGGCCCACTTCACTGCGCTGTTCCATGCATTGGCGAGTCAGGTTTTTGTCGAGGCGATAAATGATCGAAGACGTCAGCGCGGTAAACGTCGCCTGCGAAGGTGTATCCGCCAGAATGCTTTGCTCGCCCATGACTTCGCTCGGGCCCATGCGCCCGGCCTCGGTGAAACCATTGCCGTCCGGCACGCTGGCGCTGACCACGCCGGTGGCGATCACGAACAGGCTATCGGGGACTTCCTCCAGACCGAGCACCACCTGCCCGGCGCTGTACTGCTGCGCGACCATCGATTCTGCGAGGCGATCGCGTTCTTCATGGCTCAGCGAGCGGAAGATCTTCACTTCATCGAGCAAGGCGCGAGCGCGGGTCGAAGGTTCGATCACGCCGTCCGGGTGCCGCGAAATGCCGGCGGCTTCGAGATGGCGGTGGGCGAGGTCGAACAGTTGATTGCGCACTTCAGCCTTTTTGCCCAGCTCGGCGATAAAACCGCTGGCCACGTATTCCGACATTTCTTCGCCGGCCTCTTTGAGCACGGCTTTCGGCGCAGGCGTCAGCAACAGGCTGCTGCTGCCTTGCAAGGTGCGGTCGAGGGCGTCGAGTACCCGGCGCGGGCGAATGTGGTTCGGCACCTTGATGCTGATCGACACGCCGTGCAGGTTGGTCGGGCGGCTGAGGTTGACGATCTTGGCCTTGGCCGCCACCGAGTTCGGCACCACGGCCAGGGTGCCGGCGCTGGTCAACAGGTGCGTGGCGCGCCAGTCGATGTCGAGCACTTTGCCTTCGACGCCGTCGATCACCACGAAATCGTCGACCTGATACGGCTTGGTGGTGTTGAGCACGATGCCCGAGAACACATCGCTCAAGGTGCTTTGCAGCGCCAGACCGACCACGATGGCGAACACTCCGGAGGTAGCGAGCAAGCCTTTCACCGGCAGCTCCAGCACATAACCGGCGGCCGCGACGATGGCCACCAGAAACACCAGTGCCCCGATCACGTCCTGCAGCAGACGGCCGCTGTGGCCGATGCGCCGCATCAGGATCAGGCCGATCACTTCGGTCAGCGCCCGCGCGGCGTACAGCCACCAGAAAATCCCCAGGGCCGTCGCGCCCAGTTGCGCCACCTGATCATCGGCAAAGACTGGCGCCTGCAATGGGCTGACGCCGGCATTGATGATCAGCGCACTGAAGGCCAGAAACAGCACCAGTCGCACACCGACCCGTTGCGCGCGATGCTTGAACGGCGCGAGGTGCCAGAGCAGGGCGTCGAGTACCAACAGCAGGGCACTCCAGGACAGCAGGTGGGCAGAAAAAAGGCTCATGGGATGAACTCCGGCGGGCACAAAAGAAAACGCCACACCCGAAGGTGTGGCGAGGGGTTGCACTCAGTTCAGATGGGTCTTCAGTTCTGCCGCTGCCTGGCGCACGGCGGCCTTCACTTCAGGAATCCCGTTCAGCGGGTTGAGCAGGCCGAAGTCGTGAATCATCCCGTTGTAGCGCACCGAGGTCACCGGCACACCGGCGGCGTCAAGGTGGCGGGCGTAGCCTTCGCCTTCGTCACGCAGCACGTCGAACTCGGCGGTCTGCACCAGTGCGGCGGGCAGGCCCTTGAGCTGTTCGGCGCTCGCGTTGAGTGGCGAGGCATGGATCTGCGCACGCTCGGCCGGGTTGGTGGTGTAGTTGTCCCAGAACCACTGCATCATGCCTTTGGTCAGGAAATGGCCCTCGGCGAATTGCTGGTACGAGCCGTTATCGAACCCGGCGTTGGTCACCGGCCACATCAGCAACTGGAAGCGCAAGGCCGGGGTTTTCTGTTCCTTGGCCATCAGTGCCACGACCGCTGCCATGTTGCCGCCGACGCTGTTGCCGGCCACCGCCAGGCGCTTGCCGTCGACGCCGATATCTTTACCGTGCTCCGCCACCCACTTCGTCGCGGTGTAAGCCTGATTGATCGCGGTCGGGTACTGCGCTTCCGGCGACGGCGTGTAATCGACATACACCGCGACCGCACCGGAACCCACCACCAGATCACGAATCAGGCGTTGGTGCGTCGGGAAGTCGCCCAGCACCCAGCCACCACCGTGGAAGAACATGAACACCGGCAGCTCGCCCTTGACCTTGGCTGGACGCACCACTTTCAGGTTGATCGTCTGGCCATCGACCTTGATCGCCTTGTCGCTGACTTCAACGCCCGACAGGTCAACCTTCACCGAAGCCTGGGCGCCGGTCAGCACCGCACGGGCGTCTTTCGGGCTCAGTTGCTCAAGCGGTTTGCCACCACCGGCGGCGAGGGCATCGAGGAAGGCCTGGGTGTTGTGTTCGACGCCAGTGCCTTCGGCGGCGAATGCGTTGCCGATGGACAGGGCGAGGAGGGAAGCGGCGAGGGTTTTCTTGATGTTCATGTGTAATTCCTTTTTAAGTCGTTTGAGTTTTTGTATGCCTTGGGATAGGGCTGCTGTGGCGCTGGGCTTCAGGTCTCAGCAACACCGTGAGCACAGATTAATGAGGTGCCGGAAAGTGAAAAAGCGGCTATAAAGCGTTTAACTGTCAACCAGAGAGTGACAATGAACCCGTTCGAAGACATGCGTATTTTTTGCCAGGTGATGGATTCCGGCAGCTTCACGGCGGCGGCCGATCAGTTGGGTCTTTCCAAGCAGTTCGTCAGCCGTCGGTTGATGCAACTGGAGGAGCGCCTCGGCGTGCGTCTGCTCAACCGTTCGACCCGGCGCCTGGACGTGACACCGCTGGGCCAGAGCTATTACGAGTCCGCGCTGCGGCTGTTGAGCGAAATCGAACAGGTGGAGCAGGGCATCGCCGGGCAGACTGCCGAACCCCGTGGGACGATTCGTGTCAGTGCGCCGTTGTCGTTCGCGGTGGCGCACCTGGGGTGTCTGCTGCCGCTGTTCTTGCAGCGTTATCGCGAGGTGACGGTGGAGGTCGATCTGAGTGACCGCCCGGTGGATTTGCTCGGCGAGGGGTACGACCTGGCGCTGCGCATCGGCGTGCTGGAAGACTCGACCCTGATCGCCCGGCGCATCGCTGCCATCGAGCGGGTGTACTGCGCCAGTCCCGCGTATTTGGCCGAGCGCGGTACGCCGGTCAAACCGGAAGACCTGCTCAGCCACGACTGCCTGCCTTACGGCCACGGGCGCTCGGTGCAATGGCGATTCAATGCGGGGCAGGCCAAGCCGCTGCTGGTGAATGTCACCGGGCGGATGCGGGTCAACAACGGTGAGCTGCTGCGGGATGCGGCGGTGGCGGGGATGGGGATTACTTATCTGCCAACGTTCATTGTCGGCGCGGCATTGAAGGATGGACGGCTGGTGCCGGTGCTGGATGATTTGCGTCCGGAGCCGTTGATCCTGTCGGCGGTGTACCCGCAGCATCGCCAGGCGTCGCGGCCGGTGCAGGCGTTGATCGAGTTTTTGCGCGAGCGGCTGGATCAGCGTCAGGGGGTGTTGTAGCCCCAGCCGCTCGCACAATCTTCAGCGTGGCTCAGTTGGCGCGCTTGTCATCGCCTGGCTCGCCGCCAACGTGTACGCCACGGTTATCACCGATTTCGCCAGCGCGGTGTACGCCATGGTCGTCGCCGATTTCGCCAGCGCGGTGCACGCCATGGTCGTCGCCGATTTCGCCAGCGCGATGTACGCCATGGTCGTCGCCGATTTCGCCAGCGCGGTGCACGCCATGGTCATCGCCGATTTCTCCGGCCCGATGAACCCCATGATCGTCGCCAGCTTCGGCGTGGGCGCCGTTGCGTCCTGAAGAGGCGCTGTCACCGGAATGACCCGAACCATGGTCGCTACCGCTGTGGCCACTGTTTCCACCGCCGCCACTGCCGCTGCCGCCGTGGCTACCACCATTTCCGCCACCGCCACCGCCACCGCCACCGCCGCCGTTACCACCCCCTCCGTTGCCGCCCCCGCCGCCCCCATTTCCGCCACCACCCCCTCCATTGCCGCCTCCACCGCCACTACCTCCGCCGCCGCCACCACCGCTGCCTCCACCCCCACTGCCACCTTCCTTGGCCTGAACGCTGGACACCCCGGACAGGTTGTCCGGGATCAATACGGTAGACGCCGACAGGACTGCGCCGATGGTCATCGCTAGCATGAGCTTTTGAATGTGCATATCGTTCTCCGTCTTTGTTGTCTTGAATGGGAACGTGGATGTGCCTTGTTTGCGTGTGATCCGACCCGTTCCCGGGGTCAGTGGATACTTGAAGCGAGTTCGAAGATCGGGATGTACATCAGGATCACGATGACCCCGATCAACAGACCGATGAAGGTCATCAGCAGCGGTTCGAACAGCCGCACGAACCACTCGATCCAGCGGCTGATTTCCTCGTCGTAGAAATCGGCGCTGCGTTCCATCATTTGCCCGAGGTTGCCGGACTGCTCGCCAGCGCGCAGCAGGCGCAGAGACACCGGCGTCACCAGCCGATTGAGCTCCAGTGCGGTGGACAATGACTGTCCTTCGCGCACCCGCTCGCAGGCCTGGTCGAGCCGCGCCCGCGAGGCCACGGTGAGCAGGCCGCGCACCATGCCCATGGCGGTCACCAGCGGAATCCCGCCTTGCAGCAAAATCCCCAGTGATCGGTAAAACCGCGCCAGCTCATACATGAAGATCCGCTGGTGCACGGCGGGGAGTTTCTCCACCAGCCGATCCAGCCCGCGGCGAAACGCCGGTTGTTTCTGCAACACGGCGAGGGTGGTGATGATGGCCGCCAGAATCCCGAAAAACTCACCCTGATGCGCGTGCAAAAACATCCCGCTGCTCATCAAGATCTGCGATAGCCACGGCAGGTTCGAGCCCAGCCCTTCGAACACCAGGCTGAAACGCGGCACCACGTACCCCATCAGAAACAGCACCACGCCACCGCCGACTACCAGCAACAGCAAGGGGTAAATCGAGGCGCTGATGATCTTCTGCCGCACCTCGTCCATGCGCTGGCGATAGCTGACATAACGCCCCAGCGCATCGCCGACCGCGCCGGTCTTCTCGCTGGACTGTACCAGCGCCACGTACAGTGGCGGGAAGACCGCCGACAACTGGGCCAGTGCCTGGGAGAACGACTTGCCCTCATACAGAAGCCGCACCAGCTCACTCAAAGTTTTGCGGGCAGCGGGGGCGGTTTCTTTTTCCGCCAGGCTTTCCAGTGCATCGATCAACGGCAGGCCGGCGTTGAGCAACGTGGTCAGCTCTTGGCTGAACAGCACCAGATTGAAGGTCTCGTGTTTGCTCAGACGCAACGAACGCCAGTGCCGTTCGGCGTGCAGGCTGACCACGCGCAGGCCCTGATCCTCGGCGATGCGCCGCGCTTCGCTGTGACCGGGCGCCTCGATGTTCAGCGACACCACGCCGGCCTTGCCCACTGCCTTCAGATGAAAACGCATGCCCGGTGCTCCGCTCATTGCCAGTTGGTGATTTCGGCGTTTTCGCCTTCGCCGCCGGGCTGGCCGTCCTTGCCCATCGACAGCAAGTCGTACTCGGCGTTTTCGCCGGGGTAGCGGTAGGTGTAGTTGCGGCCCCACGGGTCCTGCGGCAGTTTTTTCTGCAGATACGGGCCAGTCCATTTCGCCTCGTCGCTCGGTGCGGTCACCAACGCCTGCAAGCCTTGTTCGGTGGACGGGTAGTGGCCGACTTCCAGCCGATACAAGTCCAGCGCCTTGCCCAGGCCTTCGATCTGCGCCTTGGCGACTTTCACTTCGGAGCGCCCCAGCTGGGCGAAATATTTGGGCGCGACGATCCCGGCCAACAGACCGAGCACCACCAGCACCACGAGCAATTCGAGCAGGGTGAAACCCTGTTGGGCGCGCGGACGAACATGCAGCTTCATGATGACCTCCGGTGAATGGCAGCCGAGTCGCCAGAGGGCTTATGCAATTGCCATGCTCAGCACCCGATAAATCCTGCGCGCGGGCTGAAGCCCTTGAAATACGGGCTTCTGAAGAGTCGGCACAGTGCTTGCGTACGGCTGAATCACGACAGGTCAGTGGGGCATTTCCCCCAATTTTTCGGGGCCTGTCAGGGGAGGCCCAATGCTCAATCCAATCTGCGCAGGACTGCTTGGCTGCATGCTGTTGACCGGCATCGCCGAGGCCGATGTGTTTGTCTCCGTGGACGCCAAGGGCAGCTATGTGCTGTCCAACGTCCACCGCCCCGGACGCACCTACGAACGGGTGATCCACGAGGCGCAAATGCCCGTGGTCAGCCTTGACCGGCAACCGCAATTGATCGCCAACCAGCCCTACGCGGAACTGGTATCGGCGGCGGCCACGGCCAATCACTTGCCCGAGGCACTGCTGCACGCGGTGATTAACGCCGAGTCGAACTACAACCCTGGCGCCACCTCGCCCAAAGGCGCCGGCGGGCTGATGCAACTGATGCCCGACACAGCCCGGGAACTGGGAGTGACCGATGTCTACGACCCCAAGGCCAACATTCAGGGCGGGGCCCGGTATCTCAAGCGTCTGATGACCCTGTTCGATAACGACATCGCCCTCGCCGTGGCGGCCTATAACGCCGGCCCCGACGCGGTGTTGAGCCGTGGCCGGGTGATCCCGCCGTTTGCCGAAACTCAGCGTTATGTGCCCAGCGTCCTGCGTCAGTACCGGCGTTTGCAGGGGCTGGCGGCGGACGCGCCGTTGTAAACCTTCAACCCGGTTTTCCCCACTTTCGGGGCAAACCTGCCGGGTTGGAAAAGCGGGGAATCGGGTGGGGAATATCCCCCGGATTCTCAAGTGGTTTTTGTAACTGACTGACCAGCAACAAAAATTTTTGTGGCATGCGGATTGCTCCGAGGGCTTTGTCGAGAATCATTCCCTGTGAGCACCCACTACGAGGTTTCCGATCATGGTTGGCATTCACCACGCACCGTCCCTGCTGAACTGGCTGCTGTTGCTGGCCTCGATGCTCAGCGTCGAACTGGCCAGCGCCGCCGTGCGCTGCGAACGCAATCTGGTGGCCAACGTCGTGGCCTTCGATCAGCCGCTGATGTTCAACCGCCTCGGCGCGCAGAACGTCAACGGCATGATGTTCGCCTTGCGCCGCGACGTGGTCGATGACCATGACCGGTCGCTGGCCCAGGGCGGATCGGCGGTGCCAGGCAAAGTTTCACTGCGTCCGGACAAGCGTCCTCGGCCACTGGTGCTGCGCGTGGCAGCGGGGGACTGCCTGACGATCAACCTGCAGAACCTGCTGGCTTATCAGGCCAACCCGAACCATCACTCTGAGCCTGAGGGCGAAGAGGAAAACGTCAATGTCGGCGAAGCCTTCAAGGCCGACGAGCAAGTCGCCGATCGGCATGTCGGCTTCCAGGTCAACGGTCTGCAAGCGGTGAACAGCATCGACGACATCGCCTCGTTCACCGGTCGCAATGCCAACAGTCTGGTCGCCCCGGGTGCCAGCCGTTCCTATCTGTTGTACGCCGAGCGCGAAGGGGCGTTCGACGTCAGCAGCCGTGGCGCGACGTTCGGCGGGGAGGGCGCGGCCGGCAACAATGCCAATGGTCTGTTTGCCCAAGTGGTGGTCGTGCCCAAGGGCGGCCGCACTTACCGCAACACCCTCACCGAAGAAGACATGCGCCTGGCCAGCACTGGCCGCACCCCCGCCGGACACCCGATCGTCGATTACCAGGCACGCTACCCGCAGCGCGAGCCGTGGCTGCGCGAAGGCAAGGCCGGCACACCGATCATCAGCATGGTCGACGGTAGCGAAATCATCTCCAGCGAAAGCGATGCCATTGTCATGGGCAGCAACCCCGACGGCAGCTTTCCGCCGATCACTTATCCGCTGGAATCGCTGGGCAAACGCAACCCGGCGCTGCCCAATCGGCTGGAGCCGTTCCGCGATTTCGCCGCGCAGTTCCAGGACGAAACCGCCGTCACCCAGGCGTTCCCGGCGTACTTCGCCGATCCAGTGATGGGGCACGTGCTGGAGCCGACCCGCGATTCGTTCATGATCAACTATGGCGCTGGAGGCATGGGCGCTGAAGTGATCGCCAACCGTTTGGGCGTGGGGCCGATGCACGATTGCCTGTCCTGCGCCTACGAAGAATTCTTCCTCAGCTCGCACACCGTCGGCGACGTGGCGATGCTGGTGGACGTCCCGGCCAACTCCGGGCTTGAGAACATCGCCCCTGGCCAGGCTCCGCGCGCTGATCAGGTCGGCGTCAAAGCGACGATGGCGCTTTATCCGTCGGAGCCGTCGAACGTCGCCCACAGCTACATCGGTGACTTCGTCAAATTCCGCAACACCCACAACGGTTACGAGCACCACATTTTCCATTTGCACGGCCACCAGTGGTTGTTCAACCCCAACGACGACAACTCCGATTACGTCGACGCTCAGGGCATCGGTCCGGGCGCCGGTTACACCTATGAAATCGCCAACGGCGGTTCGGGCAATCGCAACCGGGTGGCGGGCGATGCGATCTACCATTGCCACTTCTATCCGCATTTTGCTCAGGGCATGTGGGCCATGTGGCGGGTGCATGATGTGTTTGAAGAGGGCACCAAACTGGAGGTTTCCGAGCAAGGTGCCGACGGTTTCCACAGCGAGCCTTATGCCCTGCGCAGCGGCAAACCGGCCGCTGGCGCCCGCGCCTTGCCGGATGGCGAAATCATTGCCGGCACGCCAATCCCCGCCATCGTGCCGCTGCCGGGCAAAGCCATGGCGCCGATGCCGGGCAAGGTTGTTGTCGTACCGAAAATCGGTGAAACCCTGGTTACCGGCAACGATGACGACAATGAGGAAGAAGAGGGCGACGATGATCATCACGGCGGCAACGCTGGCGGTCAGGCGGTGGGTTCTCTGGCCCTGGTGGATCGCAGCGAAGCCAACCGCAACGCTGACGGCAGCCTGAAAAATCCCGGCTATCCGTTCTGGATCGGCGGCATGGAAAGTTCGGTCGGGCAGCGTCCGCCGACTCCGCCGCTGGACATGCTCGACGCCGCCACCGCGCAATCGCTCAAAGCCAGTGGAAAGGCACTGTGGGCCAACCTCGACCCGACGCAATCCGGCGGCTGGGACGGTGGTTTGCCGCGCCATGCACTGGACGGCAAATCCGCCGGTGGCGAAGCGCACACCGTGACCACGTCGCTGGATTTCTCCAAGGAAGTCACCCGCGCCAAACCGATCTATCTGCCCGAAGAGGGCACTGAAGTCGAACAGGCCGCGATGGCCTTCCACGCGAAAAAGGACCACCCAAGCTTCGCCTTGCTGCCCGGTAATCAAGTGGTGGCCAAAGCCTTCCGCACCAATGGCGCCCTGCCGATTGCTGGCGCGCCGTACTACGAACCGTGCATGGACGACCGGCAAAAACGCCTGACCAGCAGCGCCGGCAGCGGCGAATTCAACAGCGGCGAGCGCATCGACGGCATGTCGTTTGTCGGGGCCTCGGCGTTCACCGCCGACCGGCCACGAGTCTACAAAGCCGCCAACATCCAGTTCGACGCGGTGTACAACAAGGTCGGTTATCACTTCCCGCAAGCCCGGATCCTGGCGCTGTGGGAAGACGCCTGGCCGGTGATCACCAAGCAGCGTCCGCCAGAGCCGCTGGTGATGCGCATGAACACCTTCGACTGCGTGCAATACCAGCAAACCAACCTGGTGCCGGCCGTCTATGAGATGGACGACTATCAGGTGCGCACCCCGACCGACGTGATCGGCCAGCACATTCACCTGCCGAAGTGGGACCTGACGGCAGCGGACGGTTCCTCCAACGGCTGGAACTACGAGGACGGCGTGCTTTCCCCCGGCGCCGTGCAGGAGCGTGTGCACGCGATCCGCGAATTCAACCAGTGCGCCGGCACCGACACGCGCGACGGCACCCCGGCCTGCCCGAAAGCCAAGGCGCATCCGTTCTTCGGTCAGTACGGACGCAGCGACTGGATGGGCGCGCGCACGGCGATGCAGCGCTGGTTCGTCGACCCGGTGATCAACAGCAAAGGCGTGGATCGCGGCCTCGGCACGATTTTCACCCATGACCACCTCGGCCCATCGACGCACCAACAGATCGGCCTCTACGCCACCGTGCTGGCTGAACCGGCCGGTTCCACCTGGTTTCACGCCGAAACCGGCGAGCCTTTGTACAGCGGTGCCCGGCAGGATGGCGGGCCGACGTCGTGGCAAGCGGTGATCAACACCGGCGACCTCGACGGCGACGGCTTGAACGACAGCTTCCGCGAGTTTTTCCTGGAGTACAGCGACTTCCAGCACGCCTATGAAGCCGGTGTGTATGTTGGCGCCGGCCCGAATGGCATCCCGAATGCGCAAGCGTTCCCGGCCACGGCCGACAGCTTCCGCTTTGCGATCAACCCACCGGTGCGCAACAACGCCGGCAACCTGCTCGAAGCGGTGGTCGAGGCGCGCGGCGGGATCAAACCGGGCTGCCCGAGTCGGCCATGTCCGCAGGCGATTTCCGTGGATGACCCCGGCATGTTCGTCGTCAACTACCGCAACGAGCCGCTGGGCCTGCGGGTGTTCGATCCGAACAAGGTCGGCCCGGACGGCAAGCGCGGCATGCAGGCAGACGGCCTCGGCGGTGACCTGGCGTACGCCATGCAAAGCCGCACCGACCGGGCGATCCCGGCACTGAACCTGGCACCGAACCAGATCAGTTCGGCCACCGGGCCTACCGGCGGCACCACGCTGTTCCCGCCGCACATCAACAAGGGCGGTGCCGAGCCGGGCGATCCGTTCACGCCGATGCTGCGCACCTACACCGGTGACAACGTGCGGCTGCGGGTGCATGCCGGCGGCCACGAGGAAGAGCACAACGTCACCCTGCACGGCGTGAAGTGGCTGCAGAGCGGCTCCGGGTTCGGCAACAGTTCCAACTCTGGCTGGCGCGCTTCGCAGATGGTCGGGATCTCCGAGCAGATGGGCTTCATTGCGCCGGTGTCGATGCTGTCGAGTTCTGCGGCGACCACCGGGGATTATCTGTACTCGATGGACGCTTCGATCGAAGGCTACTGGAACGGCATCTGGGGTGTGATGCGTAACTACACCGCGCAACGCAACGACCTGTTCGCGCTGCCGAACAACCCGAAACCAACCGGCATGCGCAACACTGTTGCGTTCGAAGGCACCTGCCCACGGATCAGCGCCAACCCCAACGGCATCGGCACCCGGCCGACCGTGCAGCGCAACTATGAAGTGGTCGCGGCGCTGGCCAATGACATCCTGCGCAACCCGCTGGGGCTGACCATCGGCGATTCGGCCGGGCTTGGCCAGCATGTTGGCGGGCCGTTGAATCCCGCCGGCGGCACGCTGGTGTTCAACTCGCGGCCGGTGAGCATTCCGCAGGTGACGGTGACCGACCCCGAGGATGGCGAGACCATCACCATCGGCGGCCAGAGCGGGCCGATCCATGACCCGACCGCGATCCTTTATGTGCGCAAGGCGGATCTCGATCCGGCCACCGGCAAGCTCAAACCCGGCATTCCGGTGGAGCCGCTGGTGCTGCGCGCCGCTGCCGGCGACTGCATCAACATCACCCTGGAAAATCGCTTGCCGAGCGTGATGCCCGATCTGGCGCAGACCGCGATCCTGCAAGGTCTGGTCAAACGCGACCGTAACGGTGGCGACGGCTCGACCACCTTCAACAACAACCTGCTGCGACCCTCCAGCCACGTCGGCCTGCATGCGCAATTGCTGGCCTACGACATCACCAAATCCGACGGGGTGAACGTCGGCGCCAACCCGATCCAGACCGTGCCTCCGCGTGTCGGCAGCACCGGTGCCTACCCGACCCGTACCTATCAGTACTACGCCGGGCACCTGGAGCGTGAAGGCAAACCAGTTACCCAACTGGGGCGCAACGTCGACAACATCAACGCCACGGCGGTGGAGTTCGGCGGCCTCAACTTCACCCCGGCGGACGTGATCAAGCAACCGCAAAAAGGCCTGGGCGGGGCAATGAGCATCCTGCCGGTGGGTGCTACCTGGGTCGACGACGTACGCAAGGTCAGCGCCACGGTGACGGCGGCGGGGCAGACGGCTTATCGCGATTTTGCGATGGTCTGGCAGCGTGCGCTGAACCTGCGCTGGGCCAATGGCCGGCCGGTGGAAGGCATCGCCTCCGAAGGCATGGGCGTGCCGAACGATCCGAAGGACAACGCCGGCATGGCCATCAACTACAAGGCCGAGCCGATGTGGTACCGCTTCGGCCTGGCGCCGGACGCACCGTTCGGGCGTGCCGACGGTCATGGCTACGGCGACGTGCCGAACGCGCACATGGCCTACAGCAACGCGCTGGTCGGCGGCGATCCACAGACCCCGGTGTTCTACGCCAAGCCGGGTCAGCCTTTCCGCACCCACATCCTGATGCCAACCGGTGGCAGCCGTGGCTCGACCTTCCAGCTCGACGGGCATCTGTGGTCGGTCAACCCGTTCCAGTCGGAGAAGAGCGATGTCGGCGGCTACCCGATGAACACTCCCGGCGTGGGCTCGGTGAAGTTCGGCTACAACCCGATGTCGATGTACATCGGCGCCCGCGAAAGCGTGCTGCCGGCGGCGCACTTCAGCTTCATGTTGCCGAGCGCCGGCGGGGCCAATGCGATAGCGGGGGACTACCTGTTCCGCGACAACGCGTCGTTCGGCAACACGGCGGGGTTGTGGGGGTTGTTGCGGGTGACCAATGAGCCGGAGCCGGTACCGCCCGCTCAATGACCGGACGGGGTTGTATTGGCAGGGGAGAGCGACATGAACAGGATCATCAACATCATCGGCGTGTGTCTGCTGACCATCGCAGGTGCGCTGCTCACGCTCGGTGAGCTTGCCTTGGCGCAGACGTTGACCCGTGATGGCGTGTCCATCACGTTCAACCTGCAACCCCTGGCCCGCGACGGCAAATTGCGTGAAGGCGAGTTCGCCGACGTGCAGTTCCGCGTCACCGATGGCACCTCCGGCCAGCCGTTGTCCGGTGTCGCACCGGGAGCGTGGATCGATCCGGAAAGCGTTGGCGCCGACCAGGCCCAGGGCCGCGACAAGAGCTGCAAATCCCGGGTCGGGACGTTCCTCAAATCCAACATCGGCGCGCGGCCGTTGCTCGATCTCAATAGCTACTTCCTGCTGGTGATGAACCGCGATGCCAGCGTTTCGGTGATCGATCCTTCGGTGTCGGTCGGCGGCATCACCAGCACTCTGGCGCGGATCGAACTCAAGCAACCGCCGATGGACTGGGTCACGCTCAGAGACAACAAACGGGTGTTCGTGTCGATGCCGGCAGCAGGCGCAGTGGCGGTGATCGACAGCGAACAATTCAAGGTGCTCGACTCGGTGGACGCCGGCAGCCAACCGGTGCGGGTCGCGCTGCAACCGGACGAGCGCCTGCTGTGGGTCGGCAACAACGCGAACAAGGCTGAAGCGTCAGGCGTCACGGTGATCGACACCCAGAGCCTCAAACCGCTGAAACACCTGACGACCGGTCGCGGCCACCACGAAATCACCTTCAGCAAGGACAGCCGCTTCGCCTTCGTCAGCAACCGCGACGACGGCACGTTGAGCGTCATCGACATTGCCAGCCTGAGTCTCCTGCAACAGATCAAAACCGGTTCCAGCCCGTTGTCGGTGGCGTACTCGCCGCTGTCCGGTGCGGTGTATGTGGCCGATGGCAAGGACGGCACCGTCACGGTGATCGACGCCAACAGCCGCGCCGTACGGCGGGTGATCAAGTTGCAACAGGGCCTCGGCCCGATGGGGTTCAGCGCCGATGGCCGCTTCGGCGTGGTGCTGAATACGGTAGAAAATCGCGCCACGGTCATCGATGCGGCCAATGATTCAGCGATCCATGATCTGGACGTCTCGGCCGAACCCTATCAAGTGGTGTTCACCAAGGCCTACGCCTACGTGCGCGGGCTGGCGTCGCCGAAGGTCACCATGATCAACCTCGCCTCACTCGGCGAAGGACGGCAGCCGATCAGCCAGGGTTTCGAGGCCGGGCCGCAGCCGCCACGGCTGGCCGGGAATTTGCCGCTGGCGTCGAGCCTTGCTGTTTCGCGGGACGACAACGCGGTGTTCGTGGTCAACCCGGTGGACAACACCACCTATTTCTACGCCGAAGGCATGAATGCGCCGATGTCCGGCTACCCCAATCGCGGGCAGGTGGCGCGTGCGGCCATGGTCGTCGACCGCAGCCTGCGCGAGGTGTCGCCGGGCCTGTACAGCGCCCGGGTGAAACTGCCGGCGGCGGGGCGTTTCGACGTGGCGTTCCTGCTCAATCAGCCGAACATCATTCATTGCTTCAGCGCCCAGGTGGAATCCGACGGAGCGGCTGAAAAACACGTCGGCCCGCCGCAAGTCGAGTTCCTCTTGGACAAGACCGCCGTGGTGCTCAACGACCCGTACGTGGTGCGGTTCCGCATCGTCGAAGGCAAGCAAAAGGTGCAGCGCACGGGCGTGAAAGACGTGCAGTTGCGCTACTTCCTCGCGCCGACGTCGCGACCCCGTGAAGTCGCGGCCCTGGAAGTCGCCGACGGTGTGTACGAAGCCCCGGTGACCCTCGACCGCAGCGGCGCTTGGTACCTGCATGTGCGCGCGGCATCGCTGGGCGCCGGTTTCGATGACAAGACATTTGCCAGTGTCCGGGTGCTGCCCGGCCAGACTCAGTGACGAGGACAACGCCATGAACCGATTCGCATCATCCGGCCTGCTGACCCTGTGTCTGTTGGCCACCGGCATTCATCAGGCCCAGGCACATTCGGCGGATGAACACGCGGGGCACAAGGCACCGGCCGCCAGCTCTCAGGAACACACCCAGGTCAAATTCGTCGACGTGCCGCTGCTCGATCAGAACGGCAAGACCGTGCGCCTGGAACAGGATTTGGTGCACAACAAAATCGTCGTCATGAGTTTCATCTACACCAGTTGCACCACGGTCTGCCCGGTGGTCTCGTCGATCATGGGCAAGGTGCAGAAACAGCTGGGCTCACGGGTCGGCGGCGAAGTGCAGCTGGTGTCGATCAGCATCGACCCGCAACGCGACGACCCGAAACGCCTGCGCGATTACGCCCGCTCTTTTCAGCGCGGGCCGGGCTGGAGCTGGCTCACCGGTTCGACGCAGTCGATCAACGCCACCCTCAAGGGGCTGGGCAGTTTCAGCGGTGACTTCAAGAATCATCAGCCGCTGATCCTCGTCGGCGACGGCAACAGCCGTCACTGGATGCGCTACTACGGCTTCACCGACCCGGCGCTGCTGGCCAGGGAAGTAGAGAAACTCAGCGGTCTGCGCACCCACGCCAGACACACCGCGATTGCCATGGAGCAACAGCCATGAGAATGCTCGACTGGGTCACCCTGATGATCTGCTTCTGTATTTTCAGCGCGGTGGCGTTCGCCCACGAAGGTCATGCACCCGAGGCTCCGGCAACGGTTGCCGCCGCGCCGGCCAAAGGCACCCACGACGCAAAGACCTGGTTCACCGACACGCCGTTGCTGGATCAGCATGGCAACATTCAGCACTTCTACAGCGATGCCCTGAAAAATCGCGTGGTGCTGCTCAACGTCATTTTCACCAGTTGCAACGATGCCTGCCCGCTGATCACCCGCAAGCTCAAGGAAGTCCGCGAGCTGCTGGGTGACAAGGCTGACGGCGTCACTTTCATTTCCCTTACCAGTGATCCGCTGCGCGACACGCCGGCGGTACTCAAGGCATACACCTTGAAGCAGGGCGCCGATGACCCTCACTGGCTTTTCCTTACCGGCGACAAGGCGCAGATGGATCTGGTGCTCGGTCGCATCGGCCAGATCGTGCCGACGCCGGAGCAGCACTCGACCCAGTTGATCGTCGGCGATGTCGCCAACAAACGCTGGAGCAAGATTCGCCCCGACGCCCCGGCCGCCGCCATTGCCCAGCGCTTGCAGTTGCTGACAATGCCCGTGGCCGGCCGCTGAGTCCGCGCCATGAAACTCGGCCGCGTCCTCGCCCTGATCCTGCTCGCTGGCGTCAGCCTCGGCGCGGCCGCGTTGCCGCTGACCGATGAAGAAAGCGCCGGCAAGCGCCTGTACCGCGAAGGCCTGTCGGCCAGCGGCGAGGCGATCATGGCGCGGGTCGGCGCGGCGGACGTGTTGCTGCCGGCCACTAGCCTGCCGTGCGCCAACTGCCACGGCACCGATGGTCTCGGTCGGCCCGAGGGCGGCGTGCGGCCGCCGGAGCTGAACTGGTCGCGACTGACCAGCATTCACGGTCAGCAACATGTCAATGGACGCAACTACCCGGCATACACCGAAAGCAGCCTGGCGCAGGTGATCCAGCAGGGCCGCGACTCCGGCAACAATCGGCTCGATCCGAGCATGCCGCGCTTCTTGCTGTCGATGAAGGATCAGCGCAATCTCACTGCCTATCTCAAGCGTCTGGCTGATGATCGCGATCCGGGACTCGATGACCAGACCCTGCACCTGGGCACTTTGCTGCCCAGTCAGGGGCCGCTGGCCGAGGAGGGCGCCACGGTGGCGGCGGTGCTCAACGGCAGCGTGGCGCGGATCAATCAGTCGGGCGGCATTCATGGCCGGCAGTTGCGTCTGACCGTGCTCGATCCCGGCCCGGATCGCGCCAGCGCCGAGCAGGCCCTGCAACGGCTGATCGTCGAGGAAAAGGTCTTTGCGCTGATCGCTCCGCTGGCGCCGGCGCTGGACAGTGAACTGGCGCCGCGCCTGGAGCAGGCCGGTCTGCCGCTGATCGGGCCGTTGTCCTTGATGGGTTCGGTGCAGGCCAGTGCACAGATCTTTGAACCGCTGCCGGGATTGCGCGAGCAGTTGATCGCCCTGGCCGACTACGCCACCGCCAGCCTGAAAGTGCTGCAAGGGCCGACGCTGATCGCCTATCCCGACGACCCGGCTCAGGTGCAGGCCGCCCAGGCGCTGGGGCAATACTTGCAGGATCACGGCTGGCAAAAGGTCCGGCTACAGGCCTACGACCCGGCGGCGGACAGCTTGCCGCTGGGATCGCGTTCGGTGTTCTACTTGGGCAGCGGCAGCGGTTTCAGTCGGTTGGCGGCGGGGCTGCAGCATGCCGGGCAAGTGCCGTATCTGTTTGCGACGTCGGGTCAGGTAGCGGGCGACTTGCTGCAAGTGCCCGAGGGGTTTTCCCGGCGGGTGTTTCTGGCCTATCCCTTTGTGCCGAGCGACTGGACCCAGGCCGGGCGCATGGCCCTGACCCTGCTGCGCGAGCATCAGGGCCTCGGCGCGCAGCATGCGGTGCTGCAAGTCGGCGCCTACGCCTCAATGCTGTTGTTCAGCGAAGCCATGAAGCAGGCCGGGCGCGATGCCAGCCGCGAAAAAATGGTGACGGCCCTCGAAAGTCTGCACGACTTCGACACCGGCCTGACCCCGCGCCTCAGCTTCGGTCCCGGGCGACGATCGGGCTTGAGCGGGGCGCATGTGGTCACCGTGGATTTGCCCGATCAGCGCTTCTATCTGGTCGCGCCCTACAAACCGATTCTCGCGAGCCCCTGAACGGAGGCCTTGATCATGAAGCTCATAAGCGTGTTGTGGCTGCTGGCATGCTGGTTGCCGATGACGTTCGCCAATCCGGAACCGGTGGCGGCGCGGGTCAACGGTGAGGTGATTTCCGAGTTTCGCCTGGAGCGGTTTTTCGTTGAATACCTGGAAGACCGGGGCCGCGCCGTCGCGAGCATCCGTAGTCCCAAGGCCTATAAACAGCTGCGTCAGGCCGCGCTGGACACGCTGATCGACATGGAACTGTTGTGGCAGGAGGCGCAAAAACGTGGCCTGAAAATCGATGACCAGGCTGTGCAGCAACAGGTCGAGCAGATCCGCATCGCCATCGGCGGTAATGACAATTTCATGCGGCGCTTGCAGGATGCGGGGTTCGACCAAGCCTCGTTCACCGAGTACACCCGACGTGAACTGGCGGCGCAACAGATGTTCGCCGCGTTGATCCGCGCCAACATCTTGCAGGCTCGGCATCTGTTGGTTCGCGTGCCCCCGGGTGCCGATGCCGCCACAGACGCGGCGGCGCGTCTACGCTTGATGCAGATGCGTGCCTCCGTGGTCGAGGGGGCAACGTTCGCCAGCGATGCCGTTCGCTCCCCATTCGGCTGGCATTTGATTTATTTGCAGAACCACTTGGAGGCAGCCGATGTCCCACAGATGCAGGGGCTTGCAACAGTCCGGGTACAGCGTGCCCGACAGCAACAGGCCCAGGCTCGTCGCCAGGTGCTCGCGCAATTGCGGGCGCAGAACAGGATCGAACGAATTGACGACGATTGAAGGTTCCCCCCCAATAGTGGGGAATGGCTTCGATGCCCATTCAGGTGCTTCCCCGTTTCTGGGGAACGGGGTACCGGGACGAGCGGGCATTGTCATCAAATTCAAGGACATGAAGACCAAAATTTACCGGCACTCGGCCTGGCATGAAGTGTGCGTTACCTCTTGTGAGGCGCACTCCAGCAGGTTCGGGCAGTAGATGTGAAAAGGCCGGATCTGTCGCTGCAAGGAGTAGACCTTGGTTAACAAAGTACTGGTTGTCGAAGACGAACTGCTGCTTGCGCAGAACCTTCAGGATTATCTGTCGGCGCAAGGGCTGGACGTCCGGATTGCACATGACGGCGCAGACGGAATCGGCCAGGCCGAGACCTTCGCTCCCGACGTGCTGGTGTTCGATTACCGCTTGCCCGATATGGAAGGCTTTGAGGTGCTCGACGCAGTCCGCCAGAACAGGACGTGTCATTTCGTGCTGATAACGGGTCACCCGACCGCTGAAGTCTGTGAGCGGGCGCGGCAACTGGGGGTCAGTCACATCCTGTTCAAACCGTTTCCTTTGGCGGAACTGGCCCGAGCTGTCTGCGACCTTCTGGGGATCCAGCGCGAAGCGAAACCCGGTGCGAGCCCATCCGAAGGCTTCGTCGAACGACGCCAGAGCAGGACCGAGAGCTTCCCGTTGCAGTTGTACGATGGCAGTTGGGTGCTGGCGGACCGCCGACGAAACCGGTCGGAGGCCATGGCACCGGACGACGATCAAATGCTCACCGGGGAGTAATGGCGCGATAGACGTTCCGGCACTCGCCGAACCCGCCTCCCGCGCCGTCAGGGCCTCAAGCCCCGGGTGTTGGAGAGCAAGCCATGGATCGTCTGTCCGTTGTCGTCGAAGCGTTGCAGCCTGCGTGTGCCCCGACACGCTTCTCCAGTGAGCAACTGGCCCAGGCCCGGGCGCGGGCCAGCACTTCCGGGGAACGAGTTCTCGATGCACTGGCCGTGCTCTGCGAACTGGCGCCGATGCCGTTCATTGCCAGCCTCGGCGCCACCCTGCATTACCCGGTGCTCGACACCGACACCCTGTTCCAGGCGACGCCGGTGTTCGATCGGGTCACCCTCGCGCAATGCCTCAAACGTGAATTCATCCTGCTGCGCCACAACGACGAAGTCATCGGCGTGTTCGCCGACCCCTTCGACACGTCGCGCCTGGCCTGGATCGACGAATGCCTGCACGGCGCGCCGCTGTACCTGGTGCACGCCGACGACCTCAAGGCCTATCTGGCCCGCCATGAAGAAAGCTTCCACGCGGTTGAATCGCTCAACGCCCAGGCCGACGCCGGCAGTGAGGTCGACACCCTGCAAAGCCTGTCGCTGACCAGCATCAGCGAAGACTCGAGCGTGGTGGTGAAACTGGTCAACTCGACCCTCTACGACGCGCTGAAAATGCATGCCAGCGATATCCATCTCGGTACCACCGGCAACGGTCTGGTGATCAAGTACCGGATCGACGGCGTGCTGAACAACATCGGCAAGATCCAGGGCAGCGAGTTCGCCGAGCAGGTGATCTCGCGGGTCAAGGTCATGGCCGAACTGGACATCGGCGAAAAGCGCGTTCCCCAGGACGGTCGCTTCAAGATCGGCATCAGCGGCCGGCAGATCGACTTTCGGGTGTCGATCATGCCGAGCATCTTCGGTGAAGATGCGGTGCTGCGGGTGCTCGACAAACAGGACCTGGCCGACAAGGTCTGCGGCGTACAACTTCAGGCGCTGGGCTTTGAAGACGAAACCCTGCGCCAGCTGCGGCGTCTGGCTGCCGAACCCTACGGCATGGTGTTGGTGACCGGACCCACCGGTAGCGGCAAGACCACCACGCTGTACGCGATGATCACCGAGATCAACCACGGTGTGGACAAGATCATCACCATCGAAGACCCGGTGGAATATCAGTTGCCCGGCGTGCTGCAAATCCCGGTCAACGAGAAAAAAGGCCTGACCTTTGCCCGTGGCCTGCGCTCGATCCTGCGGCACGACCCGGACAAGATCATGGTCGGCGAGATCCGCGACCCCGACACTGCACAGATCGCCGTGCAATCGGCGCTCACCGGGCACTTGGTGTTCACGACGATCCACGCCAACAACGTGTTCGACGTGATCGGCCGCTTCACCCAGATGGAAATCGACCCCTACAGCCTGGTCTCGGCGCTCAACGCGATTCTTGCCCAGCGTCTGATCCGTCTGGTGTGCAGCAGTTGCAGCGCACCGGCCACCCCGAACGATGAAGAGCTGCGCGCTTCCGGCCTCGATCCGCACAAGGTCGGCCATTACCACTTCGTCCACGGCAAGGGCTGCGGCCACTGCCGGGGCAGCGGCTATCGCGGGCGCACGGCGATTGCCGAACTGCTGCACCTGGACGACGAACTGCGGCAAATGATCGTCGAGCGCCAACCCATCACCCAGATCAAAGCCCTGGCCTGCGCCCGCGGTTTGCGCCTGTTGCGCGAATCGGCGCTGGAGCTGGTGGAGCACGGTCGGACCACGCTGGAGGAGATCAATCGTGTCACTTTTATCGCGTGATCAATTTATCGCCGTGCTCGGCGCAAGCGGTGTCGGCCTCGGCCAGCGCCGGGGCAGCGACATCCTGTGGCTGGGCAGCGTCGGCTACATCGACGAAGGCTTCCACAGCTACACCGTGGCGCTGGACACCCTCGACCGTCTGCTCGGCGAACACGCCCGCGCAGGTTCGGAACTGAGTGTGGTGATCTCAGGGCATTTCAGCCGTTTCTGCCTGGTGCCGTGGAGCGAGCAGATCAGCACGCCAGAGGAACTGCGTGGCTTCGCCCAACTGTGTTTCGAAGACCTGTTCGGCGCACCGACCCAACCCTGGAGCTTGGTGTTGTCCGCCGAGCCGGCCGGTCACGACCGGATCGCCAGTGCCTTGCCACAGGATTTGCTGGAACACCTGCGCACGCTGGTCAGTGGTCGCAACCTGCGTCTGCGTTCGGTGCAGCCGTACCTGATGAGCGCCTTCAACCGTTTCGACAAAAGCCTCGATGCCGGCGACTTCCTGTTCGTGGTCGCCGAACCGCAACGCAGCGTGTTGCTGCTGGCGAGGGAAGGGCGTTGGGCATCGGTGCGCTCGGTGGGCGGCAGCGACAGTGATGCGGCGTTGACCGCGCTGATCGGTCGCGAACGGCAACTGCAAGCCTCCGTCAGCGAACGTGCCTTCAATGTTTACCTGCATGCCCCGGCGCGTCTCGATGCACAGCCGGATGTAGCGGGGGTGCACTTGCGCACCCTCGAAGACGACTCGATGAGCGTGCGTGACGCCTTGTACGTCATGTCCCGGGCGGTGGCCTGACATGCGTGCCTTGAACCTCGACTTCCAGCCTCGTCCGCGTTCCGGCCCGTTGGGCTGGAGCCTGTTCGGCGGCGGCGTATTCCTTGCGCTGGTGTGCTTCGGCGTGCAGCAGCACCTCGGCGACCAGGCCGAACAGCAGCAAGGTCACTTGCAGCACACCCAGCGCCAACTCACCGGCGACAGCGGCGCCAAAACAACCTTGAGCCCGGCGGAAACCCGCGAGCAGGCGCAGAACCTCGCCGAAATGCGCAAGGTCTCGCAGCAACTGCGCCGCCCCTGGGAACGCCTGTTCGCCATGCTCGAAGCCATGCCGCGTGACGACATCGCCTTGCTGACCCTGACCCCGGATGCCCGCAAGGGCCAAGTGCGAATCAGCGCCGAAGCGCGGGATCTGCAGGCGATGCTGGATTTCCACAAACGGCTGGAGGCCAGCGACGAGCTGTCCGACGTGTCGCTGCTGAGTCACGAAATCGTCGTCAAATCGCCGGAGCAACCGGTGCAATTCAACCTGTCGGCAACCTGGGAGATGGGCGATGCGAATCCCTAGACTGATCGTCCACGAATACCTGCAAGGCCTTGGCGTTCCGGGTCTGGCCGGGCTGGCGTTGCTGCTGGCGACGTTGATCTGGGCACTGGTCGGCTTGCTGCCGGGCTGGCAATCGCTGCAACAGCTCAGCCAGCAGACCCAGGAGGCCACCGAGTACCTGGCCAAGGTCGAGGACGGCAGCATCGCGCCGCCAGTGGTGCCGCAACGTCAGCTCGATGATTTTCGCAACAAGCTGCCGGCCCAACCGCAAGCGACCGTCGCCATCGACCGCATCTACGCCCTGGCCGCGCAGGAACACATCACCCTGGCGCGTGGCGAATACGCCCTCGGCGTCGATCCCAAGACCCATCTGGCGCGCTACCAGATCCTGTTGCCGGTGCGCGGCAGCTACCCGCAACTGCGCCGCTTCCTGCACGCCTTGCTCGGCCAGTTGCCGGCGGTGGTGGTGGAAGACGTCGAGTTTCAACGCAAGAAGATCGCTGACACCGACCTCAACGGCCGGATCCGTATGACCCTTTACCTGTCGAGGTCGTGATGAACACCAAGCGCGTAACAGGGTGGGTGGCGTTCTTCGGCGTGGCGGCGGCGCTGGCCTGGTTGCCCGAATACTTTTTGCCGAGCGACGACGCGGACGCCACTGACGTCGCCGTCTCGGCCCCGGCCAAAGCCACCGCTCGTGGTGCCTTGCCCGCCAGCAATGTCAAGGCTGGCGCAGCGCCGATCAAGGACCTGAGCCCGGCCGGCGACCTGTTTGCGAGCAAATCCTGGAAGGCTGCGCCGACGCTGGCCAGCGTCACCGAACAACCCGTCAACCCGACCCCGGTGGTGCAAGCCCCGAGCCTGCCACCGGTGCCGTTCCAGTTCGTCGGCCGCCTGCATGACCGCAGCGACCTGCAAGTGTTTTTGCAGGACGGCGAAAAAATCTACGTCGTGCGCAACGGGGATGTGATCGACGACACCTGGAAGATCGCGGCGATTTCCGACGCGGAACTGAGCCTGGTCTACCTGCCTCTGCATTTGTCGCAGACCTTGTCTGTGGGGAGTACGCAATGAACAGATCCCGTTTGCTGATGAGCCTTGGCCTGTGCGCCGGGCTGGCCGCGTGCAGTTCCGCGCAGGTCGCCAACAAGGAAGCCGCCGACCTGATCGATCAGGGGCAGTACGAGGCGGGTCTGGCCCGGATCCAGGAAGGCCTGCGGGAAAATCCACGGGATACCGAGCTGCACCTGCTGCTCAACAGCGGCCGGGCCAAGGCGATCACCGCGCTGCTGACTTCCGGCGACACCGACCGCGCCCGCCGTGACTTCACCAACGCACGCCTGGCTTACAACAGGGTGCTGACCATCGAACCGAACAACCGCCGCGCCCAGGATGCCCTGCGTCAACTCGACTACCTGCGCAGCATGGATGAGAAGCTCGAACTGGCCCGTGGCGACCTGCGTCGGGGCGACATCTACGGCGCCGACCGCCAGGTCAAACAGATCCTCGAACTCGACCCTAAAAACGACGGTGCGCTGGAGCTGCAAGGCAACATCCGCCTGGTGCAGAGCCGCAATGTGATCCAGTACCCGCAACTGCGCACCCGGCTCGACCGCCCGGTGACCCTGGAATTTCGCGACGCCAACCTCAAGACCATTTTTGAAGTGCTGTCGCAGGTCGCCGGTTTGAACTTCATCTTCGACAAGGACCTGCGTCCGGACATGAAAGCCACGATCTTCGTGCGTGACGTGCGCATCGAAGACGCCGTGCAACTGTTGCTGCAACAGAACCAGTTGCACCAGAAAGTGGTGAACGAAAACACCCTGCTGATCTACCCGGATTCGCCGCAGAAGCTCAAGGATTATCAAGAGCTGGTGATGCGCACCTTCTACCTGACCAGCATCGACGCCAACACCGCGCTGAACATGATCAAGACCATGCTCAAGACCCGCGACGTGTTCGTCGACGAACGCCTGAACACCCTGACCATGCGCGACACCGAAGACGCGATCCGCATGGCCGAGAAACTCCTGCAATCCCAGGATCAGTCCAACCCGGAAGTGGTGCTGGAAGTGGAAGTGATGGAAGTCGCCACCCAGCGCATTCTCGACCTGGGTCTGCAATGGCCGAGCACTTTCGGCGTGGTCAACGGCGACGGTTCGGCAGTGACCTTGCTGGGACAACTCAAGGGCATCAATTCCGACCGGATCTCGATCACGCCCTCGCCGCAGGCCAAGATCAACGCACAGGACAACGACATCAACACCCTCGCCAGCCCGGTGATCCGCGTCAGCAACCGCGAGCAGGCGCGCATTCATATCGGTCAGCGCGTGCCGATCATCAGTGCCACGTCGGTGCCGTCCACTCAGGGGCCGGTGATCACCGAAAGCGTCACGTATCTGGACGTCGGTCTGAAGCTTGAAGTGACCCCGACCGTGCACCTGAACAACGAAGTGGCGATCAAGATTGCGCTGGAAGTGAGCAACGCCACACCGCTGGAGCCGACCCGCCAGGGGACGATCCCGGTCCAGGTCGACACCCGCAACGCCCAGACTGCGCTGCGCCTGCATGACGGTGAAACCCAGATCCTCGCCGGTCTGGTGCGCAACGACCATGGCGCCACCGGCAACAAGATTCCGGGTCTCGGCGACATTCCGGGTCTGGGCCGGTTGTTCGGCAGCAACAAGGACACCATCGGCAAGTCGGAACTGGTGCTGTCGATCACGCCACGAATCGTGCGCAACCTGCCGTACCAGAGCCCGTCGGACATGGAGTTCCCCACCGGCACCGAAACCAGCATGCACATTCAGGCGCCGGATCGTTCGCAGAACTACGTGATGCCAACCCCGGCCGCCCAGCCTCGCGCCATTGGCGATGCCGCCGTGGCAACTACCCGTGTCACCGTCGAGAAGCCTTGATCATGAACGCCTCCCAGCGCGGTTTTACCTTGATTGAAGTCGTGGTGACGCTGGCCCTGATCGGCCTGCTGGCCGGCATGGCCGCGCCGCTGACCGAGACCCTGGTGCGGCGTGGCAAGGAGCAGGAACTGCGCACCGCGCTGTATCAGATCCGCGATGGCATCGACGCCTACAAGCGTGCCTTCGATGCCGGCTACATCGAGAAATCCCTGAACAGCAGCGGCTATCCGCCGAACCTCAAGGTGCTGGTCGAAGGCGTGCGCGACGTGCGCAGTGCCAAGGGGGCGAAGTTCTATTTTCTGCGCCGGATACCGCGGGATCCGCTGGTGCCGGCCAAGCGTGACGACAACGGCGGTTGGGGCCTGCGGGCCTACGATAGTTCGGCCCAGAACCCGCGCGATGGCGAAGACGTGTTCGACGTCTACTCCCACGCCAAGGGCCGTGGCCTCAACGGCATCGCTTATCGCGAGTGGTGATTCTCATGCGCCGGGAAAAGGGTTTTACCTTGCTCGAACTGATGGTGGTGATGGCGATCATCGCGACCCTGATGACCATTGCCTTGCCGCGTTATTTCAACAGTCTCGAAGCCTCCAAAGAGACCACGTTGCACCAGAGTCTGTCGGCCATGCGCGAGGCACTGGATCACTACTACGGCGATACCGGGCGCTATCCCGATTCTCTCGAACAACTGGTGGAACTGCGTTACCTGCGCAACACGCCACTGGACCCGATCACCGAACGCAATGACCAGTGGGTGCTGGTCGCACCACCGGAAGGTGTGGCGGGCGGCGTGGCCGACATCAAGAGCGGTGCTACCGGGAGGGCGCGCGATGGCAGTCAGTATTCCGAGTGGTAAGCGCGTGGAGCAGGGCGGGTTCACCTACCTGGGCGTGCTGTTCCTGATCGTGATCATGGGCATGGGTCTGGCCAGTGCCGGCGAGTTGTGGTCGACGGTGTCGCGCCGCGATCGCGAGAAGCAACTGCTGTGGGTCGGCACTCAATACGCCCAGGCGCTGCGCAGCTATTACCGCAGTTCGCCGGGGCTGGCGCAGTACCCGAAAGAGTTGGCTGACCTGCTGCAGGATGAACGTTTTCCGGAGCCCCGGCATCACCTGCGCCAGCTCTATCCGGACCCGATTGGCGGCGGCGAATGGGCGTTGCAACGCGGCTTTGACGGACGCATCACCGGGATCAACAGCCCGTCGACCGAGGTGCCGTTGAAGCAGGCGGACTTCCCGTCGCAATGGTCGGATTTCGAAGGCATGCAGCGTTATTCGGATTGGCAGTTCGTCGCCGAAAAGGCCTTCCTCGATGGTACCGGCCCTGGCAACGGAACCCCGGTCAAAGGCCAGTCGGCCCTGCCGCAGGCGTTGCAGCCATGAGCCGCCAGTGGTGGTGTGCGTTGATCTTGTCGGTGGTGGCCTGCTGTATCAGTGCCAGCGAGGAAGACGAAATGATGGGCTTCATCGTCGACGACACGATCTCGCACATCGGCCACGACTTTTACTACTCGTTCAGCGAACGCCTGCGCGACACCAGCCGCATGGATTTCAACCTGGTGGTGCGCGAGCGCCCCGACGCGCGCTGGGGCAGCCTGGTGACCGTCGAATATCAGCAACGCCTGGTGTATCGGCGCTTCCTGCCGCCGAACACCGTGGAACTGAAGGACGAGGCCTATGAGGCCGCCGACTCGGTTCGCCTGGAGGTCGTCCGGCGCAAGCTGGAAGCCCTGTTGCAGGACACCACCGACCTTGAGAAGGACGAACTATGAACACGACAACGTTCTCACGGCGCCACGGATTGTGGATCCCGGGTTTATTGATCGGGCTCGTCGGCGCCGCTGCTGTCCAGGCCACCGAACTGGTCTACACGCCGGTCAACCCGTCGTTCGGCGGCAACCCGCTCAACGGCACCTGGCTGCTCAACAACGCCCAGGCGCAAAACGACCACGACGATCCGGATCTCAAGAAGCGCTCGACGGTGGCCGGCACCTCGGCACTCGAACGTTTCACCAGTCAATTGCAGTCGCGGTTGCTGGGGCAACTGCTGGACAACATCTCCACGGGCAACACGGGGAGCCTGTCTACCGACGCTTTTATCGTCAACGTCGTTGATGACTCGGGGGCACTCACGATTGAAGTGACCGACCGAGCGAGTGGCGAAGTTTCCGAAATTCAGGTGAACGGCCTCAATCCATGACGGGATGACGGTTCCGGGGAGTGATGGACATGAAAAAAATAATAGCGCTAGGGCTGATGTTGGCAGCATTACAAGGGTGCAGTCTGCGCGAGCCGATGCCGGCCGAGCAGGACACCGAGACCCCGACCCTGACCCCCAGGGCCTCGACTTATTACGACTTGCTGAAAATGCCGCGACCCAAGGGCCGGCTGATGGCGGTGGTGTACGGCTTCCGTGACCAGACCGGACAGTACAAACCGACGCCGGCGAGTTCGTTTTCCACCAGCGTGACCCAGGGCGCGGCGTCGATGCTGATGGACGCGATGCAGGCCAGCGGCTGGTTTGTGGTGCTCGAACGGGAAGGGCTGCAGAACCTGCTGACTGAACGCAAGATCATTCGGGCTTCGCAGAAGAAGCCGAATACGCCGGTGAACATTCAGGGTGAGCTGCCACCGTTGCAGGCGGCGAACATGATGCTCGAGGGTGGGATCATCGCTTATGACACTAACGTGCGTAGCGGTGGGGAAGGGGCGCGGTATCTGGGGATTGATTTGACCCGGGAGTATCGGGTGGATCAGGTGACTGTGAATTTGCGCGCGGTGGATGTGCGCAGCGGGCAGGTGTTGGCGAATGTGATGACCAGCAAGACGATTTATTCGGTGGCACGCAGCGCCGGGGTGTTCAAGTTTATCGAGTTCAAGAAGTTGCTCGAGGCTGAGGCGGGGTACACGACCAATGAGCCGGCTCAGCTTTGTGTGTTGTCGGCGATCGAGGCGGCGGTGGGGCATTTGCTGGCGCAGGGGATTGAGCGGCGGTTGTGGCAGGTTGCCGGGGATAATTCTTCGCCTGCGGGGGATGAGACTTTGAATCGGTATTTGACTCAGAACAAGGTGGATCCTGAGGCTGAGTGAACTTGGCGGCCTTTGGGCCGACCAGGTTCTCTGGGTGGTTTGGGTGAATATCCGTTTCTTCGGGGGTTGCGGCTGGCGGTTTCGCCCTTACGGCGAGTCCCTTTTGCAAACGCCCAAAAGGAACCAAAACGCTGGGCCCCGGCGTTCGGCCCCTCGCTGGGGCTCGGGGTTCCTTCGCTCCGGGATTCATCCGGGGGCATCGCCTCCGGTTTGCTTCGCTGCACCTCCTCTCGATGTGTTCGACTTCGTCGAACGGTCGCTGCGCTCCCACCCCCCGGATAAATCCCTCCACTCAGCCTTCCGATGGGGCCGGCACGTCAAGAGCGGTACTCGAGCTAACGCTCATTGTGTTGAGTGGTGAGAGGCGAAAGGCGAAAGGCAGAAAGGCAGAAAGGCAGAAAGGCAGAAAGGCAGAAAGGCAGAAAGGCAGAAAGGCAGAAAGGCAGAAAGGCAGAAAGGCAGAAAGCAGACTGCTTTTGCTTTGATCGTTCCCACGCTTTGCGTGGGAATGCAGCCGGGACGCTCCGCGTTCCATTCTTGAATGTTTAAAAGTTGTGTCTGTTTCGGCGATCCTTCCCACAAGGTTTTCAGGTTGTCCGTCGGAAGCGCGGGCTCTAGCCTGTTTCGGTCGCTGCCAATTCAGCGATCGGGCATGGAAACCCGCGTAACAACAGAGCGCACAAGCGCCATTCATAACGTATCCTGCGCACCTTCATGGTGTGCACTTTGTTATGGCGGCTGTGCGTAGGAGACCTCGTGTCTGCCGGGTTGCTCTGTCCCGGGTTTCCAGCCTGCGTACAGCTGCCACCTATTCGCTTGGAAACCGAATAGGGCCAGCTATAACCGTCATACAGGGTAAAAAATCATGAAGAAACCAACACCCAACCCACCCGAAAACCAATCCAACCTCGAAACCGACCCAACCTCCCCATACACCTCCATCAACTCGAAAAAACTCCACGAAGCCGCCGAACGCGCCCTCGATCATTACCTCTGCCCCGGCGCCCACATCATGGGCAGCGTCAACGAACCCGCCCCGATGTACCTCGCCAACCCGGCTTACAACACCGAATCCCTGCTCGCCAACGCCTGCGAGTCCCTGGGCTCCGCCAGCGAAATGCTCAACAACTTCGCCGCCGCCCTCGACCCCGCCCACCGCAAGACCGCGCTGGGGATCGCGCAGATCCTCATGCTGAGTGAGCTGGCCGTAAATCAGGCCTTGGATCACGTCGAGCTGAAGGGTTGATCCAGCACCATCCCCAATAAAGAACGCGACCCGGAAATGGGGTCGCGTTTTTCACATTCAAACTGGAGTCACCATGGATTCCCTGATCTCCACAATCGTTTCAGATTTCGAAAGCGAAGAGCAGGCTGCCAGCTATGACCGCTGGTTGCGTGCCAAAGTACAGGCTTCAATCGATGACCCACGACCCAGCATTCCGAATGAGCAGGTGATGGCTGAAATGTCGGCCCTGATGGAGGACAAACGAAGAAAACATGAGGCGGGGTAAGTGCTTTCCGGTGGCAATGCGAAAAGTAGAAAAGCGCAATGCCGGTTTTGGTTACTCTACTGCTTCCTGACGACTAACTATTTTTGAGGAGTGCATGGACCTTTCACCGCCACTGGAAATCGACAGCGCTACGTATGCAGAATTCTTGGGCCTGTGGGAAATGGGTTTTTTTGATAACCAGCGATTGGGACAAGCCTTCTACAACCATTTTCGCCTCCATCGGTTAGCTGATCAGGCTTTGTTGCAGGGGCTTTACGAGGCAGACGGCAAGAAGGCTCGAGCCGCTGTAAGCCGCATATTTCATCTCAATTAGCATCAGCCCTTTTGCGCATTGATTCCATCAAGGCATGTATCTCGGCCATCACCTGGTCATGCGGAATGCTCGGACGCGGATCATCGAGAGAAGCCTGTACTTCGGCACGAAACCAACGGTCATAACTCGCAGCCTGCTCCTCGGGATCAAGATCCGAAACCACCGGGCACAGTGGGTCGAACGGTATCGCTGTCGTCGCTGTCTGGATGAATTGCATGTAGGCCAAGCTCCGTGGGGATCAAGTTGTCCCGACAAATCCTAGAGCCTGCACTTCCGACGGCCAACCGCCAGAATTCGTCAGAAAACTCCTCGAATTTCTGAAAACGTTCCGTTTTCCGTAGGACGCCACTCGAGCCTCAGCGCAAAAAAAACCGCGACCCTCAACAGGTCGCGGTTTTCCAACACCCAACCCTTACTGCTGCAAAACCGTCGCCTGGTTTGCCGACCCGAACTGTTGAATATTCGCGGTCTGCGTCATCCCGCTCTGATCCACATTGGCAATGTTCCCGGTCCCGCCCTGGGTCACGTACGCCACGTTCATGGTGTCAGCCTGTTTCACGGTGATCATGTTGTCGCTGCCGTACAGCTGCGCGGTGTAGGCCTGGTTGCCGGTGCCGGATTGATCGAATTCGGCGCTGTTGCCCGAGCCGTTCGACGAGCCCTGAACCAGGTTGGTGGTGCCGCGCTGGTCGGCGATGAGGATGTTGTCGCTGCCGTTCTGATCGAAGTACAGCTCGTTGTAGGAGTCCGCCTGGCTGACCGTGGTTTTGTTGCCGGTCCCGGTCTGGTTGGTGGTCATGATGTGGCCCACGCCGTCCTGGGTGAAGCTGGCGATGTTGCCGTTACCGGCCTGATTGACGGTCGCACGCTGGTTGCTGCCGAACTGGCCGCCGTGTTGCGGGCCTTTCCAGTTGCTGGCGTAGACCTTGTTGTCGTTGCCCACGGACGTGGCGTTGAGCGTGTGACCGTCGCCGCTTTGGTAGGTGTAATGCACGTTGCCGTTGCCGACTTGATAGAGCGACAGCGTCGAGTTGACCGACTCGAACTGGTCGGCATAGATGGCGTTGGTGTTGCCGACCTGGGTGACGGCGGCGGTGTTGTTTTCGCCATAGCTCTGGTCGACCACGGTTTCGTTGCTGTCGCCGTACTGGTTGACGGTGGCCTGGCTGGCCAGTTGCGAGTCTTGCCAGATTTCGGTGCCGTTGAGGTTACCGAACTGGTTGATGGTGATGTTGCCACCGGTGCCGTTGCGCTGGTCGCCGTAGGCGTAGTTGTTTTCGCCGGCCTGGTTGATGTCGATCTGTCCGCCGTTGTGGGTGACCTGTTCGGCGGTGCCGTAGTTGGCGGTGCCGTACTGGGTGATCACCGAGCTGTTGCCGCTGCCTTCGTACAGTTGCTCGATGTTGGCTTCGTTGCTGTCGCCGAACTGGAAGGTCTTGCCTTCGCTGCCGTTCTGCGAGTCCTGGTAGACGAACGAGAAGTTGCCGGTGCCTTGCTGCTGTTGCAGAGCGGTGTTGGGTGAGCCGAAGCCCAGCGACTGGCTGGCGTGGGTGGTGTTGAAGGCGCCGGACTGTTGCTGGGTGATGGTGCCATTGTCTTCGTAAAGTTGTTCGGCATAGGCGGCGTTGTAGTCGCCGACCGCGTCCTGGGTGATAACGCTGCTGGCGGTGTCTTGCACGGCGGCGGCGTTGTTGCCCTGGCCCAGTTGGGTCTGGGTCGCGGTGCTGAACGGGGCCTGGGTCTGCTTCACATCAGCGATGTTGGCAGTGCCGAACTGGCTCTGAGTGGAAATGCTGTCGTCGGCCATGGCCTGGGCACTGATCATGACCAGGATGGCGGCGGTGAGGGGCGTCAGTTTGAACATGATGAACTCTCCGATGATTGCAGTGCTTAGCGATATTGCTTGACCGAAACGCTCATGCCGTTGCCCGACTGGGTCACGGCGCTTTGCAGCCCCGTGCCCGCCTGCTCGATGCTGGCGTCGTTGTTGTTGCCGTTTTGCGAAATCTGCGCACGGTTGTGGCTGCCGGTTTGCGTGATGGACGCGGCGTTGCCGGAGCCGTTTTGGGTGATCAAGGCCATCAGGTCGCTGCCTTGTTGCAGGATGTACGCCTCCTGATTGCTGCCCGACTGCACGATTCTGCCCAGCAGCGACTGACCGTTCTGCGAGAGCAGGGCAAGGTTGACCTGGCCGTTCTGGTCGATCAGGGCTTGCTGGCCAACCGGGGGCGGCAGTTCGCCAAGGTCGGCGGAGGGTGCCAGGTCGTCGTTTTCCATCAGGTCGTCGGCGCGCGCGCCCGCACTGCCGCACAGGGCGAGCAGGCAAAGCAGGGCGGCGGTCGGCGTGTTCATGGCGTTGTCCTGTGGTGTGTCGTGTTGCGCAAACCTGAAGTCGTGGCTGAGACCTGCCCCACCCACTCCGCGCCAGGCGGTGTGGGGCGGGTGGGGCGTGGGCTCAGAGCGTGGTCACCGAAACGGTGCGAACGGTGCCCTGGGACGAGCGGATGGTGGCGGTCGGGTTAGCCGAAGGCACCACGTTGGTGTTGTTGAGCGTCAGCCGCCAGCGTCCGGTGACCGGTACCGTCGTCGTGCCGAGGGTGACCAGCCCGGTCGGGGTGGTGACCTGCACGGTGATGGTATTGCCGGTGGTCACCGACGAAGTGCCGGCGAAGTCCCAGTTGAAGCGGTTGCCGGAACGGGCCTGCACGGTCGAGGTAGTGATCGTGAAGGTTTCCGCCGCTGGCCGTGGCGACACTTGCACGGTGACCGTGGCCGGCGTCGACTGGGCGCCGAAGCTGTCCCGGGCGATGTAGGTGAAGGTCGTGGTGAAGGCCGTGGTCACGGTGGCCGGTGGGGTGTAGGTGATCACCGTACCGTCGGTGCTGACCGTGCCGCGTCCTGCCGGCGGTTGGGTCAGGCTGGCGACGCCCAGCGGCACGTTGCCTTCCGGATCGGTGTCGTTGGCCAGGACGTTGATCGGGATTGCGACACCCAGCGTGGCAACGCTGTCGGCGACGGCGGTCGGTGGCCGGTTGGGCGCAACGGTAATCGTCACGGTCGCCGGGTTGGCCGAGGCCAGGCCTTTGCTGTCCTGGGCCTTGTAGGTGAAGGTGGTGGTCAGCGGAGTGTTGACCACGGCTGGCGGGGTGTAGACCACCGAGGTGGTGCCGCTCAGCGCGACGGTGCCCTGGCCTGCGGCCGGTTGCGTCAGCGCGGTAATGGTCAGCGGCACGTTGTTGTCCGGGTCGCTGTCGTTGGTCAACAGGCTGAGGGTGATCGGCACGCCGAAGCTGGTGCTGCCGGTGTCTGCAACGGCCAGCGGTGCCTGGTTCTCGCCGGTGTCCGGTGCGGTACCGACCACCACCACTGGCTCGGTGTCGCTGCCGCCGGCGGCGGACTTGACCGTGACGGTGGCCGGAGGCTGAGTCAGGTCGGCAACGGTGATTTTTTGCAGGGTGCCGGTTTTCGACAGGCGTCCGTAGCCTTGGGCAACCATGTCCGGCACCGCGACTTCATCGGTCGAGGTGGCCTCGATCAGCAGGCTGTGGTTGGCCCAGCTGTAGCGGGCGGTCTGGATTTTCACCACGTCGGTGAGCTTCGCCGAAACGGCGGTCGGACGGGTCGTGCCGGCCGGGTTGGTCGCGGTCACGACCACCACCGACGGCAGGGTACCGGTGCCCAGACGCTGGCCGAAGAACAGCCCGTTGTTGTCACCCAGCAGGCTGGTCTGGCATGGCGTCGGCGGTGGGCCGGGCAGCAACGCCAACGTTTCGCGGAAGCACAGGGTCGAGCTGCTGTCAGCCTTGGCGAATACTTCGGTGCGCACGCCCGCCGAGGTCCGGCGATAGGTCGCGCGATCAAGTTCGACATGGGTCTGCTGACGATTGTCGAGGACCTTGCCGGCGACGGTGAACAGGGCAGTCTGAATCGAGCCTGCACCCGAGGGACCGTCGATCCGTACGAAGTTGGTATTGAACGGGCTGCCGGTCACCGCTTCAGTGAGGTTCGGGTCACCGACGAAGGTTTCGACGTTGCCTGTGTCCGGGTTCACTTCGGTGTACGGGCCGTTGATGCTGCGCAGGAACGGCCCGATGGCGCCGTTAAGCGCGCCGCTGAAATTGCCGGGAGCGCCGATGCCGACGTCCTTGGTGATGTTGATCGCCCGTCGGCCTGGCGTTGTGACAGTCACCGTTTCCACGCCATAGGGGTGGGTGATGGTGTAGGTGCCGGCAACCGGGACGTTCACCCGGATACGGATCCGCGCGAAGCTTTGCTGATCACCGTCCACCGGGTTTCCCGAGGCAAATGCGGCTTCTACCCCGGCGACATAGGCGTCCATACCGAAACCGGCGCCGTTGTTCGGGATGTTGGTTTCCGCCAGGAACCAGAAGGCTTCCGGTGGCCAGTTGTCGGGAAACACCATCGGCAGAGTGTCATCGAACACGCCCGGTTCCGGCAGCAGGGTGCACATGTATGCCGGCGGGGTACTGACCGGCACCCGCGAACTGGCGGCGCGGGACTGGCAGAGCTCCATCGACAGTTGATTGTTGTCCTGGTACCACATCGGGAATTTCCCGGTGGCGAAGGTGTAGGGGCCGGGATCGACGGCGGCCAGTTGCGCGAACGCACTGCCGGTCAGCGAGATTGTCAGCCCGAGCGCGTTGAGCGCGAAGCGTGGCCACTTGTTCATGATGCCTCCTGATGCGGATCTGGGCATGTGAGCGTTCATTGCACGATGACCACTTCTTCGGTATCGCTGCCGCCGTTGGACGACGTCACCCGGACCCTGGCCGGTGGAATCGGCGTGATCCCGGTGGACAGGGTTTTCACTGCGCCGTCACCGCCAAGGGCTCCAATGGCGGCGCCGGTGCCGGAGGTGGCGGTGAGCACCGGTGGCGAGGTTTCGTCACTGGTCGAGGCCACCACGGTCAGTTGCCCGGAGCTCAGGCTGTACTCGGCGCGCTGGATCACCACCAGGTCGGTCAGGGGCATGGGCAGAGTGGTCGGTGAACTGGTGGCGATCGCCAGGTGGTTGTCGGCGGTCACTTGCAGCACGGTCGGCAAGGTCGGGTTGACCTGCGATTGCGCGTACCAGCTGCCGGTGCTGTCGGCTTCTGTCATGTTCACCACGGGTGTGCTGCTGGTGATGGCAGCGGTGCCCGGCGCTGGGGGCGCCTGGACGAACACGTCTTGCTGGGCCACCGGCGCACTGTCGCCGGGTTTGCGCGAGTAGGTGCTGCGCTGTGCAATCAGCGGGGTTGGCCGTACCACCGTCGACAACTTGCCGGACACGGCGAAGGTCGTGGTGCGCAGGTCAATGCCCCCCGGGCCTTCGATCCGCACGTAGTTGGTGTTGAACGGGCTGCCGGTCACCGCTTCGTTGAGGTTCGGGTCGCCGACAAACTGCTCGGCCGCACCGGTCAATGGGTTGGTTTCGGTGTAAGGCCCGTTGACGCTGCGCAGGAACGGCCCGACGTCACCCTTGAGCGCGCCGTCGTAGGTTTTCGGGCTGCCGATGCCGATGTCGCGGGTCATGTTGATCGCGCGACGACCGGGGGTGTCCACGTTGAACACTTCGACGCCGTACGGGTGAGTGATCACGTAGGTGCCGGCGGTGGGCACATCGACCCGGATGCGGATGCGCGCGAAGCTGATCTGGTCGCCCTCTACCGGATCACCGCCACTGAACGCCGCTTCGACGGCCGAGCCATAGGACAGGTTGATGCCCCGGGCCGCATCGACCACGGTGCCGTCGGCGGTGAACCAGAACGCTTCGTCGGGAAAATTGCCCGGGAAGACGATCGGCTGGGTGTCATCGAATACTCCCGGCGCGGGGATCAGCGAGCACATGTACGAAGGGGCACCGGGCGTACTCGGCACCCGCGAGCTGAGCGCTTTGGACAGGCACAGGTCCAGGGTGCGTCCGTGGGTGTCCTGATACCAACTGGCAAATCCGCCGGTCGCCGGGGCATAGGGTCCGGGATCGACGGCGAACAGAGCGGCCTGGGCAATGCCCTGGGCCAGGGCGCTCACGACCAGGACGGTCGCGGTTTTGGACAGTAAAGGGTGCATGAGTTAATCCCTCTATCGAAGTGCCTGCCCCTTGGGGGTGGGTCAGTTGCAGAGGGGCTTTACAACTTCCATACCAACGGCCGGGCAATGGGCGGGAGAGGCCCGTGGTGCAAGGGTTGGCGAGTGAGGGTGGGGATTTTTTGCAGTACGGCCATCGGGCGACAGTCCCCAGGATTGGGGGGTGTGGGGATCCATCGGCAACCCGGATTTGCAGATCGGTGATCGTGGGGCCGTTCAACCCCCGCATCCGGGCAATCACCCAACCGTGGGCTATAAACTTATAGGGACGTATCGGGAAGTCGCCGCCATGAACATGTATTCAAAATCGCTACCGGTCGAGGAGAGCAGTCTGCGGCTGGGCTCGCGCAAGCAGCCGTTCAATCTGCTGCGCTGGTTTTCGTTGATCAGCATGGCGGTGATCGGCACGGTGGCCGTGGCGCTCGGCACGGTGTCCACGCGTTTCGTGATCGAGGAAAGCGTGCAGCGTGATGCGTTGCTGACGGCGCAATTCATTCAGGCCATCGCTTCGGCGGAAGTGCGTCACGTCTCGATCCCCAATATCCGCACCATGGGCGACTTGCTGGACCCGCGCCAGGACCGGGACTTTCCCGACGTCGACCCGGCGGCCCGAGCCAGCGCCCGGGGCGAGTTTCTCGATCACATCGAGCATCTGCCGGACGTGATCCTCGCCAACGTTTACGCGCCGGATCGCCTGGTGATCTGGTCGACCAACCCTGCGCTGGTCAACACCCGTATCCATGCCGATGAAGACCTCGATCGTGCGTTCAACGAGAAGATTCCGGTGTCGGCCAGTTACCACAACGTCGACAAGGGCCGTGAAGAACAGAAGTTCGTGGTGCCGCCGGATTACATCTTCATCGAGAACTACATTCCATTGTTCGACGCCGATGGCAAGAACGTCACGGCGATGGTCGAGATCTACAAGGAACCCAAAGACCTGATCGCCCGCATGGGTCGCGGTCTGGCGCTGATCTGGCTGGCCACCGCGCTGGGCGGCGGCCTGATTTATCTGGGGTTGTACTGGATCGTGCGACGGGCGGCGATCCTGCTGGCGGTGCAACAGAAACAACTGATTGCCAATGAAACCTTTGTCGCACTGGGCGAGATGTCCTCGGCGGTGGCGCACAGCCTGCGCAACCCGTTGGCGACCATCCGTTCCAGCGCCGAACTGGCCCTGGAATTCGACGCGGGGCCGGCGCAGAAGAACATCAAGGACATCATCGGTCAGGTCGATCGAATGTCGAAATGGGTGCGCGAACTGCTGCAGTCGCTGCGACCGCTCAATGACGAGCCGGAGCCGGTAAACCTGGTGGCGGCGTTGCACGAAAGTCTGGTCGCGTTCGAACAGCAGATCGCCAAAAATGCGGTAAACGTGGTGTTTCATCCGCAACAAACGCCGATGGTGTTGAGCCAACCGGTGCAACTGACGCAAATCCTCAACAGCCTGCTGGCCAACGCACTGGAGGCCATGGACAAGGGCGGCACGTTGACCATTACCCTCGAACCCACAAACAACGGCGGCGTCAGCGTCATGCTCAGTGACACCGGCAAAGGCATGAACGAAGAACAGCGCAGCATGGCGTTCCGGCCGTTCTTCACCACCAAGCAGGGTGGGCTCGGCGTAGGGCTGGTGCTGGTCAAACGGATCATGGAGCGCTTCGGTGGCGGCGTGACCCTGCACAGCCGCGAAGGTGAGGGCACCACCGTTCGTCTGGCGTTTCAGCTCATTCAGTAAGCTGGGGTGAACTTTCCCCCAGTAGCGGGTGTCAGGCCCCGGTCACTGGGGAGTGGGAAATCCAACAGCGTCTGTAACAGCTTGTTTCAACGGGGATTAATACTTTGGCGAGCTAATTGCAAAACACCATCACCCCTTCCTTAGATGAGGCGGCTGGTGATGGACAGAACAACGCGTGACCCCAAAAAGCTGTTTCTTCTGACGCCTTTGAGCGTCTTTCTGATGTTGGCTCTGGGCAATATGGCCGGGGTCCGAGCGAGCCCGATCGACGACGAAAACCAGCCGGAAGCCTCCGACCCGTCGGCATACTATGACGAGCCGGCCGATGAACCGGCGGCCCTCAACGCCATCCTGACCATGCCCGAGGCCAACGAAAATTCTTTCGATCTGCCTGACGGGGTGAAAGGGACGCGCAACACCACGCGTTCGGAAAACATCCTGCCGCCGACCGTGCAGACAAGTTTCAATTACCCCACCAACGGCAAACCGAGCCCGTTGTTTGGCGCGCAGCCGTTCACCCAGCAACTCGTACTGTTCGAAGAGTTCGGCCCGGAAAAACTCGACCCGACCACCCCGGCCGCGCCGCTGGGCTTTCCGCCCGCCGCCATCGGACCGGCACCGGCCCAGGACCCGAACAGCGTTGCCCGCAGCGCCCCCCCTGGTGCCGCGCTGGACGCGTTCCTGCGGCAACCCGGGCTGACGCCGTTCCCGAGCCAGTTCTCCAACGTGGTCGACCGCAACCCGTGGCAGTCGCAAATCGAATTGTTCCTCAACCGTCACATCGGCTCCTCCGCCGAAGGCCGTCCACCGGGAAAAGGCTGGGCTCATCAGCGCTGGAACGAGTTCTACCCGCAAGTCGCCTACAAGACTGTGCAGACCGGCGCGCGTCTGAATGGCGGCCTGCGTGACAGCCGGCAGATGCACGGTTATGCCGTCGGTGAGTTCGGCCCTGGCGGTCTGTACCACAACGTCGCCGGCGTGCCGGCGACGGATGGCACGGCCAAGGGCGTCGATGCACGTTTCCACCCGGCGATGCCGGTGCAAAACCACAACTCGGTGTGGACCTTCGACGGCACGCTGCCGCCAAAACTGCTGATGGTGCGCTACGGGCAACCGGTGATGATGCGTCACTACAACGGCTTGCCGATCGATCCGTCGGCCAACCGTGGTTTCGGCCTGCACACGATCACTACCCACGAGCACAATGGCCACGCGCCGGCGGAAAGCGACGGCTATGCCAACGCGTTTTTCTTCCCCGGTCAGTATTACGACTATCGCTGGCCGATCCAGCTCGCCGGTTACGACAGCATCAACACCAAGGCTGAAGACCCACGCGCGGCGTTCCCGTGCGCGCCGGGGGAAACCCTGTGGGTCAACGACCTGCAGCCTGCGAAAAAGACCTGTGACCACGGCACCATCAAGATTCGTGGCGACTGGCGCGAAACCATGAGCACCCACTGGTTCCACGACCACATGCTCGATTTCACCGCGCAGAACGTCTACAAGGGCAACGCGGCGATGATGAACTACTACAGCGCCCTGGATCGCGGCAACGAATCGGTAAACGACGGGGTGAACCTGCGTTTCCCCAGCGGCAGCGCCTTGCCGTGGGGCAACCGCGACTACGACGTCAACCTGGTGTTCGCCGATAAGGCCTGGGATCAGGAAGGCCAGTTGTGGTTCAACCCGTTCAACACCGACGGATTCATCGGCGATCAGGTGCTGGTCAACTGGCAGTGGAAACCGACCCTCGACGTGCGTGCACGCAGCTATCGGTTCCGCATCCTCAACGGTTCGGTGTCGCGCTACTTCAAGCTCGCGCTGGTACGGGAAATCAAAGGCACCAGCGGTGAATTCCAAGGGCCGAAAAACTCCGGTGTTTCCTACAGCCGCGTGCCGTTCCACATGATTGCCAACGACGGCAACATCATGGAACACAGCGTGCCGTTCGACGGCTCGATGGACCTGGATGCCGACGGCGACAAGCAAAACCACAACGCGATCCTGCCAACTCAAGGCATCGCCGAGCGCTTCGATATCATCGTCAACTTCTCGAAAAACGGCATCAAACCGGGCGACAAGCTGTTCTTCGTCAACCTCCAGGCCCAGGACGACGGCAAAGGCCCGAAAGAGGTGATTCCGTTGGCCGATGTGCTGTCCGAGAAATACCTGGCGGTCATCAAACAAACCAGCAAGGGTCCGCAATGGGATCGCGGCGATCCGGTGGTTGGCAAGGTGTTGCAGCTCAACGTCAAGGCCTACACCGGCCAGGACCTGGCCATGGATCCGGCAGCCTACGAACCGGCCAAACCGGGCAAGGCTGAAGGCATGGTGATGATCCCGCTGAAGATCCACCGCGACAACGCTGCCGACAAGGCGCTGCTGGCCAACGCCCGTCACCGCACCTTCACCTTCGGCCGCAGCGACGGCACCGATGAAGCACCGTGGACGGTCAAGACCGATGGCGGCTTCGGCTTCCACATGGACCCACGCCGGTTGAACGCGTCAACGAAACTGGCCAGCGGCCCGACCGATGCAGGCACTGCCGGATTCGGCACTCTGGAAGTGTGGAACATCAAGCTTGGCGGCAAGGGCTGGAGCCATCCGGTGCACGTGCACTTCGAGGAAGGGATCATCCTCAGCCGTGGCGGCAAGGCCCCGCCTGAGTGGGAAAAGTGGGCGCGAAAGGACGTCTATCGCATCGGCTCCGAAGCCGACGGGCTGGACAGCGTGGAAATGGCGATCAACTTTCGCGAGTTCGCCGGGACGTACATGGAGCACTGCCACAACACTCAGCATGAGGACAACTCGATGCTGCTGCGTTGGGACCTTGAGAAGCCCGGACAACTGCAGTTGATGCCGACGCCGCTGCCGAGCTGGGATGGCGTGCGCTACGTCAACTCCGCCGCACTGCCGACCTTCCGCACGGGCGATGGTTTCGGTCCGCAAGTGACTGTGAAGCCATGAGCAGGGAGGGAGCCGACATGACACAGCCAACGCCGCGCTCCCGCGCCCTGGGCATGCACTTGATCCTGGTGCTGGTCACCTGCCTGCTCGGCAGTCAGGTGCTCATCGCCCATCAAGCGCTGCCCGAAGGCGCCAGCGAATCCGCCACCCCGTGGGGTGGCGACTATTTCCCCAACACCCTGCTGACCGATCAGGACGGCCGGCAGGTGCGTTTTTTCGATGACCTGATCAAAGACAAAGTGGTGGTGATCAACTTCATCTTCACTTCCTGCAGCGACTCCTGCCCGCTGGAAACCGCACGCCTGCGCCAAGTGCAGAAACTGCTGGGGGACCGGGTCGGCCAGGACATCTTTTTCTACTCGATCAGCATTGATCCTTTGAGCGACACCCCCGAAGTGCTCAAGGCCTATTCACAACGCTTCAAGGTCGGCCCCGGCTGGAAATTCCTCACCGGCGAATTCGAAGACGTCACCGACTTGCGCAAGAAACTCGGGCTGTTCATTGAGGGCGTCGACAACGGTCGCACCAAGGATCACAACCTGAGCCTGATCGTCGGCAATCAGAGCACCGGGCGCTGGATGAAGGCCTCGCCGTTCGAAAATCCGTGGATCCTCGCCGATCAACTGGCCAACACCTTGCAGAACTGGAAGCAGCCGAGCATCGAGCAAAGTTACGCCAATGCGCCGCAGATTCGTCCGCCGAGCAACGGCGAAGAACTGTTCCGCACCCGTTGCGCCTCCTGCCACAGTCTTGGCCCGCAGGACGGTGAAGGCATCGGCATGCGCAACATCGGCCCGGACCTGATCGGCGTGACCCGTCAGCGTGACCCGGCCTGGCTCAACCGCTGGATCCGCGAACCGGATCGGGTACTGGCGGAGAAGGACCCGATCGCACTGCAACTGTTCGAACAATACGAGCGGATTCCGATGCCCAACCTGCGCCTCGACGAACAGTCGGCGCAGTCGATCATCGACTTTCTGCGCGATGAAACCGAGCGCCAGCACCCGACCACGCAGCCCTTGGCTGACGGGGCGTTGGCGCCAACCCGTGCGGCCGCGAGCAGCGAAACGGTGAGCCGTATGCGCTAGCGACCAAATAGTGACTTTGAGTCCTGTATTGCGGTGATAGCCACCTACACTCATTCGAGAGGTGGCTGTAACCGGTTCGATACAAAAAAACGCCAGGGCACCCCCATGCAACGACTGGAAGAACAACAAACACCGGCGCCAAACGTCGCGGCGGCCGCCATCAAGGGTTGGGGCGCGCAGTTCAATCTGCTGCGCTGGTTCTCGCTGGCGAGTTTTTTCATCATTGCCGCGGTGGCGCTGGGGCTGGGTTATATCTCCACGCGCTTCGTAGTCACCGAAAGCGTCGAACGCGATGCGTTGCTGACGGCGCAATTCGTCCAGGCCATCGGCGATGCGGAAATGCGCCATGCCGGCATCACGCCGCTGCGCACCATGGGGGAAATGCTCGACCCGCGTCAGGACGAAAACTTTCCCGACGTCGATCCGCTGGCCCATGGCGCGGCCCGGGCCGAGTTTCTCGATCACGTCGAACACTTGCCGGATGTGCTGCTGGCGACGGTCTATGCCCTGGATCGGTCGGTGATCTGGTCGACCAACCCGGAACTCATCGGCGTCAAGTTCGAGGACGATGACGAGCTGGACGAGTCGTTCGAAATGAAAGTCCCGGTGTCCTCCAGCTATCACAAGATCGACGACGAGAAACCCGAGCAGAAACTGTCGCGGGAACCCAAGTATCTGTTCATCGAGAACTACATCCCGATGTTCAATGCCGACAAAAGCAAAGTCATCGCCATGGTCGAGATCTACAAGGAACCGGCGGATCTGGTGGATCGCATCGACCGCGGGTTTGCCTCGATCTGGGCGGCGACGATTCTCGGCGGGGCGGCGATTTACCTGGGCCTGTTCTGGATCGTGCGGCGTGCCTCGACCTTGCTGCACAGCCAGCAACAGCAACTGATCAGCAACGAAACCTTCGTTGCGTTGGGGGAGATGTCCTCGGCGGTGGCCCACAGCCTGCGCAATCCGCTGGCAACCATTCGCTCCAGCGCCGAACTGGCTCAGGAAGTGGCCAGCCAGAGCGCCCAGCGCAACATCGGCGACATCATCAGTCAGGTGGACCGCATGTCGCGCTGGGTTCGGGAGTTGCTGGTTTCGCTGCGGCCGATGAGTGACGACGGCGAGGCGCTCGAGCTGCGCACCGCCGTGGAAGATTCCCTCGGCGCGTTCGAGGCGCTGATCCGGCGCAACGGTGTCGAGGTGCGATTCAACCTGCAGGACTGCCCGCCGGTGGTCAGCCACAAGGTGCTGCTGACGCAGATTCTCAATAGCCTGTTCGCCAACGCCCTGGAAGCCATGCCCAAGGGCGGCGTGCTGAGTGTCGAGATTGATGTACCCCACGCCGGCCAGGTCTGCATGACGGTGGGGGACACCGGCAAAGGCATGAACGCGCAGCAGCAACAACTGGTGTTCAAACCATTTTTCACCACCAAGCAGGGCGGCCTCGGGGTTGGCCTGGCACTGGTCAAAAGAATCATGGAGCGTTTTCAGGGCTCGGTCGTGCTGACCAGTCGCGAGCAGGAAGGAACCCGCGTCAGTCTCAACTTTAAAGTGGCATCGGGAGGGGAATATGGAACACAGCATTCTGCTGGTCGAGGATGACGAGCTGTTGGCCGACAATATTCAGACCTACCTGGAGCGCAAAGACTTCGAGGTGACGGTTTGCCATTCGGCTGAAGACGCGCTGGGGCAACTGGAAAGCTTCATGCCGGACATCGTGCTGACCGACAACTCGCTGCCGGGCATGAGCGGTCACGATCTGATCCAGAAGCTGCGCATCAGCGCGCCGGATCTGAAAGTGATCATGATGACCGGTTACGGCAACGTCGAAGATGCGGTGGTCGCGATGAAGGAGGGCGCCTTTCATTACGTCACCAAACCGGTCGCGTTGCCGGAACTCAAGCTGCTGCTGGACAAGGCCCTGGCCACCGAACGGATGGAACGCACGCTGTCGTTTTATCAGGAGCGCGAGGCGCAAAAGTCCGGGGTGCAGGCGCTGATTGGCGAATCAGAGCCGATGTTGCATCTGAAGAACACCATCGGCCAGTTGCTCGAAGCCGAACGCCGGATGACCAACGGCGATCTGCCGCCGGTGCTGGTGGAAGGCGAGACCGGCACCGGCAAGGAACTGGTGGCGCGTGCGCTGCATTTCGACGGTGCGCGCAGCAAAGGCCCGTTCATTGAATTCAACTGCGCGTCGATTCCTGCCAACCTGGTGGAATCGGAGCTGTTCGGCCACGAGAAAGGTGCGTTCACCGATGCCAAGGATCGCCGCGTCGGGCTGGTGGAAGCGGCGGACGGCGGTACGCTGTTTCTCGATGAAATCGGCGAAATGGATCTGGTGCTGCAGGCCAAATTGCTGAAGCTGCTGGAGGACCGAACCATTCGCCGGGTCGGCTCGGTGAAAGAGCGCAAGGTCAACCTGCGGGTGATCAGCGCCACCAACTGCAACCTCGAACAGATGGTGCAGCAGGGCAAGTTTCGCCGCGACCTGTTCTTCCGCCTGCGGATCATCTCGATCAAGGTGCCGCGCCTGTATGCCCGGGGCGATGACGCGTTGTTGCTGGCCCGGCATTTTCTCGCCAGCCACGGCAAGCGCTACGGCAAGCCGAATCTGCATTTCAGCCAGCAGGCCGAAGAGTTGCTGCTCAATTACACCTGGCCGGGCAACGTGCGCGAACTGCGCAACATGCTCGAACAGACCGTGCTGCTGGCACCGAGCGACACCATCGCCGCGCACCAGTTGAACGTGTGCATGAGCCTGGTGGACGAACCGTCGCTGCATCAGCATCACGAGGTGCCGCACTTCGAGCCGCGTCCGGCGAGCAACACCGAGTCGATGAATCTGCCGGAAGTCGAGCGCGACATGGTGCGCAAGATGCTCGACAAGACCGACTGGAACGTCACCAAGTCCGCCCGCTTGTTGGGCCTGAGCCGCGACATGCTGCGCTATCGCATCGAGAAGCTTGGCCTGGCGCGACCGGACAAGCGTCAGTGGTAGACCGCATTACTCCGGGGATTCGGCGGACTCAGGCACTCCAGCAGGCACGTCGGGTCCAGCACCTCGTCATTGACGTAGATGCCGCGTTCGGCGTCGTACGTGCGGATAAACACCCGCACCGTCGCATCGGCCACGGTCGGCAGTTGTGAGTCATGGAACACGTGGCGATCCGGGATGACGATGAAATCCCGCGGCGGTGTGTCATCGAACGCGCGCGGCGGCTGTGCATTCAGCGACGGCGGAGCGGGGTGGGCGAAGGGCTGGTCCGCCCCGTAGTAATTGAAGTTGCTGTCGAGGGCTTGCGCCTGTGTGGCGGCGAGCAGACAGGCGGATAACAGCAGCCGGTTGAACGTTTGCATGGCGGCACCTGTGGAGGCGGTATTCCCCAAGGTTATTAACTATAGCCGACCGTTGGCTTACAAGTTCGCAACAACCTGGATTATCGGGCTCAACTAGACTCGGGCCGCTCAATCAAGAGCATCGTCCGGAGTGCGCCATGGAAGTGCCAAACAACAAAGACGCTATCGAAAGCAATCGTCAGGCGTGGAACGATTCGGCCCGTCACCATCAGGTATCGGCTGAGTGGAAGGCCTTGCTGAGCGAGGTCACCCAGACCGGTTTTTCCTGCCTCGACGAAACCCTGCGCGGGTTGCTGGAGCAGGTTGGCGTCGATGGAAAAGACGTCGTGCAACTGTGCTGTAACAACGGCCGCGAGAGCCTCTCGCTGTTCGCGCTGGGTGCGCGCAGTGTCGTCGGGGTCGATCAATCGGCGGAGTTTCTTGAACAGGCCCGTGTGCTGAACGGCCGTTCGCCACACCAGGCCGAATTCATCGAAGCCGATATTCATCACTTGCCCGAATCACTGCGCGGTCGTTTCGACGTGGCGCTGATCACCATCGGCGCCCTCAACTGGATGCCCGACATCGGCGAATTCTTCCGCCACGTCGCCTCGACCCTCAAGCCGGGCGGGCAATTGGTGATCTACGAAACCCACCCGTTCCTGGAAATGGTCGATCCCGACGCCGAGGATCCGTTTCGCCTCGCGACCTCGTACTTTCGCCGCGAGCCGTTCGTGCAGCAGGAACCGATCGTCTACATCGGCAAGGTCGAGCAGCAGGTCGCACCGTCGTACTGGTTCGTGCACAACCTCGGCGCCATCTTCACCGCCGCCCTCGACGCCGGCCTCGGCATCGTGCACTTCAAGGAATACCCGCATTCGAACCGCGAAGAGGCGTATGACCAGTACCTGAACCGCGAGGCGCAGATGCCGATGTGTTTTACGTGGGTGGGGGTGAAAAACTGAAGTCCGAATTGAGCGCACGAAGGCGGCCGAATGGCCGCCTTCATCATTTCAGGCCTGCGCAGCCGCGGTCACCACCGGCCGCCCCGGTTTGCGCAGCGGTTCCAGTCTCGAACCCTCATATCGCGTCTCGCGGAAGAACCGCCACTTTCCAAACAACCCATAGACGTGGGTGACGCGGCCCTGTTCGTGATAGCCCATGCGAATGTGCAGCTTCAGCGCCGGGATGTTGTGGGTTTCGCAGACGTCCACCACCTTGTGGCAACCCTGGGCGGCCATGGCTTGCCAGAGGGTGACTTGTACGTCCACCGACAGGCTGCTGCCGAAGTAGGCGCGGGTCATTTCGCCGCCGAATTCGAAGAACTCGCCGGGCTGGACCGGGAAGTTGCAGCCGTAGTAGTGACGGTCGTGATAATCCCGGGTGCTGCCCCAGATGAAGGCCACTGCGTGGCCGTTGGCGTCCAGGTACATGTGCCCGGTGTGGCCTTCGCTGGCGAGTTCGGCCATGGTCTGCACACGGTCACCGAAATGCTTGCCGAACGCGCTGGCATTCTGTGGCGTGATGTCGACTTTGCGCAGGCCTTCGTAAGGGCGCAGCTTGTGTGGCGGCACCGGGCTGATCAGGTCGCGCTCCATCCACAGCAGTTCCCAATGGAAGAACACGTAGCGTTTCCACAAGGTGGAAAACGTGCGGCCCAGGCCTTTTTGCTTGATGCGTTCACGCAGCTTTTCGATGACGCTCATGATGCCCTCCGTGGCCGAAGCCCGGGTGTTTTGTAGTTGGCTTTTGTGGGTATAGATCAAGCTGGCAAGTACATTTCAAAGTGCCATCTCCGAAAGTGTTGCCAGTTGTGTAACTCAATCGAGTGCCGCGGCACCGCGTAGAAAATCCTTGTTCAAATCGGCGTAGGAAACCCGTGGAATCCCCGGCAGCCGGCGCTCTAGCACGCGACTCAGGGACTCTCCGGGTTGTAGATAGGCGTCACCGAAATCAGCGCCGAGCTGATTCGGGTGGGCGACGATTTCCAGCACACCGTCGGTCGGTGCAGGCGCGTTGCGCAGGTCCACCGGGGTGCAGACGTAATCCGCCGTCACACCGGCCAGCCCTTGCAGACGACGGTTGAGCAAACCCTTGAAGAGGCGCTTCGGCAGGCTGAGGTTCTGTCCCAGGTTGCGTGCCAGTCGTACCGGCACACCTTGATGAGCGGCGAAGCGCGCGACGATCTCGCCGATCGGCCAGATGTTGTGCACGTGCTGATGTGAGTCGATATGGCTCGGGCGCACGCCGTGATCCACGCAACGTTGCCACTGCACCTGTAATTCCTCCTGCACCGCCTCGCGATCTGTTCGGCCGAGCCACAGGCTGTGCCGTGGCAGGCTGAGGTCGAATACGCCTTGGCTGTCGCAGAAAGTGCGACAAGCGAGAATCGCCTGACTCAATGGCCGGCCATACGTCAGGTTGAAGTGCAGGCCGACCCGACCTTCCAGTAAGTGATGACGAGCCATCGCGCAGGCCGCTTCGAAGGCTGGCATGTTGGCCATGGCCGTGGCGGAACTGATGACCCCGGCCTGGAACGCGCTGAAGATCACTGCGTTTTCGTTCGGGCTCAGGCCGAAATCGTCAGCGTTGACTATGACTTGGCGAGGCATGTTCGCCCTCCGTGGTGGGGTGGGTTGCCGGTTTTACGACGGACGCCGGTTTTGTCGTTACCTGCCGTGCGCGCCACTGCTGTAGCTTCGGTTTTAGCCGCTGCCAGAGGCGTAATCCCAGCCCCAGCAAAACACCGCTAGGCCGCCAGGAATAGAAACTCCAGCGCCAGTGTTCCAGTTGTCCGGTCATGCGTTCGTGCAATTGATGGCTGGAGTTTTCCAGGCTGACCCGCGAGGCGTCTATCCAGCGCCAGTGATCGTCCAGACCCCAGCGAATCCATTCCTCCAGCAACACCCGACCGCTGCCCAGATCGGCGTATTGCGGCAGAAAGGCGAGGTTGTAATCGTAGAGCCGGCCCTGTTCGAGCAAACCGAGCCGGTAGCTGATGCAACGACCGTCCAGCTCCAGCGTGACCACGCGCACCAGACCTTGGGCGGCGAGGGCGGTGAAGGCGCTTTCGATGCAGCGGCGGCTGCGTTCGTTGGCGAAAATGCCGACCCCTTCGTCGCCTTTCCAGCTCACCGCTTCAACTTCACTGATGGCCTGCAACAGTGGGCCCATGGTCAGGGCATCGGGAATGATCCGACGCACGACAGCGCCGCACGCAGCAATGCGTTTGCGCGCACGGCGCAGTTTGTAGCGCGGATCACCGGAGACTTCCTGAAGATCGGCGTCACTGATCAGGTGCACCGGCACCCGACAGCTCAAGCGTCGCTCACCAGTCGAGCTGTGCGCCATCCATTCGGTGAGGGCGCTTTCTTCGCCCACCGGTTCAGACAGTTCGTTGAGTTGCAGCAACGCGTGAGGGATGCGCTGGCGGATGAGCAACAGCGCCTGGCGCAGGCTGTCGGCATCAAGCACGGACAGCAGCGCCAGGCGATCTGCCAGCGGATAGCCGAGGTGATGCACCACGGCAAACGGTAGCCCGCCAAAGCGTTCACGACCGGCCACCAGCGGCAGGCACAGGCGCAATTCGTCCGCTTCCCAGCCCAGCAGAATGTGCAGATGCTCGTTCGCATCGAGTGTCTGCTCTGCCGCGATCAACCAGCCGAGGCTGTTGAACGGCGTGTGATCCGTCACCCGCAGGCGCAGCGCTTCATAAGCCGCTGCCGGGAAGTCAGGGGCGCACAACGAGGTGCGCCATTCGAATCGCGCCATAGGCTCAGGTCGCCGTTGCTGTGACAGAGGGACGGGAAGTTTTGCGCAACGCATCCAGCCGCGAGCCGCTGTAGCGGGTTTCGCGGTAGAAGCGCCAGCGAGCGAACAGGGTGTACACGTTCATGATCCGGCCCTGTTCGGTGTAGCCCATGCGCAGGTGCAGCTTGAGCGCCGGGATGTTGTGGAATTCGCAGACATCCACGACCTTGTCGCAGCCCTGGGCAGCCATGGCTTTCCACAGCTCCAGTTGCAGGTCCACCGACAGTTCGGTGCCCCAATAGGAACGGGTCAGCTCACCGCCGAATTCGAAGAACTCGCCGGGTTTCACCGGGAACATGCAGCCGTAATAGTGGCGGTCGAAATAGTCCCGGGCGCTGCCCCAGATGAAGGCCACCGCATCGCCGTGATCGTCAAGGTGCATGTGCCCGGTGTGACCTTCGTTGGCCAGCTCCGCCATGGTGCCGACGCGGTCACCAAAGTAGCGGGCGAAGGCGCTGGCGTTGTCGGGGGTGATCTTCACCACGCGCAGCGGCGGATACGGTTTGAGGCTGTGGGGCGGCACCGGGCTGACGAGGTCGCGCTCCATCCACAGCAGTTCCTGATGGGAAAAGACGTAGTGCTTCCACACCTTGGCCAGCGTGGCACGCAGGCCTTTTTGTTTAATGTGTTCGCTGATTTTTTTCACAACGTTCATGGTCGGTACTCCTGATGACGTGGCATCGCGCGGCAAGTGGCCTGCGCGGCAGGACATCAACGGGCGGATCATCAAGTGCGCCAGCTCAGGGAAAACAGGGTCTGCCCCGGCAACTCGAAGCGCACGCGCCCGTCCTGGCAACGGAACGGCGCGTCGCGGCTGCGGTTGTCGGCGCCGAAGTAGCGCAGGGCGCCGTTGTTCAACGGGCACTTGGCCCCCGCCAGATCGACACGCTGCAACCGCGTGCCCTTGTTCACACCCAGCAAGCCGCGCTGATCGTCGCCGGCCATCGCCAGCACATCGACTTCGAAGGCATCGTTTTCCAGCCACAACACCTTGTGCAGCCAGTGTTGCTGGATGAACTGCTGGGCCAGGCCCACCGGTTTCAGTTCGAAGTGTTGTTCATCCGCCGAGACGCGCAACATGCCTTTGGGGTATTCCGGTTCATCGGCGGCCTGGAACCAGTTGAGCATGGTCAGCAAGCCGTCCTGGGAGGCGTTGATCACCACCGAGGCCCACCACAATGAGGTGAAGTGGGTTTCCTGATCGTAGGGGCTCAGGCTTGAGCCGCTGGAGAGATTGGTCTGATCCAGCAGCAAGGCCTTGCGCGGCTGGCCCTTGGCATCGAGGCCCACCAGATCGGCAGCGCGGCGCACGCTGTCGCGGTAGACGCGAGTGGCGAGCAGGTCGCGGATCATCCATTCGTGCCAGGCCAGTGCATCGACCTGATCGGCGGATTGACCCAGCAGGCGCCGGGCCCAGTCGATGCCGCGTTTGCTCGCCGCGTTGTCGGCGAACGGGCCGTTGACCAGCCGCGAACTGGCCGGCATCGCGATGCGCACACCGGCCCGGGCGTTGGCCGGATCGCTGCGCACCTGGCGCGCCATGCTGGTGAAGATCGAGCGGTATTGCTCGTAGCTCGAATAATTGAGATTGGGCTCGTCGGCAAAGCCGATGTAGTGCGTGCCTTTGCCGCCAAGCAGGCGAGTGCTCGCAAGCCAGGCGTCGAGGCCGCCGTTGCTTTGCACGTCGGCGCGCAAATCGGCTTGACGCTGGCTGCCGGCAAGCAAAGTGATGTCCTGACGAATGCCGAAACGGTCCTGATAGACCTGGCGAAACGCATCTTCGAACTGCGGTTTTTTTGCCGTCACATCGACGAAGCTGTAGTAGCTGGCGGCCGTCGGCTTCAATGCATCGAGCGCCGCATGACTGGCGGGCGGCGGCATCACGTAGGGCAGGGCGATGCCCAGGTCGGGCGTGCGGCCGAGGACTTTGTCGTGCAGGGTCAGGCGGGTCTGGCCATCGTCTTCGCGCAGCGGTTTGAGCTGCTGCGGGTTCTGCGCGAACAGATTGGCCGTACCGTCGAGCCAGAACGCCGCTTTGCCGCTGCCTTGCAGACGCAGGCGCCAGACTTGTTCGCGGTCACTGACCGGCAACGCGACCTGATCGTATTGCCAATAGGCGCGATAAGGTTTCAGCGCCAGCGACAGCTGTTGGTTATCTCCGACCCGCTGCGCTTGCAGGGCGTTGACGCCACCGTGGAATTTGCCCGCGAGCACCGCGTGTTCACCCGGCGCAATCTTGAAAAACAGCTCATCGCCGTCACGGGTTTGCGCGCTGAAATGCACCTTGGCCGGGGCGAACAATGCGACGGTGTTTTCGTCGTGTTCGACCCGGTAATTACGAAAGCTGTAGCCGGGGATTTCCAGCTGATAACTCGCCGCGCCCGGTGCCAACGGCCAGCTCTGGCTGCCACGGGTTTCGCTGGCCTTGATGAAGCGCTCACCCTGCAATTTGCCTTGGCCGTCGAGCAGGTACAGGTGCTCTTCGTTGGCGTCCGCCTGCCACGCCGGCGCCCAGCGCACGGTCACGGTGTCGGGGCGATCCGCTTGCAGGTACAGGCTACCGTCGCGAATGTCACCCCAGCGCATCGACGCCGCGAAGGTGTCCAGCGACAGGCCGAGACCGAGCAGCAGGGCCAGGCTTTTCATGCGGATTTCCGTTGTAAAAAGCGACGCTGCAACATCAGCCACATCGGTGCGATGTCGGCGGGCAGGATGATCAGGGTTTGCCAGAGCGGTACGCTGCTCAGCCGGCAGTACAACACCAGCATTGCTACGGTCACTGCCAGATAGGCAATCGACGACGCCGCCGCTGCACCGACAATCCCGTAAGCCGGGATCAGCACCACGTTCAGCGCGAGGTTGAGCAAGGCACCGAGGCCCATCAGCAGCGATACGGTGCCGGGGCGATTCTTGCCCAGCAGGTCCAGCCGCAGAATGCTCGCATAGCACAGGCCCAGCAGACCCGGCAGCAACGCCAGCAGCGCCGGATACGCCGGTTGATAGGCGACGCCGAACAGGGTCACGATCAGCCATTCGCCGATCACGGCCATGATCAGGCAGGCGCCGAGCATCACCGTGGCGGTCAGGCGCAGGGCCAGCGGAGTGACCTTGTCCATGCCTTCGTCCTGTTGCAGCAGGCGTTTCATCAGCGGTGTGGTCACGGCTTCCGGGACGATCAACAGCAGTTCGGCGGCGGCGCTGGCCATGGTGTAATGACCGAGCGCGGTACTGCCGAGCAGGGCGCCGATGAACAGGTAATCGGAGCGCAGGATGACTTGCTGGAACAGCAGATCCGGATGGCTGCGGGCGCTGTAGCGCAGCAGTTCGTTCTGGCTGGCGCGGTCCCATTGCAGCTGCAATGGCTGCGCACGTTTGAGCCAGACCCAACCGGCCAGCACCACCAGGCTGATTCCCGCCAGCCAGCTGATCAACGCCGCTTCCAGGGCCGCTTCCTTCCACATCCAGAACAGCGCGAGAAACAACAACAGCGGCGCCAGGGACTCCACCAGACGCAAGGCGTTGAACGCGACCACGCCGCCGGACGCATTGTGCAACGTCAGCAAGCCGCTCTTAAGCACAGTCAACGGCACCGCCAGCAGCAACAGCCAGGCCAGAAGACCGAGTTGTACGGTGACGTCCAGTTCACTGCCGAACTCACGCACCAGCGCCACCACCAGCAACGTCAACAACCCCGCCAGCAAGCAGCCGAAGACCAGCACCTGAGCCAGCAGCAAGCCCATCGGCCGCTGCTTGGCGGCCTGGTAACCGACAGCGGAATTCAAGCCTCCGCTGGTGGCCGCGCTGATCAGGTCGGGCAGGGTGCTGAGTAGGGCGAACAGCCCGCGTTCACTGGGGCCGAGGATTCGCGCCAGTAATACGTTCCTCAGCAGGCGCAGGGCAATCATCGCCAGTTTGGTGCCCATGCTCAGCGCCAAGTGCTTGAGGTAACTGCTTCGACTCATGGTCGCGCCCCGCGAAAGATCCGCCACGACAGTAGTTCCGGGTTACGCGCGGTACGCTGGCTGACGCCGAAACGCGGCAGGTTCAGCGGATCCCCCGCGCCGCGATAGATCCCGGTGCCGGTGCCGAGGGCGAACGGATAATCGTGGCTGGCAATCTGCTCGCGCACCCGTGCGTCGTTGTCGCCGTTGGGGTAGCAGTACACCGGCAATGGCCGGTTGCAACCGTTGTTCAGGGCGTCGCGGCTGCGGCTGATTTCTTCGCTCAGGCGTACGTCGTCGAGTTGGGTCAGGATCGCGTGACTCGCACCGTGAGGACCGAAACGCACCAGCCCCGAAGCTTCCATCGCCCGTACTTGATGCCAGTCCAGCGCCTGGGGCAGTGACTCTGGCGGGCATTCGTTGGTCAGGCGTTCGAGGATCGAAGGGTCGCTGCTCTTCAAGCCTTGCAGATAGTGCAGCAACGTCAGGCTGCGACGATCCACGTCGATGTCGTCCATCAGCACCGGCAATGGGTGGTGGAGCGCCTGCAGGCAGTCGATCAGGTGCATGCGCGGTTTTTCGCCGTGGCTGCCCCACAGGGTTTCACCGATGCTTTCCCACCAGAAGCGCTGGCGGCTGCCGATGAAATCCGTGGAGAGGAAAATGCTCGCCGGCACCTGATGTTTTTGCAGCAGCGGGAAGGCGTTGGCGGCGTTGTCGCGCCAGCCATCATCGAAGGTCAGCGCCACTTGCGGGCGCTCGCGGCGCAGGGCGTTGGGCTGGAGTATTTCCATCAGCGGCACACAATCGAAGTGCCTGCGCAGCCACACCAGCAGATGCTCGAAGGCTTTCGGGCCGACGCACAGTTCGTTGCGATGCGGCAGGTCGGCGGCGCGGTCGTTGGACAGCACCCGGTGCAACATCAGGATCACGCCTGCGCCGTGCAATTGGTTTCGCCCCACGGGCGAGTTGAGATAGAGCCAGCCACTGGTGCGTTTTATCAGTTGTTTGATCGCCATGGCTTGAGCCCTCTCAACGGTTTTGGTCAGGGTTCCACTGGGCGTAACGCTGGCCGCGCAAGAACTGCCACAGGCCGATGCTCATGCCCGCCAACGTCACCAGCAGGAATGCCGCAAGGCGGAACGGTTTGGGTAAGCGGTGTTGCGAATCCAGCAGACCGGCAATCGCAATGGCGTAGCCGATCAGTTGCGCGATCAGACTCAGGCGATAGAAACCATGGTCGTCCCACAGCCAGAAATTGCTCAGCAACAGAGGCAGCAAAAGAATCGGCGCCAACCGCCGAATCAGCTTGTGGCTGATCAGCGCAATCGAATACAGCCCGTGCTTGAGCGGATTGAGCAGTTCGCTGCGCTGGGCCAGGCTTTGCAGGCCGCCAACGGTGACCCGCTGGCGCCGGCGGAATTGTTTGTCCGCTTCATCGACGCCGTGGTCGATCACTTGTGCTTCGGGTACGTAGACGATGCGTTTGTATTTCACCGGCGCGCAGGTGCTGATGAAGAAGTCATCGTTGACCTCGGCCGGCACGTCCTCGAACAGTTCCCGGCGCAGGGCGAGCAACGCGCCGTCGGCGGAGACCATGCAACCGGTGCGGTTCTCGACCCGGCGCAGCCAGCCTTCGTAATGCCGGTACAGGCTGTCGCCGACACTCAAACCACCACCGGTGACCGGAATCACCATGTGCCCGGCGCAGGCGCCGACCTGCGGATCGCTGAGCGGCGCGAGCAGGTAGCCGAGGGTTTCCCGCGACCATTGGTTGTCGGCATCGGTGAACACCAGAATGTCGCCCGTGGCCAGGGCCACACCGGCATTGAGTGTCGCGGCCTTGCCCTGACGCGGCAGGTCGAGCACGGTGATCCGTGGGTCTACGACCTTTTGCGCGCAAGCCACCGTGTCGTCGCTGGAACCGTCGCTGGCCAGAATGATTTGCAGGGTGGCCGGCTGATAATCCTGGGACAGCAGCGAACGCAGCTTGTGTTCGATATGCCGCGCCTCGTTGTGCGCAGCAATCACGATGCTGATATTCAGCGGCGGCGCCGGGCTGTGACGCCACGCCGGGAACAGCGGCGCCAGCAGCGTCAGTAGCAGGGGGTAGCCGACGTAGGCGTACACCGGCAGCAACAGGCACATCCAGAAAATGAACTCAGCCACGGGCAGGCCTCCTGGCGTTCCAATGACACAGACTGAGAATGAACGCCGCGCCGGCCAGGTGCAGGCGTACCCAATGCAGCCCCCACAGTTGCAGGGTCAGGCCGATATCGTGCTGGCGGTGACTCTGACGGATGCTGAGCACCAGCGCCGGGATCGTGGTGATGGTCACCATGACGGCGGCGTGGTGGGGGAAACCATTGAGCAGCGCGGAAATCGCCAGCAGGTCCAGCAGCCACGCCGCCAGCGACAAAAGCGGAAAGCGCAGCAGGCGCAAACTCAAACCGTGAGTGCGCAGCAGTTGCAGATGACTGCCCTGACGCCACATTTCCTTGCCCATCCATTCGCGCCAGTTCATTTCGTAGCCCCAGTGCAGGGCCACGGACTCGTTGACCGACAGCAGCCGCGCGCCCTGTTTGCTCTGGCGCAGGGTGAACTCCTTGTCTTCGCCGGTGCGCAGGGATTCGTTGAACCCGCCGACCTTGTCGAACCAGCGCCGATGCATCAGCAGGTTGGAGCTGGGCAACCAGTCCACGGCATGGGCGGTATGGCTGGTCGGGCGCAGGGTGCGGCGTTGCCAGGCCACGGCGTACCACGGTGCAGAGGCGGGGGTGTGCAGGTCCAGCCCGAACACGTCGGCGTGGCCTTCGGCTTCGAGGGCGAACAACCCGGTCAGCCAGTCTTCGGGCATCTCGATGTCGGCATCGATGAACGCCAGCCAGTCACCGGTGGCGACGGCGGTGCCGCGATTGCGCAGGGCGCCGATCAATACGCCCGGCACCACCAGCACTTGCGCGCCGAACTGGCGGGCGATCTGCGGGCCGTCATCGCTGGAGCCGTTATCGACCACGATCAGTTCGCACTCGACATTGGCCGCATGGGCGGCTTTTTGCGCCGCCAGCAGGGTGCGGCCGATGTGGCGGCCCTCGTTGTACATCGGGATGACGACACTGATCCGGCTCATGCCCCGGTCTCCACCAACGGTGCTTGCTCGGCCTTCAGGCGCAGGACGCTGGTGAGCGCGAGCATGATCCACACGTACTTCTGGTTCGGTGCACTGAGGAACATCAGGAACAGGGTCAGCGACAGGATACCCACCCCCAGGTGGGTCATCATGTCGGCCTGCTCCCAGTCGCGGCGCCGCATCCAGGCGCGGCGTGCGCGGATCAGGTTGTACAGACCCAGCGCGAGCATGCCGACGAACAGGAGGCCAGCGGGAATCCCCAGTTCGCTGAAGATTTCCAGGTAGGTGTTGTGGGCCCGACGGTACAGGTCACCGATCTTGCGGTTGGCGGAAAACGCCTTGGCGTAACCGGTGGTGGCGTAATGCAGGGGAAAGGTGCCGGGGCCGGAGCCGAGCAACGGGTTCTCGCGGATCATCTGGCTGCCGACCACGATGTACGAAGCGCGGCGGCCCAGGGATTCGTCATCGTGGCCCCGGGCGCCGGCACTGAGCACGCTCAGCGACTGGATACGCGCCAGATAGCCGGCAGGCATCGCATAGATCGCCAGTGGAATCACAATCGCCGCGCCGAGCATGGCGAAGCCCAGATGCCGTGGGCGGATGCGTGTCAGTTGCGCGCGGTAATGCCAGCAACCGATCACCAGACTCAACGCCAGCACCACCAACCCGGAGCGCGATTCGGTCTTGGTCATGCCGCCGAGCAGCAGCAGGCAGCAACCGCCCCAGAACAAACGGTGCAACAGGTTCGGGCTGCGAATGATCAGCAGCAGGCCCAGCGGCACGGCAAAGGCGATCAGCATGGCAAAGGCGTTCGGGTCTTCGAGCAGACCGGCGGCGCGGCCCTGATCCTGGAATTTGGTCGAAAACATCGCCATTGCACAGGTGGCGCTGACGGCCAGTGTCACCAGACGGGCGAACAGGTCGAGGTTCAACTCGCGACCGATCAGCAAGGTGATGACGAACAGGATCAGACCGACGCTGAGTTCACGCAGATGACCCAGGGACATGCCCATGTCATCGGTGTTGAGCAGACTCAGGAAGTACAGAACCATGAACCAGATCAGGTAACGCCAGATGTTGCTGCGCAGGCGCTCCGCCGGAATCTGGTGCATCGCCAGTTGCAGCATTAGGATCACTGCCAGCGACGCGCCGATCAGCTTGCTGCCCGACAGCGAGCTGTCCTTGAAGAAACCCTCGAACGGCACCAGCGCGGCGATGCCGAGCAGGCCCCAGGTCGGCTTACGGTAGAGCAGGGCGAACCCCACCAGACCAAGCACCGCTCCCGGCGCAAGATAGGGCCAGGGACTGGCCAGCAAGGCGATGCAGACCAGACCCAGCAAGCTGACGATCGAGAGCGGGAAAATCATGCGCGTGCCTCCCGTGCCGTGCGGATGTACAACTGCGACCAGCGTTCGGCCAGGGCCTTGAGGTCGTAGCGGTCCTGTTGCGTGCGTTTTGCGTTGTCGCGCAGCTTGCGCGCCAGAGCGGGTTGGCTCAGCAGCGTGTCGAGCTGGCGGGCGAGGGCGCTGCTGTCGGCCGGCGCGGCGAGCAGGCCGTTGTGCCGGTGTTCCAGCACATCGGGAATCCCGCCGACCGCGAACGCCACCACTGGCACCCCGATCTGCATGGCCTCCAGCAGAATCATCGGCGTGCCCTCGGTGCGCGAGCTGATCACCAGCGCGTCGAGTTGCTGCCACCAGTGACGCATGTCGGTCTGATAACCCGGCAGACGAATGCGCTTTTGCAGCCCGGCGGCGTCGATTCGCGCCTCAAGTGCCTCACGCTCCGGGCCGTCACCGAGCATCACCGCGTCGAGTTGCGGATGCTGATGACACAGCGGGATCAACGCATCGAGAAACAGATCCGGACCTTTTTCGCTGCTCAATCGTCCGACGTACCCGGCGAGCCAGCGCTGATGATCGACCTCCGGCATCCGTTCAGCGACTGCCGCCGGCAGACCGTTGGGGATCACCTGCAGCTTTTCCGCACGGACGCTGGCCTGGCGGTGCAGTACCGCAATGCTTTCGGCCACACAGACCACCCGGTCCACCGACGCGGTGCGGCACAGTTGCAGGCTCAGCCAGGTGTAGAACTTCTGCTTGCGGCTGCGCGGGGTGAAGCCGTGCTGGGTAATCACCAGCGGCAGGCGCAACAACGTGGCGCCGACCCAGCCGAACAGCAAGCCTTTGAAATTGTGGGTGTTGATCAACGGACGTTCCGCCCGGCGCTGACGCAGATGCCCGAGCAATGCGCCGAGCCCGGCACAACCTTGGGCATCGACACCCGCCGCGCGAAAGCGCTCGATCAGTGCCGGCGGCGCATCGAGAAACAGCACCTGATGCTGCCCCGGTGTCGCCAGACAATGATCCAGCAACATCCGCTCGGCCCCATAGAAGCCACCACTGCTGAGCAAATGAATGATCGGCAGGGCGGCGTTCGGGGAGGACGGGGTGCTCAATTGCGCACCCAGTGCACGAAGCTTGGCACGGTCCAGTTCTTGTGTGGGTTACCCGGTTGAGTGCTCTGGTCGTTGATCACCAGCAGCACCGGCAGGCCCAGCTCGTGGCTGATTTGTGCCGGATGTTTGAAGCGGTGATCGAAGAACTCGCGCACATAGACCAGGGCAATCGCCAGCAGCAGACCGGTGAACAGGCCAAACGGGATGATCAGCAGCGGTTTGGGGAACGCCGCTTCGGTCGGCTCGAACGGCGGGCTCAGGACGCGGGCGTTGGACAGGTCGTCGTTCAGCGCCCGGGTGGTGCTGCTTTCGGCGAAGCGTTGGGCGTAGGTTGAGAACGCGGCGTGCAGGGCGTCGATTTCGGTGTCCATCTGCCGCAGTTTGCTTTGGGTCTGCTGCAGGTCATGGATGCGCGCCTTGAATTCGGCGATGCGCGCGGTTTTCTGATCGATCACCTGCTGAACCACGGCCAGGTCGTTGGTACGTTCCTGGATGCGGTTGCTCACCACTTTGAGGAACTGTTGACGGGTGCGGGCGATCTGTTCGCGGGTCAGCAGCATTGGCTCGCTGCCGGGCTGGAAGACCGCCAGATCATTCATGTAGCGGCTGACCTGAGTGGTCAGTTGCTCGCCCAGCTGTTTGATCTCCCGATCCTCGAATGCCACGTTGTCGACGGTGGTGGTGAAGGTGTAGGGGAAGGTGTAGTCATTGAGCTTGTTGTTGCTGGCGGCGGCCAGGCTGGTTTTCAGGTATTCCAGCCAGCGCTGGCTTTGCAGCAGGCGATCCTGATACAGGTTCAGCGCCTGTTCTTCGGTGTTGATCGCGTTCAGGCGGAAGGTGATTTCTTCCTTCGGATCCGCCGCGCCGACACGTTCCAGCAAGGCCTGGCGATTGGCTTCCAGACCGTCGAGGCGCACTTGATAAAGATGCTTTTTGGTCTCGTAGAAGGACTGCGGCAGGTCGATCGATTGCAGCGCCTGACGGCTGACCAGATAGTTCTGCAGCAGGGCGGCGACGAAGGTCGTGCCTTGGTGCGGATCCGGGAAGCTGTAGACGATCGAGATCACGTTGGAGCCGGGCAGGGTCTCGATCTTCAGGCTGTCGATGGCCTGTTGCGTCAGCCCGTCGAGCACGGTGTCACGCACCGGATCGGTCTCCAGCCCCAGCAGGTTGCGCAGCGGGTTGATCAGGTACTGACGCAGCGGCGAGGTGATGTAGCGCCGGAACGGATCGCCGATCAGCCGGGCAAACATCCCGGGGGGCGGGGTGTATTCACCCTTGTCCCGCAGTTCGCTGATGGTCTGACGGATCAGCGCCGGCGAACGCAGGATGTTGCTCTCGGTTTCCATGTCCGCCAGTGACGGCGGGATGAACGTGGCGTTGTCCACGGTCAGCGACGTGGTGGCGTCGCCCTGGGAGAGTTTTTTCGACTGCACGATCACCTGGGCGGTGATATCGAAGCTCTGTTTGAGCACCATCGGCAGCACCAGCGCGATCACTGCAAAGATCAGGAAGACACGCTTCACCAGCCGTTTGTTGGCGAAGAAGATCCTGAAGAACTCATGCAGGTAGTTTTCCTTTGGATTCATGTCAGGTCACCCGAGAGTCAGTTGTTGTTGCTGCCCTTGTTGTCGACGCGGTAGCCGAAGCTGAACCCCACGCCCTGGAACAGCACCACGTCGGCCAGCTGCCGTGCCAGATCACCGGCACTCGCCAGTTTGGTCTTCGGCACATAGAGCATGTCGTCAGGTTGCAGGTAGGCGATTTGCGAGGCGTCGCCGGCCAGCGCTTTCTCGACGTCGTAGCGCACGGCCTGCACCTGATTGCCGTTGCGCCGCATGATCATCACCGAGTCCAGACGCGCCTTGACGTTGGTACCTCGGGCCAGCGTCAGTGCTTCGAGCACAGAAACCGGCCGGCGAATCGGATAGGAACCTGGCTGACCGACTTCACCCAGCACATAGATCTCGTTACCGGCGGTGGACTTGAGCAACACGTCCACGGTCATCCTTCCCGGCAGTTGCGCATAGCGTTTGTTGAGGAAGGTTTCCAGTTGATTGACGGTCATGCCTTGCAGCGGCACGGCACCGATTTCCGGGAAGCTCGCGTAGCCGTCAGTGCCCACGGTGATCTCGCGGCTCATGCCGGTGGCCGGGTGGTTGAGGGCGCTTTTCAGGTTCTGCTCGTTGGTCAGCGGACTGATGATCTGCACAGTCAGCTGGTTGCGATTGGGCTGGAACAACTGTTTGCGCTGATAGGCACGCTGGATTTCATCCCGGGCCTCATCGCTGGTCAGCCCGGCGATTTTCACCGAAGTGTTGGCCCCCGGCAGATTGATGGTGCCGTCCGGCAGCACCAGTTGATTGCCGTTGAGCTGGCTGGCAGCGGTGAAGTTCAGGCCGATCTGGTCACCCGACTGCACGCGGTAAGCGTCCGAGCCGCTGGTGCTGATGTGGAAGATCACGTCCAGCACATCCTGCGGGCGCAGGGTCTGCTCGACCTTCGGCATGTCGGTGGCCTGGGCGTTGGCCGGGGTGGCGGTGAGGATATTCACCGGCATGGTCTGGGTTTCGGAGTTGCTGGAGCAACCTGCAAGCGGCAGCATCAGCAGAACCAGTATCTTGGCGTTCATGGCGTCATCCCTCGCGTTTGCTTACAGGTTTTTGTACAGCCATTTGGGCATGTAGTACTTGCGCCGGTTGAACACGCTGCCGACCACTTTCGCCCCGGCCTGGGTCAGCCGCTGCACGGCCGCCTGGGCGACCTCCCAGCGGGTATCCTCGGCACGTACCACGAACACCACGCCGTCGACCTGAGTGCTGATGACCAGCGTGTCGGCCGCCGAATACACCGCATCGCCATCGATGACCACGAAGCGGTACTGGCTGCCCAACTGATCGAGCAACGGGCTCAGACGCTCGGCGGTCAGGTGCTCCATGGTGCGGATCGGCCGGCCGTTGGGCAGCACGTGAAACGGCAGGCTCGACACCTGCACCACGCAGTCCTGCAACAGCGGCGGGTTGTCGGGGTTGAACAGCAGGTCGCGCAGGCCGCGCTCCTTGCCCAGGTTCAGTTGCTGGGTGAGGTTGTTCGCCGACTGACTGGCATCGACGTACAGCACCAGTCCGCTGCTCATCTGTGCCAGTTGGCTGGCCATGGCCAGGGCGCTGGTGGTGGTGCCGGCGCCGGGGTTGGCGGCGGTCAGGAACAGGATCCGCAGATCCAGGTCCAGCACGGTCGACGTCAGGTTCGACTCGCTGGGGCTGGCAATGCTCAGGTTTTTGTTGGTTGAACCGTCCATTAGCTTGCTCCGTGGCCGCTGAATACTTTGAAAGGGGTTTTCAACAGGATCTTCAAATCAAGCAACAGGCTCTGCTCGGCGATGTAGCTGAGGTCCAACTCAACGCGCTGGTCGAAGTCGATATTGCTGCGCCCGGAGATCTGCCACAGGCCGGTCATGCCGGGGTAGATCGCCAGACGGGCGAGGTGTTTGTCCTTGTAGCGGTAGGCGTTGAACGAGGTCGGACGAGGGCCGACCAGGCGCATGTCGCCGGTCACCACATTGATCAGGTTGGGCAGTTCGTCGAGGCTGGTGCGCCGCAGGAAACCGCCGATCCGGGTGATGCGCGGGTCCTGATCGATCTTGAAGTCGATCGCGTCGGCACCGTGTTTGTTGAGGTGGCGTAGCGACTCTTTCAGTTCTTCGGCGTTGGCGACCATGGTGCGAAATTTGTACATGCCGAACTTGCGTCCGCGGTAGCCGGTGCGTTTCTGCACGAACATCACCGGGCCTTTGCTGGTGAACTTGATGGCGAGCGCCAAACCGATCAGCAGCGGCGAAATCATCACCAGGATGACCAACGCGCCGAAGCAGGCCAGCACCCGGTTGGTGCGGGACAATTGCCACGGACGGCCGCCCTCGCGACCGGTCACCCAGCCCTGGCCCTGGCGGTGAATCGCCGCATCGAGGCGCATTCGATGTTCCGGATCCATGCGTTTGTCACGAACCAGATGTTGGATCGGTACACCTTTCTCATGTCCAGTCATGGAGTCCTCCGCTGATGGTCAGCCGCGAGCGGCGCGTGGGCGATAGGCAGTGGGGTAGTAGTCGCGATACCAGGCGATGAAACGCCCCAGTCCTTCATCCAGCTCTATCCGGGGCTGGAACCCGGTGGCCTGGGCCAGATCGTCGGTGTCGGCACAGGTGTTGAGCACGTCGCCCGGTTGCAGGGGCAGCAGCTCGACAATGGCTTTCTGGCCGAGGTGTTTTTCCATCAGGGCCAGGTAGGTTTTCAGCTCCACCGGATGGTGGCCGCCGATGTTGAACAGGCACCACGGCGCCATGCTGCTGCCCGCGTCGGGGTGCTCGCGGTCCCATTCCGGATGGGTATGCGGCGGATGGACCGTGAGGCGGGCAATGCTCTCGACGATGTCGTCGATATAGGTGAAATCACGCTGGTGCAGGCCATAGTTGAAAAGCTTCAACGGCAGGCCTTCGGTGATGGCCCGGGCGAACTGGATCGGCGACATGTCCGGCCGGCCCCAGGGCCCGTACACCGTGAAAAAGCGCAGCCCGGTGCAGGGAATGCCGAACAGGTAGCTGTAGCTGTGAGCCATCAGCTCATTGGCTTTTTTGGTCGCGGCGTACAGTGACAACGGGTGATTGACGTCGTCATGCACCGTGTACGGCGTGTGCTGATTGGCGCCGTACACTGAACTCGACGAGGCATAGATCAAATGCTCGACCGGATGATGCCGGCAGCTTTCCAGAATGTTCAGGAAACCACTGAGATTGCTGTTCAGATAGGCCTGTGGATTTTCCAGCGAATAACGCACCCCGGCCTGCGCCGCCAGGTGGATCACCACTTGCGGGCACTCGCGGACAAACAGCGCATCGACAGCGGCGGCGTCGGCCAGGTCGACTCTGGCAATCTGGAAGTCACCGACCTGGCCACGCACCCAGCGCACACGATCATGCTTGAGCTGTGGGTCGTAATAGGTGTTGAAATTGTCCAGGCCGACGACCTGATGCCCGTCGCGCATCAACCGCAACACGCAATGAGCGCCAATGAACCCGGCCGCACCGGTGACGAGGATTTTCATGACCGCAACCCGTCAGGCGCGATATGCCGCAGACCGATGCCGCTGTAGTGCAGGCCGGCGGCAGCCACTTGTTCCGGGTTGTAGAGATTGCGTCCGTCGATGATCACCTTCGAGCGCAGCTTGTCGGCCAGCAGTTCGAAGTCCACCACGCGAAAGTTCTTCCACTCCGTGCAGATCACCAGTGCGTCGGCGTCTTCCAGAGTGTCGTCGCGAGTGGCGCACAGGTGCAGGTCATCACGGTAACCATAAATGCGCCGGCATTCGGACATGGCTTCCGGATCGTAGGCCTGCACGCTGGCGCCTTCGGCCCACAGGGCATCCATCAGATAACGGCTGGGGGCTTCGCGCATGTCATCGGTGTTCGGCTTGAACGCCAGGCCCCAGACGGCGATGGATTTGCCGGCCAGGCCCTGCGGGAACTGCGCCTTGAGTTTGCTGAACAGGATGTGCCGCTGCGTATCGTTGACGTCGGTGACACTGCGCAGCAATTTCAGCGGCATGCCGTTGTGTTCGGCAGTGTGCAGCAGGGCGCGCAGATCCTTGGGAAAGCACGAGCCACCGAAGCCGCAGCCGGGGTAGATGAAGTGATAGCCGATGCGCGGGTCCGAGCCGATGCCTTTACGCACGGCTTCGATGTCAGCGCCCAGCAGCTCGGTGAGGTTGGCCAGTTCGTTCATGAAGCTGATGCGAGTGGCGAGCATCGCGTTGGCCGCGTACTTGGTCAGCTCGGCGCTGCGGTTGTCCATGAACATCAGTTTTTCGTGGTTGCGGCAGAACGGCGCGTAGAGTTCGCTCAACTGTTCCCTGGCTTCAGGGTCCAGGGTGCCGACGATGATCCGGTCGGGGCGCATACAGTCGGCGAGGGCGCTGCCCTCCTTGAGAAATTCCGGGTTGGAGACGATCCGCACGTTGAGGCCGCTTTTGCCGCGCCGGCGCAATTCGTTGTTGGCGGTGTCGAGTACCTGATCCGCCGTGCCGACCGGCACTGTGGACTTGATGATCAGGGTGCGATCGGCCTCCATGAAGCTTGCGATCTGCCGCGCCACGTTGAGCACATGACTGAGGTCGGCGGAACCGTCCTCGTCAGCCGGCGTACCCACGGCGATGAAGATCAGTTCGGCGTGTTCAACGGCATCGCTGGCCTGGGTGGTGAACAACAAGCGCCCGGCCTTGATGTTGTCTTCCAAAGTTGCCGACAGACCCGGTTCACTGATAGGCGGAACTGCCTGTTGCAGTTGTTTAATCTTGTTCGGGTCTATATCGACACACAGTACTCGATGTCCGACATCGGCAAGTGCCGCAGCTTGTATCAGGCCAACATAGCCCGTACCAAATACGCTCACGTCCATATTGGCGTGCCTCGTAAGACGGTGGAGGAAGATCGAATTGGAACTGTCAAAAGGGGTATAGCGCAGGGTGGGAAAAGCGTGTCAGCAAAATGACATGTTGCATGTGTATAACACCCCCGTTTTTGGGGGCTAATAGCCATCAAGTACTTGCTGTATCTGGATTTGTCCCGTCCTTGACATGTTTTTCAGAATTCAAAGAAAACGATAAACGGTCGTAGGCCACAAAATTCAAGGGCTGTAGAGACTTGGGTGTGTCAGTAATGAGTCAATGTTTTTTTGACGCTTTTGTCCAAAGTCCGACAATTCTTGCGCTTTGATAGCGCGGTGCTAGTGTCAGAAATTGACCGACAATTCATTGACCATGCCCCGTCGGCAGTGCCCCGGAACCGCCATGTTTCGATATTTGAAAGAACTGCTTTTAGTTATTTATCTACTGCTTTATTCCGATTATTACCTTGAGCGTTTAAATGCCATGGGTATCGGCCCGGCAGTACTTCTTTTTGGCGCGATGTTTTTGGCGCTGACTTTCTCATTATTACTAACGGCCTATATAAGGCAGACTTTCATTCGGCACTTGTTCGCATTGGCGATGTTTGTTTCGGCGGTGTTTTTTGATGTTTATACCCGGGTCACCGCCGATTACCTGACGTACAGCAGTTTTGTCTCTCTGGTGTATTCGGGTGGCTTCATTCAGGAAGCGGCGTACCAGTACCGGGACGCGATCGTCCACGGGCTACTCAACGGACTTTTACTGTTGATCGGCATCGGCCTGCGGCCGCGTCATTCGATTCCGGTTCCCAATGCGCTGCGAGTCGCGGCGCCAGTGGCGGGTGTATTGCTGCTTAGCGCCGTGCTGTTCGTTCGGGCCGGAGAGGGCGCGCGCGGGTTGCCGATCATGTACACGCCTTTGGCCTACCTCAACCTGTTTGGCTACGAGGCGCTGCACAACACCGTCGGCCCCCGTGAGCCGGTGACCCTGGCGCGCAACGGCCCGGCAGTGAGCCACGACATCGTGCTGATCATCGACGAAAGCATTTCCGGCAATTACCTGGACATCAACGCGCCGTTCGGCGTGCACAGCAACCTCAAGCAGGCGCATCCGGGTGTCGAGATCTTCAACTACGGCTATGCGGTGTCCATCGCCAATTGCAGCGCTGACACCAACGTCACCCTGCGCTACGGCGGCACCCGTACCGATTACATGCGCATCAACACTACGTTGCCGTCGATCTGGCAGTACGCGAAAAAGGCCGGCCTGCGCACCGTCTACATCGACGCCCAGCGCACCGGCGGCAATCTGCAGAACCTGATGACCGACACCGAGAAAAAGGACATCGACGAGTTTGTGCAATTCGACCAGACCAGCGTCCGCGACCGCGACATGGCCGCCGCTGCCAAGCTGATCGAACTGCTCAACGATGACAAACCGGAGCTGGTGGTGATCAACAAGGTCGGCGCGCATTTCCCGGTGCACGACAAATACCCCGATGCTTTCATGGCCTACCGCCCGACCTTGCCGCGCGGCCAGTTCACTGAAGTCGCCGACACTGGCAAACGTGATGGTTTCAACGGCCAGCCCGATGACTGGGTGCTGTACCGCAACGCCTACAAAAACACCATGCTGTGGAATGTCGGCGAGTTTTTCTCGCGAGTGTTTGCCCAGGCCAACCTGAACAACGCGCTGCTGATCTACACCTCAGATCACGGCCAGGACCTGCACGAGCGTGGCAACCCGGGGCTCAACACCCATTGCGGCGGCGACCCGGTGGAAGAAGAGGGATTGGTGCCGCTGGTGGTGATTCAGGGCGATCAATTGCACACGCTCGACTGGTCGGCACAACTGGTGGCCAATAAGGATCGCTCCAGTCACTACAACATTTTCCCGACCCTGCTGCAGTTGATGGGTTACGACCTGGCGGGGATCGAGTCGGTCTACGGCAAACCGCTTAGCGTGCCGACGACGGATGATTTCACCTTCAACTACCGCTTCAACGCGCGGTTGGGGGCCAAGCCCGAGTGGAAACACGTTGATCTGAACAGCATCGTGACGCCGGGTGAGGCGCCGACCAGTGTTGCAGCAGGGCAGTAACCCATCGGTATCCGCTATCCTTGGCCCACACGGATCGATCGGATGGCGACATGCTGCAGGTTCTAAACGTCTTCAAGAGCTATCTCACTCCGCAAGGCCCGTTGCCCGTGTTGCAGGGCATCGACCTGACGCTCAACCCCGGCAGCAGCCTGGCGCTGATGGGCGAGTCGGGCAGCGGCAAAAGCACACTGCTGCACCTGATCGCCGGCCTGGATAAAGTCGACAGCGGCAGCATCCGCAGCGGCGAATATCGACTCGACGAAATGAGCGAAGCGCAACTGGCCAACTGGCGGCGCACGGAAATCGGTCTGGTGTTTCAGCAATACAACCTGATCGGCAGCCTGCGCATCGAAGACAACCTGGCGTTTCAGGCGCGATTGGCCGGGCGCCATGACCCACGTTGGCAGAACCATCTGGTGCAGCGTCTGGGGCTGGGCGATCTGCTAAAGCGCTATCCCGAACAACTCTCCGGTGGCCAGCAACAACGAGTCGCGCTCGGTCGGGCGTTGGCGTCGCGGCCCAAATTATTGCTGGCCGACGAACCCACCGGCAGCCTCGACGAAGCGACCAGCAACGAGGTGCTGCGGCTGTTGCTGGAATTGCTCGACGACACGCCGACCACCTTGCTGATGGTCACTCACAGCCAACGCGTGGCCGCGCGACTGGCGGAGCGGGTGGTGTTGTCCAATGGTCGACTGACGTGAGGGTTTTCCGGCAAACACTGATCGCCTTGCTCAGTCACTGGCGACGACACCCGGTGCAGTTCTTCAGCGTGCTCACCGGGTTGTGGCTGGCCACCAGCCTGCTGACCGGTGTCGAGGCGCTCAACAGTCAGGCGCGGGACAGTTACGCGCGAGCCAGCCAGATGATCGGCGGCGAACCCCAGGCCAGCCTGAGCACGCCGAATGGCGCGACGTTTTCCCAGCAGTGGTTTGTCGATTTGCGCCGGCAAGGCTGGCCGGTTTCGCCAGTGTTGCAAGGGCGTTTGATCCTCAAAGGCCATGAGTCCCAACGCCTGCAATTGATGGGCATTGAGCCGGTGTCGCTGCCGGCCGACAGCGCGGTGGCGGGGCAGGCGATGCCGATCGAGCGTATCGTCGAATTCTTCAGCCAGCCGGGCAGCACCTGGATTTCCCCCGACACCTTGCAAGCGTTGAATCTGACCGAGGGTGCGACACCGCAAACCGAAACCGGCCAGACGTTGCCGCCGCTGCGGGCGCAAAAAGACATGGCGCCCGGCGTGCTGCTGGTGGATATCGGCGTTGCCCAGCGCTTGCTCGAACAACCCGATCAACTGTCGCGCCTGCTGTTGCCCAAGGATTTTCACGCCGACGTACCGGCCGCGCTCAAAGGCCAGTTGCAGCTCAAGAGCAGCGGCGAAGAAAACAATCTGACGCGGCTGACCGAAAGCTTTCACCTCAACCTCGATGCGCTTGGGTTTCTTTCGTTTGTCGTCGGCCTGTTCATCGTGCATGCCGCCATTGGCCTCGCACTGGAACAGCGTCGCGGGTTGCTGCGCACGTTGTGCGCCTGCGGTGTCAGTGCGCGAATGTTGATCACTTGCCTGATCGTCGAACTCGGAGCGCTGGCGCTGATCGGCGGACTGTTCGGTGTCGTCAGCGGCTACTGGCTGGCCAGTGTGCTGCTGCCGGATGTCGCCGCCAGTCTGCGCGGGTTGTACGGCGCGGAAGTGGCGGGGCAGTTGCGTTTGAGCCCCTGGTGGTGGTTCAGCGGTATCGGCTTGAGCCTGCTCGGCGCATTGCTGGCCGGGGCCAACAGTCTGCTGCGGGCGGCGCGTCTGCCGTTGCTGGCGGTGGCTGATCCGCAAGCCTGGCATGAACAGCATGCGCGCTGGTTGCGCCGGCAGGGTTGGGTGGCTGGGGTGTTTGCGGCGATTGCGTTGATTGCGCTGGTGTTGGGCGACAGTCTCGCCAGCGGATTTGTGTTGATGGCCGGGTTGTTGCTCGGCGCCGCGCTGGCGCTGCCGGTGGTACTCAGTGCGCTGTTGAACGGCTTGCTTGGGCGCCGTCGTTCGGTGCTGGGGCAGTGGTTTCTCGCCGACTGCCGACAGCAACTGCCGGCACTGAGTCTGGCCTTGATGGCGTTGCTGCTGGCGATGGCTGCCAACATCGGCGCCGGCAGCATGACCGCCGGTTTTCGCCAGACCTTCAACGACTGGCTCGAACAACGGCTCACCGCCGAGCTCTATCTGAATCCGAGTAATCCGGCCCAGGCCCGCGAGCTGTACAGCTGGCTCAAGCAACAGCCGAGTGTCACGGCGATCCTGCCCAACTGGCAGGTGTCGGTGACGCTGCAAGGCTGGCCGACGGAGGTGTTCGGCATCATCGACCATCCGCACTATCGCCAGCACTGGCCGCTGCTCGAAGCCCGAGGCAACGCCCCGTGGGCTTTGCTGGCCACGGACGACGCGGTGATGCTCAGCGAGCAACTCGCACGCCGGCTCAAGGTGCGGCCGGGGGATCACCTGACGATTCCGACGCCGGGCCTGTCGTGGTCGCCGCGCATCGTCGGGATCTACGCCGACTACGGCAATCCCAAGGGCCATGTGCTGGTCAACAGCAATCACCTGTTACGCAGCTGGCCGCAATTGACGCCAAACCGTTTCAACCTGCGGATCGAACCGGCAAAGATTCCGGCATTGCTCAGCGCCTTGCAGGCACGCTTTCAGCTCGATGACAGCCGCATCGTCGATCAGGCGCGGCTCAAGGGCTGGTCGGTGCAGGTTTTTGAGCGGACCTTTGCAGCGACGGCTGCGCTCAACAGCCTGACGCTGGCGGTCGCCGGTGTGGCGTTGTTCATCAGTCTGCTGACCCAGAGCCAGAGCCGTCTCGGCCAACTGGCGCCGCTGTGGGCATTGGGCGTTACGCGCCGGCAGTTGATGCTGCTCAATCTCGGTCAGACCTGGCTGCTGGCGGTGCTGACACTGTTGCTGGCCTTGCCGTTGGGCATCGGGCTGGCGTGGTGCCTGGATGCGGTGATCAACGTACAGGCTTTCGGCTGGCGCCTGCCGTTGCGGATATTTCCGTGGCAATTGCTGCAACTAATGGGGCTGGCGCTGCTGGCGACATTGCTGGCTTCGGCGTGGCCGCTGTATTCGCTGTACCGCACGCAACCGGCGGATCTGCTGAGGACGTTTGCCCATGAGGATTAGGTTCGTTGTGGTGTTTCTGGCGCTGTTGCTCAGTGGCTGCGACAACCCGGCACCAGAGCAGAAAGGCTTCGCCGGGATGGGCGCTCAGGCGCAGGCCTTCACACCGGTGGTGCCGGGGCGGGTGTTCAGCTTTCCGACGGATCACGGTGTCCATGACGGTTTTCGCATCGAGTGGTGGTACGTGACCGCCAATCTCAAGGATGCCCAAGGCAATGATTTCGGCGTGCAATGGACACTGTTTCGCAGCGCGTTGAACCCCTCGCCGGAGCAACCGGGCTGGGCCAATCAAACGATCTGGCTCGGCCATGCGGCGGTGACGTCGGCCAGCGTCCATCACGCCGCCGAACGTTATGCCCGTGGCGGCGTCGGGCAGGCCGGGGTGCGTGCGGTACCGTTCGAGGCGTGGATCGATGACTGGCGTTTCGTCAGTCAGGCGAGCGATCCGCTGGGGGACATGCAGCTCAGCGCAAAGGACAAAAACTTCAGCTACCAACTGCGCCTGACCTCCAGCCGCCCGCTGGTGCTGCAAGGCGATCACGGCTTCAGTCAGAAATCCGAACAGGGCCAGGCGTCCTATTACTACAGCCAGCCGTTTTTCCTGGCCAGCGGCACCCTGGAAATCGATGGTCAGACCTACACCGTCAACGGCCCGGCCTGGCTCGACCGCGAGTGGAGCAGCCAGCCGCTGACCGCTAATCAGACGGGTTGGGACTGGTTCTCCCTGCATCTGGACGACGGCGCGCACGTCATGCTCTACCGCATGCGCCAGAAGGAGGGCGCGCCGTACCTCACCGGCACCTGGATTGACGCCGATGGCCAGACCGAAACGCTGCACGCCGACCAGATCAAACTGACCCCGCAGGACACCGCGAAGGTTGCTGGCCGCTCGATGCCGGTGCGCTGGTCGATCGGGATTCCGGAAAAGAATCTGCAGATCACCCTCGATGCAATCAACCCCAATGCCTGGATGGGGCTGCGCATCCCTTACTGGGAAGGGCCGGTGCAGTTGAGCGGCAGTCAGGGCGGGCGCGGTTATCTGGAGATGACCGGGTACTGATTCACCCCTGTGCGGGAGCGACGGTGGATCAGCGTCTATGCTCCTTGGCACGCACGGCGCTGAATACGCCGTGTGCTGCCATTCATCACAGGGAAAGTACCGCTTATGAAGCTCCAAGCACTGACGCACGCCATCGCACTTGCCACTGTCCTGTCCGCTTCCACGGCATTCGCTGCCGATATTCCGTTGTCGGCGACGGTCGAGAAAGATCAGGTCACCACCAAAGTACTGGCGGTTGATCCGGCCAATCATCAGGTTGTCCTTGAAGGCGAAGAAGGTCGCCAGGTGCATGTTCAGCTCAGCGACAAGGCGAAAAACCTCGCCAACCTCAAGGTTGGCGACAAGGTCGACATTCAAGTCACCCGTTCCGTGGCGGCTTTCCTGGACACCGACGTGGATAAAGGTCTGCCTGGCTCCACCGAGCGTACCGGCGAGCTGCGCAACGCCGTGGGCAGCAGCAACCCTGGCGGCGAGGCATTCCGCCAGATCCAGGTACAACTGAAAATCACCAAAATTGATTTGAAGAAAAACCAGGTCACCCTGGAAAACCCTTCGGGCCAATCGAAAACCCTCAACGTCGAGAAGCCTGAAATCCAAGCCAAGCTGAAAGATCTGAAAGTCGGACAGAGTGTCGTGGTCACTTACACCGATGTATTAAAAGTGACCAGTGAACATGAAAGCTGAGTATTAACTCTACAGATTGACTGTTCTTGTACAAATAGTTGTATGAGAACAGTCATATGAAATTTTTGAGTGAGAGAATTCTGAAAGTTTGTCGGGAAATATCGATGATCAATATTCGTTAACGTTTTAGTACATAAAATTCATTTTCAATTAGCACGACATATCCGCCAACTTCCATTAAAATCCTTCCCGTTCGCCCAGTGTCAGGGCTCTTTACCGGTGCATGGATTGCCAGGCCATTACACTGGGCGGACACCTCCTCCGGAGAGAGGACTAAAGAATTTGGATAAAAGAAGGGCGACTGTGAAGTCGCCCTTTTTATTGTCTTCAGGATTTCGCCGGCCGCATGCCTTGCTGCATCTGAATACGCTTGAGTGTTTGCTGGTACATGGTGGTGCGGCGGTGGTTTTTCGCGTAGCCACCGGCAGCCGCCACGGTGCCGGCCTGGATGTGATCCAGGTAGCGGAAGATCGTCCGCGGCGAAAGGAATCTGATGCCGTAGCCAAGGCTGCTTAATCGATCCTGCAGCGTGTATCCCGGGACCCGGTCGTCCATCGAAAAATGCAGACCATGAGCCTTGATCAACCGTGCATTCCACAAGGTGCAGAAGCTTTTCAGGTGGGTTTCCCGGTAGGGTTTGGGTTCCCGGGAGCGCAGGCCCAACTGCAGTTTCGCCCGCCGGAAATAGTGTTTGAAATAACGCGAAGACAAGCGCCAGGTGTCTCTTAAAACACCCCGGTCAAGCTGTTCTACACAACCGACTGCTGCTGTATCCAAAGATTGCATGCACTCTTTCATCATCATTGAAAAGACAGTGCTGTCGAAAACGAAAGTATCGGTGTGCAGTAAAAACAGGTAATCGGTTTCAACCTTTTCAAGTGCCAGATCGAGTGCCTTGCCGTGAGCGATATGCCCGGCTTCTTTGCAAGGGGAAGGGCGCTCGATCAAGTTGATCCAGTCCAGAGAGCGCAAGTAAGCCAGGCTTTCGTCGGCAGAATCGTTGTCCACCACCCACACCGGAATCTGCTGTTCCTTGACGTATTCCTGGAGAAACTCCAGGCACATCCGGGTTATTTCCGGGGTTTTGTAATTGACCAATACAAGACTGAACGCGGGCTGTTGTGCCGAGGGGAAATCAAACTCTCTCATGATCCAGGCTCACATTGAATGGAATGGCTTTGTGTGCGGCAATCAACGCTCGCACCCGCTGCTTCGTGGCCCGGATGGTAGGGACGCAACCTTAGTTCAAACTTAATTTCGAAACGCTCGGCGTCGGTCGACTTGTAACGGCTTGCGACGCCAGCGCGAGCAGCGCACACGGCGATATTCCACGGTAAGATGCGCCGCTCTTTTCAGATCAAGGAAGACAACGGCCCGCGCCGTTCGCCCCGGATGAAACCACTTTCCCTCTACCACCCGGCCCTCTACCGGCTGCGCGTGTGGCAAAAAAGACTGTTCCGCCACATCGCCTGGCACTGCTCGAGCAAACGCTACGCACAACCTGCCGCGACGCCTGAGCGCTTGCCGTATCGCTATCTCAAACACACCTCAAAACTGATCCGCAAACTCGGCGACTCCGACCTGGCGCTGCAACACAACAAAGTCATCAACCTCAAACTCGCCGTCGCCGCCATCGACGGCGTCACCATCGCCCCCGGCGAATATTTCTCCTTCTGCCGCCTCGTCGGCCGCCCGACCCGCCAACGCGGCTACGTCGAAGGCATGGAACTGTCCTTCGGCCAGGCCCGCACCGGCATCGGCGGCGGCATCTGCCAACTCAGCAACCTCATCCACTGGATGGCCATTCATTCACCCCTGGTCGTCATCGAACGCGCCAACCACAGCTTCGACCCTTTCCCGGACGACGGCCGCGTCCTGCCGTTCGGCTCCGGCGCGGCGATCTTCTACAACTACATCGACCTGGTACTGCACAACCCGACGGATCGCAGCTTTCAGTTGAAGTTGAAGGTGGGGGAGACGCAACTGGAGGGGGAATTGTTGTGTGATCGGGAGCGGGAGTTTCGGTATCACGTGTTTGAGGTCGGGCATCGGTTTGTGCGGGAGGGGGAGAGGGTGTATCGGGAGAATGAGATTTGGCGGGAGGTGAGGGAGAAGGGGCAGCTGGGGGCGTTGGTGGAGAGGGAGCGGTTGTATGGGAATCGGGTGGTGGTTAAGTATGAGGTTTTGGAGGGGGTGATTGAGGGGGGATAGTGGTGATGTCGCTTTAGTCATTTGGTTTGCTTCATGTGTCGGAAGCGTTTGTCGATTCTAGCTTTCCAGGTTTTTTAATATGTTCTCTAGCGCGATTTTCAGCTCTGCTCAGTTTTTGGATTTTTCACAATGAGTAGGATTTTGCGAGTCTTGATTGCGGATTAGAGAGATTACAAAGGAACCGCGTGTGCTGAATTCTGGATACCATCCGATATCGAGTATTTGGCTGCATGGGAAGATCGATTGGACAAAAGGGGAAAGATGTATTTTCAATTTTAATCAGCAAAAATAAGAAAAAAATAGATCTGTCCCCTTTGGATTAGAAAAATAAATAAGTTTCCTCTGGTTATAGGCCTCGTTGGTGAACTCAGTTACGAAAGTAGAGCTCGTCGATCTGCCGTCGTCGAATCGATAAATACTCTTCCCAGATTTTCGGAAAGTCTTCGTCGCGGGTAAGGGGGAAGGTCAGGTAAATGTGTTTACCACTAACGCTAATATACTGCCTCGTCCGTTTGAATGCGGGTTGCTCGTGAACTGATACACTCTCATCATAACCATCGTGGCGCTGCTGGATGCTGATCCGGTGCGGAGCAATCATTCCTCGTGAAAAGTCGATGACCCAACTGCTGTCCACGGCAGTGGTGAGGTAACCGTACACGCCATTGTCGGATAAGCGAATACACGATCTAGCGTGTACGCCCTCATCATCGTTTACCAGTACGATTTGGTCGTTGAAATAATTGATGCGGCTTTGATTGGGACCTGTTAGCAGAAGACCCCAACCCTCTGCTCCCATATGGAACTCGCCTGTATTGTTAAATTCTGCAATCCAGTCATTCGATAGGATGATTTTGTGTCTGCTCATGTTGAGTGCTTTAGTTGCTTTAGTTGGTTAAAAAAAAGGCGATTTATTTCTTCAAAGGAAAATGAATCTGTCTTTTTAGTTATTTAGTTCTGTGAAAGGTAGATTTGTTAACTTTGGTTGTGTTAGAGGTTGGTGATGTTGCTGGGCCTCCACTGTTGATAAGTATTTTGATCCGACGATTGAAGAGTTCAAGCTCTTCAGGAATGTTGTGGGTCTCAACTGATTTTTTGAGAAAGGACATTGTTGCCGAGACTATTTGTTTTTCATTATTGTCAGCGTCTCGGATCAGATCGAATCCATCCTTCGAAAGATGGGGGTGCTTGGTTCTTAAGTAGTAATAGCAGCCGATGTTCTCAAGAAGGTCGTGTGCATCGGCTATCGTAAGTTCTACAGTGCTTAGATACGAGCTAAATGCGTTTTTCAGTACATTTGTGGAGTTATTCAGTGATTTTAAAAATACGCTCGAATCCTGCCAGTTTCTGATATGTAGCTGAGTTCCCCAGTCGGGGTCTCTCGTGAAATACTCTCCTTTGCCCCTAAAATAATCTGGGAACTCGTGTTTGCTTAGTGCAATTTCAAAGTTGCTCGTCATTGTGCGTACTTAGTTTTTCATATGAAAAGGGGGAAGATTTATTTTTGCTAAAGAAAATAAATCTATTCCCTTTGGATTAGGTTTGTCGCTACTCTTTGTATGTGAATGTGCCTCTGAAAGTGATTTCTTTGCCTCGGATTACGCGGGCTGGTGGATTGCCTTGAAAAGTGAAGTCGTATATTGCAATAAGAGTGTCTATCGTTTGATTGGTAGGCTGAATATTCTTTGATTTTATGTCTGAGGATATATCGGAGTCGTAAGAAAAGCCTTTAATTGCGCTCTCGAGAGAGTTGGTGTTTTCGACTTTGTCGGCTTCGATAAAATCATTATCTATAAAGCCAAGTGAAAACGCATTTGTGAACTCGCATCCAAGCGAGTCTCCATCTTCTGAATATGCCGGCAACATTATTTCCTGGAGTGTTGACGGCTCCCAACCAGTTTTTGCAGTCCAGATTGAGACTGTTTTTGTTTCTACCATTTTTTGTGCCTTAATTTTTGAGACCTGAAGGAAGGGAGTCAACGCCACCGTCTAGTCTTCTGCCAGCCCATTCATTGAGTCCTTGGCGGAACTCGCCATAATCTTTCGAGTTGTCAATTACTTTAAGTATTTCATTGTGTGCTTTTGTAGACCCTTTGCCTCCATGATGACCAGTAGGGTTTACAAATTTCACGTCACTAATTGCGGTCCGTAGCTCATATATCTGTTCAGCACTCATGAAAAGGGGACGGATTTATTTTCTTTAACGAAAAAATAAATCCGTCCCCTTTAGTTGCCGTTTGATGATTATAGCGGATATTCACAGTGCCATGGTGTAGTGAAAAGCTCTGGGTTGATATCGAGTTTTTCAAGTAGAGTGTTGATCTCATCCTCGGAGTTCATGGCTTCTATTTTTTCGATAGTAATATCGCGATCATCTATACCGTCGCTTGTTTCAAGTGTTTCGGTCGGGATTGTAAAAATTACAGCAGTGTACCGGGAGTTTTTTGATTGTTGGATGAAATCGTAGTATTGGTTTGGGTCGTTGGTGAAGGAGTATTTGTAAATGGCATACACTGAAATCCATTTTCTTATTGATGATTCTTCGGATTCTAGCTCTTGCGCAATGTTGTCGTAGCTTGTCCCGTTAAGCCCATGCCATACACTTCGTGGGATATGTTTTTGCGCTTTCATTTTTTTCCCTCGAACGTGAGAAGGGGGGATTTATTTTCTTTCGCGAATGATAAATCTGTCCCCTTTGATTTCAAAAAAATCTCCCCATTGTTGGCTGTCTTTTGGATTTCTATGACTGTATTATTTCAATGATGCCGGTTTTTGATTTTATATTGGTTTCCATTAGCGCTTTGTCTGGTCTTGGTTTGTTGTCTATTAGTTGTAGAAACCAGTTTGCGTCGAGTATTTCAAATATTCTATCCCCGCGTGGTTCTCTAGCAATTGCTTCGGGTAAGACAATTCCATTGAATCCATAGCCGTTGCCTTCAATGAAAAGGAATGAATTGGTCTCGTAACAATATCCAATAATTTTGGGCCACTCAGGGCTGTTTGGTATCTCAGGTTCGAAATCCTTTTTGCCAATCACGTAAAAATTTTGCATTATTCCAATGAAAGGGGACAGATTTATTTTTTTTATTGTCTTTAGCGGAAAATAAATCTGTCCCCTTTTTACTTTCAATTTTATCCCTTTGTTTGGTTTATGACTTGAAAGGGAAGGTTTCTCCGGTTATTGCTATTCCCGCTGTGGTTGTGCTGATGCTGGTTATATTATTTATTACTAGCTTTAGATTGTTGGTGTTTGGGAATAGTGAAAATAATAGATCGAAGTATAGGTAATTTTTGATTAGCTCAGTGGCTTGTTTTGGACTTTTTTTGACTAGTTCTAAAAAGTCTGGGTATTGCAGCTCTTCAAGTTCAGGTATTTCTGGGAAGCCTTGTTTTGCGTCGTCAATTTTACACTGTTCAATAAATGAGTTGGCGCATTTTATAAAGCTGACAGGTAATTCGTTAAACTCAGCTGTTAACTCGTAATTTTTTGTTTGTAAGTTTGTCGATTCGCCAAATCCTAGACTTCGATATCCGACAGAACATGGATTGATTACCTCACCTTCTGATGTGAATTTCATGGGGTTGTCCCTGGTGGAAGTAAAGTGATTGTTCCATCTTTTTCCAATGTAATAGACCCAGATGGCTTGTACTCTTGTCCAGCTTTCGGATCAAGACCTGATCGAGTTCCTGAACGTTGGAAAAATTCTTCTGGTGATTTTATTTCTTCAATATTAGCGGTTTTGTTTCCTGGCACGATTCGAGTTTTCTCAAGAGAAAGGAAAGCCTCTTGGCCCTCAAATTTTCCTTCTAGTGCTTTCACATGCTTGCCAGCTTGGTTGGCATTGAGGTGGCCGAAACCAACATCTAAATCGCTACCTGGCAAGTTGTCACCTCGTACCCTACTTCCGCCAATGACTACTGAGGTTCCCTTTTTATAAGAGTCTTCAAGAATCATTTGAGCTTGCTCCTTGGGTAGGCCAGGAAGGTGCTCCTGCAAGAATGCTGCTTGTTCTTCTGGCCCAGAGGTTTTGATAACTGTTTTTTCAGGGTATTTGTTAAATACCGACTTTTCAGTCCACTTCTTAGGCGGTTCAGCATCCGGGCATTGGCCCGGCTTAGAGTGCAGACCCAACGGATCCACCCACCCCGTAGGGTTAGGCACGTACTGGTAGTTGTTCAACCCACCCGCAAGTTTGATCGGATCCGGCGTCAAAAACCGTCCAGTCCCCGGATTGTAGTAGCGGTGCCGGTTGTAATGTAACCCTGTCTCCGCATCAAAATACTGACCCTGGAATCGCAACGGATTGTCGATTTCGCTGACATCCAGTGCAGCGAGGTTGCCGTACGCACGGTACTTCGCCGACCACATGATCTCGCCACTGTAGTCAGTGAGTTCCTGCGGCGTGCCTAGATGATCGAGTTGGTAGTAGAACGGCGTCGCCTTGCGCGGGCCTTCGCCGTCAAGCATTGCCAGCGGGCGGAAGCTGCCGGGTTCGTAGATGTAGGTGCGATAGCGGTTGTCACCGCTTTCGGCGATAAGGCGTTCGCCTTGCCACAAGAATTCGGTTGTGTGGCCGTCGACGGTTTTCTCGATGCGGCGACCGAAAGCGTCGTACTTATAGGACGCGGTGCTGCCACCCGGTAGGCTCGCGCCGATCAGTCGATGCTGGCAGTCATAGCGGTATTCGGTGACGAGCTTCTGCCCGGTGCCACGGCGTTCGCGAATCAGGTTGCCAAAGGCGTCGTAGTCGTAATGGCGATCACCCTGCATCATCAGGCGGTTGCCTTTGACGTTGGCGAGGTTGGCTGTGCCTTCGTTGTTCTGGCCGAGCAGGTTGCCGGCCGGGTCGTGGGCGAAGCTTTCCGGTATCGCGCCACGCACGCTGATCAAGCGATCAAGCGGGTCGTAGTGGTAGCTGCGGTTGCCTTTGCGGCTGTCGTCGATGCCGGCGAGGTTGCCGTTTGCGTCGTAGTTGTAGCGGCGCTGGAACAGGTTTTTCTCGCGTTGGCTGACGCTATGGGCCTGCAAGCGGCCCTGTTCGTCATATTGATATTGGCTGAGCAACAGGCCTTGCTGCCGTTGCTGTTCGCGACCACCGCTAAACTGGTGAGACGTCAGGCGCGAACCGTTGAGGTCGATGCCGCTGAGCATACCGCCGGGTTGGTGGCGGTAGTCGAGTTTGCTGCCATCGGGTAAGCGACAGTGCTTGAGCTGGCCAACGCTGTCGTACTCATAACGCAAGGTGCCCCAGCCCTGGTGTTCGGTGACGAGGCGGTTTTGCAGGTCGTATTCGTAGGCGAGTGGCCAGTGTCCGTCGTCGACGTTGACCAGGCGGCCGAGGGCGTCGTAGCTGTAATGGATTTCTTCGCCGTCGGGAAGGGTCTTCACCAGCAACCGGCCCGCGGTGTCTCGTTGGTACTCAGTTACCAACTCGCTACCGTCTTCACCGAATTCGGTTTTCTTCAGCAACTGGCCATTGAGGTCGTATTCGTATGCCGTGCGACGACCGTCGAAGCCGGTTTCCTGCTGGATCAGGCCATTCGGGAAGTAGTCGAGGTGGTAATGCTCGCCGCGCTCGTTTTCGATCTCGGTCAGCAACAGGCGCGAGTTGTCGTAGCGGTAACGCAGCTGGCTGCCATCCGGGTTGATGCGACGGCTGACAAGGTGCAGTTTATCGGCGTATTCGAAACGGGTGACGCGGCCGAGTTCGTCGCGTTCGGCAGTGACATTGCCGTAGGCGTTGTAGGTAAACGCGCGCGTTGCGCCGCCCGGCAAGATAATTTGTGCGAGGCGGTTGGCGGTATCCCACTGATATTGGGTGATGGCACCAGATTCCTCTTGCCGAGTAATCTGCCGGCCCAACGCATCGTAGCGGTATTTGCGTTGACCACCATCGGGCAGGCGTTCCTCAAGCAATTGACCGAGGTTGTTCCAGCCCAGTTGGTGGCGGCTGCCATCCGGGTGACGGATCTCCAGCAGACGTCCTTGACGGTCGTAGCTGTAGAACGTCGAATTTCCATCCGGGTCGATTTGCTGAGTGACATCACCCTGTCTGTTGCGTTGATACTTCCAGCTGGCTTTGCCACGGTGAACATCGCTGACGAATCCGTTGCTGTATTCGTACGTGGTGGCTTCATCTTCAGGAGGGATGACAGCGGTCATCAATCCATCATCGTCATACCGGTATTCAATTACGGCGCCGAGCGGATCTTTTTCTGCGACCAATTGGCCTTTGTCGTTATAGGCCTTGAGGTGCTCGGCACCATCCGGATCGATCTTGCTGATCAATCGCGCCTGATCGTCGTGGGTGTAAACCTCTTCGCTGCCATCGGCGTTGGTAACGGTCACGCTGCCTTTGTCATCCCAGGCGTAGCGCGCGTCCATCTGCGAGAAGTTTGCCCAGTGGTGGATGCATCGAGCCAGTTTGCCTTCGTTCTCCCACTCCCAGAAGAAGCTCGCGCCGCCGGCCAGTTGCCGCTCCAGAATCACGTGTTGATCGTTGTAGCGATAACTCTCGGCTTCCCCCGCGGCGTTCTTTGCTTCAATCAACCGGTGTTGCGCGTCATAGGTGTAGGTGACCAGCGTCTGGACGGTGTTCCAGGCATCCTCAAGATTGTCCGCCGGCAGAAACTGCTGATAGTCCACAGCCACAATATGTTTGCGGTCGTAGCGTAAAAGCAGGGCACGACCTGCGCCGTTGTCGAGGCGTTTGATGCGCCCGTGGATGTCTCGTGTGACGTGCAGGCGATTGCCATAGCTGTCGCTGATGGCAATCAGGGTTGCGCCTTTGCTGTTGAAGCGGAAGTGGTAGAACGATGGGCGTTTGCCTGCTTGGGCCAGTACCAGTTCGGACGGGTCATCGCCGAGGAAAATGGCTGCACGCGAGAGGCTGTTAGTGATCGCCGGGCGTTGCTCGCTTGGATGCGGGAACGGTGTGGAGCGGTTTTCGTGGTCGGTCCAGATGACCTCATCGCCCACGATTTCGATGCGGTGGGCAAGGGCGTGACTCCAGCCGTAGCCCAGGCCACAGTCGATTTCCACGGCGCTGGTTCTGTACAGGCGCGTCCATTCAAACGGCAGCAAGCCATCAAGTTGGCCATCTGTCAGCGTCAGCAGCTCTTCACCGGTGACCATCGAAACCGGGCATCCGTTGGTGCAGGTTTCCGAGGCGGGTTCGGCACTCTTTTCCGCAGGCGACTTTGCCTGTTTGGAAGCGTCGTCACCGACTTTGCCTTTACCCAGTTTTGCGTTCTTTTTCCCGTCGAAGCGCAACTGAGAGACGCCGTTTCTCACCTTGGCTGTCACCCCACGCGCCGCAACAGCGGTGTACTTCTCGACATACTCCATAAAGCCATTGATGATCTTGAACAGCGACTTCACGAAGCTGGTGACAGCATTGATGACAAGCTCACCGTACTTCTTCAGTCGTGCGGCGAGGTAGATAACCCCTGTGCCTTCAGCCGCAATGGTCAGTACCACGCCAATCACGATATCGATCGCGATGCCGACGACAATGGCCGTGGTCATCTTCGCAACGTCGCCGGCCATTTTCATTGGCGGCAAGCCTGCCAACCAGATTACGGCACTGCGTACCAGCAGGAACAAAGCGGCTTCGTCGCTGGCCAGCAACATGGCTTTTTTCATGATGTCTGGCGAGCTTTCGGCGACTTTGATCAGGTCCTGGACGCCGGCACCGAGATCTTTTGCAAACTTCTTGGGGTCTTGCAGAATGTCGAGCACCAGACTGATGCCATCCCACACGCCTTTGATGGCTTCCCAGCCACCCTCAAGAATGCCGTTGCCGATCGCCATCGCAGTCCCCGAAGCCGACAGGTTCGACCACTGGGGCTTGAACCCGGCCCACTCCTTGCGCAGGAAACCTTCAAGGTCTGCTGTTACGCCGCTGTAGGAACTGAACAGAGCGTCGATCTGTGCAGGTGTCACTTCGTTGTGAACACGGATTTTGTAGAATTTGCCGGGTACTCCGCCGGTCCAGCTGGCCTTGCCTTGCTGATCGAGTTTGACCTTGCTGACTGCACCACCTTCCATTGCGACGATCTCGACTTCGATATCGCCGATGGGAATGTCATAAACCGATTCGAATTTACTTTCGATCAGCAGCGGTCCCTTCAACGGGCATTGAGCCACGTTCGAAGAGAAGTCGCCGTCGGTCATGCTCACCGACTTACTGGTGTTGCCAACCTTGATCACTCGCTCCATGCCCAAAAGGGAAGGCAGGTCGGCTGCCCGACTGGCCTTGTCGGCGGCTCTCGCGTACCAGGTTTTGGTCTGTTCCTGATACAGCTTCAAACTGTCCTTGAAGGTGTTCAGTTGGTTGTCAACAAAGGCAACGCGATCCATCAGCCTTGCTCCAGAATCAGGTGGTTTAACAGTGCTTCTTTAAGGTTGTCCGGAGCATCCGGGCGACGCACGAAACGGGTGATTTTCAGTTTCAGGTTGTTCTCGGGCCATGCGCTGTAGAGATCCGGGCGTGCTTCTTCGAGCCATTGCATCAAGTTGCCGACCAGCGTCGTGTGATCCTCTTTCGCCAACTGATCCAGCAACTTCTTCGGCACCTCCCACCACGGCCAATCCCTCGCCTTCGGCACCACCCTCGGTCCGACTTCCAGGCTCCGCCCATTGATCAGATACCGCTCAAACACTGGCAGAACCTCCCCAGCGCTCTCACCCAACCCATCAAGAATCGGATAGATATGCCGCCCATCCCAGAACCGGAAAAACACCTCGGTCCCGTCCGGCATCTTCACCTGGGTCAGGCTGCGCAGGTGTTCGAAGACTTCGTTGGGCTCCGAGCGGGAGACCGCCAGCCAGCCCCAGTCGAGGGCGTCGGTTTCGGTGATCCAGGGCAGGAAAGCCGAGTTGGCCTTGAGTTCGGCGACGTAAGGCATCACCGGTTGCCAGGTGGCGTAGGGTGTTCCGCCCCAGACGGGGATGGCCTGGACGGTGGGTTCGCTTTGGTAGAGGGTCTTGAGTGCGTCGGCATCACTGGCGGCGCTGACGACCAAGTACAGACGTTCGTCTTTCTGCAGCGGCTGTTGTGCCAGCCAATCCTTGGGTGTCAGTCGATTAGATGGCACAGGCACCTGCCTTGCATTTTTCACACTCTTCGCAGAACGGCGCATTACGCTTGAGGGTGTTGATTTGCGCCGGCGTCAGTACGGCGCCAGCCTTGTCGGCATCCGCCTGTTTCAGCACGCCAGGCATCAACGGCGCCGCCCCGGTCCCGCTTCCCGGCCCACCGCCGGAGTTGATGTTGATCGCCGGCCCGCTCATGGTCACGCCGCTGCCATCGATCTTGATGAAGCTGCCACCGCCGACCAACGTCAGCTCAGCGCCAGCCTCCAGCACCACTTTCATGCCGCTGCTCAGGTGAATTTCCTGGCCGGCGTCGATGAACTGCCCGGTGCCGATCTTGATGTGCTGGTTCACGCCCACGGTCAGGTGGTCGTTGGCGCGGGCTTCGACTTTGCGGTCTGCGTAGACGGTGTGGTGTTCTTCGGCCTTGAATTCCGTGTAGCTGTTCTTTTCCACGACGTCGTGGCGTTCGTTGCCGACGCGGATTTTCTGGTCGTGTTCGATGTTTTCGTCCCAGTCGCGCTGGGCGTGGAGGAAGATCTGTTCCTGGCCTTTCTTGTCTTCGATGCGCAGTTCGTTGAAGCCACCGCCACCCATGGAACTCAGGGTCTTGAAGGTGGTGCGGGTCTTGTTCGCCGGCAGCGCGTAGGGGACGGTGTTTTCCTTGTGGTACAGGCAGCCGCTGATCAGCGGCTGGTCGGGATCACCTTCGAGGAAGGTGACCAGCACTTCCATGCCGATGCGCGGGATGGCGATGCCGCCGTACTGGGCGCCGGCCCAGGCGCTGGAGACGCGCAGCCAGCAGCTGGTCTTGTCGTCGGCCTGGCCTTCACGGTCCCAGTGGAACTGGACTTTGACGCGTCCGTATTCGTCGCAGTGGATTTCCTGGCCTTTCGGCCCGGTGACCACGGCGCTCTGGCTGCCGAGGATGCGCGGTTTCGGGTGGTGCAGGGGCGGGCGGTTCGGCACGTCCCATGGGGTGGCCTGGAAACGGTTGCGGTAACCCTGATGGAAATCGTCTTTGAGCGCGGTGGTGTCACTGGTCACCGACTCTTCCAGCACTTGCGGCTGCTTGCCTTCGTGGTGGACTTCGGTGAGCAGCCACAGGTCGTTCCACTTCGCTTTCGGGTGTTCTTTCAGCGCGAGGAAATGGCCGCTGACCAGCAGCGGCTGGTCGCTCTTGCCTTCGGCAAGCTGGAAGTCGCTGCGATGGCGCTCGAGGGCGCGTTTGGCCAGGTGTTTGCCGCGCTCGCGGTCGACGAAACGGCCGGGGTAATCGTAATCCTCGAGGTCGGGCAGGGCGTCGCCACGGTTTTCGCTTTCGAGGGTGATGCGCGGTTTTTCGAAGTCGTAATCGCGGCGGGTCGTGCGGCTGGTGCGGGTTTCCAGGCGCAGATCGAAGCGCTTGATCACCGGGTCGCTGGCGACCATCCCGGAGTCCTGCTGATAGGCCACCGGCGCCAGTTTGTGGAACACCGTCTGGTCATCGCCGAACACCAGTTTGTGGGCCGTGGCGCTGTGCTGGAAGTGGTAGTGAATGCCTTCTTCTTCGCACAGGCGCTGGATGAAATGCAGGTCCGATTCGTCGTACTGCACGCAGTAGATACGATCGGGGTAGATCGACCCGGTCTGGAACTCATAGGCGTTGCCCTGGATGCCATGTTCTTCGAGGACCTTGCCGATGATCTTCGGCACGCTGAGGTTCTGGAAGATCCGCTGGTTGATCCGGTGCGCGAGGTACGCCAGTTGCGGGCGCAGGGTCACGGAATAGCGCGTCAGGCGCTTGCCGGAATCGCCTTGCGCGGCGCGGTAAATCAGGCCGTGGATGCCGCTGCCGTCGGGCGACAGCTGCAAAAAGGCCGGTTTGTGCAGCAGGGTTTCGAGGTCCAGCGACGGCTGCTCACTGACCAGCTCCACCTCGAACACAAAAGGCTGGCTGATGGCTTCCCGACCGGTGAGGGTAAACACCTGAACGTCGTTGGAAAGCCCTTCGATGGTCAGGGCAAAGTGAGTTTCATTGGCCGGCGCGAACATCCCTTGTTCCTCGTGCTGTACAGCGGCGTTCGTCGATGACCGCCAGGCGGATCAACGCACGCGAAATTCTGGAGGGCGTAAACAACATCGACCAGCAGAGCTGGCCGATGCTTGAAACGATCAGCCGTAATTAAACGACTGGAGCACGCCAGTCATCGGAACCCGAAGTACCGGATACTTCGTGGGTCCAGGTGATTTTGCGGTAGGTGAACTGCACTTCTTCCAGGTGGGTGAAGTGCGAGTTGCCTGGATCCTGGCAGTTGTGCATTTTGTTGTTGATGGCGACGATGATCGCGTCTTCCAGTTTGGTGGTGTAGTAGTGCTCTTGAGTACCTTGAGCCGAAGTGCGGTACCACTGGATAACGATTTCGCTCATACGCTCGCCGGAGGTCAGAGCGGCTTGCAGCAGAGGCGAAGCCTTGTCGTAGACCTTGGTGATGATCACTGGCTTGTGAACGCGCTGACCGGTTGGCTGACCGGATTGCGGGTCACGCGGGATGATCACGTCGTGGCTGAACGCCTGAACCATGACCTGGTCTTCGTGACCTTCCTGGTAGGTGTTGCCAACGGAGTCGGCAGTGAAGGCGCCGGCAGTGATCAGGCCTTGTTTTTCGCCGGTAACCGACATGTACGCTGGTGTTGCCATGGGATGCTCTCCTTGCGGATAAAGTTAGGGTGCCCGGGAGGCGAAATCGCCCGGTGGGTGCCTGACTGTTATCAAGGAGCGTGCCAACATTTTCGAAGCCTCGTAAAACCGGGGGGATGGCGCTGGCAGTCATCGGATTTCGCGAAAAAGGGCAGCGTTTCAGGCGAAAAGTGCGCAAGAAGTTGCGCAGTACTGCGCAACTTCTTGCGCACTTGGCTGGAGGCCATGAGCGGCGTGGCTTGCAGCGGTTTTAAGGGGTGTTTTATTACGTACAACTGCGCAACTTCTTGCGCAGTATGGCCAAACGCCGCTTCGTCGCCTTACCGAGTCAGCACGGTGAGGCATTCTTCTATCGAACGCTGCTGCGTTTCGGCATACAACCTCAATTCATCGATGGTCGAACGCCCCAAAGCTTGTTCGAACGCCTGACGATTGGAGTGCTCGCCATAGCGCGTCTGCGCCGCATCCCCCAGGTTCGACTGAAAAATCCCCGCCGCACTGACCGGCAGGAAATCTTCGTACACCAGAGGCTCGGCTTTCACGTACCCATCGCGTAACAGCGCTTGCAGCGAAACATCAGCCGGACGACCCGCCGCAAGCGCTTTGTCTGTCAGGAAATAACGGAAGTACGCCAATTCCTGCTCGCGCATGCCCTCGAGGCTGTCAGGGAATTCGCTGAAATGCCGGGTCATCAGCGTGTTGTAGCGTGAGGCGTTGGCCTCGTTGGGGAAATCGCCCAATTCATCTCGGGCGGCATTCAACAGGCGGTCGTACAACGCCCGGCCCTTGGGTGTCAGCGCCGCACCTCGTTGTTCGATCTCGCCGAAGCGAGCGCTGTGGCTGCCGCGGGTTTCTGTCTGGTCAGTGAAGGCGATCGGCTCGTCCAGCGCCTTGAAACTGGTCTGGCGCAGGAGGATCGGATGCTGCCGGCGTGGCGGCCCTTCAATCACCGCTTTGGGCGTGATGCCATGCAGCGGCATCTGCGCCTGAACGATGTCGATGTCCAGGGTACGCGGTGTCAGGTGGTTGATGTGCGGGCCTTTGAACGCGACGACATCGGCGATCAGGCGATGCTGGGCGCTGAGGGTCTGGTACTGCGCGGCTGTGACGGTAGCGCTGTGGTGCCAGCGAAAAGTCTCCAATGCTTGCAGGACAAATTCCCCGGCTTCGGATTCGTTCAATCCGCCAGCAGATTCGGCCTGCTCGATCAGACGCAGCGCGGTTGGGGTGAAGATCGAGCGCTGATCCAGCACTGATTGCGCGAAGGTTCGCAGCTCGGGATCTTCGATCAACTCCAGTCGAAGCAACGAAGTGAACACCCGGAACGGGCTGACTTGCAGCGCATCTTCATGCACCGCACGGAATGCCGTGGAATGCACCGGCACCCCGGCGGGCGTCAGGTCGTAATAACCCACCGGTTGCATGCCCATCACCGCGAACAGGCGGGCGAGGGTGGCCAGTTCGGCGGCGGTGCCGACGCGGATCGCGCCATGGCGCTCCATGTCCAGCCGTTCGATTTCGCCGGTGCTGTGCAGTTGACTGGCGATCTGCGGCTCGCGTGCCAGCACTTCGCTGTTGGTCTGTTCCACCAGTTCCATCAGGGCGCCATACAGCGGCACTTCTTCGCGGTACATGTCGGACATCGCTTTGGAGAAGCGTTGGCGGATCAGGTCGGGGCTGACGAAAGGCTGCACGGTCATGAAAAAAATTCCTGGCACGGTCACGTAAAGGATGGAGGAAAAGATCGCAGCCTTCGCTGACGCGGGCAAACGAAGAATCCTACGAACTTCATTCTGCCAACGACTGACCGTTTACCTGTCCTGACGCGAATTCTCCCCCAGGAACTCCCGATACAAACGTGCCGTGTTCGACGGCTGCTCGACCATCGGCATGTGACCGACGCCGTCCCACACATCGACCCGCAGATTGGAGATGCCCTTGCTCCACACCGGCACACTGCTGACATCGATCAACCGGTCCTTGCGGCCCCAGAGCAACAGCGCCGGGCATTTGATGTCCGGCAACTTCGGTTCCATCGGCGGACTTGCGCGAAAGTCCCGGAAGATCTCTTCCAGTTCGTCACGTTGTTGCTCGTAGCGCTGGGCAATGGCGTCGAGCACCAGGCCGGGCACCCACGGCGGCGAGGCCATGGTCATCGCATAGAAGTGTCGGAATTCTTCCCGGGAATTGATCAGAAACGGATTGTGCCCACGAGCCAGGTGACGCTCCATGTCGCTGGCCTCGGGCGCGGTGACGCCGGCCGGGTCGATCAGCGCCACCGAAGCAATGCGATCGGGGTAAGTCGCCGCCAGCCACGCGGCGATGTAACCGCCCATGGAGTTGCCGATCACGTGGACCTTCTCGACGCCGCAGACGTCGAGCAGTTGGATCATGCGTTTGGCCTGAACCGGAATGTCGTAGCCGCCACCGGCCTTGAAGCCGGTTTCGCCGTGACCGGCCAGGTCCGGGATGATCACCCGGTACTGCCCGACAAAGTGCCGGGCGAAGCGCAACCACAGGTTCTTTTCGGCGCTGTAGCCGTGCAGCATCAGAATGCTGCTCGACGCTTCATAAGGCCCGCCTTGCCAGGTCGAAACCGTCATTTCGGCGATCGGTACTTCAATCTTGTGCAATCGGTACAGTTTCGCCTCCAAAGCTGCGCTCAGGTCGTAGAGCCAGTGACCGACCGCCGGGTAGCTCAACCAGCTCCAGGCCACGAAAACTGCGAGGGCGACAAACAGCAAAAGCATCGTGGGTCTTCCTTGTTCAAGACAGAATGTGGTCGGCCGGTTTCAGCGCCCGGGTCAAGCGGTGGTAGCTGAAACTGAAGCCGGGAAACATCGCGATCACATGACCGCTCCTGCTTTGATACCAACTGTGGCAGCCACCGGTTTTCCAGACCGTGCGCTCCATTTCCCGATGAATCATCTGAGTGTAGGTACGTTCTGCTTCGGGGCGAACTTCGATGCTGCGCAGACCTTTGGCCTGCACGGTACGGATGCAGTCGAGGATGTAGTTCATCTGCGATTCGATGATGAACAGCGCCGAGGTGTGACCGATGCCGGTGTTCGGCCCGGTGACGATAAACAGGTTGGGAAAGTCCGGCAGGCTGGTGCCGAGGTAGGCGCGTGGGTACTGCGCCCAGACATCGCGCAGTTTTACGCCGTTTTTTCCGCTGACCGGATAGGAAATCACGCCATCGGTGGCGTCGTAACCGGTCGACCAGACGATCAGGTCGACATCGATGTGCTGGCCATCCGTGGTGACGATGCCGGTTTCATCGAGCGCGGCGATACCTTGTTCGCGGCTGTGCAGCGTGACGTTGGGCCTGGTCAGAGCCGGGTAATAGGTGTTGGAAAGCAATACCCTTTTGCAGCCGATGGTGAAGTCCGGTGTCAGTTTTCGCTGCAGTTCAGGATCGGTCACCTGGCGTTTGAGAAATTTCAGCGCCTGGTTCTGCACCATGTGAATCGCCGGTTTCGAATATTTGAAGGCGATGATCCGGGTTTCGAACTGCCAGTAGATCAGCCAGCGCAGCAACTTCCAGGCCGGTTTCAGCCCGAGCAGCCAGCGCTGGAATCGTCCGAACTGGCGGTCGGGGCGCGGCAATACCCAATGGGGTGTGCGCTGAAAGACGTGCAAGCGCGCGACAGCCGGTGCAATAGTCGGGATCACCTGCACGGCACTGGCGCCGCTACCGACAATCGCTACGCGTTTACCGTGATAGTCGTAGCTGTGATCCCAATTGTTTGTATGAAAGGTCTTGCCTTGAAAGCGATCCCGACCGGGGAAGGGCGGCACGACCGGTTGACTCAGCGGCCCGGTGGCATTGATCACGAACTGCGCGTAATAGGTGCCCTTGGCGCCGGTGTGTACGGCCCAGCGTTTTTCGTTTTCATCCCATTCGATGCGCTCGACATTGGCTTGCAGCTCCACCCGCTCGCGCAGGCCGAAACGCTCGATGACGTGTTCGGTGTAGCGATGCAGTTCGGCCTGTCCGGCGAACATCTGTGTCCACGGGTAGGGCGCAAACGACAGTGAATACAGGGGCGACGGCACATCGACCGCCGCGCCGGGGTAGGTGTTCTGGCACCAGGTGCCGCCGAAAAAGTCCCGCCGCTCCAGCAAGCGAAAATCGTCGATGCCGGCCTTGAGCAAGTTGATCGCCGCGCACTGGCCGCCAAATCCGCTGCCGATGATCAACACTTGATAGGTCTGCATGGGCCTCCTTCTTAGAGTCTTTTTTCCATTTTCTTCCTTTCATGTATAGCCAATCATTTGCCTGCCGTGTGCTGGAAATGACGGGGTATTCGGCCGCTGACCGGTGATGGCTATTTAACGTCTCCCTGTTAGACTCCGAGCACATCCTTTTGCGGTGTACTCGAGGCCCTTATGGGAAGAACGGGAGGAAAGGGACTTTCACTGGCCAGGAGGCTTTACACATCGCGAACCCTCGGGTTGGTCCTGGGGCTTTTGTGCGTGAGCGTGGCGATGTACCCGCTCGATCCGCCGGCGTGGGTCTGGGCGCTGATGCTGTTCAACGGCCTGGTCTGGTCGCACCTCGCTTATCAATGGGCCCGACGGGCGAAGGTTCCGTACCATGCCGAACACCGCAATCTGTTGATCGACGCCTTTCTCGGTGGCTTCTGGGTCGCTGCCATGCATTTCAATCCCTTGCCCAGTGCCACGACCATTTCAATGATGGCGATGAACAACGTCGCCATCGGCGGCCTGCGTTTTCTGCTGGCCGGTGCGGCGGCGCAGTTGCTTGGCGTCGGCGTCGGGCTGGTGGTGTTTGCCCCGGCATTCATCCCCGCGACCTCGCCGGCGCAGCTCTATGCCTGCCTGCCGTTGTTGATGCTGTATCCGCTGGCGCTGGGCTGGATCTGCTTCCGCCAGGCTTACACTCTCGGCCTGCACAAGCGTGAATTGCTGGCGTTGAGCCGCACCGACAGCCTGACCGGTCTGCTCAATCACGGCGCCTGGAAGGATCAACTGGAAGTCGAATTCCAGCGCTGCAAACGCCAGCAGACAGGCGCAGCGATTGCGCTGATCGACATCGACCACTTCAAGGCGATCAACGACACCTATGGCCATGTGGCCGGCGATATCGTCCTGCGTCAGTTGAGCAGGATGCTCAAGCAGAACCTGCGCATGGTCGATGTGGCGGGGCGCTACGGCGGTGACGAGTTTTGCGTGATCCTGCCGGACTTGCCGCTGTTCAACGCGGCGCAGGCCATGGAAGCCTTGCGTGAGCGTTTTTCCTTTCTGGTCTACGAACAGAGCCCGGCGCTGAAAGTCAGCCTGAGCATTGGCCTGGCGGCACTCGATCCGGCTCACGGCGATGCAACGCGCTGGCTGAATGATGCCGATGAAGCGCTCTACGAAGCCAAGGCCAGCGGGCGCAACCGGGTGATCTGCTGCAACGATGACAAGCCTCGGCGCGGGGTTTTCGATTCGGTTTGAACGGATGGGGTGTCGCATCCGGGATAGAGCCTTGGAGCGATGTCAGGTACGGTTGAGTACCCGACACGAAACAAGGATTGATTCATGACGTTCCATTTCCCTCGCTCCCTGCTGGCCGCCGGTCTCGGCCTGACCCTCTCTTTCGCAGCCGCTGGCGCGTTCGCCGAATCGCACAAACAGGTGCTGGCCGACGCCGAGCAATACAAACCCGAAGCCCTGAAATTATTGGAACGCCTGGTCAATATCGACTCCGGTTCCGGCTATGAGCCGGGGCTCAAGCAAGTCAGCGACATCGCCATCGATGAGCTGAAAAAGCTTGGCGCAACTATTGCGTTGGTGCCGAACACTCCCGAAAAAACCAACCACGTGCTCGCAACGCTCAAAGGCACCGGCAAGGCGAAAATCCTGCTGATGGCGCACATGGACACGGTGTTCAAGGAAGGTTCTGCCGCCGAGCGCCCGTTCCACATCAAGGACGGCCGCGCCTACGGGCCGGGGGTGATGGACGACAAGGGCGGAATCGTCGCCGGCATTTATGCGTTGAAAATTCTGAAGAACCTCGACTTCAAGGACTACGCGCAAATCACCTTCCTGCTCGACGCCAGCGAAGAAACCGGTTCGGACGTCGCCACTGACCTGATCAAGAAAACCGCCAAACTTCACGACGTGACCCTCAACCTCGAACCGGGTCGTCCGGCTGATGGGCTGGTGGTGTGGCGCAAGGGCAGCGCCACCGCTTTGGTCGAGGTCAAGGGCAAGGCTGCTCACGCCGGCGTCGCGCCGGAACTGGGGCGCAACGCGGCGATGGAAGCGGCGCATCAGATCCTGCAACTGGGCAAGCTCGGCGACGAAGCCAGGAAAACCACCATCAACTTCACCGTGCTCAAGGCGGGCGACCGCACTAACGTGATCCCGGATCAGGCCACGGCCAAGGCTGACGTGCGGGCGGCGGTGCCGGAAGAGTTTGACCGGATCGAGAAGGATCTGGCGCGGGTGTCGCAGGACAAGCTGATTCCTGACACCGAAGTGAAGACTTCATTGCAACGCGGCCTGCCACCGATGCCGCAGACGGCGGAGTCGGATCGTTTGATGGCGATGGCTCAAGGGATCTACGGCGAGATCGGCCGCAAGTTAACTGAAGAAGGCAGCGGCGGGGCGGCGGATGCCAGTTTGTCGGCCGGGGTTGGGACACCAACGCTGGACGGGTTCGGGATAGTTGGCGGCAATATTCATACGCCGGAGGAATACGCCGAGGTGGAGAGCGTGGCACCGCGGATTTATCTGTTGTCGCGGATGATTATGGAGTTGGCGAAGCAGTAACGGCAGCTAGCGGTTTCGCGGCGGGCGCCATGCGAGTGGGACTCGTAATGGCGTCGGGCCGCTCTGCCTCTTTGTAGCGAGGTGCGAAGTTACTCTTTGACGCTCATGTATTCCTTGGCCCAGAGGATGTATTCCTCAGGCTGGGTGTAGGTGTGGGTCAGTTCGGTGGCGCTCAGGTCCGAAGCCTGGGTGAAGATCTGGCGCTGTTCGCGCAGGCTGTCGTAAGTCGCCTTGATCGCCGCGAAGTAAGCACCGTGGCCGTCGATGGTCACGCGTACACCCAGTTCGGCCAGGCGTTTGTCGTCGCGCAGCGCCGGGTTGCCGTAGGTCACCAGCATCAGCGGGACGGTCAGGTGTTCGGCGATTTGCTCGAGCTGATCGAAGTCCTGGATACCGACCATGCAGATACCGTCAGCGCCAGCGGCCTGGTATTGGCGGGTGCGGCTGATGATTTCCTGGTTCGGCAGGATGCCGGCGTTGGTCCGGGCGATGATCGCCATTTCCGAATCGACCCGCGCTTCCAGCGCCGCGCGGATCTTGCCCACGCCTTCAGCGACCGAGATCAGGTCGGTGGATTTACGGCCGAATTGGGCCGGCAGCAGGGTATCTTCGATGGTCAGGGCGGCAACGCCGGCGCGTTCCAGTTCGACGATGGTGCGCATCACGTTGAGCGCGTTGCCATAGCCGTGGTCGGCGTCGGCGATCACCGGCAATTGGGCGACGCGGCCGATGCGAGTGGCTTGTTCAGCGAATTCGCTGAGGGTGATCAAGGCAAAGTCCGGGGCGCCCAGGACCTGCAACGAGGCGACCGAGCCGCCGAGAATCCCTACTTCAAAACCCAGGTCAGCGGCAATGCGGGCGGACATCGGATCGAACACCGAGGCGGTGTGATAGCAGGTGTCGGAAGCCAGCAGCTGACGGAAGTTACGGCGCAAATCTTGATGAGAAAGCCTGGTCATACGAGTTCCACCAATACAAAGGAATGGAAAGGCTTGAGCAAAGGTGTCAACGCCGAAGGTGAAAAGGCTATCACGCCAATGGGTCAAGGATCATGACGAATTAACGAGGAAGTTAACCAGGAAAAACCTGTTCAGGCTTTCTTGCTGCAGGCAGAGGCGCTCAGGCCGCCGCTGCCTGCTGCTGTTGATTGAGCAGCGGCACCGCCCGCACTGAGTTGCCCGGCTGCAATTGCAGGCGTTTGGCGGTGAGGCGGTCGATCACCAGACTGCTGCCGACCCGGCGGCCCGGAGCGACGGTGATGCGGCAGTTTTCCAGTCGGCGGTTGTGGATCAGCCATAGCGGCGCCTGATCGTCCGGCGCGCCAATACTCAAGGTCAGTTCCAGGCTGTCGCGTACGGTGCGGATGCCGCGGATCGGCGCTTCGATGACCGGGCCACCGTCGAAGATGTCGATATAGCCTTTATGGGCGAAACCCTCGGACTGGAGGATTTTCAGTGCCGGTTCAGTGTTCGGATGGGCTTGGCCGATCACGGCCTGGGCCTGTTCGGTGAGCATGCAGGTGTACAGCGGCTGGCGCGGCATCAGTTCGGCGATGAACGATTTGTTGCCCAGCCCGGACAAGTGGTCGGCGTGGCTGAAGTCCATCTGGAAGAAGTGCCGGCCCAGACTGTCCCAGAATGGCGAACAGCCTTGCTCGTCGGCACTGCCGCGCAGTTCGGCAATCATCTTCTCGCCGAACAGGTGCGGGAATTCGGCGACAAACAGCAAACGACCCAATGACAGCAGACGTCCATTGCTGCCGTGGCGCTGGTCGTGGCGCAGGAACAGCGAGCACAGTTCCGATTGGCCGGTCAGTTCATTGTTGAGAAACAGTGTCGGGATCTGTCGCTGGATACCCAGGTCCGGCGCCGAGCTGACAGTCAGCCCGACCCGATAGTTGTACCAGGGCTCGCGCAGGCCGACGGCCCCGGCCATGGCGCTGACCCCGACCACCCGCTGCTCGTCGTCCTCGAGCACGAACAGATAATCGGCATCGGCCCGCTCGACCTGTTCGGCGAAGGCGCGCTGCGCCCAGCGTACCCGGTGGGCCAGGCGATTTTCGTTGGCGGGCAGGGTGGTGAACCCCGGCCCGGCCTGTTGCACCAGCGTCATCAACGCTGGCAGGTCGCTGACTTGGACCGGACGGACAATCATGCTGCAACTCCTTTTGCGCGCCTGCTCGGGCACTGTCGTTGGGTGAGGGCGCGGTTCACAGGGCAATCACCCGGATCGTGCTGCCAGCGCTGACATTCAGTGCTGAACAAATCGCCGGCGTAAGCGCCAGGGGCTGACCGGGCTGGAAATCCAGCTCGGCGACCACCGCCCGAAAGCCATGCAGTGCATCGTTACTCACCAGATAGCGACCGCGGGCATCGATCAGTGGTTCCGTTTGAACCTTGGCGGTCTGGCTCTGGGCGATCGAACGGATGTTGGCAGTGCGCGCGTACAACGTGGGGCCGGCATCGAACAGGTCGATGTAGCTGTTGGTTTCAAAACCCTCGCGCTCAAGGATGTCGAAGGCTTCCTGGCCGTCCGGATGGATGCGACCGATGCACTCCTGCGCCGCCAGTGGCAGCATCGGCACGTAGATCGGGTATTGCGGCATCAGTTCGGCGAGAAACGTACGGCTCTGCAAGCCGCACAGGCGTTCGGCCTCGACGTAGGGCAGGTCGAAGAAATGTTTGCCCAGCGCGTCCCAGAACGGCGAGTTGCCTTGCTCGTCGCTGTAGCCGACGATTTCGGTGATCACCGCTTCGGCAAAACGCGTCCCGTGGGCGGCGATGAACAATAACCGTGCCCGCGACAGCAATTCGGAAAACGGTGTGCGTACCAGCGCCGCGTCGATGTGAAAACCGCGCAGCAGCGTGTGGCCGCTGAGGTCGTGGCACAGCGACAGCGCCGGAACGCCGTGTTCGATGTTCAGTTCCCGCGATGCGCTGGTGAAGTGGCGGTTGCGCAGGCTGTAGAACGGTTCGTCGTGGCCGGCCGTCGCGAGAATCTCCGAGCAACCAACCAGACGACGGCTGGCCAGCTCTTCCAGCACGAAAAAGTAATTCTCCGGGCCCTGAGCCGCGGCGTCGCTGTCGAACGAAGCGCAGGACGTGGCGATTTTTTCGTTCAGGCGCTCGCTGTCGTCCGGCAGGGACGTGACGCCCACCAGGCTGTCGCGAGCCAGTTGTTGCAATTGAGGCAGGTCGTTTGGCTCGACTGGGCGTAAGACCAGCATGGATGCACTCCTGTATCAAAAGGTTCGGCACATTCGCCGAACCTGACTATCACTGTCGGTTTCCACGCGTTAAAGCGGCGGTCGCCTGATTTGTTGTCAGACGCCGCTCTTTTTCTTGTCAGCCATTGCTCGGGTCAGGCAGCGCGGTACTGGCGCCGAGCTTGTTCAGGAAGAACAGGTACACCAGACCCAAGGCGATCCAGATCAAACCGAGTTTTTGTGCATCGACGCCCATGTTGTACATGATGGCCGCGACGATAATGAAGCCGATGACTGGGCAGATCAGGTGACGGATCACCTGGCCGGACTTCTGCCGACGCCAGTAGTAATTGATCACGGTCAGGTGCAGCAACATGAAGCCGCTCAGGGCGCCGAAGTTGACCAGTGAGGTCAGGGTGTCCACCGAGTTGATGAACAGGTAGCAGATCACCAGCGACAACACGGCCACCAGATAGATGCTCAGGTACGGCGTGTTGTGTTTCGGGTGAACTTTGGCCAGCACTTTCGGTAGCTTGCCGTCGCGGGCCATGCCGAACAGCAGACGCGAGACCGCCGCTTGTGAAGTGATCGCCACCGCCACGCCCCAGGCCAAAGCCGTGGCCACGCCGGTCAGAGTCGCCAGCCAGCTGCCGGCGGCAATTTCGGCGATTTCATAGAACGCGGTGTCGGCGGACTTGAAGCCCATGCCAGCGGCCAGATCGGTGGCGATCCAGGTCTGGACGACGAAAATCGCGCCCATCACCACCAGAGTGATCAACGCCGCTTTGCCGACGCTGCGGCCCGGATCGCCCTTGATCTCTTCGGCGAGCGTGGAGATCGCATCGAAACCGAGGAATGACAGCACCGCAATCGACACCGCCTGCATCAGCAGGGCGAAGTTGAAGGTTTCCGGGTGATACAGCGGCGCCAGGGTCAACTGGCCATTGCCGCCGCCGTTATGCAGGTCATTCCAGGCGTAGAACAGGAAAATCCCCAGCACCACAAGCTGCGCCAGCAGGAACACGATGTTCATGCGGGCGGTGAAGGTGATGCCGCGCAGGTTGACGAACGTCGCGCTGACCAGGAACGCCAGGATGAATCCAACCTTTGGGATGTCCGGGTACAAATGGTTGAGCGCCATCGCCGCGTAGACGTAAAGCAGAGGCGGAATCAGCAAGTAATCGAGCAGCATCAGCCAGCCGGCGATGAAGCCGACGTGTTGATTCAGGCCCCGTTGCGCGTAGGAATAAACCGAACCGGCAATCGGAAAGGCCCGGGCCATGCTGCCGTAGCTCAGCGCGGTGAAAACCATTGCCACCATGCCGATGATGTACGCCAGAGGCACCATCCCCGGTGCCTCGGCGTTGACGTAGCCATACACGCCGAACGGGGCGATGGGGATCATGAAGATCATCCCGTACACCACCAGATCGGTCAGTGTCAGGCTACGTTTCAACTCCTGTTTGTAGCCGAACTCTTCTATTTCCATGAAGCGCAACTCCTTGTCAGCCAATCGTTCGTTTTAGTTGTTATGTCGGTCCGTCGTTTCCAGCGTCAGCAGTGGTTACAACAATCTTTACAACAGGGGGGCCAGATAATTCGCCCAACGGGTCACCGCTTCCGGGCTGCGCAGCAGGTCGTTACGCACCTCAATCAATACCGACTCAAGACCACGGGCATCGCCGTGCACTGGCACGGTCATGTCCCCCAGCGGGTCGATCTTGTACGGCTGGTTGCCGGCGACTTTCAGCGGATGCTCGCCGAGACCGTCGAGCAGGCGTTGGGCGTATGCCTTGGCCTGACCGAACAGCACGCCGACTTCCAGCTCACGTGGCTGGCCGTAGTACACCGGGGTAAAACTGTGAATCCCCACCACCCGCACCAGCCGGCCTTCGGCCAAGCGCTCGTCGATCAGTTGTTGCAGCCGTGTGTGAAACGGCTTGAACAGGCACTGGCGACGGTACTCACGGGTGGCTTCGTCGAGCTCGCGATTGCCAGGCACCTGGTAGATCTCGCTCTGCGCCGGAATGCTGTCCGGGGCGTGGCGCGGCCGGTTGAGGTCGATCAACAGTCGCGAATAATTGGCGCTCAGCAGCGTGGCGCCGATCTTCTCCGACAGTTGTTCGGCCAATTCCAGCGCACCGATGTCCCAGGCAATGTGTTCGCGCGCAGCCGTGTCATCCAGGCCCAGATTGTTGAGGGCGTCGGGGATGTAGCGGCTGGCGTGCTCGCACACCAGAATCAGCGGGTGCGTCGAATCTTCGCGGGTCAGTTTGTAGACCGGTCGGGTGTACAACCCAAGCTCGGCGGATTCAGTACAGGCGTGCATAGTGCTCACACAGGTCAGCGGGCGAGAGCTGTTCCGTCAGCGCCAGTTCCTCGGTTTTAAGGGCGAAATACGTGTCGAGCAACGGTGCCGGCAGCGCTGCCATCAGCGCTTCGCTGCGACGCAGGCATTCCAGTGCCTGAGCCAAAGAGGCGGGCAGGGCAACGATGCCCCGCGCCTTGCGTTGTTCGTCGTTGAGTGAATCCGGGATTTCATCGGTGATCGCGTTCAGCGCCAGACGCTGTTCGATGCCCAGGCGTCCGGCGATCAGCAGCGCGGCCATCGCCAGATGCGGCGAGGCGGTGGCATCCATGGCGCGGAACTCCAGGTTGTACTGCTTCGCCACGGATTTGCTGCCCAGGCTCACGGTCGGGCAGATGCGCAGCGCCGCTTCGCGGTTCTGTTGCCCGAGGCACGCGTAAGACGCGCTCCAGTGATGCGGCTGCAAACGCTCGTACGACACCGGGGTCGGCGCGGTGAAAGCACACAGCGCCGGCAAGTAATGCAGGACACCCGCCGCCCAGTGCTGGCCGAGAGTCGACAAACCATTGCTGGTGCCGGCGTCGTACAGCATCGGCTGGCCGGCCAGATCCAGCAGGCTGACATGCAGGTGAACGCCGTTGCACACCGCGTCGGCGGCGGTCTTCGGCGCAAAGCTCAAATCCAGGCCCATCTGCCGGGCGATTTCGCGGGTGATCTCGCGCACGTTCACCGCGCGATCCGCCGCCGCCACGCCGAGGGTCGGGCGGCAGGTGATTTCGTATTGATGCTTGCCGTATTCGGGCAGGAACATTTCCGGCTCGACGCCACCGGCGCGCAATGCGCTGAGCAGCCAGCCACCGAACTCCGCGCCCTGGCGCTGGGCCTCAAGGGAGAAGGCCAGATGTTCGGCAAACCCTGCGTGCAAGTTGAATTCGTGTTCGAACGCGGCGTTGACCTGCAAGCCGAGCTGGTCGCGATACCGCTCGATTTCATCGCTCAGCAATGTGCGCGGACAGGCGCCCCACGGGCGGCCGTCGGTTTCGCGGATGTCGCCGTGGATGAAGTCCAGCGCCGGGGCAGCGGCGTCCGGCCCGTTGCCGACCGTGACGCGGCTGGCGAGGTCGGGAATCAGCCGCAGATCGCCATAGGCGCCCCACGGGTTGGTCGAGGCAATGATGTCCTGTGGCGTCAAAGCGCTGTTGGCCGGCACCCAGCCGCAACCGCCGGCCTGATAGTGTTCCAGCTCATCGCTGGGAAACGAGCGGCCACGTGTGATGCCGATCAGGTCGGTGGTGACGATGGTGGTCATCGGCAACGGCGACAGTCGTTCGCTCATGGCTGCATCTCCCGCAGACGATCGAGCACGGTGTCGGTATCGGTGATCCAGCAGTAGCCCTTGATTGCGTTAAGGCAGGCGTCGTGACGTGCTTCGGTGTAGGTCGCGCAGGCGTCTGCCACCAGAGTGACCAGATAGCCACGGTCGGCGGCGTCGCGCACGGCCATGTCCACGCATTGGTCGGTGACGATGCCGGCGATGATCAGGTGTCGGGTTTCGAGGTTGCGCAGCACGTAGTCGATGTTGGTCGAGTTGAAGACCCCGGAAGACGTCTTCGGCAGCACGATTTCGTTTTCCGCCGGGGTCAGATCGGCGATGACCTGTGCCTGCGGGCTGCCCTTGGGCAGGTGCATGTCCGACAGTTTGTGATCCAGCGAGCGGTCGCGGCCGTCGGCGGTCAGGCTTTCGATCAGGGTGTGCAGCACGTTTTGCCGTGCGTCGCGGAAGGCGTTGAGCAGGCGTACCTGATTGGGAACCACTTGCGAGCGTGTGCGATTGAGGAAGTAGGCGGCGTCCGGGCCTTCGAGGTGCGGGTCGAACTGCGGTTCGAGCCAGGCACGCTGCATGTCCACCAGCAACAGCGCGGTGTGGTCGGTGACAAACGGCAGGTCCCGCGGCGAGCGGTGGGGAAGGCTGAACATCCTTATTTATCCTCCAGCAAATGGGTGTCGAAGTCGTTGCGCAGGGCATCGATGCCTTCCAGGCGATCGGCCAGGTCCGTGCTGCGCAGGGTCAGGCAAGCGATCAGCGCTTCAACCTGAGCCAGCGCCGGGACCATGGTGTCGAACGGCGAGGCCGACTCCACCGGAGCGCTGATGATCATGTCGGCCAGCTCGCGCAGTGGCGAGGCATAGATGTCGGTGAACAGTACGACGCGAGCGTTGTTGTTCTTGGCCGCAGTGGCCACGCGCAGGGCCTGGGTCTGGTAGCGGCGATAGTCGAACACCAGCACCACGTCCTGGCGTTGCAGGTCGAACAGACGATCCGGCAATTGCGCGTTGTCCTCCAGCGCAAAGCAACCGGGGCGCAGCAGACGCAAATGATTGAGCAAGTAAGTGGCCATCAGGCTGCTGAAACGCCCGCCGAAGCAGTAGACCTGATGGCGAGTGTCGAGCAGCCACTGCGCCAGTATCCGCACGTCTTCGGGTTGGGTCAGGGCCTGGGTTTCCGCCAGCAAATTGTGGCTGTGGGCCAGATAGTGGCTCCAGGCATCGTCCTGATTCAGGTTCGAACGCGGTTGCAACAGCGTGCGCGGCGAGCGCAAGCGATGATCCATGTCGCTGAGGAGGGCGTCCTGGAATTCGGCGTAACCGCCAAAACCGAGTTTTTTTACCAGACGCACGATGGTCGGATCGCTGACGCCGGCGTGCTCGGCCAGGCGCGCCATCGGGCCGAGCCCGTTGCGCGGGTACTGATCGAGCAAGGCCCGGACGACTTTGCGCTCTGATGGCGTAAGGTCCAGGCCGGGATCAGTAATCAGGTCTCTGAGAGGGGGCATCCGGGCTCCTGCTGGATGGGTGTGTTGAATTCGCTTCACAATCCTTTAAAACAGTATTTATGTAACTGGCGTTACATGTCTAGTGAATTTTCCTGGCAATTATTTCAGCCCCAAAATGGGGCGAGATGCCCGTGTAACAAGGGCTACACGTCTATCGATTGATCTTGTAGTCCATTGCCCATTGTTGCGTCAGATATTGCCGCTTTGTTTTGACAGGGCGATTGAAGGGCTTCCCCGGAACCGCCCGGTTTACGGCACAATTGCCGTCCTGTCGGCATGTTGCCGAGTGTTTTTTACCTTCTGACTGAGTGACTCATTGTGCAAGCCACCCGTTTGACCTTGATGTGTCACGCCAGAACCGTCGCACAAAAATTGGCGCGTTTTCCTACGAACGAAGCTGTTGAAGAAAGCGCTGTAGCGTCTGACTCGCTGGCCGCTCGGTTCGGGTTCCCACGGCATTTGATCTGCGGCCCGGAATTGCGCACGCGCCAGACCGCCGAATGGTTCGGTCACGATGCCCAGGTGGATGAAGCACTGCGCGATTGCGACTGGGGCCGTTGGCAGGGGCAGTCGATCAAAGACCTGCAGCGAGATGAACCGGAAGCCCTGCAAGCCTGGCTCGAAGATCCCGGCGCCGCGCCGCACGGCGGGGAATCGGTGGTGCAACTCGGCGAGCGAGTGGCAGCTTGGCTGGCGAACCTGCAAACCACGCCGGGTCATGTCGTGGCCGTCACGCATCCGTTCATCATTCGTGCGGCGCTGATGCAGGTCATGCAGGGCCAGGCCTTCCACAGCATCGATATCGAGCCGTTGGCGGTGGTCGAGTTGAGTTTCTTCGGACGCTGGCGGCTACGCGTGTCCGGCATCGATACTGGAGGAGACCGTTCATGAAACGCTTGCTGGTCATCGGCATTGGTGCCGGCAACCCCGACTACATAACGATGCAGGCGGTGAAGGCGCTGAATCAGGTGGACGTGTTCTTCCTGATGGACAAGGGCCAGAGCAAGGACAAGTTGATCGACCTGCGTCGCGAAATCTGCGAACGCTACATCACCGATCGTACCTACCGTTTCGCCGAAGCCCACAGCCCGGAGCGCGAGCGCGGCGATGTGGACTACAACGCCAGCGTCGATGATCTGAACCGCGCCAAGCAGCAAACCTTCGAACGCCTGATCAATGACGAATTGGCTGACGGACAGTGCGGCGGTTTTCTGGTGTGGGGCGATCCGGCGTTGTACGACAGTACGATTCGCATCCTTCAGGCAATCCTGGCCTCAGGACGATGCGCGTTCGAATTCGACGTGATTCCCGGCATCACCAGCGTTCAGGCCCTGGCGGCGCAGCACAAGGTGCCGTTGAACACCATCGGCCACTCGATTGAAATCACCACCGGCCGACGCCTGGCGGCGGGGCAGGTGAGTGATACCGACAGCCTGGTAGTGATGCTCGACGCGGAAGATTCCTACCATCAGGTGGCGGATCAGGAGACAGAGATTTACTGGGGTGCCTACCTCGGCACGCCGGATGAAATCCTCATCAGCGGCAAGCTCAGTGATGTTGCCGATGAGATCGAACGGGTGCGCAAGGCGGCGCGGGCCGAGCATGGCTGGATCATGGACACTTATCTGTTGCGCAAGCCTTGATCTCACGACCAAAGCGCTCGCGATACACCGATGGCGGCACGCCGACCACGCTGCGAAACGCTACGCGAAAGCTTTCCACCGAACGATAACCGCAGCGCTGGGCGATCTGCTCGGTGTTCTGTGGCGTGCTTTCCAGCAATTCCCGGGCCCGGGCCAGACGCTCGTGTTGCAGCCAGGCCTTGGGTGACTGGCCGCTGGCTTCGGTAAATTTGCGCAGGAAGGTGCGTTCGCTCATCGCCGCTTCGCTGGCCAGATTGCGCACTTCAAGTGGCTCATGCAGGCGCTCGCGGGCCCACTGCATCACGCGCGACAAGTCGCTGCGCGGCGTCGGGCTGACCGGTGTGGGAATGAATTGCGCCTGACCGCCGGTGCGCTGCGGCGACATTACCAATCGTCGCGCCACCGAATTGGCCACCTGAGTGCCGAAGTCCCGCGCCACCAGATGCAGGCAGGCGTCGATCCCGGCCGCACTGCCAGCCGAGGTGATCAACTGGCCGGAATCGACGTAAAGCACATCCGGATCGACATCGATGGCCGGGAAGCGCTCGGCCAGCTCCGAGGCGTAGCGCCAGTGGGTGGTGGCGCCATGCCCGTCGAGCAGGCCGCTGGCTGCCAGCACAAAGACGCCCGAGCAGATCGACAGCAACCGGGCGCCGCGTGAATGCGCATCACGCAAGGCTTCGAGCAATGCCTCCGGCACCGGCGCGCTGCGGTCGCGCCAGCCGGGAATGATGATGGTGCGCGCCTCCGCCAACAGCTCCAGACCGCCATCGGCCAGCACCTGAATTCCGCCCATGGCGCGCATCGGGCCTTGATCGACGGCGGCGATGCAGTGCTGGTACCACGGAAAATCGAACTCCGGCCGGGCCAGGCCGAAGATCTCCACGGCGATGCCGAACTCGAACGTACAGAGGCCGTCGTAGGCCAAAATCGCGACCAATCCAGATGAATCAGGCATTTGGCGGAAAATTCCCGGTGAGTGTCTTGTGCGCCACTGTAGCGGCAAGCGGCGGCTCGATAAAGTCTGTTCATCCCTTCACAGACGTAGGAGCAACACAACATGCCCAGCCTGGTTCGCGAAATTCCTGCCGCCCCTTCGGCGATTGCCCTGATGCACTTCAGCAACCGTCTGACCTTCGAAACCGATTGTTCCGACGTTTTCAGTAGCCAACAGGCTGGCGAGATCGATTTTGTGCTGGTCGATGTGCGCGGGCCGCTGGCCTTCGAACGTGGTCATGTGCCGGGGGCAATCAATATTCCGGGGCGTTTGCTGACGGCGGAAGGGCTGGTGGATTACTCGAAAAACACGCTTTTCGTGGTTTATTGCGCTGGTCCCCACTGCAATGGCGCCAACAAGGCGGCGGTGAAACTGGCGGCGCTGGGTTACCCGGTCAAGGAGATGATCGGCGGGGTCACCGGGTGGCTGGATGAAGGCTTCCAGTTGAGTGTTGCCACACCGCGCGTCGCCACCGCGCCGATCGCTTGCGATTGCTGATAGCCAGAGGGTTGCCGCTTCGGCGGCAGCTTTTGTCGGCTTTGTCCTACAACCCTTGCACCGCTCTGGCGCAGACTTTTCCCACGTGATGGTACTCGCCGATTTTCTGTAAGTATTTGTCGCTTAAAAACAATTTGCCCCGTGCGCGCCGCCATAGACTGCCGGCCACTTCGGTTTCTTTGCGCTACACAGCCCAAGGCCGAACCTGACAATCGAAAGCTGCCAATAAAAGCCTCCGCACACGGGAGTTATAAATGAAAAAGCTGGTTATGTTCGGTGCCCTGGCACTGTCGATGTTGTCCCTGACCGCCGTGGCCGAAGACGCCAAACCGATCCGTATCGGTATCGAAGCCGGTTACCCGCCATTCTCGATGAAAACCCCTGACGGCAAACTGGCTGGTTTCGACGTGGACATCGGCGATGCGCTGTGTGAGCAGATGAAAGTCAAATGCACCTGGGTCGAGCAAGAGTTCGACGGCCTGATCCCGGCGCTGAAAGTGAAGAAGATCGACGCGATCCTGTCCTCGATGACCATCACTGACGACCGCAAGAAAAACGTCGATTTCACCATCAAGTACTACCACACCCCGGCGCGCTTCGTAATGAAAGCAGGCTCGGGCGTGAAAGACCCGCTGACAGAGCTCAAAGGCAAGAAAGTCGGCGTGCTGCGTGCCAGTACCCACGACCGCTACGCCACTGAAGTGCTGGTACCGGCCGGGATCGAACTGGTGCGTTACGGCTCGCAGCAGGAAGCCAACCTGGACATGGTCTCCGGTCGTATCGACGCGATGCTGGCCGACTCGGTCAACCTGAGCGACGGCTTCCTGAAAACCGACGCCGGCAAAGGCTTCGAGTTCGTCGGTCCGACCTACGAAGACGCCAAGTACTTCGGCGGTGGCGCCGGTATTGCCGTGCGTAAAGGCGATACCGAGCTGGCGGAGAAATTCAACACCGCCATCAATGAAATCCGCGCCAACGGCAAGTACAAGCAAGTGCAGGACAAGTACTTCGACTTTGACGTGTACGGCCATTAATACGCCGTAGAAAAAAGTGGCCCCGTTGACGCGGTGGCCACTTTTTTTTCGCCCGTGATTTATCCTGTCAGCACATTTTCAATGCAGTCGCTGTCTAGCAGCCACTACAGAATTTCCGGAGTTCCCCATGCAACGCATCGATCATGTTCTGCCCTGGAGCCACCTGGGCAGCGAACGTTCCCTCAGCGTCTTCCGTTACGGCGCCGGCCCGCGCAAGGTCTACATCCAGGCCAGCCTGCACGCCGATGAGCTGCCGGGCATGCGCACTGCGTGGGAACTGAAGAAACGCCTTGCCGAGCTGGAATCCAACGGCCAGTTACAAGGTGTGATCGAACTGGTGCCGGTGGCCAACCCGATCGGCCTCGATCAGCATCTGCAAGGCAGCCACATGGGGCGCTTCGAGCTGGGCAGCGGCAAGAACTTCAACCGCTCCTTCGTCGAACTCAGCGCGCCGGTGGCCGAGCGTATCGGCGAGCAGTTGGGCGGTGATGCCCAGGCCAACATTGCGTTGATCCGCCAGACCATGGGCCAAATCCTCGACGAGCTGCCAGCCCCTGCCTCGCAACTGGAAGCGCTGCACCGTCTGTTGCTGCGCCACGCCTGTGAGGCCGATATCACCCTCGATCTGCATTGCGATTTCGATGCCGCGATTCACATTTATGCGCTGCCGCAACACTGGCCGCAGTGGCAATCCCTGGCCGCGCGCTTGAAGGCTGGAGTGGCGCTGTTGTGTGAAGACTCCGGCGGCAGTTCGTTCGATGAATCGTGCTCCACTCCATGGTTGCGTCTGGCGCGGATGTTCCCGGAGGCGGCTATCCCGCCGGCCAACCTCGCCACCACCCTGGAACTGGGCAGCATGGGCGACACCCGCGTCGATCAGGCTCAGGCCAATTGCGAGGCGATCCTGGGCTTTTTGGCCGAGCAAGGCTTCATCAGCGGCGAATGGCCGAAGGCGCCGGACGAATGCTGCGAAGGTATGCCGTTCGAAGGCACCGAATACCTGTTCGCCCCGCACCATGGCGTGGTGAGTTTCCTGCGCAATGCCGGTGAATGGGTGGAGCGCGGTGATGCGTTGTTCGAAGTGGTCGATCCGTTGCAGGACCGCGTGACCACCGTGCGCGCCGGCACCAGCGGCGTGTTGTTTGCCATCGATCGTGGACGCTACACCCAGCCGGGCACCTGGCAGGCGAAAGTGGCGGGGCGCGAGCCGATTCGGGCGGGCAAGTTGATCAACGACTGACGCCCCCATCTTCTGGATCACAGTGTTAGGCTCTGCCCCGAACCCTGCACTGCGTGAAGGAAGGCTTATGTTGAAGGTGTTTGCTCTGTTGACCCTGCTGGCGTCCAGCGCTGTCCATGCTCAAACCTCGCTGCAAACCGATCTGCCGCTCAACTACCTGGCTCAGGTTCACTCGGATGCCGAACAGCGTCCGCTGGTGGTGTTCCTGCATGGCTATGGCAGTAACGAGGCCGATCTGATCGGTATGAAATTTCAGCTGCCCAAGCAGTACAACTACCTGTCTGTGCAGGCACCGATGGCGTTGGGAGAAGGGCGTTTCCAATGGTTTCGCAAGAAAGGCGAAGGGGCCTACAACGGCGAGACCGATGATCTGAAGGCCAGCAGCCAGAAACTGCGGGCTTTTATCGCCGCAGCGGCGCAGAAATATCACGCGCAACCGGAGAAGGTGTACCTGATCGGTTTCAGCCAGGGCGCGATGATGACTTACGAGGTTGGACTGCGGCACCCGGCGGCAGTGGGTGGCATCGCGGCATTGAGCGGGCGGGTGTTGCCGGTGCTTAAGGGCGAGCTGAAGTCAGAGCAACAGCATCCGCCGCTGGAGATCTTCATCGGCCACGGCACGGCGGATGACCGTGTGCCTTACAGCGGTGGCACCGAGGCCGATACGTTGTTGCAGAAGCTGTCGTACAAACCGCAATTTCATGCCTATCCCGGCGTCGGCCACAGCATCAGCGCGGCCGAACTTCGGGATTTGAACGACTGGTTGCAGCAACTCAACCCGTGAAGATCACTTTTCCTTGAGGATGGTTTTCACCAGTGCCTCGTGACCGCTCTTGTCGCTGGCCCGGGAAATCACCTGGACCAACGCCATGTGCGTACCGGAGCCTGCAATCAGCGTGGTGTTGAGGGTCTGGCCGCCGCCCTGGGTCGCTGTGCTGTCCACTTGACGAAGGCCCAGGCCGTTGCCTTTCTGGGTCAGGCTTTTTTCGCTGAGCTTGTTGAAGTCCGGCAGCGCCTTGCGCTGGGCGTCGATGAAATCTGAGACGGTGCCGTCGAGGAACGCACTGTCGTTGTCCTTGACGTTTTTGCCTTCGGGAATCTGGTTTTCGGCGACGATGACCACAGTCTTGGTGGCGTCGTTGCTGTACATGGTGCCCTTGGCACCGGTCGGCCCGGCTGGCAACGGATCGCCGACAAAGCCCTTGGGCAGGACAAAACTGAACTTGCCGTCGAGCATCGAGACTTTCTCGGTGACAGCCTTTTCTTTGGCTTTGGCTGCCTGAGCATTGATGGCGCCGAAACCGGCCACCGCCGCCAACAACAGGACGACGGCTTTCTTGCTAAGCAATGACATTCGAATCTCCGAGGGATGGTCGCGCTTGGGCGGCGATCATCCCACGGAGCACACCTGGCACTCCAGAGCGGTTTGTCCGGGCGGGGTCAGTTTGCTGATGGCGCAGGCGCCGGTTTGGCCAGCAACTGCCGGGTGACGCCCAGCATCGCCACCGAAACGGCCACCGCCACCACGAAACCGCCGAAACCCAGACCTGGAACGGTCAGCGCCAGCACCAGACAAAACGCCGAAAACGAATACATCCCCGTCGCCGTCGCCCGCAACAACGCAGCGGTAAACGCCGGGCCACGGGTCTGCTGGGAAAACACCGCCATCACGCTGCCGAGCACCGGGAACACCGCGAGCAGACCGCTCCAGCGCTCGCCGACGGTGCTGGCCAGCATGGTCACCACTAGCGTCAATGCGGCCCCGGCGATCATCCGCCACACCAGTTTGTCCGACTTCGGCGCCGGGCCACTCACCACCGGTTGAACCTTGGGAAACAGGTAAGGCGCGGCGAGAAGGGCAGTCGCAGCGGCGGCGACCGAGAAGAGTAAAGACGCCGGAATCAGCGACAGAATCAGCGCCAGCACGGCCCAGACCGATAAAGAAACTACCAATGCCAGCGGCCAGTTCGCCCGCTGCGCCACCTGCGCATAGGTGACGCAAAACGCGATCATCGCAAACATGGCCGATAGCGCCGCGACCGCCGATTGCGCGGCAAACGCGGGCCCTTGCTCGATGGCGAGGAAAAACAGAATCGGCCCGACCACCACTGGCAACCCCGACAGCCACCCGGCGACGCTGGGGCCCCAACGCTTGCCGGCCAGGGAAATCAACAGCAGGAAACCGGGAATCAGCAGCAGTTTGAGGATCAGCACGCAGGTCTCTCCATCGGATCAATGAGGGCCACGTTAGCACTGTCGTTAATGGATTGCTGCAAATGCATGCAATAAATGTATACAAAGTGCCGGGCGTGATCGCCGACTATGCTCTGACTATCAGGGTTTACCGGAGTCGATGCCGCGATGAGCAGAACACCGAAGGTGTTACGTGGATGCTGCGGAATCGGCTTGTGGGCGCTACTGCTGACGCCGACCTGGGCCAGTTGGCAGGACGCAGTGCCCGGCGCGCAGATCATCGGTACCGGGGATTTCAGCGTGTTCGGTTTCGACATTTATAACGCTCGGCTGTGGAGTGCCGCGCGTCCGCTGGCCGATGGTCAGCCCTTCGCCCTGGAATTGATCTACCGGCGCAACGTGTCCCGTGAAGATCTGGTGCAGGCCAGCGTCGATGAGATCAAACGCCTTGCTGGTTCTTCCATCAGCCCGGCACAACTGGCCGTGTGGCAAGCGCAGATGCAGCAATCGTTCGTCGATGTTCAGGCCGGCACGCGGATCACCGGGGTGTATCTCCCGGGGCAGGGGGCGCGGTTCTTTGTCGGTCAGCAGTTGCAGCACGAAATCGATGATCCGCAGTTCGCCCGGGCATTTTTCGACATCTGGCTCGACCCGCGCACGCGCAGCCCCGAATTGCGCCAGCAATTGCTGGGTACTGCCAAACCCTGAACGCAGCACGTCTGCTCTTGGGCACGCCGACTGAAACGTCTAAGCTGCGCCTTTCGACTTGTTTCTGGATGTGTGCGTGAAATTCAGCTTACCCAAAATCGCCACTGCGCCGTTCTGCCCGCCGGAAGTGGCCGGCAGTGTCCTGGTGGACCCGAATGCCTCGTTCTTCAAACGCGTGCTGCGTTTTGCCGGCCCCGGTTTGCTGGTGTCGATCGGCTACATGGACCCGGGCAACTGGGCCACCGCCATCGAGGCCGGTTCACGCTTCGGTTACAGCCTGCTGTTCATGGTGTTGCTGGCGAGTCTGGCGGGCATGGTCGTGCAATGCCTGTGTTCGCGGCTGGGCATCGCCACCGGGCGCGACCTGGCGCAGTTGTCCCGCGAACGCTACAGCACCCCGACGGCGCGGCTGCAATGGGTATTGGCGGAAATCTCGATCATTGCCACCGACCTTGCGGAAGTGCTCGGCTGCGCACTGGCGTTTCACCTGTTGCTGGGTTGTTCGCTGACATTCGGCATCGCCCTGACCGCATTCGATACATTGCTGGTGCTGGCCCTGCAAAACCGCGGTTTCCGCAGGCTGGAAGCGATCATGCTGGTACTGGTGGGCACCATCGGCGTGTGCTTCTTCGTCGAACTGCTGCTGATCAAACCGTACTGGCCGGACGTCGCTCAAGGTTTCAAACCTTCGCTGTCGGCGATCAGTGATGCAGCACCGTTGTACCTGGCCATCGGCATCCTCGGCGCCACGGTGATGCCGCACAACTTGTACTTGCACACTTCGATCGTACAAACGCGGCTGATCGGCCAGGATATGGCGAGCAAGCAGGACGCGGTGAACCTGGCGCGCATCGACACCATCGGCTCATTGGCGCTGGCGTTGCTGGTCAACGCGGCGATCCTGATTCTCGCAGCGGCAGCCTTCCATCAAACCGGGCATTCCGACGTGGTGGACATCCAGGACGCCTATCACTTGCTCGATCCGCTGGTGGGCGGCGCGCTGGCCAGTGTGCTGTTCGGCGTGGCGCTGCTGGCGTCGGGGCAGAGTTCGACCTTCACCGGCACCATCGCCGGGCAGGTGATCATGGAAGGTTATCTGAACCTGCGGATTCCCTGCTGGCAGCGGCGCCTGATCACCCGTGGGCTGGCGCTGATTCCGGCATTCATCGGCGTGTGGCTGATGGGCGACGGCGCGGTGGGCAAGTTGCTGGTGTTGAGTCAGGTGGTGTTGAGCCTGCAGTTGCCGTTTGCGCTGTACCCGCTGATTCGCATGACCAACGACAAACAACTGATGGGGCCGTTTGTGAACCGGTTGCCGACCAAGGCTCTCGCGTGGGGATTGTTTGTGGTGATCAGCGGCGCCAATGCCTGGCTGATTCTGCAACTGGCCGCGTGACCTTTCGGCGCAGGCAAAAAATACCCGGTGCGACGTGAGCCGTACCGGGTTTGTTGCCAACGGGCAGTGGATGTCGTGGATCCGCCACCCGCTGTTGAACCTCTTTTGCGCTTAAGCGCGTTCCAGTGCCAGCGCCACGCCTTGACCGCCGCCGATGCACAGGGTCGCCAGACCCTTTTTCGCATCACGTTTGATCATTTCGTGCAGCAGGGTTACCAGCACACGGCAGCCTGATGCACCGATCGGATGTCCGAGGGCGATGGCGCCGCCGTTGACGTTGACCTTGTCCAGATCCCATTGCAGGTCCTTGGCCACCGCCAGGGATTGCGCGGCGAAGGCTTCGTTGGCTTCGATCAGGTCCAGTTGGCCAATGTTCCAGCCGGCCTTGTCCAGGCAGCGGCGAGTGGCGGACACAGGGCCGATGCCCATGATGGCCGGGTCGACGCCCGCGTTGGCGTAGGCGGCGATTTTCGCCAGCACCGGCAGGCCCAGGGCCTTGGCTTTTTCGGCGCTCATCAGAATGACCGCGGCGGCGCCGTCGTTCAGCGACGAAGCGTTGCCGGCGGTGACGCTGCCGTCCTTCTTGAACGCTGGACGCAGTTTGGCCAGGGATTCAGCGGTAGTGTCGCCGCGTGGCTGTTCGTCAACCTTGAACGCCACCGGATCGCCTTTGCGCTGCGGGATCAGGATTGGGGTGATTTCATCGACAAAACGACCGGCCTCGATGGCCGCGGCGGCTTTCTGTTGCGATGCGGCAGCGAAGGCGTCCTGCTGCTCGCGGCTGATCTCGTATTTCTCGACCAGGTTCTCGGCAGTGATGCCCATGTGGTAATCGTTGAACGCATCCCACAGGCCATCGCTGATCATGGTGTCGACGATTTGCGCGTGACCCATGCGCATGCCGGTGCGCGCGCCGGGCATGACGTAGTTGGCCAGGCTCATGTTTTCCTGACCGCCGGCGATGATCACGTCAGCATCGCCGCAACGGATCGCCTGGGCACCAAGATGCAAGGCCTTGAGGCCCGAGCCACAGACCTTGTTCAAGGTCATGGCGGGAACGGCGTGGGGCAGGCCGGCCTTGATCGCCGACTGGCGTGCCGGGTTCTGGCCGGCGCCGGCGGTCAGCACCTGGCCCATGATCACTTCATCGACCTGAGCACCGTCCAGTCCAGTCTGCTCAAGCAACTGGCGGATGACCGCTGCGCCCAGATCCACGGCGGAGACGGTGGCCAGGGATCCCTGGAAACTGCCGATCGCGGTACGCGTGGCGGCAACAATGACGACGTCTTGCATTTTCGAATTCCTCACTCGGCAGCGAACTGCATTTCCGGTACGTGATCCGGGACGATCAGTTTACCAGCGGTTTTGGCGACGATTTCCTCGACGCTGACGCCAGGTGCGCGTTCCTTGAGGACAAAAGCGCCATTTTCGATTTCCAGGTACGCCAGGTCAGTCAGCACACGCTTGATGCAACCGGCGCCGGTCAGCGGCAGGCTGCACTGGCTCAGCAACTTGGACTCACCGTCCTTGGACGCGTGGGTCATGATCACGATGATGTTGTCGGCGCCGGCCACCAGGTCCATCGCGCCGCCCATGCCCTTGACCAGTTTGCCGGGGATCATCCACGAGGCGATGTTGCCCTGTACGTCGACTTCGAAGGCGCCCAGCACGGTCAGGTCGACGTGACCGCCACGGATCATCGCGAAGGACTCGGCAGAGTTGAAGATCGAAGCGCCGATACGGGCGGTCACGGTCTGTTTGCCGGCGTTGATCATGTCGGCGTCGATGGTGTCTTCAGTCGGGAAAGGGCCCATGCCGAGCAGGCCGTTTTCCGATTGCAGCATGACTTCCATGCCTTCGGGGATGTAGTTGGCGACCAGGGTCGGAATGCCGATGCCGAGGTTCACGTAGTAGCCGTCCTGCATTTCGCGGGCGACGCGTTGAGCCATTTGTTCGCGGGTAAGTGCCATGTTCTTGTTCTCCGTCAGCCTGGATTATTTGCGGATGGTGCGTTGTTCGATGCGTTTTTCGAACGTGCCGCAAATGACCCGGTCGACGTAGATGCCGGGCGTGTGGATGTGTGCCGGATCCAGCTCGCCGGGTTCGACGATTTCTTCGACTTCGACCACGGTGATCTTGCCGGCGGTGGCGGCCAGCGGGTTGAAGTTCTGGGCGGTGTGGCGGTAGATGACGTTGCCGAAGTGGTCGGCCTTCCAGCCTTTGACGATGGCGAAGTCGCCGGTGATGGACTCTTCCATCAGGTATTTGCGACCGTGGAATTCACGCACTTCCTTGCCTTCGGCAACCGGAGTGCCGACGCCAGTAGCGGTGAAGAACGCCGGGATGCCGGCGCCGCCTGCGCGCATTTTTTCGGCGAGAGTGCCTTGCGGGGTCAGGACGACTTCGATGTCGCCTTTGAGCAGTTGCTCTTCGAACAGTTTGTTTTCGCCGACGTAGGAGGCGACCACCTTGCGGATCTGGCGATCGGTCAGCAGTACGCCGAGGCCGAATCCATCAACGCCGCAGTTGTTGGAAACGACGGTGAGGTCGCGGGTGCCTTTGCGCTTGATCTCGGCGATCAGGTTTTCCGGGATGCCGCACAGGCCGAAGCCGCCGGCGATCACGGTCATGCCGTCTTCAAGACCTGCCATGGCTTCCTCGTAGGAATACACGCGCTTGTCGAAACCTGCCATATGCACCTCTTTTATTGTTTGTCGGGCGGCTGGCTAGCCGAATGACTGGAGTGTCGCGCTGGTGAATATATTTGTTAAGTTGATTTTTAAGGTTGATTGATTGATAAAGCTCAATAATTGGCTTGGTTCTCTGTTCCCACGCAGGAGCGTGGGAGCGATCAAGAAATGCTCGCCATCGTCGGCGGGTGGATGTACAGCTTAGCCGTTGGAGCGACACGACCATGACCATCAAGCAGATCCGCGCCTTTCTTGCTGTGGCCCAAAGCCTGAGTTTCGCCGTGGCTTGCGAACGCCTGCACCTGTCGCAATCGGCGCTGAGCCTGACCATCAAGGCGCTGGAGGAGGGCTTGGGGGGGCGCCTGTTCAGTCGCAATACGCGCAACGTGGCGCTGACCCCGGAAGGCGAATCGCTGCTGCCGCTGGCCCGGCGCCTGATCGCTGATTGGGACAACGCCGAAGACGAAATGCGCCAGCGCTTCAGCCTGCAACGGGGGCGAGTGACACTGGCGGCGATGCCATCGTTTGCCGGCAACCTGCTACCACCGATCCTCAAGACCTTCCGCGCGCGCTATCCGAACGTAAACGTGACGGTCAACGACGTGATCAACGAGCAAGTGCTGGAAATGGTCCGCGATCGTCAGGTCGAACTTGGCGTGGCGTTCGAGCCGATGCAGAACACGTCGCTGACCTTCACACCGCTATATAGGGATCGTTTCGTCGCGGTGGTGCCACAGGATTCACCGCTGGCCCAGCGTACGGACATCGACTGGCAGACCTTGTTGCGGGAGCCGTTCATCACCCTGCAACGCCCGTCCACGGTGCGGGTGATGCTTGAGGAACACTTGCAGGCCCGGGGCATGAAACTGCCGGTGGAATTTGAAAGCCATCAACTGGCGACCGTCGGGCGGATGGTTGCCAGTGGCCTGGGCGTCAGTGCGGTGCCGGCGTTGTGTGCCGAGCAGATGCGCGAGTTGGGGGCACGGTGTCTGACGTTGCATGAGCCAGTGGTGGAGCGGGCGATTGGCGTATTGACTGATTCCGGGAATGAACTGTCGGCGGCGGCGCAGGCGTTGTTCGACATCCTTAAGGCTGAGCATTGAGGCGTTGTGTCAGTAGCGGCAATAGCTGTTCGCAAGACGCCTCGATCTTCAAATCCAGCAACTCATCCGCCCGGGTCTTCCCCAGATTGATCGCAATCAGCGGCTTGCCCCGATCCGCAATCACCCGGCACAGGCGAAACGCCGAATACGCCATCAACGACGACCCGACCACCAGCATACCGGCAGCATTCTCCGCTGCCGCCATGGCCCGTGCCGCTGTCGGCTGCGCCACGTTCTCACCAAAAAACACCACGTCCGGTTTCATCCGCTCGCCTTCGCAATGTGGACAGTGCGGCACCTGGAAGCGTGCCTCGAAGGTCGGGTCGAGCAGGGTGTCGCCGTCCGGCGCCTGCATGGCATCGACACCCGCCAGATACGGATTCTGCATTTCCATCAATTGCTGAATCGAATCCCGCTCGCTGCGCTGGCCGCAATCCAGGCACAACACTCGATGCAGGCTGCCGTGTAGTTCGATGACATCGTGACTGCCGGCCTGATCGTGCAGGGTATCGACATTCTGGGTGATCAATCCGCTGATCCGGCCATGGCTTTGCAGGCTGGCCAGCGCTTCATGAGCCGCGTTCGGTTGCGCCTGACGCACACGGAGCCAGCCGAGCATCGCCCGGGCCCAGTATCGGCGGCGTGATTCGGGTGCCGACAGAAACTCCTGATACATCATCGGCTGCCGGCCCCGGCGCACGCCGTTGGTGTCGCGGTAGTCCGGGATGCCCGACGGCGTGCTGATACCGGCCCCGGTCAGTACCACGAAATCGCCGTCGGCCATGGCCTGTTGCAGGTAGTCGAGATGTTCGTGGAGGGGGCGGTCAAGCATGGTCAGCGCTCCGCAGGCTGTAAGTGCCTTGCAGGTTAGCACTGCCGGGCGCCTCTTATGGAGGCGCCCGGTACAGACGTTTACTTGCGTGCTTCCAGAATCAGGTTGAACGGCGTCTGCGTCGCCCGCCGGAACTGCTTGAATCCGGCTTCGCTGAACACTTTGCGCAAACGCATCTCGCCGGCCTGCGCACCGAGCCCCAGGCCCACTTCCTGGGACAGTGAGTTCGGCGTGCAGATGAACGTCGATGCTGCATAGAAAAGTCGCCCGACCGGGTTGATGTTGTCGTCCAGCGTGTCGTTGGCAAAGGGTTCGACCAACAGCACCGTGCCGTCGTCCTTCAGGCAATCGTAGGCATGCCGCGCCGCGCCGACCGGGTCGCCCATATCGTGCAGGCAATCGAAGTAGCAGATCAGGTCGTAGTCGTCGCCGGGAAAGCTTTTTGCTGTGCCCTGGAAAAAACGCGCCCGGCTGCTGACGCCGCCTTCTTCGGCTCGCTGGGTGGCGACACTTACCGATGGCGCGTGATAGTCGAAACCGACGAAACGCGAGTTGGGATAGGCCTGGGCCATGATCACCGTGGAGGCGCCATGACCGCAGCCGACATCGGCGACCTTGGCGCCGTCTTCCAGTTTAGCCACAACGCCCTCCAGCGCCGGCAGCCATTCGGCGATCAGATGCCCTTTGTAGCCGGGGCGGAAGAACCGTTCAGTGCCGGTGAACATGCACGGATGGTGATCGCCCCAGGGCAAGGCGCCATTGCCGCGCATGGCTTTGACCAGTTTGTCCTTGTCGTGGAAAAACGACGCCACTACGCCGAGCCCGCCAGCGACGTAGACCGGCGAATCCTCCTTGGCCAGGGCCATGGCCTGTTCTTCCGGCAGGCGGAATTTGCCGTCCAGGTGTTCCATGTAGCCGGAGGCCGCGTGGGCGCTGAGCCATTCGCGAACCAGCCGGGAGTTGCAGGCGGTTTTTTCGGCGAGGGTTTCCGGGGAGATCGGCTGGCTGTCGGCCATGGCCTTATACAAGCCAAGTTCTTCGCCGACGATGACATTGGCCAGCATCGCCGCGCCGCCCATGTCGTTGACCAGTTTGCCCATGAATTCGTTGAGTCTGGCCTCGTCCATGTCATGTGCTCCTGTCAAGGATCACAGTCCGGTGGTGATGGGGGTCGAGGCATTCACCACCGGGCGGTGGTCGTGGAAACGGGCAGGGCGACACTGCTGTCCTGCGTCCCCCTCGACTGGGTACTGATTGAGTCTAGTCGGTGTTGGGCGACTCTATGTATTTGCGTGTATCAGGAGGGCTTGGGGATACACAGCACCGCAAATGCCGGGGCGGATGAACACAGCCGTGATACAGCGTTCGCATTCACTGGACCTCTCGGCCGCCACTGTCGTCGGCTCTTTTGCAGAGGTCTTGCCCATGCAGATTCCCCACCCCACCTTGCAGGCCAGCGTCGGGCTCGGCCTGCGTCGCGGCTTGATGAAGGATCTTCAAGCCGCCTGCACCGGCGATTTCGACTTTCTTGAAGTCGCCCCGGAAAACTGGATCGGCGTCGGCGGCGCCCACGGTGCCGCGCTGCGCGAACTGGCCGAGCGTTATCCGTTGTCTTGCCATGGCTTGTCGTTGTCGCTCGGCGGGTCGGCACCGTTGGACGTCGACTTCCTTCGGGAAGTCCGGGTGTTTCTCGATCATTACAACGTGCCGCTGTACAGCGAGCACTTGAGCTATTGCAGCGACGACGGTCATCTCTATGATCTGCTGCCGTTGCCGTTCACCGACGAGGCCGTGCACCACGTTGCCGCGCGGATCCGTCAGGCCCAGGACATCCTCGGCCGGCGCCTGGCAGTGGAAAACGTTTCCTATTACGCCGCTCCCCGGCAGGACATGGACGAGGTGGTCTTCACCAACGCCGTACTGCGCGAGGCCGATTGCGACCTGCTGCTGGACGTGAATAACGTCTACGTCAATTCGATCAACCATAGTTTCGACCCGCAGACATTTCTGGCCGGTATCGAGCCGGGTCGGGTGGTCGGGATGCACGTGGCGGGGCATTTCGACGAGTCCGACACGCTGAAAATCGACACCCACGGCGCGTCGGTGAAACCTGTGGTCTGGTCGCTGCTGGCGGACGCCTATGCACGCTTTGGCGCCCAGCCGACCTTGCTCGAACGCGACTTCAACTTCCCGGCGTTCTCCGAGTTGGTGGCGGAATTGCAGGCCATTCGCCGCTTGCAGCATCAGGGAGGCCAGCGTGGATAACCTTGAGCAGCAACAACGGGCCCTGACGCGCTACCTGCGCGATCCCGAGAACCAGACGCCACCGGCCGACATGAACGCGGCGCGGGTCAATGTCTATCGCGATCTGGTGTTCAACAATGTCTCGCAACTGTTGGGCGGGACCTTTCCGGTGCTGATCCGGATCATCGGCCAGGAGCGTTGGCGCCTGCTGATTCGCGGCTTCCTGCGGGACTACCGGGCGCAAACGCCCAAATTCGGTGAAATCGCGGAGGAGTTCGTCGGTTACCTCGCTTCGGAACCTGTAGTGTTGAGCTCGGGCGAGTGGCCGGCGTTTCTGGTGGAGCTGGCGCATTACGAGTGGGTGGAGATGGTGTTGCAGCAGTCCGACATCCAGCCGCTACCGGCAAGTGATCCCGCGCTTTTGCTGGAGCAGCCATTGCAGGTTTCGGCGCTGGCCTGGCCACTGGCGTATGCGTGGCCGGTACAAATGCTCAGTCCTGAATATCAGCCGTCTGCGCCACCGGCCCAGCCAACGTTGTTGCTGGTGCGGCGCGCGGTGGATTTCAGTGTGAAATTCTCCGAGCTGAGTCCGTTGGCGTGGCGGTTGTTGCAGAGGATTGGCGAATTTCCTGCGCTGAACGGTCGGGCGCAACTGGAAGGGCTGGCGATGGAGGCGGGTTTACCAGGAACAGCATCGTTCATGGACAGTGGTTTGGCGTTGTTGCGGCAGATGCATGAAGACGGTGTGATCGGACTTAACTGATCGCACAAAAAAAGACCCGGGGGGCAATATAGCTCCCCGGGTCTTTTTGTTTGTTTCAGGCCTGTAGCGGCAACTTCAGCTCCGCACACAACCCGCCACCGTCACGGTTGCTCAGGTTCAGCGAGCCACCCAGCGCCATCGCCAGTTGCTGCGCAATCGCCAGCCCCAGCCCGGTGCCACCCGTGCTGCGGTTGCGCGAGTTCTCCACGCGGTAGAACGGCTCCATCACCTGCGCCAGCTCTTCTTCGGCAATGCCAGGGCCTCGATCCATGACTTTGATCGACAGTTCTGTGTGTTTGCGCTCGACGTACAGTTCGGCAGCACCGGCGAATTTCAACGCGTTGTCGGTCAGGTTGACCAGCACCCGGCGCAGGGCGTGGGGGCGGGTGTCGATCACAGCCTCACTCTTGCCGCTCAATTGCACCTCTTTGCCCATGTCCTGATAGTCGAACACCAGGCTGTCGAGAAACGAGTCGAGGTTGGTGCGTCGGCTTTCTTCGGTCGAACCGTGAATGCTGCGCGCATAGGCCACGCCTTCACGCACCAGATGCTCCATCTCACCGAGGTCGTTCCACAGTTTGTCCTTCTCCGCCGAGTCGTCCATGAACTCCGCGCGCAGTTTCATTCGGGTGATCGGGGTTTGCAGGTCGTGGGAAATCGCTGCCAGCAACTGCATGCGTTCCTTCAGGTACGCGGCGATCCGCGCCTGCATGGTGTTGAACGCACGGGCGGCGTACGCCACTTCGTTCGGACCTTGTTCGTCCAGATTGATCGGATGGGCGTTGGGATCAAGGGTTTCCACCGCGTTGGCCAATCGGGTAAGGGGACGGATGGCGATGCGTACCGCCAGCCAGGTGCAGGCAATCATCAGCGCCAGTTGCCCGAGCAGCACCACCGGCAGCCACGGCGACAGCGGCACCATCGAAGGTCGAACGTCGATGGTCACCGGGCTGCCATCGCTCAGGCGCAAATGGCCCTGAAAGTGCTTTTTCGGCCCAGGAATGTCGGTGAAGGTCAGCGGGTAGGCTTCGCCGATGGCGTCGGTGATCGAGGTCACAGCAATCGGCACCTCGCCCGGACCGATCGGCGTGCCCGGTTCGCCTTCGCTGAGCAGGTAGCCGTAGTTTTTGCGGGCCAGGCGATCAAGCCACATCGGGCGCTCTTCGGCCGGCAAGCGGTCGAGAATCGCAATCGAGGTCGAAACGTCGGTTTCCAGGTTGCCGAGCATGGTGTTTTTCGCGCTTTCGTAGCGCTCGTAATACTGCGCGCCGAACGACAGGGCTTGAGCCAGGATCAGGCCGATCAGAAAAATCAGCGACAACCGCGAGGCGAGGGTGCGCGGCCAGTGCAACGCAACCTTCATGCCGGGGCTCCGAGGATTTCCACCGGCAGCGAGAACACGTAACCCTCGCTGCGCACGGTCTTGATGTAGGCCGGTTCGCGGGCGTCGTCGAGCAGGCGCTGGCGCAGACGACTGACCAGCAGGTCGATGGAGCGGTCGAACAGATCGGCGTCGCGACCCTGGGTCAGGTTGAGCAGCTGATCGCGGCTCAACACCCGCTGCGGATGATCGAGAAACACTCGCAGCAAGCGGTACTCCGCGCCGCTCAAGGCAACCATGGTGCCGTCGGTGTCCAGCAGATGCCGGGCCGAGGTATCGAGCTGCCAGCGACCGAAGGCCAGCAAGCGACCGCTTTCAGTCACCACCAGATTGGGCGGCAGCATCCGCGTGCGGCGCAGCACGGCGTTGATCCGCGCCAGCAGTTCACGGGCGGCAAAGGGCTTGGTCAGGTAATCGTCGGCGCCCATTTCCAGGCCGATGATGCGGTCGGTTTCGTCGTTGCGGGCGGTGAGCATCAGGACCGGCGTGGCCTTGTGTTTGCCGGCGCGCAGTTCGCGGCACAGCAGCAGGCCGTCATCGCCGGGCATCATGATGTCGAGCACGATCAGGTCGACGGTGTTGGCTTCCAGAAAACTGCGCATTTGTCGGCCATCGGCGACCACGGTGGTGCGCAGGCCGTTCTTTTTCAGGTAATTGCCAACCAGTTCGCGAATCTCGCGGTCGTCATCGACGATGAGAATGTGATCGACATGATCCATGGAGCCAAACCTCTATCAAGTGGGGAATGTCTCGCAGTCTATAGAGCCCGCGCGGGCTCGCCTGCCTGCCTTTGTATTGCAGTGTATCTGCCGCAACGACGGATACATGTGGACGCAAAATCACGATTTTTTCAGGGTTTTGTATCGCTGTGTATCCCCCGGCGGGCGAGATACGCAGCGATTTATACCGGCCGTTTTCCGACACAGACGGGATACCTCGCGAGCTTTAAATGAGCTCCATCGAGGCACACCACAGCGCCTCGGCCCAATCAACCGATCTACCCATTGAAGCCCTGAGGAAAACGCCATGACCAACAAATCCGTAATCGCCGCTTGCCTGTTTGCCGCCCTGAACATCTGCACCCTGTCGGCCCGTGCCGAAGCCGTTGCCCCGCAAACCTACACCTATGGCACACATCTGGATATCCAGAAAGTGATCTCGATGAAAGAAGACAAATCGATGACCTGCGGCATCGTCGACGCCCGCATGACCTACCTCGATTCGGCCGGTCAGACCCGCGTGCTCGACTACAGCAAATTCGCCGACGGCTGCGACAACCAGAACTGATCCGCCACCCACTGATTTAAAGGAAGATTGCCATGAACAACGTATCGCGTTTCTTGACCGCCATTGCCTTCTCTTTTGCCGGTGTCGCGGCTCACGCCAACAGCGCCGTCGAGCAGAGCAGCTGCGCCGGCAGCACCTGCTTTCAACTGAGCCCGCTAGCCAAACAGGGCAGCGATGCCTTGATCGCCGCCGACGGCGCCAGCCACACGCCGCAAGGGCAGATGGTCGCAGCGGACGGCTCCAGCCATACGCCGCAAGGGCAGATGGTCGCAGCGGACGGCTCCAGCCATACGCCGCAAGGCCAGATGGTCGCCGAAAACGGCGCCAGCCGGACCCCGCAAAGTCAATGGCTGGACAACCAGAACGCCTGAATCCCGTGCGTGTCTGCCGGTGAACGGCAGGCACCTCTTTTATCGGCAGACCGCCCATCCTTCAAGAGGTGAACCTCATGTTCCTTATCGCGTTCCTGGGCGGTCTGTTGACTGTCCTCAGCCCCTGCATCTTGCCCGTGGTGCCGTTTCTGTTTGCCGGCGCCGACCGCACCCGTTCTTCGATCCTGTTGACCCTCGGCGGTATGGCCCTGACCTTCGCCCTGATCTCCAGCCTCGCGGTGGTCAGCAGCGAGTGGGTGATCCAGGCCAACAACACCGGCCGACACATCGCGCTGATCGTGATGGTGCTGTTTGCGCTGTCGCTGATTTCCGCACGCATCGGTGACTGGCTGGCGCGGCCGTTCGTGTTGCTCGGCAATCGCCTGGATCCGGACATTCGCAAGAAGGCTGGCCCCATGGGGTCGGTGATGATCGGCGTGGCCACCGGTCTGCTATGGGCACCGTGCGCCGGGCCGATTCTCGGCGTGATCCTCACCGGCGCCATGCTGCAAGGCGCCAGCGCTCAGACCAGCCTGTTGCTGCTGGCCTACGGCGCGGGCAGTGCGCTGTCGCTGGGGACGCTGATTTTCGCCGGTCGCGGCCTGGTCAACCGGCTGAAACCGTCGATCCCGTTCACGGGCTGGTTCCGTCGTGGCGCAGGTGTCGCCGTGCTGGCGGCGGCGGTCGTGATTTCCACCGGTGCCGATCGCACCCTGCTGGCCGGCACATCGTCCGAGGGCGTCGCCAGTGTCGAGAAAAACGTGTTGGAAAACGCGCCGAAAGTGATCGATTACTTCATCAGCAAAGTGCGGGCGGATTCGACTTCGGACGAGCAGAGTAAAGGCGCGATGCCGTCGCTGGCGGGCGCGGTGCAATGGCTGAATTCACCGGAGCTGAAGGCCGAATCCCTGCGCGGCAAAGTGGTGCTGGTGGACTTCTGGACCTACGACTGCATCAACTGCCAGCACACGCTGCCTTACGTGAAAGCGTGGGAGAAGAAGTACGGCAAGGACGGCCTCGTGGTGATTGGCGTCCACACCCCGGAATACGGTTACGAGCGGATCATCGACAACGTCAAGGATCAGGTGAAGAAACTCGGCATCACCTACCCGGTGGCCATCGACAACAACTACGCGATCTGGCGCAACTTCGACAACCAGTACTGGCCGGCGCACTACCTGATCGATGCCAAGGGGCAGGTGCGTTACACCCACTTTGGCGAGGGTCGTTATGAGGCGCAGGAACAGATGATTCAGCAGTTGCTGAAAGAGGCCAAGGCACCTGCAGCCTGAACCGTGAACATCAATGGCTCACAGGTCGCGCACCATGAGCCATTGTTCGTTGTCCCAGGCTTGAAAACGTTCCATTACTGTCCAGCCGCGCTTGGCGTAGTAATCCTGCTTGTTCTGCGTATGCAGGTAGAAGCGCGGCAGGCCTTGTTTCCTGGCTTCCCCGGCAATGCCTTCGATCAGTTTTTCTGCCAGACCCTGCCCGCGAGATTCCGGACTGACCAGTACACACGCCAGCCAGGGTCCCAGATCGGGACGTTGCGCAAGATCTGCACGCGCCAGTGCCGCGCCACCGAGCAACTGCTCGCCGTCCAGTGCAATCAGGCAGCGCCAGTCACCATTGGTTTGCCCTTCGGCAAACTCCCGTTGCCAATCGGTCAGCGGCTGATCAGCGTATTCGTAATGAAACTGGCGATGGATCCACTCGGCATAGGTGTTGCTGTGCTGCATGTGTTCGGCGAGCCATACGAGGCGCAATGACATGTTCGGATTCCGTTCACGAGGCGGGTCTGCATGAAAGCCGATCCCCCCGCGCATTGGCAACCCCGGACAGTGTTTCGAGCACTTTACAAAATCCCGCCACTCATCGGCGAAGTCATGGTTTACGGGGCTCTCCAGACGATTGGCAAGGACGCCGCACAGTCTCGGGACGATAGTGAAAGAGCAGGGCTGCATCCGCCCTGTCACTGATAAAAAGAAAGCGAGGTTGCCATGCCGAAATTCGTGATCGAACGCGAGATTCCAGGGGCCGGAAACCTGTCGGAGCAAGAACTCAAGGCGGTATCGCAAACGTCCTGTCAGGTGTTGCGTGAACTCGGGCCGCAGGTGCAGTGGCTGCAGAGTTATGTCACCGCCGACAAGATCTACTGCGTGTACATCGCCCCTGATGAAGAGCTGGTGCGCGAGCATGCGCGGCTGGGTGGATTCCCGGCCAACAGCGTGTCCCGGGTGATGAGTGTCATCGACCCGACCACCGCCGAGTGACGCCCGGTCCAGCCTGTCTTGGAGCACCTGTTGATGAGCACTCCCATCGATCTCAATGCCCTCAAGGAACGCCAGAAAGTCGCGTGGGCCAGCGGCGACTATGCCGTGATCGGTACCACCTTGCAGATCGTCGGTGAGAACCTCGCCGAAGCCTGCGATTTACGCTGCGATGAAGAAGTGCTGGACGTCGCCGCCGGCAATGGCAATGCCACGCTGGCGGCGGCGCGTCGGGGTTGTCGGGTGTTGTCCACCGATTATGTCGCGGCGTTGCTGGAGCGTGGCCAGGATCGGGCGCGGGCCGAACATCTGGACGTGACCTTCCAGGTGGCCGATGCCGAAGCGCTGCCGTTTGCCGACGCCAGTTTTGATGCCGTGCTGTCGACCTTCGGGGTGATGTTCGCCCCGGATCAGACCAAGGCTGCGCAGGAACTGGCCCGGGTCTGTCGCCGTGGCGGGCGGATCGGTCTGGCCAACTGGACCCCGGAAGGCTTCGTCGGCCAGATGTTCAAGACCCTCGGTCGCCATCTGCCACCGCCGGCCGGTGCGCAACCACCGTCGAACTGGGGCGCGGAAGCCTGGCTGCATTCGCACTTCGATGAGCGCCAGTTCCTGATGCAAGTGACTCGCCGCCACTTCAATTTCCGTTATCGCTCGGCGGCACACTTCATCGACATCTTCCGCCACTGGTACGGGCCGGTGCACAAGGCGTTCGCGGCGCTGCCGCCAGAGAGCGGGCAGGCGCTGGCAGAAGATCTGACGCAATTGATCGACGGGCTGAACCGGGCAGGACCGGAATCGATGGTGGTGCCGAGCGAGTATCTGGAGGTGGTGATTACTAAACGCTGAGCGCAAACCCATGTGGGAGCGAACCTGCTCGCTCCCACGGGATTTCTATTTCAAGTGTGACGCATCAAACCACTCCAGCGCCGTGCGCCAGATGCAGATGCCGAGGAAATACGCCGACGCCAACAACCACAAACCCATCACCAGCGGGTTGATGACCGGGTGGTTGAGCACCAGCGACAGGCTGCACAACAGCCAGATCGCCGTCACCGCGATGTTGATCGGCATGAACCGGCGCACGCGGAAGGGGTGCAGGAATTTCATTCGGGTGATGGTCAGCAACGCCAGGCCGATCACGGTCAGGAAAGTGATCCACGGCCCCGGGGCGATGATGTAAAGGCACAGCGCGACCACGTTCCACGCGGCGGGGAAACCGACGAAGTAGTTGTCCTTGCTCTTCATGTTGACGTTGCAGAAGCAGAACAGCGATGACACCAGAATCAGCGACACTGTCAGCAACAGCGTGTAGTCGGGCAGGGGAATGTAGCGATAGATGAACAGTGCCGGAATGAACACATAGGTCAGGTAATCGATCACCAGATCGAGGATCGATCCGTCGAAACTCGGCAGTACCGACTGCACGTTGACCTTGCGCGCCAGCGCGCCATCGAGGCCGTCGACGATCAGCGCCACGCCCAGCCACATCAGGCAGTGGGTCGGCTGGTTTTCCAAAAGGGCGAGGGTGGCCAGAAACGCAGTGACCACGCCAGTCGCGGTGAAACCATGGGCGCCCCAGGCCTTGAGCCTGGCAATGTGGACGGTCGATATCACAGGGGCGTTCTCCAGAAAGTGAAGCAAGCCGGGTATCACGCTTGATTGACAAGGGTGGCAGCCAACCGGTTCGGGTTTGCAGCTATCGACCGGTCGGGCCGGGATAAGGTTCACCCTTGATGATCTTAGCTGGCCCGGAAAATTTTTCGACGCCGAAGTCGCTTCCCAGCAGCAGCGTCGGCCAAACGGTGCTGGCGCAACGCGTGCGGAGGTCTATCGTTGCCTGACGCTGTTACGCCTTTGCCTGAGGACGACGTCATGAACACCAGTGATCTGCTTGAACAACTGCTGCGGGGCCAGGCCTCGGCGGGACAACAACGTGGCGCTTCGGCTGGCGATGGCCTGGGTGGGCTCGGCGGTTTGCTGGGTGGCCTGCTGGGTGGCGGCGGTACCAGCGGTGGCAGTTCGCCTGCCGGAGGACTGGGAGGCCTTGGAGGACTGCTTGGTGGGTTGCTGGGTGGTGGAGGACTGGGTGGCGGGGCACTGGGCGGCGGTACGCAGAGTCGCTCCGGCGGCACCAACTACGCGGCACTGGCCTCGCTGGGCATGATGGCGTTCCAGGCGTATCAGGCCTGGCAGCGTAGTCAGGCGTCGGCGGCGCCGCAACAAACGCCGCAGACCGCAGACCTGCTGGCCGGCCCGCAAGTTGAAGAACACAGTCACGCGGTGCTGCGCGCGCTGATCGCCGCGGCCAAGGCTGACGGGCGAATCGACGATTCGGAGAAACACCTGATCAGCAGCGAAATCGGCCGCCACACCGACGACCCGAACCTGCAGCAATGGCTCGACGCCGAAGTCGCCAAACCCCTCGATGCCAGCGAAGTCGCGCAAGCCGCCAACAACGATCCGGCGGTGGCCGCCGAAATGTATATCGCCAGTGTGATGCTGGTGGACGACCAGCAGGACGCCGAGCGCAATTACCTGGATGAACTGGCGGCGGCACTGCAGATCGATCCCGAATTGCAGGTGCATCTGGAGCAACAGGCCAAAGGCACCGCCTGAAATACCTCAACACCCGGGCCCCGGACGTTCCATCCGTCCGGGGCTTTTTTACGTCGATTGAATTTTTCTGCGCAGGCGTCGCTCTTCTGCATAACAGCACCAGACTGCAGCCGGAGCCGCCATGAGCAGGAACCTCGACGACTACAACCGCAAGCGCGACTTCTCGGCGACCTCGGAACCGGCGGCGGTCAAGCGGCGAGGCAAGAAGGCTGACGCCGATCACGCGTTACAGTTCTGCATCCAGAAGCACGACGCGTCGCACCTGCACTACGACTTTCGCCTGGAACTCGACGGAGCGCTCAAAAGCTGGGCGGTGCCCAAGGGCCCGTCACTGGATCCGAAGGTCAAGCGCCTGGCGGTGCATGTCGAAGACCACCCGCTGGATTACGCGACCTTCGAGGGCAATATTCCGGAGGGGCATTACGGTGCAGGAGATGTGATCGTTTGGGATCGCGGTGTGTGGATTCCGCTGGAAGACCCGCAGAAGGCCTACGCCAAGGGCAAGCTCAAGTTCGAGCTGCAAGGCGAGAAGCTCGGGGGAATATGGAATCTGGTGCGCACCCACATGCCGGGCAAGCAGGAGCAATGGTTCCTGATCAAGCATCAGGACAACGCCGCCCGGCCGCAAAGCGATTACGACGTGCTGGTCGCCGAGCCGGACAGCGTGCTCAGCGAGCGTACCTTGGTCGACAAACCCAAACTTGATGCCAGACAAGTCAAACCGCTCAAAAAGCCAACGCGCAAGCCGGCCTCAGGAAAGCTTGTTGGCGCACACAAGGCCCGTATTCCCGCGCAGTTGAAACCGCAACTGGCCACCCTGGTGGACAGTGCGCCAGAGGGAGACTGGAGCTACGAGATCAAGTTCGACGGTTACCGGATCATGGCGCGCATCGATCATGACGACGTGCAGTTGTTCACCCGTAACGGTCATGACTGGACACACAAACTGCCGGAGCAGGCCCGGGCACTTGCAGCCTTGAGGTTGGAGTCTGCATGGCTTGACGGTGAAGTGGTCGTTGCCAACGAAGCCGGCGTGCCAGATTTTCAGGCGCTGCAGAACGCCTTCGAATCCGGCCGCAGCGCCAATATCATTTATTACTTGTTCGACCTGCCTTACCTCAACGGCGTCGATCTTCGCGAGGTGCCGGTCGAGGAGCGGCGAGCGGCACTGGCCACGGTGTTGAAGGCACACAAGCATCCGCTGTTGCGCTTCTCCGAAGCGTTCGACGAAACCCCGGAGGCATTGCTCAACAGCGCCTGCCAGATGCAGATGGAAGGCCTGATCGGCAAGCGTCTCGGCTCGCCCTACGTGTCGAGGCGCAGCAGCGACTGGATCAAGCTCAAGTGCAAGCATCGCCAGGAGTTCGTGATCGTCGGCTACACCGATCCGAAGGGTTCGCGCAGCGCGTTCGGCGCGTTGCTACTGGGTTTGCACGATCGCGACAGCGGTGAATTGCGTTATGCCGGCAAGGTGGGCACCGGCTTCAATGAGGCCACGTTGAAAAGCCTGCTCGCGCAGTTGAAACCCTTGCGGGCGAAGAAGCCGGTTGTGGCCAACCCGCCGAGTGGTTTCGAGGTCAAAGGCGTGCACTGGCTGAAACCGAGCCTGTTGGCGGAGGTCGCGTTTGCCGAGATGACTCAGGATGGCTCGGTGCGCCACGCCGTTTTCCATGGCCTGCGCGACGACAAACCGGCCAAGGACATCACCGAGGAGCGCGCCAAACCCATGAAGACGTCAAAGACTCAAGCTACCGCGCCGTCCCAATCCGGCCTGGCCGACGGCAAGGTGCGCATCACTCATCCCGACCGTGTGATCGACGCCAGCAGCGGTACCACCAAGATGCAATTGGCCGAGTATTACGCCAGTGTCACCGAGTGGATCCTGCCGCAACTCAAGGATCGCCCGGTGGCGCTGGTGCGGGCGCCGGACGGCATTGCCGGCGAGCTGTTCTTCCAGAAAAACGCCGAACACCTGGCGATCCCCGGCATCCGCACGCTGGACAAGGACGTTACCGGGCAACCGGTGATGCTGATCAACAACGCTGAAGCGCTGATCGGTGCGGTGCAGATGAGCACCGTCGAGCTGCACACCTGGAATGCCACTACGGTGGATCTGGAGAAGCCCGACCGCTTTGTCCTCGACCTTGATCCGGACCCCGCGCTGCCCTGGAAAAGCATGGTCGAGGCCACCGCCCTGACCCTGACCGTGCTGGATGAACTGGGTTTGCGGGCATTCCTCAAGACCAGCGGCGGCAAGGGCATTCATCTGGTGGTGCCGCTGATTCGCAAGCACGGCTGGGACGAGGTCAAGGATTTCAGCCATGCGATCGTCAGTCACATGGCCAAACAGTTGCCGGAGCGGTTTTCCGCGGTGTCCGGACCGAAGAACCGTGTGGGGCGGATCTTCATCGATTACCTGCGCAACGGGCTCGGCGCCACCACGATTTGTGCTTACGCGGCGCGGACCCGCGAAGGGCTGCCGGTGTCGGTGCCGCTGTTTGTCGATGAAGTGAAGGCGATCAAGGGCGGCAATCAGTGGAATATTCATAACGTCCACGAACGATTGGCGGACGTCGGCGATGAACCCTGGGCGGACATGAAGAAAACCCGCCAGAGCATTACCGCCGAGATGCGCAAACGGGTCGGCCTGAAAGAGTGATCAGGCGTCGCGCAGCAAGTCGTGGGCGTTGAGCAGTTCGAAGGCGATTTCCGGGTGTTTTTCCAGCCCGCGGCGAATGGCGGCCGGAATCGCCTGACGGGTCTTGCGACACATCCCCGGCAGTTCATCGATTTCGATGGCAATGCCGCGCATGGTCCGTACTTCATTGAAGCCCGGAGCGATGGCCATGCGAATCCCCAACTGTTCGAACATCCGCTGTTGCAGCCGTTCGAGGTCAGCCAGGCTTTGCAGGTTTTCCAGGCGTTCGAGCAGGCGCCTTTCCTCCTGCCGCGTGAGCAAAAGAATGCGCAAATCCGCGCCGGGCATTTCCAGCAACGGATCGCGCCCGCAGATGCAGGCGCCGGGCGGGCAGGGGGAGCGAAGTGGGGCGGCAATCGTCATGGCCTCCATCATAGAGGCCGTTCGACGGTTTTGCCCATGGTCGCCCGGCTGCCGTCCATCGGCAGAACGGAGAGGTGGCAAATCCGTCAGCCACCGTCGTTGTGCGTGCGGCTTTTATTGCGACAGGCCTTCGTAGTGGACCAGGATCGCATTGGCCAGCTCTTCATCGCTGGCGTTCAAGCCCGGGTTTTGCTGACGAACCTGTTGCAGCGCCGACTCCAGATACGCGCCACGAATGGCACCGCCGCTGGCGACGAATGCGGACAGGTCGTCACGGGCCGGAATCACCATTTTGTGATCCTTGAAGGTGGAATACAGCGACGCGGAAACACCGGCCGAAGTGGCGACATCCCCCGCATCCACGCGGGCGAAGGCCGAGCCAAAAGGCAGGCAGAGCACAAGAGACGAAACGAGTAATAAACGACGCATGACGGTGTTCCTCCAGCAGCGTAAAGCGAAAAGGAAGTACCACATAATGTGAGAGGTGCGGCGTGGCTCGGGAGTTCCATGCGCCGGAACAAGTTCTCGGGGCTGCAAACCGATAACTGCCGCACAGAATTCTTCTTTACCAGATGTGACGACATACCTTGAGACGCTCTAACCCGGCGGGTTTGCGGAAATAGGCTTAACTGAAGCGTTGAAAGCGCTGTGCGGCGCGACCAGGTAGGAAATCACCGTGTCGATCAAACTGCGTTTGGTGCTGCTGATTGCGACCAGCCTGCTGACGGCGCTGATCGTGAGCCTGGTCAGTTATGTCGGCAATCAGCGCATGGCTTCGGCGGTCAGTGCCAACGCCGTCAGCATGAGCGCGCTGCGCAATCACATGGAAGCCGACATGATGCACGACGCCCTGCGCGCCGATGTCTACTCGGCGATGCTGGTGGGGCTGGGCAAAAGCACCGGTACGGCGGACGAAGTGCGCAGTTCGGTCGAGGAGCACGCCGGGCATTTTCGCGAGGTGTTGGGCGAAAACCTGAAACTGCCGCTCGACGCAACGATCCGGGCCGCGCTGGAGCAGATCAAGCCAAGCCTCGACACTTACATCAACGCGGGCGAGCGGATTGTCGGGCTGGCGCTGGACAATCCCGACACGGCGCAACAGGAACTCGGCACCTTCAGCGCTGCGTTCAGCCAGCTCGAAGAGCAGATGGCGTCTCTGAGCGAGCTGATTGAAACCAACACCCGGCAGACCAGCCAAGGCACCGAAGCGGCGATCCGCAATGCCAACATCGCCCTCGGCATTGTGCTGATCGCCAGTCTGTTATTGCTGTTGGTGCAGGGCCGCTGGGTGATTCGGAGCATCACCGGCCCGCTGAAAACGGCCAGCCGTATCGCTGAAAGCATCGCCCATGGCAACCTCGGCGAACCGATCGCCGAGCCTTCCGGCAAGGATGAGGCCAGCGCGCTGATCCGCACGCTGGCCACCATGCAGCGGGATCTGCGCGACATGATCGACGTGGTGCGGCGCAATGCCCATGGTGTCAGCGGCATAAGCGAACAACTGAGTCACGGCTGCCATCGGGTGGCCGACAGCAGCCAGCAACAAAGCACCGCTGCCGGAACCATGGCCGCTGCCGCGAGCCAGATGACCGCCAGCATCGAGGAAATCACCCGGCATGCCGAGCGGGCCCTGAGCATGGCGAATCAGGCCGAGTCACTGGCCAAGAACGGCGGACAGGTGATTCATCAAGTGGTCAGCGACATGGACGACATCGCCCGGTCTGCCCAGCAGTCGGCGCAGGTGATCCGTACTCTGGATCATGAGTCCGAAGGCATCTTCAACATCATCCAGGTGATCAAGAGCATCGCCGACCAGACCAACCTGCTGGCGCTCAATGCGGCCATCGAGGCAGCCCGGGCCGGTGAACAGGGTAGAGGGTTTGCCGTGGTCGCCGATGAAGTGCGCAGCCTGGCTGCCCGCACCAGCGCTTCAACCCAGGAAATCGCCGCAATGGTCGCGCGCATCCAGAACAGCACCCGCGAAGCGGTCAACAGCATGGAGGCGGGCGTGGCCCAGGTCGACAAAGGCATGGCGGTCACCGCCGACGTCGAACGCGCCATTCGCGAAATCCTCGAGGCCACCCTGAACACCACGCAACTGGTCAACGACATCACCCGTACCATCGGCGAACAAAGTCAGGCCAGCAACGAAATCGCCCATCAGGTGGAGATGATTGCCGGGATGTCGGAGGGTAACAGCAAGGTGATCGGCGAGACGGCGAATACGACGGATGAGTTGTCGAGCCTGGCGGGGAGGCTGGCGCAGTCTGTGGATCGGTTTCGGTTGTGAAGGTTTTGGAGAGCTCAGTCGAGTGGTGCCGAGAATCCTATTTGTAACAAGGGAAAGTCCGGAGTCTGGATGGGAAGGGGCGGTCGAACGGCTCAAAGGCTTAAGCCAGAGGCGCTGGCAGGGGGCATGTTCGGTCACTGGCAGACGATAAGTGCTTGAACGGATAAAGACTATCGAGTCGGGAACAGACGCGCGGGTTTGCCCTGACGTGATATTCTTCGCGCCACTTGGTTTGACCTAATTCAGTCTGGCGCGCTTTTCGGCGGGCCGACAGAACCCCTGTCGCTCAAGTAGCTGAAGCCAATAATGATAAGAAGTCAGTTCAGAAGGGACATATAACTGAGGTCGACGCAGCCTGTCGGCCTTGTGTGCCCACCCGTCAAAATTGAAGTGTGCCGGAACCCGCGACGCTGGCCTGAGTGTCGCGAACAAGGGGAACTCATACGTACAACAGCGGCGGGCGGAAGACGTTTTATCATAGGTGCAACAGATGTTTAAAAAAGTGAACACAGCCTTGCTGGGGCTGGCTTTGGCGATGGGGATGTCGTCCGCCAATGCCGAAGAAGCAAAGAAAGTCGACGTTCTGCTGATCGGCGGCGGCATCATGAGCACCACTCTGGGTGTGTGGATCAATGAGCTGGAACCGACCTGGTCGATGGAAATGGTCGAGCGCCTTGACGGCGTCGCTCTGGAGAGCTCCAACGGCTGGAACAACGCCGGTACTGGTCACTCCGCACTGGCCGAGCTGAACTACACCCCGGAAGACGAGAACGGCAAAGTGTCGATCCCGAAAGCCGTCGAGATCAACGAAGCGTTCCAGATTTCGCGTCAGTTCTGGGCCTGGCAGGTTCAGCAGGGCGTCCTGAAGGACCCTCGCTCGTTCATCAACACCACTCCGCACATGAGCTTCGTGTGGGGCGATGACAACATCAAGTTCCTGAAAAAGCGCTACGAAGCCCTGCAAGCGAGCCCGTTGTTCGCCGGCATGCAGTACTCCGAAGACCCGGCTGTGATCAAGAAGTGGGTTCCGCTGATGATGGAAGGGCGTGACCCGAACCAGAAAATCGCGGCCACCTGGAGCCCGCTGGGTACCGACATGAACTTCGGCGAAATCACCCGCCAGTTCGCCGGTTACCTGCAGACCAAGCCTAACTTCAGCATGAAGCTGTCGAGCGAAGTACAGGACATCACCAAGAACGCCGATGGCACCTGGCGCGTCAGCTACAAGAACCTGAAAGACGGCACCAAGACTGAAACCGACGCCAAGTTCGTGTTCATTGGCGCCGGCGGCGGTGCTCTGCATCTGCTGCAGAAGTCCGGTATCGAAGAAGCCAAGGAATACGCTGGCTTCCCGGTAGGCGGCTCGTTCCTGGTGACCGATAACCCGGCCATCGCCGAGCAGCACCTGGCCAAAGCCTACGGTAAGGCTTCGGTTGGCGCGCCTCCGATGTCCGTTCCGCACCTGGACACCCGTGTCCTGGACGGCAAGCGCGTCATCCTGTTTGGCCCTTTCGCAACCTTCAGCACCAAGTTCCTGAAGGAAGGTTCGTACCTGGACCTGCTGACCAGCACCACCACCCACAACATCTGGCCCATGACCAAGGTCGGCATCAAGGAATACCCGCTGGTCGAGTACCTGGCCGGTCAACTGATGCTGTCGGATGAAGACCGTCTGAACGCGCTGAAGGAATACTTCCCGAACGCCAAAGCCGAAGACTGGCGCCTGTGGCAAGCCGGCCAGCGCGTGCAAATCATCAAGCGTGATGAAGCCGCCGGCGGCGTGCTGAAACTGGGCACCGAAATCGTTGCATCGAAAGACGGCTCCATCGCCGGTCTGCTGGGGGCATCGCCAGGCGCATCGACCGCTGCACCGATCATGCTGAGCGTGCTGCAGAAAGTCTTCAAAGACAAAGTCGCTACCCCTGAGTGGCAAGCCAAGCTGCACCAGATCGTTCCAAGCTACGGCACCCAGCTGAACAACGATCCAGCCAAAGTGGCTGAAGAGTGGGCTTACACTGCCAAGATCCTGCAACTGCCAACCCCTCCTGTGATTGGCCAGGCTGCAGCTCCGGCGGCAGAAGCGGCTGACAAGGCTAAAGCTCCAAAAGAAAACGCTGCACGTGACATGGCTCTGTAATTCAGACGCCTGACACACAAAGCCCACTGAACCGGCGATGGTCAGTGGGCTTTTTTGTGTCCGGGTTTCAGGCCTTGGCGGCTGCCAGATAAGCGCCAAGCCGCCGGCCCATTTCTTCTCCCAACGCCTGCAACCCGCTCAACGGCCGCACCATCACCTCGAATTCGACAATCTTCCCCTGTTCATCAAAGCGGATCATGTCGATACCCTTGAGCTCCTTCGACCCGACCTTGGCACTGAACTCCAGCACTACATTCAAACCGTCAGCTGTCGCCAGTTCACGGTGGTATTTGAAATCTTCAAACACCTCGAACACAGTGTTCAGGATCATCGCAACCACCGGCGCGCCAGGGTAAGGCGTGTGGGCCATCGGCGAGCGGAAAACGGCTTTGGGATCGAGCAGGTCGAGCAGGGCTTTCAAGTTGCCGGTACGGATCATGTCGTGCCAGCGGTTCAGGGATTCGGCGGCGTTCGGATGCAGGTTCAACTCGGACATGGTTTCACTCCTGTATTTTTTGTTGTTCTTTGCGCGGCGCCCATGACTCTAGATCAAAGCGGCGCAATGGAAACCCTCTGTACCGGTCTGAATATCGATACATGCGCGGGCCGAATCCATCTGATCCGCTTTTTCCTGTTGGATCTGCATCTGTAACCGTCTCAGTCAAGCGCCCAAAATAGCCCTGCGGTTCGGCCACACGCGACGCGTTTCATTCCGAAGCGCCCGGTGCGCCGGACATTCAGTATTCAGGAGGCCTTCATGGCTAAGATGGCGTTTTTCCTCGGCGGCTTTCTCGTGTTGACCATCATGATTGGCGTTCTGGCCACGATTTCACCGGTCTGACGCGTACCTGACTCACTCTCCATGGGGCGTGTGATCTAATGCCGGGCTTTTCATTCAGCAAACGGATTTCACCCCCATGGCCGAACAGCGTATCCGCGCAATTGCACTGTGTGTCTTTCAGCACAACGGCAAGATTCTGGTTAACCGGTTTCATGATCCCGTGGCAGACCAAACCTTCTACCGACCCATCGGCGGTGGCATCGAGTTTGGCGAAACCAGTCGCGAGGCGATCGTGCGCGAGGTGCAGGAGGAACTGGGTCTTTCCATGAAAGATCTGCGCTTGCTCGGGACACTTGAAAGCCTCTTCGTCTACAACGGCAAACCGGGGCATGAAATTGTTCAGGTGTACAACGCCCGTTTCGAAGACGCGCAGGTGTACGAGCAATCGCAGATCGTCGGTCACGAAAGTGACGGTTCGCCGTTTACCGCGAGCTGGCAGGACGCCTCAAGCTTCAACGATCAGTCACTGCTGGTGCCCGTCGGTTTGCAGGCGTTGCTCAAGGACGCCGGCATCCTCGGCTGAGGTGGGTGCGCAAGCGCCATCCTCCAGACAAATCCGCATTCGGTATTAGACTCCACCCAGGATCGGATACCGGAACGCCTTGCCATGTCGGACTCACCATGGACTCGCTGATCAACGCCGCCGGCCACGCCCTGGCGGCGGGTGACCCGTTGGCGGCGCTGAATTTCGTGGCCCTGCGTGAAGATCCTCCCGCCCTGGCTCTGCGCGGAATCGCCATGGCCCAGCTCGGCGATATGGCGCGGGCCAAGACATTGCTGCAACGGGCAGTGAAAGCGTTCGGCGCCAACGAGCCGTTGTCCCGGGCGCGCTGCGTGGTGGCCGAGGCCGAAGTGGCGCTGGCGGCGCGGGATCTGGGCTGGCCGGTGGAGGCGCTGGAGGCGGCGCGGCAGGTCTTGCAGGATCACGGTGACCGGCTCAATGCGGCGCACGCACGCTACCTGCAGATTCGTCGGTTGTTGTTGATCGGGCAGTTGAATGAAGCTGACGCGCTGCTCGATGAACAGGACCCTGCACCATTACCCCCGGCCTTGCGTGCCGCCCATGAACTGATGTCAGCCGGGATCGCGCTGCGGCGAGTACAGGCGCACAAGGCGCAATCGGCGCTGGAGCGTGCGCAGCGGGCGGCGCAGATGGCCAACATTCCGGCGCTGCTGACGGAGATCGAACACACCCGGCAAACCCTCGACGCTCCTGCCGCCCGTTTGCGCATTGCCGGTGACGTGAAAACGGTGACGCTCGCACAGGTCGAAGCCTTGTTTGCGTCCGCGACGCTGGTGGTGGATGCCTGTCGCTACAGCGTGCGCGGGGCCGGCATGACGGTGGCGCTGGCAACCCGACCGGTATTGTTCAATCTGCTTCAACTGCTCGCTGAGGCCTGGCCCGGGGATGTTCCGCGAGAGACGCTGATCGCCAGGGCCTTTCGTTTGAAACTCGATGATGAATCCCACCGCGTCCGATTGCGGGTCGAGATCGGCCGGCTGCGCGCCGCACTGAAGCCGTTGGCCGGAATCACTGCGACTTTCCGTGGCTATGCGCTGGTCGCGCAAGACGTCGCGCTGCTGACGTTACCCCTCGAAGACAAGCACGCGGCACTGCTGGCCCTGCTTGCGGACGGCGAGGCATGGTCGAGTTCGGCACTGGCGCTTGCGCTGGGCAGCAGCCAGCGCCAGATACAACGGGCCCTGGAATCGCTGGCCGCGCAAGGCAAGGTCCAGGCATTCGGTGTCGGCCGTGCACGTCGCTGGCTGACTCCGCCGGTGCCGGGTTTCGCGACGATCTTGTTACTCCCGGTGTCGTTGGGCAATGGCTAGGCTGGACTCACCACTCAACGAGGCAACCGGCATGAAACAGGCAAACGCAGAAATCCTTCGTGAATACGGCCCGTTCGAAGGCATCCACGGCGTCCATGGTGTGACCTTCGACGGCCAGCAGGTCTGGTTCGCCAGCGACGGCCAGCTCAATGCGCTGGACCCGGCCAGCGGCCAGACCGTGCGCACCATCAAGGTCGGGGCCGATGGTGGTACCGCATTCGACGGCAAGCATCTGTATCAGATTGCCGACCGGCGTATCCACAAGATCGATCCGGCCACCGGCAAGGTGCTCCATACCATCGCAGCCCCCGGCGGTGGTGGCGACTCGGGCATGGCCTGGGCCGAGGGCACGTTGTGGGTCGGGCAGTATCGCGAGCGCAAGATCCATCAGATCGACCCGCAGACCGGCAAGATCCTCCGCACGCTGGAGTCAAACCGCTTTGTCACCGGCGTGACCTGGGTTGACGGTGCGCTGTGGCATGGGACGTGGGAAGGCGATGAAAGCGAGATCCGGCGTGTCGATCCGGGCAACGGCGAAGTTCTCGAAAGCCTCGCGTTGCCCAACGGCATCGGCGTCTCGGGACTGGAAGCCGATGGCGGTGAACGTTTCTACTGTGGCGGTGGGGACACCAACAGCGTACGGGCGGTGCGCCGGCCGAAGTGAGTCAGGGCGCGCCGAACAGCATCGTCCAGTACACACCGTTGTCACTGCGGGCATCACTGGCAAATCCGGCGCCGACCTGGGTGAACATCGGGTTCATCAGGTTGGCGCAGTGCCCGGGGCTGGCGAGCCAGCCGGCCATCGCGCTGCCCGGTGAGCTTTGCCCGGCAGCGATGTTCTCGCCGATCTGCCGGCCACGGTAGCCGGCGGCGTGGGCACGGTCGGCCGGCATGTCGCCGTCCGGGTCCTGGTGAGCGAAGTAGTTGCCGTAGGCCATGGCCTTGCTGTGACCCTGGGCAGCGGCGCCGAGGGACGGGTTCCAACTCAGGGGCCGGGCGGCGGCGAAACGCTGGCGTCCGCACATCCGGGGCCGGGCGCGGGCAGCGTTGACTTGCGCCAGCAGGGCCTTGCCGACGCTGCGGTTGTCGCCCATGCGACTGTCGATCACCGGCCGGGCCAGCACCACTTGCCACTCACTGCGGGCGCGGCTGATGCCGATGTCAGCGTACTGCGCGTCGATCAATGCGCTGCAGTGTTCGTCCTGCAACTGATCGAACGCCTCTTCGGCATCTTCGGCCCCGACAATGCGGATGCTGCGCACGGCCACCGCCGCATAACCGGAAGACTTCAACTGCTCGCGCAACCCACCGCCGCCGTAGCCATAACCAATGGGCAACGCAATGTTCTGCTTGAGCGCCAGCGGCGCCAGGCGTTGTCCCGCACGCCGGTCACAGCGTTGCGGATGGGCGCGCAGGTCATTGATGGCGGCCGCCAGTTGTCGCTCCGCGCCAGCATGGGCGGAGGGGGCGAGCAAAGGAGAAAGGAGCAACAGGCACAGCGATACGAAGCGAGACGAACGAACGGCGTGGCGCATGGGACGCAAGACTCTGAAAAAGACAGTGCTGACAGGGAGTTAACCGCGAATGCGGCGCGTGTAGGACTGACCTTTCTGCACTTGGTTCACGGGGCGCCCATGGCTTTGTCCGGACGCCGACGAACTGCGCAGTGGCCGCTCACCGGTTCAACACTTCCTTCATCCATTGCAGGTATTGCGGGCGTTCGGAAATCGTATTGTGCGTTGCCTCCGCCACCACTTTCAGGGTTGCCACGCCATCGGGGAAACTGCGCAGCAGGCGTTCGCTGCTACCCCGTGGCACCACCTCGTCATCGCTCGCCGCCAGCAGCAGGGTCGGCGCACGGATATGCTCGGCGTATTTGCCGGATTCGTAACGCTCCTTGAGTAGCCATTTCACCGGCACCCATGGGTAAAGCCGGACGGCGAGTTCCTGGAGACTGTTGAAGGGTGTGACCAGAATCAGCCGTGTCACCGGCCGCTGACTGGCCAGCCGCACCGCGACACCGGAACCCAGGCTGCGCCCGATCAGAGCGATCTGCGGATGCCTGGAAAACACCTGATCGAACAACCCCAGAGCGTCCCGGGCATTCGCCTCTTCGGACGGGGAGCCACCGCTGCCGCCAAAACCGCGATAGTGCAGCAGGTAGATCGCGTAGTCGGGGAAGGTCTCGGCAAAGGCCGGCAGATTGCGTGAAACGTCCTCGGCATTGCCACCGAAATAGATCAACGCCCGCGCCCCGGAATGCTCGCGGACACTGACGCGAATGTCCGCATCGGGCATTGTCAGAGTCATCCGCGATTCCGCCGAATCCATTGAGCCAGCCTGCGGAAAATAGATCAGCGAGCGCTGGAACACGAACAGCGCTGCACACAGGATCAGGTACAGGGCCAGCAGCAAAGCGACGAGTGACATCAGGATTCTGGACATTCGACTAACTTTAACGGGGCGTGAGGGTTCGCCAATGCAGTGTAGTTGAGCCTTCCCCGGTGACTGCCGCCGCACACAAGGTGCAACAGATCCACCCGACAGAGAAGCCAGCATGAGCCACACTGAGGGCTATTCCCGCCGCCGTCTGCTCGAGTTGGCGGCGGGAGTCACTATCGTTTTCACGTTTGACCGGGCGTTGGCTGCCGCCACGTCGTCGAGTGCCCCCGGAGGCCAGACCATGCAGACCCGCGCCATTCCTTCCAGCTCTGAACTGTTGCCTCTGGTAGGGCTGGGCACCTACCGCGGCTTCGACGTCGCGCCCGGCGAACCGGCCTATAAACAATTGCCGGCGGTGCTTGATGAACTGTTCAGAAAGGGCGGCACGCTGATCGACAGTTCACCCATGTATGGCCGCGCCGAGGAAACCACCGGCGAGCTGTTGTCGATTCACGAACCGCGCTCACCGGCGTTTTTGGCGACCAAGGTGTGGACCCGCGGGCGCGAGGAGGGCATCGCGCAGATGGAAAACTCCTTCCGTCTGCTGCGCACCGATCGCATCGACCTGGTGCAGATCCACAACTTGCTGGACTGGCAAACTCATCTGCCGACCCTGCGGGACTGGAAAGAGCAGGGGCGCATCCGTTACATCGGCATCACCCATTACACGCCCTCGGCCTATGACGAAGTGGAAGCGGTGTTGAAGGCCGAACCGCTCGACTTCCTGCAAATAAATTACGCCCTCGATGACCGTGGCGTGGAAAAACGCATCCTGCCGTTGTGCCGCGAACGGGGTGTGGCGGTGATCTGCAATCGGCCGTTTGGCGGTGGCGGGCTGTTGGCCCGACTCAAAGGCAAACCCCTGCCGGGTTGGGTATCGGACGTGCAGGTCAACAGCTGGCCGCAACTGGCGCTGAAGTTTTTGCTCTCGAACATGGCGGTAACCTGCGTGATCCCGGGCACCGGCAATCCGCGTTACATGGCCGACAATGCTGGCGCCGGGTTCGGGCCGATGCTGACGGATGCGCAGCGGCAGCAGTTGATTGCGCTGGTTGGGTAATTTCTATCGGAGGAGTGAGTAGCGCACTGGCACCCCATGCTAGTGCGCCAGCGGATTCAGGTCATAGGCGGCAGCGAATCGAGAATCTTGTCCAGGGTAATCGGATACTCCCGCACCCGCGCACCAGTGGCGTTGTAGATTGCATTCGCCACCGCCGCGCTGACCCCGCAGATCCCCAGTTCGCCTACGCCTTTGGCCTTCATCGGCGAAGAAATCGGGTCGGTTTCATCGAGGAAGATCACCTCCTGATGCGGGATGTCGGCGTGTACCGGCACCTCGTAGCCGGCCAGGTCGTGATTGACGAAAAAACCCAGGCGCTTGTCCACCGCGAGTTCTTCCATCAACGCCGCGCCGACGCCCATGGTCATCGCGCCGATAACCTGGCTGCGGGCGGATTTCGGGTTGAGAATCCGCCCCGCAGCGCAGACCGCGAGCATGCGTCGCACGCGCACTTCACCAGTCGCGGAATCGACCGCCACTTCAACGAAATGCGCACCGAACGTCGACTGCTGATACTGCTTGGCGAGATCGGCGAATTCGATGCTGTCCTCGGCTTCAATCGCCCCGTTTTGTGCGGCGTTGCGCAACGGGACGTGTTTGTTGCCGAGCTGCACCTGGCCATCGGCGAACACCGCGTCACCCTCGGTCATGCCCAGTTTCGTCGTCACCGCTTCGCGCAGTTTCATGCACGCGGCGTAGACCCCGGCGGTCGAGCAATTGGCGCCGAACTGGCCGCCGGAGCCGGACGACACCGGAAAACTCGAATCCCCCAGATGCACCACCACATCCTCCAGGCCCACGCCCATCATTTCTGCGGCGGTCTGCGCGATGATCGTGTAGCTGCCGGTGCCGATATCGGTCATGTCGGTTTCCACGGTGATCTTGCCGTCACGCTCCAGTCGCACCCGGGCGCCGGATTTCACCAGCAGGTTGTTGCGAATCGCCGCCGCCACGCCCATGCCGATCAGCCAGCGACCTTCGCGACGGGTGCCGGGCGTTGCATTGCGCTTGTCCCAGCCGAAGTGTTCGGCGCCGGTTTGCAGGCATTCGATCAGGCGTCGTTGCGAGAAGGGCCGTTCGGTTTTCACCGGATCGACCTGGGTGTCGTTGAGGATGCGGAACTGGATCGGGTCGAGCTTGAGCTTTTCCGCCATCTCGTCCATGGCGATTTCCAGCACCATCAAGCCCGGGGTTTCGCCGGGGGCGCGCATGGCGTTGCCTTCGGGCAGATCCAGCGGTGCGAGGCGCATGCTCACCAGGCGGTTTTCCCCGGCATAGAGCAACTGACTCGGCTGTGCAGCGACTTCGACCTTGCCCTCGGCCAAGTTGCCCGACCAGCCTTCGTGGGCGATTGCGGTGAGTTTGCCGTCCGCCGTGGCGCCCATGCGGATGCGCTGGAAGGTGGCCGGGCGGTGGGTGGTGTTGTTGGCGATTTGCGGGCGGGCGAGGGCGACCTTCACCGGGCGGTTGGCCAGGCGCGCGCCGAGTGCGGCGAGGATCGAGTCGGCGCGGATGAACAGCTTGCCGCCGAAACCGCCGCCGATGTAGGGCGATATCAGCCATACCTTGTCTTTGGGCAGGCCGAGGGTGGTGGCGACGTCGCCGACGCTCCAGGCAATCATCTGGTTCGAGGTCCACAGGGTCAGTTGATCGCCTTGCCACGCGGCGAGTGTCGCGTGGGGTTCCATCATCGCGTGGGACTGGTCCGGGGTGCTGTATGTCTGGTCGAACTGCACCGGGGCGGCAGCGAAGGCCGTGGCGAAATCGCCGTGTTTGACGTCCGGCAATTCCTCCTTCGGTTCTTTGCCCTGATCGCGTACCGCGGCGAGATCGAACTGGCCTTTGTCTGCCGCGTACTCGACGTGCACAAGTTGCGCGGCGGCCCGCGCCTGTTCGAAGGTTTCAGCGACCACCAGCGCCACTGCCTGGTGATAGTGTTGCACCTCGGGGCCGGCCAGCAGGTGTGCGGCATTGTATTTGCCCTTGCCGAGTTTGCCGGCATTGGCGGCGGTGACAATGGCCAGCACGCCAGCGGCGGCGTGGGCCTCGTCCAGATCCATGCGCGTGATGCGACCCTTGGCAATGGCCGCACCGACCATGACGCCGTAAGCCTGATTTTTTGCCGCTTCATGTTGTTCGTAAGCGTAAGGCGCCTGACCGCTGGTCTTCAGCGGGCCTTCGATGCGGTCGGCGGGTTTGCCGATGACCTTCAACTGGTCAATCGGATTGGTCGCGGCGGGTGTGTCGAATTTCATGCTTCGTCCCTCGCTTGGGCCAGCACCGAGGCGAGCGTGCGATCCACCAGCGTTACTTTGAACTGGTTGTCATGGGTTGGCGTGGCGCCGTCAAGCAGACGCGCACTGACGGCTTTGGCGCCTTGAGGCAGTAGCGCTTCTGCGGCCTCGACACGCCAGGGTTTCGGCGCAATGCCACCAACGGCGATGCGGCCGCTGCCGTCCTTTTGCAGAATCAACCCGACAGACACCAGCGCGAAGGCATAGGACGAGCGATCCCGCACCTTGTGATAGACGTGGGTGCCACCAACCGGGGCGGGCAGGGTTACGCCGGTAATCAATTCGCCGTGTGTGAGTGCGGTTTCGATATGCGGTGTACTGCCGGGCAAGGCGTGGAAATCAGCCATGGCGATGCGCCGGGTGCTGCCATCGGGCTTGAGGGTTTCGATCTGCGCATCCAGCGCACGCAGGGCAATCGCCATGTCGCTCGGATGCGTGGCGATGCACGCGTCGCTGACCCCAATGATGCCGAGTTGCCGGGTGACCCCGCCAATCGCCGCGCAACCACTGCCGGGATTGCGTTTGTTGCAGGCCTGATTGGTGTCGTAGAAGTACGGGCAACGGGTGCGTTGCAACAGGTTGCCGGCGGTGGTTGCCATGTTACGCAACTGCCCCGAGGCTCCGGCCAGCAAGGCACGGGAGAGCAGGCCGTAGTCTTTGCGCACGCGCGGATCGGCGGCTAGATCGGTGTTGCGCACCAGCGCACCGATGCGCAAGCCGCCCTCGGGAATGGCTTCGATCTGGTCGAGCCCCAAGTGATTGACGTCGATCAACTGCGGCGGCGTTTCGATGTCGAGCTTCATCAAGTCCAGCAGGTTGGTGCCGCCGGCGATGAACCGCGCGCCTTGCGTTTGCGCCGCTTGTGCAGCGGCTGCGGCGGGGGAATCGGCGCGACTGTAATTGAAGGCTCTCATGCCGATTCCTCCGCAACTTCGCTGATGGCTTCGATGATGTTGGAGTAGGCGCCACAACGGCAGATGTTGCCGCTCATGCGTTCCTGCAACTCGCTGGCGATCAGTTGCGGCGGCTCGGTCAGGCTCGGACTGGCGTGGCTGGGAATGCCGTCGCGGATTTCCTTGAGCACGGCCACCGCCGAGCAGATCTGCCCTGGTGTGCAATAGCCGCACTGATAACCGTCATGCTTGATGAACGCCGCTTGCATCGGATGCAATCGGTCCGGCATGCCCAGGCCTTCGATGGTGGTGACTTTGGCGCCGTCCTGCATCACGGCCAGGGTCAGGCACGAATTGATCCGCCGGCCATCGACGATCACCGTGCAGGCGCCGCACTGGCCGTGGTCGCAGCCTTTTTTGCTGCCGGTCAGGTGCAGGTGTTCGCGCAAGGCGTCGAGCAGCGTGGTGCGGGTATCGATATCAAGGGCCTGCGGCTTGCCGTTGATCTCAAGCGTTACTTTGGTCATGGCCGGTCGCTCCAGATTGGCCGCGTAGGCCTTGAGGCTGATGAAGGGCGGCAGCGCAAACGCTGTCGCTGTCACGGCGCCGAGAATCAGGAACCGGCGTCGGGACATCCCCGATGGCGGATGATCGTTCATGGCTGGGCTTCCTCTGATCAGGTCGGCGGGTTGCAAATGACCCGCACGTGCACGCCGGCGTGGTTGCCGGTCTTGGTCTGTTCTAGGAGTGACCGCGGGGGAGAGGAAAAGGTTTTGTCGGATTTTTGCCCTCGCACCCCGCGTCCCGAACAGAGGCAGACAAGGCGATCAACGGTCATGGACCGTCAGTGAATCATCGGTGTTTTCCCCGGTCGAAACTGCGGTTGCGCGCACCGCGCTGACCACTTCCGTCGTCAAGACCTTGGTTTTAGGGAAATTCTGAATGATGCGTGCAACAAGCTTGTTGCTGACTGTTTCTGCCGCCGTATTGCTGGGCGGTTGTGTGGCGGACTTTGATGATGACTACCGCCATGGCCGGCATTACGACCGCGACCATGGCCGTTACTACGAGCATGATCGGCGTTGGGACGACCGCGATTACGATCGCCGCGATGGGCGTCGCTACTACCGTGACCGGGATGATGATTGACCGTGTGTGAGCAGGCATGACGGGATGGACGTAGTAGTGGCGATTCAGTAGCATCGCGGCTTTTCCCTCAAGGATGAACATGCCAGTCACTTCGCTCCTTCGCCGTTCTTCGGCGCTTTTCGGCTTGATGGTGTCCCTCTCGGGGCTTGGTGGTTGCGCACTGACGGGGACCTATCAGGACGCCACCGGGCCGGACGCTGCCAAGATGCGTTTCGTGGCCAACACTGACAATGCCACCGTCAATTACTTCGACGCCGAGCATTGTGATGGCCTGACCACTGGCATCCTGAACAATTTATTTGTCAGAGACAGTCCGCGGCGGGTGGGCATGATTGTGGCGCCTCCGGAAAAGGCCCGTGGTTATCTTGAAGTGAAGTTGCCACCCGAAAAGGAAGTGTTCCTGCAGGTCAATACCCAGGTGGGCTATGGCGTGTGTGGCGCGGTGTTCGGTTTCAGACCCGAGCGCGCAACGGAGTATGAACTCACCTTCGAACTCAAGGGCAACCAATGCTTGACCTTGATGCAGCGCCTGCAACGGGTTGATGGCAAGGACGTGCGTACACCCGTCACCATCAGGCGTGACGGATTTGCCGCTTGTGAGGGCCGCAGCCCGATCTTTCCGAAACCACCTGCGCTGCTGCCCGATACGCCGGAGCGCACGGCGATGATGGATCGCATCATTGCCGGCAGTACGTTTGTCCGGATGACCTCCGACACGACCAAGGACAAGGTCGTGGGCAACTCACCGGAAAAAATCGACTCACTGATCAGCGAGCGCAAGGCCAAGCTGGGCTTCAATCTGCCGGACGAATACTGGACGCTGTATCGTCAGAATCTTGAGGCGTTCGATCAGGATTTCGCCGCCAAGAAGACGCTGGTCATGCAACGCTCGACCGACGAATACCGCAAACGCCTGAGTAGCGCGGATGACAAGCAATTGAAGGAGTGGGCAGGAACCGGCGAAGCCGCCAAACCCAAGAATGCGGCGCCGGCGGAGCTGGAAAAAACCATGATCATGTTCTATTTCCAGACGGACAGAGAGGTGACGGTCGAAACCATCAATCGCCACCTCGACCGCATGGCGAAAATGGAGCAGCAGTACGACGTCTGCTCGCGCTACGCCGATTGCTGGAAACGTTTGTAGTCCGTCGGCGCTGACAAAAAAAGCCCACTGAGCCGAATTAGCCAGTGGGCTTTTTCATGGCCGTTGCTCAAGGGAACGGCAAGTTGCAGCGATTAAAAATGAGCGTTCGCCCGGACGCTGGATCGCGCAGGCACGGAGGCCTCGATGTCCAGCAAATGGGTGGCGAGTATGTCGCTCAGAAAGCGGAACTGATCGTTGAGGCCCACCACTTCATTGCTGAAATGATTGCTCGCGGCGGGCATCAGCAGATCTTCGAAATCTTCGTTGAACACCAGCGGCTGTGTCTTCAACGACACTACGTGCTGGTCGTAATAGTTGTTGCCGAAGTCCGGGAAACTCACGGAGAGGGTGACGGTATGACTCATGATGTGAACTCCTCGTGGTGTGTGTCTCGGATGGGTGAATCCTGCGCCGGACGCGTTTGATGCGGAAGGCAATCGTCGTAATGGTGATCATCGACGTCAGTGATGGTTGGAACAAAAGCTGAAATCCCGCGCCCGGATCGAGGATCGATACAACCGGACAAACGGCTGAAACCCGCACCTATACTCAAATCGTTACCTCCAGATCTGACCCAAAGGACACCGCCACCGTGAACCTGCGTGCGCTGATCGTCGCCGCACTGATGTTGCTGGCCGGTTGCGCGACGACGGCGCGAGGCCCGGCGAGCGCGCCGCCGGTGGTGGTTTCACCGGCTACGTGGCAGCAGATCGACCGGGACATCGTTACGGCGTCCCGCCAGTCCACCGAGCAGGTCAAGGTTTTTGCCCGCGGCTCGATGGAACATTGGCGCATTCGCGTCTATGAGCAAACTGAAGAAAAATTCATCCCGTGGTTCAGCAGTTACTGGACCCAGGAATGGCTGTCGATGAAGGTCAGTTGGTACACCATCAGCGCAGGCGGCGAGCAGGATGCTTCGTCCAAACGCCTGGCCGCGTATTTGCTGGAGCAATATCAGGAGCGAGTCCTGGCGCCGGTGGCGGTGGAGATCGATCCGGACGCGATCCTCGCGCAGTCCACCGGTTATTACGCGCAACTGATGGCACAGCAGATGCCGGTCATCGCCCAGCGCTACGGTGTGCCCATCGCCCAGTTCAATGGGCACTTGCAGAAAATCCCCGCCATTGCCCTTGGCCCGCCGCCGGCCCGGGATGCCTCGCTGTACCAGATCGTCAGCACGGAACCGTTGAACACCTTGCCAGCCTACGCGGCGTTGATCGATAAAATCCACACCGACGGCGGCGCCAAGGGCATTGCCTCGACCGACGCGGGCATGGCTCCGGTGGCCAAGCGTGCCAGCCAGCGCATGGAAGCGGAGATGGCCCCACGCGGTGCCGCCAGTGCGGTGGCTGCTGCCGCCGGCAAACTCGTCGGCGGACTGATTTCGGTGGGCGTGGCGGGCATCCGCGCCATCATCCAGGCCAGCGACCGCCCCGACAGCGAGGCACTGATCCGAAGCAGTCTGGGCAACACCTTTGACAAGGCGTGGCTGAAACTGGTGCAGAACCCGACGACCGGGGTGATGGCGGGCACGCTGCACATGGCGGCGCAGGTCGAAGGCAATCTGGGCGGGGGTGATGAACCGTCGGTCGGCCAGGGCGCCACTCCTGTCGAATGGCGGCCGCCTGAGTCGACTACTCAGCAGATCGACCCCTAAACCCGCAGGAGAACGACCATGGCTTACATCGATGTTTTTGTCGCACCCGTGCCGAGCGCCAATCGTGAACAGTATAAAAAACACTGCGAAATCGCCGAGAAACTGTTCAAGGAGTACGGCGCCCTGGAGGTGGTTCAAGGCTGGGGCGATGACGTGCCGGACGGCAAGGTCACCTCATTCCCGATGGCCGTAAAACTCAAAGAGGGCGAAACCGTGTCGGCCGGTTGGCTGGTCTGGCCGGACAAGGCCACTCGCGACGCCGGCATGGGGAAAATGATGGAAGACCCGCGTATGCAGCCGGACGTCAATCCGATGCCGTTCGATGGGCAGCGGATGATCTTCGGTGGCTTCAAGAACATTCTCGAGTCTTGAGGCCGAACTGCCGGATCACTCCGCCGACGGTGTGATCCGGCAGCCTTTGCGGTTGCGAATCTGTTCGTCCGTCGGCCGCTCGCGCACGAATTCGAAACGCGGCTCGCCCTCGCTGTAATGCACCAGCCAGCCCCATTCCAGCTCGCTCTCATCTTGTCCGGGATTCGGCGGTCGAGCCCACCAGGGTTCTTTGCTGAGGATTTCGCGCATGACGTCCTCCGGTTGATGGCAATCGTTGAACTATAAACCCCATGCCGAGAGTCGCCAGGAATGGCCGTGTAGAATCGACGGATCGACATCGACAAGGGAGCGGGGCCATGACGGATGACAAGCACGGCGAACAACCGTTCAAGCGGCTGTTCTTCGCCCTGGACTGCCCGCCTGCACAGCGCAAGGCGATTGCTCAGTGGCGTAGTGAACTGGGTTTGCGTACCGGCAAACCGGTGCCGGCGGACAATTTTCATCTGACGCTGCTGTTTCTCGGCGCGGTGCCGTTGGCGCAGATCGGTGAAGTCTGCGAGGCGGCATCCAAAGTAAGTACGCCGGGCGAGGCGCTGAGAATTTCGCTGGATCGCTTGCAGGTCTGGCGCCGCGCCGGGGTGTTGTCGCTGGCGCCTGAACAGGCACCGCAGGGATTGCTGCGACTGGTCTATGCGCTGGAGCAGGCGATGTTGCCGTTCGGTTTTGAAGAATCGACGCGTGAGTATCGTCCACACCTGACACTGGCTCGGGACTATCGCGCTCCGGAGCCGGAATCCGCCACGCTGCCGGAGTTCTTCCTGCGGGCCGAGCGCTTTGCGTTGTTCGAATCCCACAAGGGCCGTTATCGGATTGTTCAGGATTGGCCGCTGACCTGAGCCCACAAAAAAAGGCGCCCGAGGGCGCCTGAATTCACCTGAACCGAGGGAGGCCAGGTGAGGCCGTTCAGAGCGAGGGTGCAGCGGTGGTAAGGCGCTGCGTGAACGGGAAATCGATGTGTGTTTACTTGCCGAGTTTCACCCGGGTCCAGCCCCGGGTCATGATTCGTTGCGTGGCAATCGGCTGATCCGGCACCGCATACAGCGTGGCCATCACTTCCTGCGACGGGTACGAGCCCGGGTCGTTGCGGATCGCTTCGTCCACCAGTGGCGTGGCGGCGGCGTTGGCGTTGCTGTAGCCGTTGCTGTTGGTGATCTCGGCGATGATGTCCGGACGCATCAGGAAGTCCATGAACAAGTAAGCGTTCTCGACGTTCGCCGCATCGCGGGGGATGGCGACCATGTCGTAGAAGCTGCCGGCACCTTCTTTGGGAATGCTGTAGTCGATCACCACGTTGTTGCCCGATTCCACCGCGCGGGCCTTGGCCTGCAGCACGTCACCGGAGTAACCGACCGCCACGCAGATGTTGCCGTTGGCCAGGTCAGAGATGTATTTCGACGAGTGGAAGTACGCCACGTTCGGGCGAATCTTCATGAACAGCGCCTCGGCTTCCTTGATGTGCGCGGTGTCCTTGTCGTTCACCGGATAGCCCAGGTAGTGCAGGGCAGCCGGGATCATTTCGGTCGGCGAGTCGAGGAAACTGATGCCGCAAGCCTTCAGCTTCTCGGCGTTTTCCGGTTTGAACAGCAGGTCCCAGGAGTTGGTCGGCGCATTCTTGCCGAGCGCTTCACGCACCTTGTCCGGGTTGAAACCGATGCCGATCGAGCCCCACATGTACGGGAACGCGTGAGCGTTGCCCGGATCACTGGCGGAGGCGTTTTTCAGCAGCACCGGGTTGAGATTCTTCCAGTTCGGCAGCTTCGATTTGTCCAGGGTCTGATAGACCCCGGCCTTGATCTGCTTGGCCAGGAAACTGTTGGACGGCACCACGATGTCGTAGCCGGATTTACCCGCGAGCAGACGCGCTTCGAGGGTTTCATTGCTGTCGAACACATCGTAGGTCACGCGGATGCCGGTCTCGTCCTCGAACTTCTTGACGGTGTCCGGGGCGATGTAGTCCGACCAGTTGTAAACGCGCAGCACCTTGTCGTTGGCCTGGACGCCCGTGGCGATTGCGCCCACTAAGGACAGTGTCAGCAGAGTCCTGCCAAACATTTTCATCGGTACAACTCCATTCTTTTTATTCAAAAGCTTTATTCAAAAACACAAAGCGGAATTTCAGTGAATCGGTGGCGAGGGAGAGCCTCCCTCGCCACCCGGTACTCAGGCTGTCGCTGCCACTCGTTGAGGTTGCGGTTGCTGCCACGATTCGTTGGCGGTCTGATCCATCGCTTCCTGAATCGCACGCTTGCGGTTGGCTTCTGCCTTGCGGCCGAAGTACCAGACCAGGAAGGTCACCAGCGACACCGCCAGCAGAATCAGGCTGGCCACGGCGTTGATCTCGGGCTTCACGCCCAGACGCACGGCCGAGAACACTTCCATCGGCAGGGTGGTGGAACCCGGACCGGACACGAAGCTCGCCAGCACCAGGTCATCCAGCGACAGGGCGAACGACATCATGCCGCCCGCCGCCAGCGACGGCGCGATCATCGGGATGGTGATCAGGAAAAACACCTTGAACGGTTTCGCGCCCAGATCCATCGCCGCTTCTTCGATCGACAGGTCCAGCTCGCGCAAGCGGGCGGAGACTACCACCGCCACATAAGCGGCACAAAACGTGGTGTGGGCGATCCAGATCGTGACGATGCCACGCTCCTGCGGCCAGCCGATCAACTGCGCCATCGCCACGAACAGCAGCAACAGCGACAGACCGGTAATTACCTCAGGCATAACGAGCGGCGCGGTCACCAGACCACCGAACAGCGTACGACCCTTGAAGCGTGTCACGCGGGTCAGCACGAACGCGGCGAGGGTGCCCAGTGCCACCGCTGCAACAGCGGTGTAGCAGGCAATTTCCAGCGAGCGCACCACCGAGCCCATCAGTTGGGTGTTGTCGAGCAGGCCGACGTACCACTTGATCGACCAGCCGCCCCAGACCGTTACCAGTTTGGAGGCGTTGAACGAGTAGATCACCAGAATCAGCATCGGCAGATAAATGAACAGCAGGCCGAAGATCAGCATGAACTTTGAAAATCCGAAGCGTTTCATCCCCGTCCCTCCATCTCTTTGGCCTGGCTGCGGTTGAACAGCAGAATCGGCACAATCAGGATCAACAGCATCACCACCGCCAGAGCAGACGCCACCGGCCAGTCGCGGTTATTGAAGAACTCTTGCCACAGCACGCGACCGATCATCAGGGTCTCCGGGCCACCCAGCAGTTCCGGAATCACGAACTCGCCCACCACCGGAATGAACACCAGCATGCAGCCGGCGATGATGCCGTTCTTGGCCAGCGGCACGGTGATTTTCCAGAAGTTGTTGAAGTTGCTCGAACCCAGATCCTGCGCGGCTTCCAGCAGGCTGCCGTCGTGCTTCACCAGGTTGGCGTAGAGCGGCAGTACCATGAATGGCAGATAGGCATACACGACCCCAATGTAGACGGCGGTGTTGGTGTTGAGGATCTCGATCGGGTGATCGGTGAGCCCGGTCCACATCAGGAACGCATTGAGCAGACCGTTGTTGCTGAGGATACCCATCCACGCATACACGCGGATCAGGATCGCGGTCCAGGTCGGCATCATGATCAACAGCAGCAGGACATTTTGCGCTTCCTTGCTGGCTTTGGTGATTGCGTAAGCCATCGGGAAACCGATCACCAGGCACATCATCGTGCTCAGTGCCGCGACCTTCAGCGAACCGAGGTAGGCCGACAGGTACAGCTCGTCTTCGCCGAGCATGGTGTAGTTGCCGATGTTCAGGAACAGCTGGAATTTCTGTTCGGCGTAAGTGTAGATCTCCGAGTACGGCGGGATCGACAGTGCGGCTTCCGAGAAGCTGATCTTCATCACCAGGAAGAACGGCAGCATGAAGAACAGGAACAGCCAGATGAACGGGATGCCGATGACGAACTTTCGCCCGCTGGGCACCAGGCGCAGGAATTGCTGATTGAAGGTTCTCATGAGCGCAGTACCACGCCGCTGTCGTCTTCCCACCAGACGTAGACCTTGTCGTCCCAGGTCGGCCGCGCGCCACGGCGTTCGGCGTTGGCCATGAACGACTGGACGATCTTGCCGCTCGGCAACTCGACGTAGAACACCGAGTGGCCGCCGAGGTAGGCGATGTCATGCACCTTGCCTTCGGACCAGTTGTAGCGGGTCTCCGGCTTGATCGTGCTGACCAGCATTTTTTCCGGGCGGATCGCGTAGGTGATCGACTTGTCCTGCACCGAAGTGCTGACGCCATGACCGACGTAGATCTTTTGCTGCAAGTCCGGGCTGTGAATGATCGCGTGACCTTCAAGGTCCTCGACCACGGTGCCGTCGAAGGCGTTCACGTTGCCGATGAATTCGCAGACCATGCGGCTGACCGGTGCTTCATAGATGTCGACCGGGCTGCCGATCTGGGCGATCCAGCCCAGGTGCATGATCGCGATGCGCTCGGCCATGGTCATGGCCTCTTCCTGGTCGTGGGTCACCATCACGCAAGTCACGCCGACGCGCTCGATGATCTCAACCAGCTCAAGCTGCATCTGCGAACGCAGCTTTTTATCCAGCGCGCCCATCGGTTCGTCGAGCAGCAACAGCTTCGGACGCTTGGCCAGGGAGCGGGCGAGGGCCACGCGCTGACGCTGACCGCCGGACAGTTGATGCGGGCGGCGTTTGGCGTATTGGGTCATGTGGACGAGGCGCAGCATCTCTTCGACGCGAGCGTCGATTTCGCTGGCCGGCAAACGGTCCTGCTTGAGGCCGAAGGCGATGTTCTGCGCAACCGTCATGTGCGGGAACAGGGCGTAGGACTGGAACATCATGTTGATCGGCCGCTCGTACGGCGGCATGTCGGTGATGTCGACACCGTCGAGCAGAATGCGTCCTTCAGTCGGCCGTTCGAAACCGGCGAGCATGCGCAGCAGGGTCGATTTGCCCGAGCCGGAGCCGCCGAGCAGGGCGAAGATTTCGCCCTGGTGGATCTCCAGGGACACATCGTCCACCGCAGTGGTTTCGTCGAACTTCTTGGTGACTCGATCGACTTTCACCAGAACCTTTTTCGGTTGCTGATGACCTTCAAGAGCCTTCCTGTAAGTGCTGGAGGCGTTTGCCATGTGAAACTCCCAACAGGTTTCAGTCGCCGGGCCAACGCGGCCTGGCTTAAGAGTGGATTGCAGACCCGCACCGTGCGGGTTGTTCGGCGCCGCCGTCCTGGCTGCCGGGTGGTGCTTTTTGTTTTCGCGGTGTGTTGCTGATCGCGGATGACGGATGCGCAAACGCGCAGCCGCCGACCCCGCGGGGGCAGTAAATGGTTTTGCAATCGTTGGGTGGCGTCAGCGCTGGTTGCGTCGCGCCGCACGCTGGCGGCAAGCCTCACCGAACGCCTGGAAGATCCGCAGGTAATTCGGGTTGTCCAGTACCTGCCATTCCGGGTGCCATTGCACGCCGAGGGCGAAGGTCGGGCTGTGCTCCACCGAGACCGCCTCGATCAGGCCATCCGGCGCCACGGCTTCGGCGCGCAGGCCGGGAGCGAGGCGGTCGATGCCCTGACTGTGAATCGAGTTGACCTGGAATTCACCCGGCAGCTCCAGCGCTTCGAACACGCCGCCGGGCAGCACCGACACGGCATGAGCCGGGGCGTATTGCACGGCGACATCCGGGCTGTCGGCTTCGCGGTGATCGAGCATGCCCGGCAACTCATGCACCTTCTGGTGCAGGCTGCCGCCGAACGCCACGTTCATTTCCTGGAAACCCCGGCAGATGCCAAGTACCGGAACGCCCGCCGCGATGGCTGCGCGCAATAGAGGAAGGGTAGTGGCATCCCGGGCCGGATCGTGATCCGTGCCGGGAGCGCTGTCCGGGCCCTGATAGTGGAAGGGTTCCACGTTGGACGGCGAGCCGGTCAGCAACAGACCGTCGAGCTGACCCAGCAGGTCTTCGATTTCAGTCAGTTTGCCAAGGGAAGGAATGACGACAGGCAACCCCAGCGCCGCAACGCTGACAGCACGAACGTATTTGTCGCCGCTGATGTGGTAGGGGTGCAGGCCAATCTGTTTGACGCACGCAGTAACGCCGATCAATGGCTTGAATGCCATTTTTATTCACCTCGAAGTTTGACACTTGAACGAGCTTTTCCGGAGCTTAGCCTCGTTGATTTTAATTAACAACTCCCATGTAAAAAATTCTAAACGCCGTTCATCAAATCGTCACCAAGACCGGGGCTCTGGCGTCTGTGTTGGCACGAGAGTGTTAAAAAAGCCCGAAAAATAAACGCTGAACGGCCATGTGTTCGCTATTGACTTCACTTTGCCGTTCGGGTTGACTGGCTCCGCGAAACAGCAGTGAACATAATAATTAACAGCTAAATAGGTGCATCATGTCGGTCCCTCTGCGTGCCGTTCAACTCAACGAAGCAAACGCATTCCTTAAGAAACATCCTGAGGTTTTGTACGTCGACCTTCTGATTGCAGACATGAACGGTGTGGTGCGCGGCAAGCGCATCGAGCGCACCAGTCTTCATAAGGTTTACGAGAAAGGCATCAACTTGCCGGCCTCGCTTTTCGCCCTCGACATCAATGGTTCCACGGTGGAAAGCACCGGCCTGGGCCTGGACATCGGCGACGCCGACCGAATCTGCTACCCGATCCCGGGCACCCTGAGCATCGAGCCCTGGCAGAAGCGTCCGACCGCTCAACTGCTGATGACCATGCACGAACTGGAAGGCGAGCCGTTCTTCGCCGACCCGCGTGAAGTGCTGGCCAACGTGGTGCGCAAGTTCGACGCGCTGGGCCTGACCATCTGCGCCGCGTTCGAACTCGAGTTTTATCTGATCGACCAGGACAACGTGAACGGCCGTCCGCAATCGCCACGTTCGCCGGTTTCGGGCAAGCGTCCGGTATCGACTCAGGTTTACCTGATCGACGATCTCGACGAGTACGTCGACTGCCTGCAAGACATCCTCGAAGGTGCGAAAGAGCAGGGCATTCCTGCAGATGCGATCGTCAAGGAAAGTGCCCCGGCGCAGTTCGAAGTCAACCTGCATCACGTGTCCGACCCGATCAAGGCTTGCGAATACGCGATCCTGCTCAAGCGTCTGGTGAAGAACATCGCCTACGACCACGAGATGGACACCACCTTCATGGCCAAGCCGTATCCGGGCCAGGCGGGCAATGGTTTGCACGTGCACATTTCGATCCTGGATAAAGAAGGCAACAACATCTTCGCCAGCGAGGATCCCGAGCAGAACGCCGCGCTACGCCACGCGATCGGCGGTGTGCTGGAGACCCTGCCTGCGCAAATGGCCTTCCTGTGCCCGAACGTCAACTCGTATCGTCGTTTCGGCGCACAGTTCTACGTGCCGAACTCGCCGAGTTGGGGTATCGACAACCGCACCGTGGCCGTCCGCGTACCGACCGGTTCGCCGGATGCCGTGCGCATCGAGCACCGTGTCGCTGGTGCCGACGCCAACCCGTACCTGCTGATGGCTTCCGTGCTGGCGGGTATCCACCACGGCCTGACCAACGAAATCGAGCCGGGCGCCCCGGTTGAAGGCAACAGCTACGAGCAGAATGAACAGAGCCTGCCGAACAACCTGCGCGACGCCTTGCGCGTGCTGGACGACAGTGAAGTCATGGCGAAATACATCGACCCGATGTACATCGACGTGTTCGTCGCGTGCAAGGAAAGCGAGCTGGCCGAGTTCGAAAACTCGATCTCTGACCTTGAGTACAACTGGTATCTGCATACCGTCTGACGCTCAAGCGCTTACCTCGCAAGCACCGCCGCTCCCATGTGAGCGGCGGTCACCTCTTTCTCTGTGTGAGTCACCCCCATGACCATGACCCGCAACGACTGGGAACAACGCTTCCAGTCCCTGACCCTCGAATCCCGCGCCTTCATCAACGGCGAATACCGCCCGGCCATCAGCGGCGAAACCTTCGAATGCCTGAGCCCCGTCGACGGCCGTTTCCTGGCCTCCGTCGCCAGCACCGATGAAGCCGACGCGAACCTCGCCGTCGAGGTCGCACGCCAATCCTTCAACTCCGGCGTGTGGGCCAACAAGCCCCCGGCCGAGCGCAAGCGCATCCTGATCCGCTTCGCCGACCTGATCCTGCAACACCAGGAAGAACTGGCGCTGCTCGAAACCCTCGACATGGGCAAACCGATCAGCGACTCGATGAGCATCGACATCCCGGCGACCGCCAACGCGATCCGCTGGAGCGCCGAGGCCATTGACAAGATCTACGACGAAGTCGCCGCCACTCCGCACGATCAACTCGGCCTGGTGACTCGTGAGCCATCGGGCGTGGTCGCGGCCATCGTGCCGTGGAACTTCCCGCTGATCATGGCCAGCTGGAAATTCGCCCCGGCGCTGGCGGCAGGTAACTCGTTCATCCTCAAGCCTTCGGAAAAATCCCCGCTGACTGCGATCCGCATTGCCCAACTGGCGCTGGATGCGGGTATTCCGAAAGGCGTGTTCAACGTCCTGCCAGGCTTCGGCCACACTGTCGGCAAGGCGCTGGCGCTGCACATGGACGTCGACGTGCTGGCCTTCACCGGCTCCACGGCGATTGCCAAGCAACTGATGATTTATGCCGGCCAAAGCAACATGAAACGCGTCTGGCTCGAAGCAGGGGGCAAGAGCCCGAACGTGGTGTTTGCCGATGCACCGGACTTGCGTGCGGCAGCACAAGCGGCGGCCGGCGCCATTGCGTTCAACCAGGGCGAGGTCTGCACCGCCGGCTCGCGCCTGCTGGTGGAGCGTTCGATCCGCGAGCAATTCATCCCGCTGCTGGTGGAAGCGTTGCAGGCATGGAAACCGGGTCACGCCCTCGACCCGTCGACCACCGTCGGCGCCGTGGTCGATCAGCGTCAACTGGACAACGTGCTGCGCTACATCAGCATCGGTCGGGAGCAGGGCGCGGAGCTGATCGCCGGCGGCCGCCGCACCCTGGAAGAAACCGGTGGCACCTACGTCGAGCCGACGATTTTCGACGGCGTGACCAACGCGATGACCATCGCCAAGGAAGAAATCTTCGGCCCGGTGCTGTCGCTGATCACCTTCGACACCGTTGAAGAAGCGCTGCAGATCGCCAACGACAGCATCTTCGGCCTCGCCGCCGGGGTCTGGACCAGCAACCTGAGCAAGGCCCACACCTTCGCCCGTGGCCTGCGCGCCGGCAGTGTGTGGGTCAACCAGTACGACGGCGGCGACATGACCGCGCCGTTCGGTGGCTTCAAACAGTCGGGCAACGGTCGCGACAAATCGCTGCACGCATTCGACAAGTACACCGAGCTGAAAGCGACCTGGATCAAGCTCTGACTCTTTTACAGCGGTGGTCGCCTGCAACCGGCGACCCTCGGAGAATAAAAAAATGAAACAGCAACACGTGAACAGCTACTACGCCGCCACCCGCAACGAAGTCATCGACTTCCCGACGCTTGAAGAGTCGGTGGACTGCGATGTGTGCATTATCGGCGCCGGCTACACCGGTCTGTCTTCGGCGCTGTTCCTGACCGAAGCCGGCTACAAGGTGACGGTGCTGGAAGCGGCGAAAGTCGGCTACGGCGCCAGCGGTCGCAACGGCGGCCAATTGGTCAACTCCTACAGCCGCGACGTCGACGTGATTGAAGAGCGCTACGGCGACAAGACCGCGGAAATCCTCGGCAGCATGATCTTCGAAGGCGCCGACATCATCCGTTCGCGGATCAAGGAATACGACATCAAGTGCGACTATCGCCCGGGCGGGATTTTCGCGGCGATGAACAACAAGCAGCTCAAGGGGCTCGCAGAGCAAAAGCGTAGCTGGGAACGTTACGGCAATAAAAACCTGAAGATGCTCGACGCCGCGGACATCCGCCGCGAAGTCGGTTCCGACGCCTACGTCGGCGGTCTGCTGGACATGCAGGGCGGCCACATCCACCCGCTGAACCTGGCTCTCGGTGAAGCCGCGGCCATCGTGCGTCTGGGCGGCAAGATCTATGAGCAATCCGCTGCGGTGGAGATCAAGTACGGCGAGCCCAACGTCGTGCGCACCGCCAAAGGCCAAGTCCGCGCCAAGTACCTGTTGATCGCCGGCAACGCCTACCTGCCGCAAGGCCTCGACAACCGCGTGACGGCCAAGAGCATGCCGTGCGGCTCGCAGATCTGCGTCACCGAACCGTTGACCGAGAAGCAGGCCCGCAGCCTGATCACCAATAACTATTGCGTCGAAGACTGCAACTACCTGCTCGACTACTACCGCCTCACCGCCGACAACCGTCTGCTCTACGGCGGCGGTGTGGTGTACGGCGCCCGTGAACCGGACGACATCGAAACCCTGATCCGCCCGAAAATGCTCAAGACTTTCCCGCAGCTCAAGGACGTGAAAATCGACTACCGCTGGACCGGCAACTTCCTGCTGACCATGTCGCGCATGCCGCAATTCGGCCGCATCGAGAAAAACGCCTACTACATGCAGGGCTACAGCGGCCACGGCGTCACCTGCTCGCACCTTGCCGGCAAGCTGATCTCGGAAATGATCCGCGGCGACGCCGAGCGCTTCGACGCCTTCGCCTCGCTGCCACACATGCCGATGATCGGCGGCCGCACCTTCTCGGCCCCGCTGACCGCCCTCGGCGCGGTGTATTACTCGCTGCGCGACCGTTTCGGCATCTGATTTACCTCGCCGGCGGCGCCCTCAAAAAGGGCGCTGCCGGCTTTTTCATGTGCCGTCCATCGAACCTGCTGAGCAACACCGACAAACGTGATTTAATAGCCGCCTTTCACGGTTCCGGGACACGGGAGCAACGTGATCCGCGCGCCTTGCGCGGCACCCGCCACCCACCCCCATTACCCTTAAGTCGTTCTCACATAAGGCTGTCATGGATACGGGTTCTCGACTCAAACTAGTACGCGAAAGCTACAAACTCTCCCAGCGCGAGCTGGCCCGGCGTAGCGGCGTGACCAATGCCACCATCTCCCTGATCGAACAGAATCGTGTCAGTCCTTCCGTCAGCTCACTGAAAAAGCTGCTCGAAGGCATCCCGATGTCCCTGGCCGACTTCTTCACCTTCGACCAGCCCCCACGCGAACATCAATACGTCTTCCGCGCCAACGAACAACCCGACCTCGGCCGCCACGGCCTGCGCCTGCTCTTGATCGGCGCCTCGGTCCCAAGCCGCCAGATGCGCTTGCTGCGCGAGCAATACGCACCGGGCGCGAGTTCCGGGGAAGAGCCGATTGTTCACGCAGAAGGCGAAGAGTGTGGGTTGGTGACGCGCGGCACGGTCGAGTTGACGGTGGACGGGCAGGTGAGCGTGTTGAGTGCGGGGGACGGGTATTACTTTCCGACGACGTTGCCGCACAAATTTCGGAATATCGGGGCGGATGAGGCTGAGATTATTAGTGCGAATACGCCGGCGAATTTTTGATGTATCGCTGCGCGTTATGCATGCTCTATTGTTGTCGGTTTTACTCAAAGCCATACCTATCATGTCAAGGGATGGCTTTGATTAATTGTTTGTGATTAGTGGGCTGACGGTCCGAATTTTTCTAGGTTCTGACTTGCTTATTCGCCCCAATTTAGCTCCGCTGCCGTTACCCTTTGTGGCGTGTTTGACTCTTTGAAAAACTCCATCTGAGCATAACCAGCGCCATTTAGAATGGCAGTCCAATTGTTAAAGGATGGCGCGCCGCCGACGTAGTCCGCCTCCCATCTCCAGGAACCATGTGAAGTATTGAATAGAAGTACTGTTTCATCTTGACCTCCCCCGTAGAAGTGGTAGCCGCCTGTCACTTGTTCCCACTTGTTTGTCTGAGCGTCGTGGAAGTAGCCGCTGCACGAACCGGTTGATTCGTTGAATTTTTCAATCACAAGACGGTATATGTTCCCGCTTCCGCCATCATAGTTTCCATTTAGTGGGTATGTCATTTCAATCTCCAGTTTCGAAATGGGCATAGTTTTCGGAATGCATGTTTCTGTGGGTTGATAGTGTCTGAGGTTAGAGGTGTTGTCACCTGTAATAAATGACAGGTTTTAATAACTTTAAATAATGTTAATTATTCCGCTTGGTGCTTATTCAGCGCTTTAAAGCGCAATATGCGCGGCAAGTCTTAAATCGAGCATGAAAAAGCATAAAAGGTGACCATGAAAAGGTGACTGATTTATTTGTGTAAGTCCGTCACCTTCAATCGCTCTAGTCAAGAATATCAAACCGTCGTTGCTCTATAACTCGAAACACATCACTCACGTCCTGAACCAAGATTCTGGCGATGGTACTGATGGTGTTGATGTCATGCTCGGCGTGATCGGGGAGGTGGATGCAGGCCATCAGGTCCAAGTATTTCAGAACAGCATCGAGCCGTTCCCCGAGGCAGGCGTGAAGGTTGCTCAGTGTGGCGTCGGCGTCGATAAGCAGGACAGGGCGGTCAGTAGCGGGGTGGGACATGTTCGCATGGCGGTGGAGCGGCGTTTTGATCGTCATATGGAAAGGTCTCTTGGAGAAAATGAGCCACCTTTCTGCTACGAAACAAAATGGGTGGCAGATGTGTGCGGGTTCGCAGACCGAGGAAGAGACCAAACCCGGCAGACCCGAAAGTCTCCCGCACACAGCTGCCGTAAAACGTAATGCTGGCGAATTTTGCCAGAATTGTAGTTTGACGGTGTTGGTCAATTTTCCTTAGGGCTGCGAAACCCTATCGCCAAATTCGTTCGGCGACAGACCCACTCTAGGCACCGCTCCCCACTGTCGCAATCAGCCTGTAGGACGTGAAATCACCACTCGTGGTCAGAGAGTTCACTCCTGTTCGGCGGCGCGAAAGGCGTAAATCAAGGGCTACAGCGTGTCAGGGAAAAATGACTTGCCTGGTTTCGGCCCTCTTCGCAGCCCCGCAAGAACAAGCTCCCTCACCACGCGGAGTGATTTCCTACGGCGTTTTCAGATCAAAAAAATCCTCACACATTCCACCCCCGGAACTTTCCCCAAAACCGATGTCAATTTGATGGCGTGTCTCGAAGCTAATGTAAATCGGATTGAACAGTCCCAGTCTGCTGACGGGTAAACCAAGGAAGCGTGTGATGAAGAAAATACTTGCAATGCTGTTGATGTTTGCTTTCGCCGGCCATGCCTTCGCTGGCTGCACGGGCATCAACGATCAGGATCAGCGCATATATTGCGAAGCCAAATCCGGCAGCGGCAATTGCAGCGGGATCGGCAATCAGGATTTGCGCAGGATGTGCGAGGCAGAAACCGGCCACGGCAACTGCAGTGGGATCTCTGATCAGGATCAGCGCCGTTATTGCGAAGCCAAGTCAGGCAGCGGTAATTGCAGCGGTATTGGCAGTCAGGATCTTCGAAGGATGTGCGAGGCAGAAACCGGCCATGGCAATTGCAGCGGTATCGATAATCAGGACCAGCGCCGTTTCTGTGAAGCCAAGACCGGAAACGGCAATTGCAGCGGCATTGGTGATCAAGACCTGCGCCGTCAGTGCGAAGCCATGAAGCGCTGATCCATCGGCCTGAGTCCAAACGCAGAAAGGGACACCAACGATGTCCCTTTTTGTAGGCGAAACGTTCGGTTCACTCGTCGCCGTACATTAATTCAAGTCTTTCAATCCACTCACTAGTTGCGTGAAATTTGGAATAGTAGGACTGTTTTTCAGTTTCACTCAGTTGAGTAAAAAAACTGAAAAAGTAGTTGTTGTCGTAATATTCTTGAACACCTTGCATGCTGCCTCCCCACCAAGAAGGCTCGTAGCCTTCAAAAGCAAACCATGGCGGAGGAACCGCAAATTTTTTGCGGTTAAGCATCATTAGGAAGTCGACACTGTTTGTTATCAAACGAATCGTGACGGAGTTGAACTCTCTAGTCGATGCGAAGAATATCAGTCGGTCTCCGCTCAATGCGCTTTCGTATTCAAATACCGGAAGATCATTTAAGGTTCTTTCAATGTTTTTTCTGAAATTGGATTCAACGAGCGATTCAAATTCAACCAAGTCTTCTGGGTCGATAAGGAACTGCGAAAAAAATGCCGAGATTTCAGCATTTTGCAGTGACGTAGTGGGTGGCTGAGTGGGGGCGATGGTATCGGCCAAAGGGCGAGAAAATCGACTCTTCAGCTCCCACATGCTGTAGCCAGCTATTTGTTCTTGCTCAGACGCCGGCTTCATCAACGCCATAATTCTATTGATAAAGCTCATACCGCGCTCACTTTTGCATATATTCATTCGGTCAAACTGCGTCCAGCTCCCCGGCTGTGCCAAGGGCAGCTTCTAAAACGCTACCTCTCGTCCCGAGTCCGCCTGCAGCCAGTTACCATGTCAACTCTGGTGCCTATGATGCCCGTCTTTTGTGAGTTCCTGAAAGATAGCTCCCGGACTCCGCAGTCAAACTTTTCACTCGCCGCAACCCGACTCATCACCAAAGGTTCCCCCCATCCGCACCACGTCGTAGACTGCGAAACAAGTTGTAACGCCTCTCCCACGGACGGAACCGCGCATGATTCACATCGGCAGCCGCAACAACGCCCCCACGCCGCAGCACAAAACCCAAGATATCTACATCTTCAGCATCGACCTGTCGCGCCCGGCGACGCCGTTCTGCTTCGAGCAATCGATCGGCGGCGGGCATGTCGAGCAGGGCGGTGCGCGGTGGTTGGCGCTGGATGAGCTGGATGACTGGCCCGGTGAATGGCGTGAGCATTTGAAGAAGGCCAATTGCGCCTGGGTGGCCGAACTGGTGGACGCGCATGCCGGGGAGGATCAGGCGTCTGTGGTCTCGCTGATTCTTCAGCGATACGCAGAGCCGGTGCAGCCAACCGGGCGTTTGCAGGCGATTGGGCGCTGGTTCAAGCGCCATTTCTATATTGGCGGCCGGTACGGCGTCTGACCCGAGGAAACGCCCATGACTCAGACTCTGGAACGCGCCATCGCGATTGCCGCCACAGCCCACGCGGGGCAGGTGGACAAGGGTGGTGCGCCGTACATTTTGCATCCGCTGAAGGTCATGTTGCGCATGAGTAGCCTGGAAGAACGCATCGTCGCGGTGCTGCACGATGTGGTCGAGGATTGCGGCATCAGCCTGGAGGATTTGCGCAAGGAAGGTTTCAGCGAAGAAGTTCTGTCAGCCATCGAATCGGTGACCAAAGTGCCCGGCGAATCCTACGAGGACTTCGTCGAGCGCGCGGCGCAGAACCCCATCGGGCGGGTGGTGAAGCTGGCGGATCTGGAAGAGAACAGCGACCTGTCGCGGATTGCCTCGCCAAGTTGGGAGGATCTGGAGCGGATCGAAAAATATCGTCGGGCGATTGGACGGCTGCGCGCCTAACGTCATTTGAATAGCCAGGAAGGCGACCATGAAATCCATTCTTTGTCTGTTGATCGCTGCCGGATTCGGCGCGCTGTTGCAGTTCGAAGGCGTGCCCCACGGTTTGCTGTTGGGCTCGATTCTTGTCACTGCACTTGTCGTTACCAAATTCGGCTTCGCACCTAAAACTCCCTACGGCCTGGGTTACATTCAGGTCACGCTGGGCATTGCCACCGGGTTGATGTTCGAAGCATGGGACAGCGCGACTGTTTCGACGATGTTGCCGAGCCTTGGCGTGTTGCTGTTGTGTCTGGCGGTGCAAGTCGCGCTTTCCGCGCTGTGGCTGTCGCGCGGCGCAGGATGGAATCGCACGGACGCGCTGCTGGCGGTATATCCGGGCGCGTTGGCGGCGGTGTTCGATTTGCTGGAATCGCATCAGGCATCGAGCAAGGTGATCATCGTGCACTTGATGCGCCTGCTGCTGATCACGGTGCTGGTGAGTTTGCTGATTCCCGGATCGGCGCCGGTTGACGTGACCGAGGTCCCGCCGCTGTCGACGGGCATGGCGTTGATCGTGCTGTCGGTGATCGGTTTGAGCGTGGTGGTCGGGCGCTTGCTGCTCGCCGTCGGTGTGCCGGCGCCGTTCATGCTGACGGCAATCATCATCACCGCCGTGTTCGTGAAATCAGGATGGCTGCAGGGCTTTCACATGCCGGACTGGAGTTTGAATCTAGCGGCGCTGATTCTCGGTGCGCGGATCGGCTCCCGTTTTCAGGGATTGGGCCTCGCGGAACTGGGACGTCATGGCCGCACGGCGCTGGTGTCGGTCGGTTTGATGATTCTGGTCGCGGCGATTTTTGCATTGGCGGCGGCGCGGTTGCTGGGCAGCGATGCGTTGTCGCTGTGGCTCGCCTACATGCCGGGGGCCATCGAAACCATCGCGATCGTCGCATTCGCTGGCGGGCTGAACGTGGTGTTTATCCTCACTCACCATCTGGCGCGAATGGTGGTGCTGCACTTTGCACCGGCATTGTTGGTGCAGGTACGGCGGGTGCGAGAAGACGCTTGATGATTCCGCGCACGGTCGTCAGGTCACATCCTGACGACTCTCCCGGTGCGACTCCAGCAAATGCATCATCACCCCGGCATAAACAGTCACCAGAACAAACAACCCCATCCGCACCGCAAATGCTGTGTAAACATCCTTGCCCGCCGCGCTGTCCTCCACCGACTGCCCGAGCAGAATAATCATGGTGATCAAAGTATTGAGCCAGAACCCCGGCGTCAGTTGCGTCGGGTGCATCCGATACAGCTTGCGCGCCACAAGCAGCCCGAACAGCAGCATCCACAGAAAGAACATCCACAGGTGCACGAACAGGCTCAACGCACACCAGAACAGCACCGCCAACAGCCCGCCGAGCAAGGTCGAACCAAGCAGTTCGCGCCCGGCGTGATGGGTGCGGGTGGTGGTGCTTTGCTGGCCGAGGCTGACAGCTTTTAGGATGATCGGCAGGTAGCTCGCCGGGTCGATCAACACCAACAGGAAGGTCGGCAGCACGATCAGCGTTGCGCGCATCGCTACGCGGGGCACGTCTTCGGCGGGCAGGGCGGGAGCGGGGGGCGGCGCGGGGCTGTTGACCGGTTCCGGAAACAGGGCGTGGCTCAGACCCACAATGACGACGGCCAGCAACAGGCCTTTGACCAGCGCGCCGATCACCGCCATGGCCAGCTCGAATGACGCGAAACCGGCGGCGGAGATCATGGTCATGCCAATGACCAAAAACGTCATGATCAGCACGTTGCCGCCGCGCAAGCCGTAGGTGAACACCAGAAACAGACCGACGCCGATCAGCAGCACGCCGCATACCGGGTAATACCGCAGCAACGGCACCAGCAACAGGCCGAAACTGGTGGTGAGTGCGGCGACCAATGTCAGCACCAGCGCAGTTTTGACTGGCAATGGCCGGGGCATGCTGGCCAGCAGCAACACCGCGAGCACCGGCGACAGAAACGACAGCGGCAAGGCGAGGCCATAACTGGCGGCAGTACACAACGCCGTGCCGCAAGCCAGGCGCAAGGCTCGTTGCGCCGGCACGCTGCGCTCAATAGGCATACGACAGCCAGCTCATCAGCCAGACAAACACCCGACCCAGCGGATTGAGCAGACTGCCCTCGCTGGGAAACGCCATGACTTCCGCCTGCCCGCCGGCACGAATCGAACGACTATCGAACAGACGCTTTTTTGCCTCGTCGCTGAACTCGACGATCACCGGAAATCGCTGCGCCGGACGCAGCCAGTCGCGGCTGTTCTGGATCGTTGGCAAGGTGCCGGGCGGCGGAGTCTGGCCGACGCTGACGCCATAACCGACGCTGCGCACCCGGCCTTCGAGTACTTCGCCGGGCAGGGCGTCGAGGATGATCGACACCGGCGTGCCGGGCTTGATCCGGCCGAGGTTGTTTTCGGTGAGGTCGGCGCTGACCCACACGTCCTGGATCGTGATCAGCGTCATCACCGGGCTGCCGGCAGCGGCGAACTGGCCGACGTCGGTGCGCAGGTCGGTGATCAGTCCCGCGGAGCGGGCGCGGATGCGGGTGTTGGCGAGATCCAGTTCAGCCTTGGCCAATGTGGCGGAGGCGCTGAGCAATTTGGCGTTGGTGTCGCTGTTGCCGCCTTCCTGCTCCTGCGCTCGCACCACTTCTGCCCGAGCGGCGGCAACCTGGCTGACAGCGGCTTCGCGGTTGGCGCGCGAGACTTCCAGAAGCCGCACGGAAACGGTGCCGGGATCCTGTTTGTACAAGCCTTCGAGCCGTTGATTGTCCTGGCGCGCCTTGAGTTCGTTGGCCTGAGCCGCGCGCAACGAGGCCTGCGCCGAAGCAATGCCGGCGGTGCTGGCGCCGACTGTGCGACGGGTGTTCTCAAGGTCGGCGCGGGCCCGGTCGACGGCGATTTGCAGCGGCTGCGGATCAAGCTCGAAGAGGATATCGCCGGCCTGCACATCCTGATTGTTGCGCACGTTGACCTTGATCACCCGGCCTGCGACTTCCGAGGCCACCGGGATCACGAACGCGCCGACCCGCGCTTGCTGGGTGTACGGCGTGATTCGGTCGGCCAGCAGATACCAGATCAGGCTGAGCACAATCACCAGCAGCACCCAGCGGATGCTTTTTTTCGTCGGATCCGGCGGCGCTTCATCACTCATGGCGGTCTACCTGCGAGGGAATCGGATAAGTCGGTTGTGGCGGCGGGGCGGTCAGCAGTTCACCCCAATCGGTGCGCTGCTGCATCTGCTGCCGGGTCGGTTGATCGATCTGCGGTCCGGTGCTTTGCCAGCCGCCACCGAGGGACTTGTACAGCGCGATCAGGTTGCTCACGGCATTGCTGCGACTGACCAGATAGTTGTCCTGCAACTCCAGCAACGCACGTTGCGCATCGAGCACCCGCTGAAAGTCCGAATAGCCTTCGCGGTATTGGGTGTTGGCCAACACCAGTGAACGCCGCGCGGCGGCTTCGGCTTCACCGAGAATCCGTTCGCCTTCCAGTGCTTTGGTCAGTCCGCTGGCGGCGTCGTCGGCCTCGCGGGCGGCCTGGCGGACTTTGTCCCGGTAGGCTTCGATCAGTTGCTGCAACCGCGCATCTTGCACACGGATGTTGTTGTGGATGCGACCGTAATCGAACAGGTTCCAGCGCAGGCTCGGGCCGCCGATCAGGTCGAGACTGCGCGGGGTGGCGCCGAGGGTGTCGCTGGACCAGACGATGCTGCCGAGCAAGGTCAGCGACGGATACAGATCGGTTTCCGCCACACCGACCAGCGCCGATTGCGCGGCCACGTTCAGTTCCGCAGCACGCACATCGGGACGGCGCAGCAGCAGATTGGCCGGGACATCCTGCAACACGGCACGATCCAGCAGCGGGATCAGCCCAGTCTGCTCTGCGATCATCGTCGCACCACCGGGCGGCTGGCCGACCAGCACCGCCAGCGCGTTGCGAGTACGCAGCAATTGGTCTTCGAACACTGGAATAGTGCTCAGCGTGCCGAGGTATTGAGTCCTGGCCTGTTGCAGGTCGAGTTCGGCGGTCTGGCCGCTGCGGAAGAGTTTTTCGGTGATCTCGAAATTGCGTTTTTGCTGGACGGCGTTTTCCCGGGCGACCCGCAGCCGGGCTTCCGTGGTGCGCAGGGAAAAATAGGTGTCGGCGACTTGAGCGCGCAACAGCACGAGAGCGTCTTCGTAGTTGGCCTGGGCGGCGAAGTAGCTGGCGTCTGCGGATTCGATGGCGCGGCTGAAACGGCCCCAGAAATCCAGTTCCCAGCCGACGTCGAATGCGGCGCTGTGCTGCCAGAAGTGCAAGTCCTGCGGGTTGTTGCCGCCGGACTGGTGGCGGTCGATGTACAGGCTGTCGGCGCTGGCCTGTTGCAGTTGCGGATAACGGCCGCTGTCGGCGATGCCCAGTTGCGCCCGGGATTCCAGGACCCGCAGGCCGGCGATTTTCAGGCTGCTGTTGTGGGCTTCGGCTTCGCTGATCAAACGGTCGAGTATCGGATCGCCAAACACCTGCCACCACTGGCGCAGATCCGGCACCGCACCGCGCTTGCTGGCCTGTGCCAACGCGGCGCTGTGCCACTGCTTGCTCCAGGCCTCGGCCGGTGGCTGAAAGTCCGGGCCCAGGCGCATACAGCCGCCAAGGCTCAAAGCCGCAAACAGCAGCAGCGGGCCGGGTCGGGTCAGCAGGGCTGTCGTTTCAGGCATACCGTTTGGCCCCAGCGGGGAATTTCACTGGAGCATAGACGGCAGATCGCGGGTTGATGGCGTCAATCAGCTGCTACGCTTTTTCTGGCGACGCCAACCGATCCGCGCGCCCTGACGAAAAGGTAGGAAAACCATGGACACTCCTCAAGATCCGGTTGCACCGACCAGCGCTACCTGGCGCTTCAAGGTCGGTGTGGCGATTATTTGCCTGATGCTCGGTTCATGGCTGATGGTGCCGATTGCCGCGGCACTCGGTGTGCCCGGCTCGAAAGTTGCGGCGTTGACCGGCGTGTTGTTCATCAGCAACAAGGTGCTGTTGCTGTTGGTGATCGCGGTGATGGGCAAGGCCGGGTTCGCTGAACTGAAGCGCACGATTGGCCGGCATGTCTCGGGGATGATTCCGACGCCGGTGGCTGAGGTCTCGCCGATGCGGCATCGGGTGGGCGTGGTGATGTTTTGCCTGCCGCTGCTCAGCGCCTTTCTGGAACCTTATTTCGACAACTTCTGGCCAGGCCTGCGGCCGAATCTGTGGCAGATGCAACTGCTCGGTGACCTGATGTTCATCGGCAGTTTCTTTGTGCTGGGCAGCAATTTCTGGGAGAAGGCCCACGCGTTGTTCGTGCGCAAGGCGCGGGTGGTGACGGATTGAAACAAGAAGGACAGTGCCCCCTGTATCACGCGTGTCCCAGGGCTATCGCAAACGACACGACGATCATGCACGCGAACGCGAAATTGAGATTCATGGGGTGTTCATCCTGAGCCTTATTGAAGTGCTGCCATTGTGAACAGGCCGGATGCAAAGAAAAAATTCGGCTTCATGATTTCAAAGATCGAAACAATTGATATCAGCCGGTTTGTGTTTGGCAGATGCATTGGTTAGGCTCGCCAAACCTGCAACTACAAGCACAAACAGGCAAAACCATGCACGATCATTCCGCTTCCGAGCTTCCCTCCCTGCGTCGGCAGAAAATCCTGCTGATCCTCGAACGAGACGGCAAGGTCATGGCCTCCGAGTTGAGCCAGCATTTTGCGGTGTCCGAAGACACCATCCGCCGCGATCTGGCCGAACTGGACAATGCGGGGCTGGTGCAACGGGTACATGGCGGGGCGTTGCCGCGACCGAAGGACACCGGCAAGGATTACTTCACGCGGATCAGTGAAACCGACGAGGTAAAGACCAGCCTTGCGCAGCTCGCGGCGGGGCGAGTGAAGGACGGGCAGATCGTGCTGTTCGATTCCGGCACCACCACCTTGCAGATCGCCCGTTCGTTGCCTTCGGATATCTCGATCACCGCCGTGACCACGTCACCGATGACGGCGATCACCCTGGCTGAATACAAGGGGATCAAGGTGATTCTGGCGGGCGGCCAGTTGAATCTGGCGACGATGTCGGTCAGTGGCCACGAGACCGTGCGACTGCTGCAAAGTATCAAGGCTGACCTGTTGTTCACCGGGGTTTGCGCGATTCATCCGGAAGTGGGGTTGAGTTCGCTGTATTTCGATGAAGTGCCGGTGAAACAGGCGTTGTTCGACAGTGCGGCGCAGGTGATCGCCGTGACCACGGCGGACAAGCTGGGGGCGGTGGAGCCGTTTGTGGTGGCGCCGTGCAGCCGGGTGCATACGTTGATTACCGAGCGGCATATGGCGTCGGGGAATGCCGAGGATTATCGGCGGTTGGGGATTGAGGTCGAACAGTTGCAGGACTGACGTTTTGGAGCGAAACAAAAGGCCCCACCGCTCGCGATGGGGCCTGTTCGGTCAGCGCAGTTTTTCCAGCATCTGGTAGTACCACATGCCCGCTGCCAGCATCGGATTCCCCAGCAGATCCCCCATTGGCACGCGAATGTGTGAGCACGCGGCAAACGTGTCGAACTGCTGCATCTGCCCGGTGATTGCCCGGCTCATGATTTCGCCCATGATGTGGGTCGTGGCGATGCCGTGACCGGAGTAGCCCTGACAATACCAGACGTTGTCCGAGAGCTTGCCCAGTTGCGGGATGCGGTTGATGACGATGCCCATCGCGCAGCTCCACTGGTAGTCGATCTTCACCCCTTTGAGCGCCGGGAAGGTCTGTTCGATGCACGGGCGCAGTTCGCCGGCGATGTCCCGTGAGTCCTTGCCGCTGTAGTTGGCGCCGCCGCCGAACAGCAGGCGGCCGTCGGCGGTGAGGCGGTAGTAGTCGAGGACAAAGCGGCAGTCGTAAACGGCGAGGTCTTCGGGGTTGATCTGCTTTGCCAGATCGCCCAGCGGCTCGGTGGTGACGATGCCGCCCATGGCCGGGAAGATCTTGCCTTTGAGCTGGCCAGGTTCGAGCTTGTGGTAGACATCACCGGCCAGCAGCACCTGATTGGCGTCGATCCGGCCGTGAGCAGTGCGCACGCCGGGACTGTCGCCGTGGATGATCTCCAGCACTTCGCTGTTTTCGAAGATCAACGCGCCAAGGCTTTCCGCCGCCCGCGCCTCGCCGATACACAGGTTGAGCGGATGCAAATGCATGTTGCGGGTGTTCTTGATCGCGCCGTGATAGAGGTCGCTTTGCAGCAGGTCGCGCACCTGGCTGCGGTCGAGCAGGCTGACTTCATCGCCCATGCCGCGACGCACGGCTTCGTCATAATCACTGCGCAAACCGGCCATGTGGCTCGGCTTGTAGGCCGCGTGCAAGTGGCCGTGTTTCAGGTCGCACTCGATCCCGTATTTCTCGACGCGCTGTTTGATGATTTCGTGGCCGCGCCAGCGCAGATGCCAGATGAAATCGTCGACCTCATCGCCCAATGTGTTGCGCATCTGCTTACGCATCGCGCCGTCGCCGGACAGGCTGCCGGTGACCTGACCGCCATTGCGTCCGGTGGCGCCCCAGCCGATTTTGTGGCTTTCGACGATGGCAACTTTCAGGCCTTTTTCGGCCAGTTCGACGGCGGTGGCGACGCCGGTGAAACCGCCGCCGATGATCACCACATCGACCTTGTGCCGGCCTTGCAGGGCCGGGTAGTCGGTGTCGCGGTTGAGGGTCGCGGTGTAGTAGGAATTGCTGCGTTCAGTCATGTCAGTGTCCAAGGCAAAAAAAGGAAAAAAGGATCAGGCTTCGGTCAGGTACCAACGCCAGTCCTGCTCACCCACTTCGGCCATGAACAGCCGGTATTCCGCACGCTTCACCGCCAGATACACCCCGAGAAATTCCTGCCCCAAGGCGTCCCGCGCCCACACCGATTTTTCCAGTGCCGTAAGCGAAGTCAGCCAGTCCGTCGGTAGCAATTCCTTCGCCTGCGCATAGCCGTTGCCTTGCACCGGTTCGCCCGGATCGATGTCTTCTTTTATGCCGCGATGAATGCCCGCGAGAATTGCCGCCGCTGCCAGATACGGGTTGGCATCGGCGCCGCAGATGCGGTGTTCGATGTGCCGGGTGTTGGCCGGGCCGCCGGGTACGCGCAGGCTGACGGTGCGGTTGTCGACCCCCCAGGTCGGCGCCAGTGGCGCATAGCTGTTGGCCTGGAAACGGCGGTAGGAGTTGGCGTTGGGGCAGAACAGCAGCAGCGAATCCAGCAACGAGGCGAGCATCCCGCCAATCGCGGTACGCAGCAGCGGCGTGCCGGCCGGATTCTCGGAGGCAAACAGATTGCGCCCATCGGCATCGGCGAGACTGACATGCATGTGCATGCCGGTGCCGGCCAGATCATCGAAGGGTTTGGCCATGAAGGTCGCTTGCATTCCGTGCTTGTGCGCCACGGCTTTGACCAGCCGTTTGTAGCGCACGGCCTGGTCCATCGCCTCCAGCGCATCGCCGTGTTCAAGGGTGATTTCCACCTGGCCCGGCGCGTATTCCGAGATGGCCGTGCGCGCCGGAATACCGTGCAGTTTGCAGGCGCTGTAGAGGTCGGCGAGGAACGGTTCGATCTGCTCCAGCTCACGCAAACCATAGACCTGGGTGTGCCTCGGTCGGCCGCCGTCGGCATCCAGCGCTGGTTGCGGGCGACCGTTGTGATCGCGTTTGGCGTCGAGCAGATAGAACTCCAGCTCGCAGGCCATCACCGGGTGATAACCCTCGGCTTTCAAGCGGTCGATGACCTTGATCAACAAATGACGCGGATCGGCAATGCTCGCCGGCATGCCTTGTTCCGGGTGCATGCTGACTTGCACCGCCGCAGTCGGAATCTGCCGCCATGGCAGGCGTACCAGACTGCCTTCCAGCGGGTAGGCGCGGCAGTCGATGTCGCCGACGTCCCACACCAGCCCGGAGTTTTCCACGTCCTCGCCGTGCACGGTCAGGCCGAGGATGGTGCTTGGCAGCGGGCGACCGCTTTCGTACACGGCGAGCAGTTCTTCGCGGTGCAACAACTTGCCGCGCGGCACGCCGTTGGCGTCGAGGATGAACAGCTCGATCATGTCGATGTCGGGGTTCTGATCCAGAAAATTGCGTGCGTCTTCAATGGCTGCGAATTTCATAATCAATCACTCACGATGGCGCCGCACAGGCGCGCAGATTCGGGCCGGACGCAGCTCGGCAAAAGGCGCGGGCGTCCTGGCAGGGATATCGAAAAAGAGGGGGAACTGTCGCGATTTTTACCGGCGCGATCAGACGGGCAGGCAGATATCCGGCGGGCGTGCGGAGTGACGCAGCTTGGAACGGCTCAGGGCCATGGGGAGATTGACGATGCGATTCATGCGCGGCCCCTGTGAAGGAGGGCGCACAGTGCAGAGACGTTCAACGATTCTGATTGTTGTAGTGACGTGCTCATGACGCGTGTTTCCGTTGGCGGAAAACGTCGGCGGCGGGAGTGTCCCGCCATGCCGGTGTGGCTGGATAGTAAGGGGGAAGTCCGGGATAAGTAAACGCCTGATTCCGATGCGCGCGGCAAGTCACCGGCTCAGCGCAACAGATGAAACCCCATCCCGACGAGGGCGCAAACGATCAACACCTCGATCACCCCGCGCTAGAAAACAAACAGCCCGAGGCAGCCGACAGTGCTCTGTCAGGCATGCGCCAGACTCCAGCGAAACACGGCATTCTGATCACTCTCCCGAGCTTCAACCCAGTGCGAACCCTCAGGTGTGGTCTCACGTTTCCAGAACGGTGCACGCGTCTTCAGCACATCCATGATGAAGGCGCAGGCCTCGAAGGCTGCATGCCGGTGTTTGCTGCTGACGCCGACGAACACGATCGGTTCGGTCACCGACAGTGCGCCGACACGGTGCACGATCTCCACCGCCAGCAACGGCCAGCGCTCGCGGGCCTGTTCGGTTATCTGTTCCAAAGCCTTCTCGGTCATGCCCGGATAGTGTTCGAGGTACAGTTCGTTAACCGTTTGGCCGACATTCAGATCCCGCACATAACCAACGAAATTCACCACCGAGCCCACCCGTGGGTTGCGCGCATGTAAATCCGCAATCAACTGACCGGCATCGAAGCCTTTCCGCTGGACTCGAACGCCCATGCCTCAACCCCCTGTAACCGGTGGGAAAAACGCGATCTCGTCGAAATCCTCGATGGCCTGATCCGGCTGGCACAACTCCTGATTCACCGCACACATCAGGTTGCCGGCGCCGAGGACTTCACGCCACAGATCGCCACGCTGCATCAGCATCTGCCGCACGTCCTCGACACAAGCGAGGGTGTCGCTGGCCGGAATTTTTTCACCGCCCAGATTGAGCCGGTCACGGTAGCTGGCGAAGTAGTTGATCAGAATCATTGCGGGTTCTCCCATTGAAAGTGGCCGGAGCGGCCGCCCTGTTTGCTGAGCAGACGGATGTCACCGATGACCATCGCCCGGTCCACGGCTTTGCACATGTCGTAGATCGTCAGCGCGGCGACACTGGCGGCGGTCAGGGCTTCGAGTTCGACGCCGGTCTGACCGGTGAGGCGGCAGGTGCTGGTGATCTGCACACGGTCCGGCGCGCAGGCCTTGAGTTCGACGTGGATCGAACTGAGCAGCAGCGCGTGACACAGCGGAATCAGTTCGTGGGTGCGTTTGGCCGCCTGAATCCCGGCGATCCGCGCCACGGCGAAGACATCGCCCTTGGGGTGGCCGTTGGACTGGATCATTTGCAGGGTTTGCGGACGCATCTGCACCCAGGCTTGCGCGGTGGCTTCGCGGCGGGTCGCGGCTTTGTCGCTGACGTCGACCATGTTGGCGCGGCCCTGATCGTCGAGGTGGGTGAGGGTGTCGCTCATTCGGTTGGCTCCTGGATCGGGCTGTAGATTCGGGGGGCGTTGCGGTGCGGGACGTGGATCAGGTTCAGGCGGTGCTTGAGCGCCCAACGCACGGTCAATGCAGTGGGCGCAGACAGGCTGACGAGGGTGCCAAGCCGGGCGCGCACCGCTTTGTGAATCAGTTCAAGACTGCAACGGCTGGTGACTACGACGAAGCCCTGACGCGCATCGAGGCCTTCGAACTTGAGGGCGCCGATCAGCTTGTCGAGGGCGTTGTGGCGGCCGATGTCTTCGCGGCACAGCAGCGCTTCGCCGTCGGCGTCGAAGTACAGCGCCGCGTGCAGGGCACCACTGCTGCGGGCCAGTTGCTGGGCCTGTTCGATGCGCTGGCGGATACCGTCGAAATGCGCGGCCGGTGGCAGCGGCGTCGGCGTCAGGATCTCCAGTTGCGGCAGCGCCTGTTCAAGGGCTTCCACACCGCAGAGGCCGCAACCGCTGGTGCCCGCCATCTGCCGCCGGTGATCCTTCAGGACCCAGAATGCACGGCTGGAAATCTGCACATCGGCCTGGCAGGCCTGGTCAAAGTGAGTCAGACGGATGTCATGGATATCGTCGAGACTGTCGACGATGGAGTTGCTCAGGCTGAAGCCGCGAATGAAGTCCTCGATGTTGCCCGGCGAGACCATCATCACGGCCTGATTCAAGCCGTTGTAGCTGATGGCCAGGGCGATTTCCGCCGCCAGCGCCGCGTGGGACACAGGCGCGTCGTCGAGGTATTCGCGGTAGGCCACTTGCGCCGGTTGTGGCGCGGGGGCGTTGGCGTCGCCCGGCTCGATGAGTTGTTCAACTTGGCACAGCATCTTGAAAGTCCCCGAAGCGCTGAAGTGAGTTCAGGCTACGGGGCAGCGAAAAGTGCGTCCAATCGCTTGTTCCGATGCAGTGATTGGATTGGTCGATCACTGCTGGCGAAGTTGAAAGCGTTGCACCGGAGTGCAACGTTTCAGGCAACTTGGGGAGGGTTAAACGGCGGGTGCTTCGACACCAAACATCTTGCGCGCCTCGGCAAAGCACTTCTCGGCAATCGCCGAACGCGGTTCGGTCTTGCGCATCACCAGCCCCAACGGCGCGAGTACGCTGGCGTCCGGCAAATTGATGAAGGCCAGGTGTTCGATCGGTTCTTCCAGACCGCTGTCCAGCGGCATGATCGAGCAGCAGAAGCCCTGGTGGATCGCCTGCAGCAGTTGATAGGTCGAATCGCTTTCCATGATCGGCTGCGGATTCAACCCGCGACTGCGGAAACTCAGATCGATGGATTTGCGGTAATGCATGCCGGTGGTGATCATCCCCAGCGGCAGTTCGGCGGCGTCTTCCCAGCTCATCTCCGGGCCTTCGAAATGGAAGTGGCGAGTGTCGTAGAGCAGACCGACGCGGGTCTCGCCGATCTCGAAGAAATCGAAATAGTTCGGGTTGACGTGGTCCAGATAACACACGCCGAGGTCCAGCTGATTGTTGCCCAGGCCTTCGATGATCTCGTTGGAACTCAGCGACGAAAGGCTGTATTTCAGCTCCGGATAGATCGCGGACAACCCCTGAATGTAATTGACCGGGTTGAAGTTGCTCAGCGGCACCAGCCCCAGGCGCAGGCTGCCGACCAGTTGCCCGCGGCAGGCTGCGGCTTCGGCAAACAACCCGTCGTGGGCGGCCAGCAGCGTGCGGGCCCAGGCCAGTACGCGTTCGCCGGCCTGGGTGAAGCCTTCGAAGCGCTGGCCGCGATTGACCAGCACCAGATCCAGCTCGTCTTCCAGATTGCGCAGGCGCATCGACAGGGTCGGCTGGGTGATGTGGCAGCGCGCGGCGGCCTGGCCGAAGTGACGGGTTTCGTCCAGCGCGATCAGAAACTTGAGTTGTTTGATGTCCACGATGGCACCTGCTCGATTGAGAATTTTGATTGAGTATTGACGCAGATGCGTACGGCGCACGGAAAGCGCAGGCGGTGACGATCCCACTGATCGCGTTTTACGTCCAATCGGAAGCGTTTAAGAGGCTATCGAGGGCTTCGATGATGGCCGGTTTCATTGGCTCCATCAGTGACCGGAGTTTGATAAAAAGGAGCCGATAGAGCGGGTCGATAATGCGGTTGGTTAGAGTGATTAGACAGTCTTCATAAGTGGCACTTAGGCTCTGGCGCTAATTGAATTGACGACGGCCGGAGTGTGCCATGAGTGTTAAAGCGGATGCCTTGTTTGTTCCCTTGAATATTGCCGTGCTGACGGTCAGCGATACCCGTGATTACGCCAGCGATACCTCCGGTCAGTTGCTGGTCAGCCGTTTGCTCGAAGCGGGTCACACTTTGAGCGAGCGCAACCTGCTCAAGGACGACTTGTACAAGATCCGCGCCCAGGTCGCGCACTGGATCGCTGACGACAATATCCAGGTGGTGCTGATCACCGGCGGCACCGGCTTCACCGGGCGTGACAGTACCCCGGAAGCGGTGGCTTGCCTGCTGGACAAGCAGATCGACGGCTTCGGCGAGTTGTTCCGCGCCATCTCGATACTCGACATCGGCACCTCGACCGTACAAAGCCGTGCGTTGGCAGGCCTGTCCAACGGCACGCTGGTGTGCTGCCTGCCGGGCTCCACCGGCGCGTGCCGCACGGCGTGGGAAGGCATCCTCGCCGAACAACTGGATAACCGTCACCGCCCGTGCAACTTCGTCCCGCACCTCAAACCGGTGCAAGCCTGCGGGCCACGGGGATGAGCAAGGCTGCATTGATGCCGGTCGAGGAAGCGCTCGACCAACTGTTGGCGATGGCCAATGAACGACGCCTGCCGGACAGCGAATCGGTGCCACTCAATGAGGCACGCGGACGAGTATTGGCCAGCGATCTGGTCGCCACCCTCGATCTGCCGCCGTGGCCGAACAGTGCCATGGACGGCTACGCCTTGAACCTTTCCGACTTGCATCGGCAGCCGTTGCGCGTGTCGCAGCGGGTCTACGCCGGACTAGTGCCGGACGCCTTGCTGCCTGGTACCTGCGCGCGAATTTTTACCGGCGCACCGTTGCTGCCGGGCGCCAATTGCGTGGAGATGCAGGAAAACGTCGAAGTGCTGGAAGATGGCCGAATACGTTTCCTGCAGCCGTTGAAGGTCGGCCAGAACATCCGTGCCCAAGGCCAGGAGAACCGCGTCGGCGACACCTTGCTGCGCGCCGGCAAACGCCTCGGCCCGTTCGAACTGGCGGTGGCTGCGGGGCAGGGCATGACCCATCTGCCGGTGGTGCGTCGTCCGCGCGTGGCATTGCTGTCGACCGGTGATGAGCTGGTGGAACCGGGGCAACCACTGCGTCCCGGCAGCATCTACAACAGCAATCGCACCTTGCTCGACCACTGGTTGCGCGAACTGGGTTGCGAGGTGATCGACGCCGGTATCCTGCCGGATCGCCCGGCGCAAACCCGGCTCAAGCTTGAGCAGTTGCAGGTGGCGGCCGATCTGATTCTGACCACCGGCGGCGTGTCTGCCGGTGATGCCGATTGCCTCGGCCAGGTGCTGCGCGACAACGGCAAACCGCTGCTGTGGAAACTCGCGATCAAACCCGGCAAACCGCTGACGGTAGGCCATTTCGGCACGGTGCCGGTTATCGGTTTGCCGGGCAATCCGACCTCGGCGCTGGTGACCTTCGGCCTGCTGGCGCGCCCGTACCTGCTGCGCATTCAAGGCGTGGAAGAGGTGATGCCGTTGAGCTTTACCGTCAAAGCCGGGTTCGACTGGCCGAAACCCGGCAGCCGTCGCGAGTACCTGCGGGGGCGTCTTGAGGGCGGGCAGGCGGCGCTGTATCCGAACCAGAGTTCCGGCGTATTGCTCGGCGCCACCTGGGCCGACGGGCTGGTGGAAATCCCGGAGAACAGCACGTTGCGAATGGGCGATCCACTGCGCTTCATTCCGTTCAGCGAGCTGTTCTGAGCACGATCAAAAGGTGTAGACCACTTGCCCGGCAAGGGACGTCTGCAGCCGACGTTCGACAATCGGGCTGTCGACGGCTTCGTGGTTCAGGTACTGCAGTGCCAGCACCGTCGACACGCTCCATTGTTTGTCCAGCGGCAATGACCACGTCAGGTCTGCACCACGGCTGATCAACCCGGCCCGGGCCTTGTACGCCCGGAACTGGCTGCGCGAAGCCTGGGCATCGCTGACGCCGTACCAGGTGCGCATGTAGTTGCTGTCACCGAACTGGCTGTTGAGACCGCCGGTCACCTTGCCGAAACGTCCTTCGTAGAGCGGCGCGCTGATGCTCAGCTTGAGACGGTTCCAGGACGAGCCGGTGTCGTGGTCATCGTCGTCCTTTTCCAGCGCATGTTCGAAACTCGCGCCGAGAATGAGCGGGCCGAGGTGATACGTCCCGTCGAGGCCGATCACCGGGCGCGACTTGATCGAACCCATGCCGTTGAGTTCGTCCGAGCCCTTGTAGCCGGCCTTGCGATCCTTGCGCACGTCGCTGGCGCCGATGTAGACGCTGAGGCCGAAATCCTCTTCATCGAAACCTCAGCCCAGGCCTCGGCTAGTGTCGAGGAACACGCCGTAGGGGCTGACGATTTCGACACCCACCAATGGCGCCACTACCCGCTCGTCACTGCCGCTGTAGCGCGGCGCACTGGCGGCCCCGGCGCGCAGGGTGGTGTGCCAGTCCTCTGCGCGCAGCGAGTCGCCGGGCAACAGCAGGCAAAGGGAGGTCAGGGACAGCGAAAACGTACGCAGCGAAACCGGCATGGGGCACCCGATTAGGAATATGGATGCACCATGCTAGGCGGGGGGCGGCCGGCAATCTTTGGCAGCTTTGTCGGGAAACTGTCAAAGACTGTGAAGGCCGCTATCGGCTCAATCCCAGCCGTTCGTGCCATTGGGCGATGGATTCTTCGGGGTAGACCTCGAATTGCCGGTCCTTCGCGCTCGCCTGCACTTCGACCCATGGCGCTTTCGAGCCGAGCATCAGGTGAGTGTGTTCCGGCGGCACCGGCAACGGTGTGTCGATGGCCGAGGCGAACGGGTGGATCAGTTCCGGCCATTCCGGGCTGAACAGCCACAGGCCGCTGCCGCACAACGAACAGAAGTGTCGTTCGGCGGTGCTGCGATGGGCGCGTTTGTCGCCATCGTCTTTCATCTTCGCGTGGTAGATCGTGATGTGTTTGCGCCCGCGTACCTTGAGGCTGGCCGCGTCGCCGCCGAGGTTGATCGCATAGCCGCCACCGCCCTGGGTCTTGCGGCAGATCGAGCAGTAGCAGCGCTGATAAGGGTAGGGGTGGGCGCTGTCGAGGGTGAATGAAACCGCGCCGCAGTGGCAGGAGCCTTCGAGGTGCATGGTGGCCTCCGGTTTGGCGTTGTCGATGCGGTTCAGCCTAGAAGAGATGTTGCGCCTGTGCCGCCGCTACCGCGGTGCAACTGGACGCCTGCGAAAAGCCCGGTCAGCATGTCCGCAAAAAAAGGGACCCAAATCCATGCGCCGACTACCTTCCCTGGCCGCCCTGCGAACCTTCGAATGCGCCGCCCGTCACGCGCATTTCGGCAGGGCCGCCGCCGAGCTGTGCGTCACCGACAGCGCCGTCAGCCATCAGATCCGCCAGCTCGAAGAGCAACTGGGCATGTCGCTGTTCATCCGCGAGGGCCGGCAGATCCGCCCGACCATCGCCGCCGGACGCTTGATGCAGAGCCTGCAACAGGCCTTCGAACTGATCGGCGATGCCTGCGACGAGTTGCGCGATCCGTCCTCGCTCGCCGTGTTGCGGTTGGCGGTGACGGCGGAGCTGGCGCAGAAGTGGCTGATGAACCGTCTGACCGATTTCTACGCGCGTTATCCGCACATCACCTTGCACCTCTACGAGCAACCGATCGACGCCGCCGCACCCGGCGAAGACATCGATCTGGCGATCACCTACGGCACCGGCCCGGTGGACAGCAGCGCGTATTTCGTCCGCCCGTTGCCGGCGTTGCAGTTCTTCCCGGTATGCAGCCCCGGCCTGTTCAATCAGGGCAACCTGAAAACCCCGAAGGACCTGGCCCGGCATTGCCTGCTGCATGACGATCAGGACGGCAAGACCTGGACCGCCTGGCTCACTAGCCATGCCGGCGACTTGCGCCCGGAGCGCCAGTTGTATTTCGCCCACGCCGGCCTGGCGCTGGAAGCGGCGGCGCAAGGGCAGGGCGTGGCGATGGGCGACAACCTCACGGCGCAGGAGGATTTGCAGAACGGGCGTCTGGTGCGGCCGTTCACCTCCAGCATGACCGCGTTGGGCCAATACGCACTGGTCTGCGAGCGGGTACGGCTGGAGCGTCCGGCGGTGGCACAGATGTTGGAGTGGTTCAACGATCAGCTGGCGGATTGATGAGTTGAATTCAACTGTTCCGAAATAATCATCGTTGGCGGCGCGACGGCCCGCGACCGTAGCCTGAGGTCATTCCCATCCCGATGACGAGGTTTGACCATGGCACGTTTGCTCGACACCACCCCGAAACAGGACGGCTTCCGTCTGCCCGGCGAATTCGAAGCCAAGTCCGGTTGCTGGCTCGGCTGGCCGGAGCGCACCGACGTCTGGCGCAACGGCGCCAAGCCAGCGCAGAAAGTCTGGGCGCAGATCGTCACCGCAATCTCCCACAGTGAACCGGTGACGGTCTGCGCCTCGGCGGCCCAGTTCGCCACCGCCCGCCGCCAGTTGCCGCCGCAAGTGCGCGTGGTGGAGATGACCTGCAACGACACCTGGTTCCGCGACAGCGGCCCGTGCTTCGTGGTTAACGACCAGAGCGGTGAAGTACGTGGCGTCGACTTTGAATTCAACGCCTACGGCGGCCTCGATGGCGGGCTTTACTACCCATGGGACAAGGACGACCAGATCGCCAGCAAGATCCTTGAAATCGAACGTTTCGACCGCTATCGCGCGCCGTTGATCGCCGAACTCGGCGGCATCCAGAGCGACGGACAGGGCAGCATCCTCACCACCGAGCAATGCCTGCTCAACCGCAATCGCAACCAGCACCTGGGCAAGGACGAAGTCACCCGCCGCCTGACCGATTACCTCGGCGCCGAACAAGTGATCTGGCTGCCGCGCGGTTGCAAGTTCGACGAAACCGATGGCCATGTCGACGACCTCGCGTGTTTCGTGCGCCCCGGCGAAGTGGTGCTGCAATGGACCGACAACCGTGACGATCCGCAGTGGGAAATCTATCAGGAGGCCTACGACATTCTGCGCAGTACCCGCGACAGCCGTGGCCGCGAACTGATCGTGCACAAGCTGCCGCAGCCAGACGTGCTGGAGTGGACCGCCGAAGAAGCCGAAGGCCTCGATCAGCAAGACAGCACCCACACCCGTCAGGCCGGCACCAAAATCTGTGCCTCTTACATCAACTATTACGCCGGCAACAGCTCGATCGTGGTGCCGCTGTTCGGTGATCGCAACGACCAGGTGGCGCTGGCGACCCTCGCCGAACTGTTCCCGCAACACAAGATCGTCGGCATCGAAAACTCCCGAGAAATCCTGCTCGGTGGCGGCAACGTCGCGTGCATCACCATGCCGCAATACGCCGGCCAGAAAAAAGGAGCCTGACCATGGGCCTGCACAAACTGAGTAAAGCGTTATTGCTGGTGCTTGCACCCCTGTGTGTGCAGGCTGCCGAAACGGCGAAACCGGTGGTCAACCTGTACATCTGGGGCGAGTACCTGGCCCCGGATACCCTGAAGAATTTCGAGGCGAAAACCGGAATTCGGGTGGTCGCCGATCACTTTGATTCGCTGGAAACCGTCGAGACCAAACTGCTCACCGGCCGCAGCGGCTACGACCTGGTGCTGACCGCCGGCCAGCACTTGTCGCGGGCTATCGAGAGCGGCGCGATCCAGACCCTGAACAAGCAGCAGCTCCCGCACTTTGCCGGGGTCGGCGACGAGTTCCGTCAGCACATGGCAGTCTTCGATCCAGGCAACCGCTACGCCGGGATCTATGCCTGGGGCACTACCGGCGTCGGCTATCAGGAGGAGGCCGTGAAGCAGCGTCTGCCGGACGCGCCACGGGACAGTTGGGCGATGCTGTTCGATCCGGCCGTGGTGTCGAAATTCGCCGATTGCGGGGTGAGCCTGCTCAACGATCCGAACGAAGTGTTCGCGGCGGTCATGAAGTACATGGGCCTGGACATCAACCGCCAGAGCCTGGATGACCTGAAACTCGCCGAGCAGCAACTGGCGAAGATCCGCCCGTACATCCGCTACTTCGACAACGACCTGAACATCAGCGACCTGGCCAACGGCAACACCTGCGTGGCGATGTCGTGGAACGGCAACGTTGCCATTGCGGCGGGGCAGGCCGAAGCGGCCCACAAGCCGTTCAAGTTGAATTACCGGATTCCGAAGGAGGGCACGCTGATCTGGTTCGACGCCATGGTCATTCCCAAGGACGCACCACACCCCGAGGCCGGGCTGGCATTGATGGATTACCTGATGACGCCTGAGGTGATCGCGCCGATCACCGACACCATTCACTACGCCAATGCGATCACGGCGGCGGACGGGTTGATCGATCCGGCGATTCGTAATGATCCGGGGACTTATCCGCCTGAGGCGGTGAGGGCTTCGTTGTATAGCAAGAATGACAATGGCAAGGCGTTCAACCGGGCTTTGATTCGGGCGTTCAGTCGGTTGAAATCGGGCCTTTGAAAAGCCGCCCTCACTTACGGTGAGGGCGCTTTTGGTACCCGCCACAAATACCAGGCCGCCACGGTGCGATACGGACTCCACCCCAACCCGATCTCAATCATCTGCTTGCGCGTAGGCTGCCTCTCCAACCCTTTCAACCGCCGATACCCCTCGCGCACGCCAAAGTCATCCGCCGGCAGAATATCCGGCCGCTCCAGGCTGTAGATCAGCAACATCTCTACAGTCCAGCGCCCAACCCCGCGCAGGCTGACCAACCGCTCGATCAGCGCTTCATCCTCCATCGCCAGCGCAGTCGAGTAATCCGGCACCACGCCATCCAGGGTCGCCTGGGCAATCCCCTGAATCGTCGTAATCTTGCCTGCCGAAAACCCGCAACTGCGCAACCGGTCGAAATCCGTCGCCAGAATCTGCTCGGGACGCGGAAACGACTGCCCGGGAAACAGCCCCACCAACCGACCGACAATCGCGTCGCCCGCCTTGGCGTGCAGTTGCTGATAGGCAATCGCCCGCACCAGCGATTCATAAGGATCGCGCGCCGGGTGCGGCTGATGCAGGCAAGGGCCGACGGCAGCAATGTGGCGCTGCCAGTCGGCGTCGAGGCTGGCCAGAAACTCGCTGGCCGGTTGGTAGGGATCGGGCATCAGCAACTTCAATGATCCGTTGATTTGAACGCCGGGAGGGCGTGGGGGGTGGTTTGTCAGAACGCCAGTTGTTGCGTCATCTGCACGGCAGCGTTTTCCAGCCTGAGCAGAAACGCCTTGCGCGGTTGCCCACCACCATAGCCGGTCAGCGAGCCGTCCGCACCGATCACTCGGTGGCATGGCACCACGATCGACAGCCGATTGTGCCCGTTGGCCAGGCCCACGGCGCGACTGGCGCCAGGTTTGCCCAGCCGCGCGGCAATGGTGCCGTAAGTGCTGGTGTGGCCGTAGGGGATTTGCCGCAGTTCGGCCCAGACCTGACGGGCAAAGTCGCTGCCGGGCAGATGCAATGGCACGCTGAATTCGCTGAGCTTGCCGGCGAAGTACAGCGCCAGTTCGTTTTCGATCAGCTGCAAATGCGCATTGTGTCCCGGCGCGACGACGTAGCCGTAGCGGTTCTGCAGTTCTTCGACTTCGCGGGTCAGCGCCGGGCGGTCGAGAAACTCCAGCAGCACCAGTCCGCGTCGCTCGGCCATGGCGATCATCGGCCCCAGCGGCGTGGTCAGGCGGGTGAACAGCAGCGGTTCGCTGGCCGCCGCACGGCCCGGCGTGATGTGAAACGACTTCTGGAATGCATCGCGAAAACCACTGAGGGATTCATAGCCGGAGTCGAACGCCGCATGATCGATGGACGTGCCTTGCTTGATCCCGCCCAGCGCCACGCCGAGCCGGCGGGTGCGCAGCCAGGCGTGGAAGGTCATGCCGAAATGCTGCTTGAACCAGCGCCGCAGTTTCAGCGGTTCGATGCCTTCTGCGAGCAATTGCGCGTCGCTCCAACGCAACTCCGGATCGGCGTCGACGGCTTTCAACAGCCGTTGCACCCAGTCCGGGGCGATGGCTGCGGCGTCCAGCGGTTTGCAGCGCAAACAGGCGCGATAACCGGCGGACAGGCAGTCGTCAGCGTGGGCGAAGAACTCGACGTTTTCCGGTTTCGGCTTGCGCGCCGTGCAGGTCGGGCGGCAAAAGATCCCGGTGGTTTTCACCGCCGTGAAGAACACGCCTTCATAGGCGGTGTCGCTTGCGAGCATGGCGCGAACCATTTCAGCGTGAGGGGGCAGGACAGCGGTCTGTATGTTCATGGGCCGAGGATAAAACCAGTTATTCGATGGCTCCACCGAAAAATCGACAGTGAATTTTCGGGCCGCTGCACTACAGTGACCGGGTCGCTACAACTCGGGAAATGAAGGTATGCCACCGTTCACGATTCACCACATCGATCACATCGTGCTGCGCGTTGCGGATCTGCAACGCAGCATTGATTTCTACGACCGGGTCTTCGGTGCCGAAGTGGTCAAGCGCAACGAAAAATTCGGTCTGGTGCACCTTAGCGCCGGCACGTCGATGATTGATCTGGTCGACCTCGACGGCGAAATCGGTCGTAAGGGCGGCGCCGCTGCCGGCAGCGAGCGGCGCAATGTCGATCACTTCTGCCTGCGCATCGAGCCGTTCGATGAAGCGGCGCTGATCAGCCATTTGCAATCCTGCGGCCTGACCGTCGACAAGGCGGCTACCCGCTTTGGCGCGGAGGGCAACGGCCTGTCGCTGTACTGCTTTGATCCGGACGGCAATCAGGTCGAACTCAAAGGCCCGTCCGAAGCTTAGGCCCGCTTGGCCATCAGCAACACCGAAGCCGCCGCCGACAACAGTCCCGCACAGCAACGGTTGAAAATCCGCTTGCCGCGCGGCTCGGCGAACCAGCGGCGCATGTGCAGGCCCATATAGGCGTAGGCGCTGATGGCGATCCATTCCAGCAACAGGAACAGCACCCCCAGCAACATGAACTGCGGGGTGATGGCACGGTTCGGGTCGACGAACTGCGGCAGGAATGCAGTGAAGATGAGAATGGCCTTGGGATTACCTGCGGCCACCAGAAACTCCTGACGCGCCAGGGCCAGCAGCCCGTTCGCCGGCGCCGTAACGGCGTCTTCGGCAGTCGGATTGGCCCGCCACAGCTGCCATGCCAGGTACAACAGATACCCCGCGCCGACAATCTTGATCCCGTAGAACAACAGCTCGGACGTTTGCAGCACCACCGCCAGCCCCGCCGCCGCGAGGGCGATCATCCCGGCGAACGCCAGCAGCCGACCGACCCCGGCCACGCAGGCGCGACGATAGCCGTAGCGGGTGGCGTTGCTGACCGACAGCAGGTTGTTCGGGCCGGGCGCCATGTTCAAGGCGAAACAGGCGGGCAGAAACAGGGAAAGGGTGGCGAGATCCATGGCACGGGCTCCGGTGGCGGGACGGCTATTTTTATCACGCTGGCGGCAGGCCGGAACCGTACAGTAAGGCTGCAGAGTCGCGGTACAGCGATTGTCGGGCGTGAATCCGTTCGAACTTTCCGCCGCCCCGTCAACTCTGAATCCCTCACAGGGTGATGAATCCGCCAGAAAAAATTATCTGCCGGGTCAGAAAGGACAATTGCCGTGTAAGCTTTCGCGCCATGCGTTTCCATTCCCCAATGGCCCCAGGCGGCCCACTCTACGAGCGACTACATGCAAGCAAAGGCCCGCGAGGTTCATGTGCCACCGGTGTTGCAGGATCTGCGCGCCGGCACCGCCGAACTGCACATCGCACTGGAAAAACGCCTTCCTTACTTCTCCGACACCCTTGATCTGCGCGCTTTCGAGCGATTGATGCGCGCCTATTACGGTTTCTATCAGCCGCTGGAAGCCGCGTTGCAGGACAGCGGCGCGATCCCCGCCGATTTTGATCTGGTCTCGCGCCTCAAGGCGCCGACCCTGAAACGGGATCTGCACGCGTTGGGCGCAAGTGGCGGGGATTTTTCGCTCTGCCGTCAGTTGCCCGACATCAACTCCGCCGCCGCCTGCCTGGGCGTGCTGTACGTGCTGGAAGGCGCGACCCTCGGCGGGCAGATCCTGCGCCGGGAAATCGCCACACGCCTGAGCCTGGGCGCGGACAACGGCGCAGCGTTTCTGGACATCTACGGCGCCGCCACCGGCCGGCGCTGGCGCGACTTCATCGAATACCTGGGCAGCCGCCCGATGGACGCCGACGAGCGTGAAGCCGTCGTGGCGGCCGCTCACACCACATTCAGCTGTTTCGAGCGTTGGCTCGAAAGCCAGGAGGTTCTGGTATGACCCCGCAAGACAAAGAAGCCTTTGAAGAGTTGCTGGCCAACTGCGCCGACGAGCCGATCCGTTTTCCCGGCGCCATCCAGCCCCACGGTCTGCTGCTGACCCTGAGCGAGCCCGAGCTTTCGATCATCCAGATCAGCGCCAACGTCGAGACCTTGCTCGCGCGCCCGGCACAGGAACTGATCGGTCAGCCATTGCAAAGCCTGATCGGTGATGCCCACGCCGCGCAGGTTCGCGAGGCCTTGCAACAGCCGATCTTGTCCGATGCGCCGCCGTTGCACTTTCGCCTTAATGGCACCGCGTTCGAAGGCTTGCTGCACCGCCATCAGGATTTGCTGATCCTGGAGCTGGAAATCCACGTCGAAAACTTCCAGCCGCGCAACGTTGCCGGCACTGAAACCCATCTGGGGCGAATGCTCGCGCGCCTGCAAAAGGCCCAGAGCCTGCAAGCGCTGTACGACATCAGCGTCAAGGAAATCCAGGCCATGACCGGTTACGACCGGGTGCTGATCTATCGTTTCGAAGAGGAGGGCCACGGTCAGGTCATCGCCGAAGCGACCGATCCGTCGATGGAAGTTTTCAACGGTCTGTTTTTCCCGGCCTCGGACATCCCCGAGCAGGCCCGCGAGCTGTACCGCACCAACTGGCTGCGGATCATCCCCAATGCCGACTACCAACCGGTGCCGCTGGTGCCCAAGTTGCGCCCGGACACCCAGACCCCGCTGGACCTGAGCTTCGCCACGCTACGCAGTGTGTCGCCGATCCACTGCCAGTACATGAAGAACATGGGCGTGCTGTCGTCGATGAGCATTTCCCTGCTCAAGGGCGACAAGCTTTGGGGCCTGATCAGTTGCGGCAACCGCCAGCCGCTGCACGTGCCCCACGAATTGCGCACCGCATGCCAGACCATCGGCCAGGTGCTGTCGTTGCAGATCAGCGCGATGGAAGCGCTGGAAGTCAGCCGTCAACGGGAAGAAAAGGTCGAGGCGCTGGCGTTGCTCAATCAGGCGATGGTCGATTCGCCGCAGAACGTTTTCGATGGCCTGGCCAACCAGCCGCAGGTTCTGATGGCGCTGGCCAATGCCGGTGGCATCGCGATCATCGAAGACAAACAATTGCACCGTTACGGCAACTGCCCGGAGCCGGAAGAGATTCGTGCCTTGCACAAATGGTTGCAGGAGCGCGGCGAGCCGGTGTTTGCCAGTCATCACTTGGCCAGCGTCTACCCGCCGGCCGCGCACTATCAGCAAGTCGCCAGCGGCGTGCTCGCCATGAGCCTGCCCAAACCGGTGGACAACGGCGTGCTGTGGTTCCGCCCGGAGGTCAAAGAAAACATCAACTGGAGCGGCGACCCGCGCAAGCCGCTGGACCTGGAAAACTCCGACGCCGGCCTGCGTCTGCGGCCGCGTACTTCGTTCGAAATCTGGAAAGTCGAGATGGCCGGGATTTCCACCAAGTGGAGCCACGGTGATTTGTTCGCCGCCAACGACCTGCGCCGCTCGGCACTGGAAAACGATCTGGCCCGGCAGGTGCGCCGCGAGCAGGAAGCGGTGCGCGCCCGCGATGAGCTGGTGGCGGTGGTTTCCCACGATCTGCGCAACCCGATGACCGTGATTTCGATGCTGTGCGGCATGATGCAAAAGGCTTTCAGCTCAGACGGGCCGCACACTTCGCGGCGTATCTCGACGGCCATCGACACCATGCAGCAAGCCGCCGGGCGCATGAACACGCTACTGGAAGACTTGCTCGATACCTCGAAAATCGACGCCGGGCGTTACACCATCGCCCCGCAGAAACTCGATGTCGCACAGATGTTCGAAGAGGCGCAGTCACTGCTCGCACCATTGGCGCTGGACAAGGACATCAGCATCTCGTTCGAGGCCGATCCCGATCTGAGCATCCATGCCGACCCCGAGCGGTTGTTCCAGGTGTTGTCGAATCTGGTCGGCAATGCGATCAAGTTCACGCCGCGTCTGGGTACGGTTGATGTGTTTGCCAAATCGATCGGTGACGACATCGTCTTCACGGTGCGCGACAGCGGCGAAGGCATTCCCAAGGATCACTTGCCGCACGTGTTCGACCGTTACTGGACGGTGAAGGAAGGCAACCCGAACGGCACCGGGCTGGGCCTGTACATCACGCAAGGCATCGTCGAGGCCCATGGCGGGCGGATCGTGGCCGAGAGCGAGCCGGGGCAGGGCAGCGAATTCCGCTTCACCGTGCCACGTCTGGACTGAGCAGTGGCTCGCGACGGGTGGCCTGCAGCAGGGCCACCCATTCGGCGGCGAATCGATGGCAATCGCCGGGCCAACGCGCCGTCAGCAGTTGTTTGTCGCGCACCACAAAACCGATTTGCGGGCTCTCTGCCTGGTCGCGTTTGGCAATGAGGGGGCCGCGTATGAAATCGGCCTTGCTGGCCAGTGCGGTTTTCACTTCTGCCTCGACCGTCTGTTTGTAGGTGCGGTAGTAGCGTCCCAGCCACGCAGCGGTCATCAGCCACGCCGGCAATTCCATGGTTGCCGCCAGCAACGCCGTGACTTTGCGCCCGAACAACACCGAACGCCCGGTGTCGGGATCGAGCGTACGGGCCAGCAACAACACGCCATGACACACCGCTGCCACGGGTTTTTCGGCCTTGAAAAATTGCAGGGCGATCTGCTGGGCCTGCTTGGATTCCAGCAACGTGCGCATCCCCTTGGCGTGGCCGCCGGGAATCAGCAGACCATCGAACTGGCTCGGGTCGACATCGGCATACGCCAGCGGCTGCCTGAACGCTTCGGACTCGATCATTTTCGCGTAACTGTCCAGATCGGCCTTGCGCGTCATCAGCATCGAACTCAGCAGGCCGAAACCGATGTCCACCAGTCGTGAGTCGGCGTGGGCGGGCAAGCCTTGCGGCGTGGCAAAACGTACTTCGATGCCCGCATCGCGCATGGCCTGCCATGGCACGCTGCTTTCGGTGGGGTCGTAATCGGCGGCTGGCAACAGAATCAGAATCATGGAGGGCGACTTCCTGGTCGAGAGCGGTCACTGAGGTAGAGCGTAGTGGGTCTGCGAGTTCGGGGGTAATTTCGTTCAATACCCAAGGGCAGGGCGCTGGTTACCGTGAGCGCCTTGTTCCTCGATTTGAAGCAGGTGTGCGATGAGTCTGATTGTGTCGATGGCGGCGTTTGCCCTGGCCGCGTCCATTACCCCGGGGCCGGTGAACATCGTGGCGTTGAGTTCAGGGGCGCAGTTCGGCTTTCGCGCCAGTCAGCGGCATGTGGCCGGGGCGACGCTGGGGTTTGTGTTGTTGCTGGTGTTGATGGGGCTGGGGCTTCACGAAGTGTTGAAACTGTGGCCGGCGCTGACCCGCGTGGTGCAACTGGCCGGGGTGGCGTTTCTGCTGTTCATGGCCTGGAAACTGGCCACCGATAACGGTCAATTGAATACGGGAGAGTCGGGCAGGGCACCGTCGATGCTCTACGGCGCGGTGATGCAATGGCTCAATCCCAAGGCTTGGCTGGCCTGTGTGGCGGGGATGGGGGCGTTTGTGGCCGATGGCGAGGCACGGCTGGTGTGGCAGTTTGCGGCGGTGTATCTGGTGATCTGTTATCTGTCGGTGGGGTGTTGGGTGTATGCCGGGACGTTTTTGCGCGGCTATATCGGCAATCCGGCAGGGATGCGGTTGTTCAACCGAGTGATGGCGTCGTTATTGGCGATTAGTGCGGGGTATTTGTTACTGCCGTGAGCGTGGCGGACCTTCGGTTTAAAGGTGTTTAAGGATGCTTCCGGCAAGCCACAACACCTTGCGCCATTGCCTACGCATCCGCCAGAATCCGCCGGCTTGTGGGCCTTGGGGCCGGGTTCTATCGTGTGTCGGTCGCTGACGAATCAGCGATCGGGTTTCGCAGCCCGGATCAATCAAGGCGCCCAGAGCGTCGTTTCCGTTCAGCTTTTTTGGCTGATCGCGTAATGGCGGTTGTGCGCGGGATACCTTCGGGTATGCCGGGTTCCTTGATTCCCGGTCTGCGAACCCGCGTACAGCTGTCACCTCCTTTCGTTTCGCAGCGAACCGTGGCAGCTTCATCAATCAGGGAGTTTTACCATGATCAAACCAACGCCAAACCCACCCGAAACCGACCCGACCTCGCCCTACGAAACCCTCGACTCCAAGAAATTCCACGAAGCCGCCGAACGCGCCCTCGACCACTACCTCAATCCGTTCCACCCCAGAAAACCGCTGCTCAAACCCAACACCCGCTACCTCATCGCCCCCGGCATCCCGAATGAAGAGCTGCTCGCCGACGCCTGCGAAACCCTGACCTCGGCCAAAACCATGGCCAGCGATTTCGCCGGAATGATCGATGCGCCGCAGCGGCATGTGCTGTTGGGCATCGGGCAACTGATCATGCTGGCGGAGCTGGCGGTGAATCGGGTGCTGGATAATCTGGAGGTGATGGCTGAGCCCCGTGTCTGAGTGCTGAAACCGAAACGGCCCATTGCGGGCCGTTTTTGTTGTTATCCCCGATACTGCCCCGGCGTAGCCGCCAGATGCTGCTTGAACGCCCGCTGAAAATGCGCCTGATCGGCAAACCCCGCCTCGAGCGCCACATCCGCAATCAACTGCCCGCGACGTAAACACTCGCGAGCGAACTGGATGCGCTGGTTAACCAAAAACGCATGGGGCGTCATGCCGAAGTGTTGTTTGAAGGCGCGGATCAGGTACGACGGTGACAGCTCGGCCGCGGCGCATATGTCGTCGAGGCTGAGCATGTCGGTGCAGTGCCGGCGGATGAAGTCGGCGGCGCGTTCGAGTTTGAAGTTCGGTTCGCGCAACGATGGTTCGATGGGGTTCAGGCGAAGTTGCAGGTCGCTGAAGAATTCCACCGCTGCGCTCTGTTTGCGCAGCACGTCTTGCTGATCGTCGACCAATACCGCGTACAACGCATTCAAGTCGTCAAACAGGCGGGCGTCATTCAGATGAGTATCGGAAAACCGCCGAAACTCAAGTTCCGCACTGAAGCCCAACTGGTGCTGAAGATCCGTCAGCCACGGTGTTTCCACATACAGCATCAGATACGACCACGGCTGGTCATCGATCGGGTTGCAGGCGTGTACATCCCCCGGATTCATCAGTACCACCGTGCCGGCCGCCACTTCAAACGAGGATTGCTCATGCACATAGGTGCTGCGCCCGGCGGTGATCGCACCGATGGAAAAATGCGCGTGGGAGTGCCGTGAGTAGCAGACCTCACGGCCATCGGCGATGGCCCGGGCCTCGATGAAGGGCAGGGCGTCATCGCGCCAGAAGCGCGGGGCTTGTTCAGGGTTCTTGGCGGCGGCTTTCATTGTCGGGGTTCTCGGCAGGCCAGTGCCCGAGTGTATTAGCTCTGGCCGGCGAAGGCTCGCTCGAGTTCGGCGATGTCGAGTTTTTTCATCCCGAGCATGGCCTGCATCGCCCGTTGGGCCTTGGTCTGGTCGGCATCGGTCATCATGTGCATGAACGCCACCGGCACGATCTGCCACGACACGCCGAACTTGTCCTTGAGCCAGCCGCATTGCTGCGCTTCCACTGGGCCGCCAGCAGAAAGGTTGCCCCAGAAATGATCGACCTCTTCTTGGTTCTGGCAATTGACCTGAAACGAAATCGCCTCATTGAACTTGAACACCGGCCCGCCATTGAGCCCGGTGAAAGTGTGGCCGTCGAGTTCGAAACTGACGGTCATCACCGAGCCTTCGGGGCGGCCGTGGAATTCCTGGCCGGCCTTGCCGTAGTGGGTGAGGGCGGTAATTTTCGAGTGGTCGAAGATCGAGCAGTAAAACTTCGCCGCCGCCTCGGCCTGATCGTCGAACCACAGGCAGGGCGTCAGTTTTTGAAAGCGTTGCATGGCAGTCATCCTCGGCAGGTTGGACATGCTGGATTAATAGCGTAGTCAGTCTGTGGTCAGCTGGCGGTGCCGCGGATCGATGGTCGGATGCAGTGAAGATGGAATGTAGTCGTATTGACTTTTTGTCTTGTCAAAATGACTCTTTTTCGTTTTTGTCAAATTGACTCGTATTCTCGCAACTGGCTGATATTGCTGGGCGAATAATCTGGCACGCTAATTGAAGTGCCTTAAGTACAAACTGATCCGCTCAGGAGTACGAAACATGTTCACTTTCTTCGAGAATCCGCTGAACGTTCTGCACCTGTCGAGCAAAGTGCTCGTCGCCGGTCTGGCCATGTTGCTGGCCGGAATCTACGGCGCTTATCTGTATCAAAGCCCTATGCCGATTGCGTTGCTGGTGGCGATGCACGCGATGACCATCGTCGGCCCGACGCTGATCAAGATCGGCTATGTGATGCGTCTGCTGTCGCAATATCGGTTGGCCAACTCTCATGCAGTGGCGGCGGCCTGAAATGCGCGGACTCTCCGTAGCACCTGTGTTCAGCCTGGGATTTCGTCCGCTTTTTCTGGCCGGTGCCGGATTCGCTGCTCTGGCGATTCTGATCTGGGGGTTGTGGCTTTACGGCCACTGGTTCGGTCTGCAACCGGCGGGCGACATGCTCGCCTGGCATCGGCATGAAATGCCGTTTGGTTTTGCGGCGGCAATCGTTGCCGGATTCCTGTTGACTGCGGTGCCCAACTGGACCGGGATTCCCGGTGTGCGCGGCGGGGCGTTGATCGCTTTGGTGTCGGTCTGGCTGCTCGGGCGCGTGGCCTGGTGGATGCCGTTGCCCGTTGGATTGACCCTCGCGCTGCAATGGTTTTTTCTGCCGCTGCTGGCGGTGATGCTGGCGCGGGACCTGATTGCTGCGGGCAAACGCGACAATTACCCGATTGTGCTGGTGCTCGCGCTGATGGCCGGTTGTCAGGCGCTTACCTTGATTGGCCTGTTTAACGACGACACCGGTTTGCAAAGACAAGGCGTACTGGGTGCGTTGTGGCTGATTGCGGCACTGATGACCGTGATCGGCGGGCGGGTGATTCCGTTTTTCATTCAGCGCGGCTTGAACCGTCCACCCGCACCGGCCATCCATCCGTTGCCCACGCGGTTACTGTTGATTGGCAGTCTGCTGACGGCGATGACGTTTGCGGCAGGTCTCAACGATTCACCTCGGCTGTGGCTGGCCGCGCTGTTTGCGCTCACCGGCAGTTTGCAAGTACGGCGGCTGATCTGCTGGCACGATCGCGGGATGTGGCGAGTGCCGCTGCTCTGGTCGTTGTACCTGGCTTACGGCTGGATGGTGTTGGCGACTTGGGCCATGGCGACGTGGCATCTCGGACTGCTCGGCCAGCAAAGCCTGGCGACCCATGCGCTGGCGGTCGGCGGAGTGGGTGGGTTGATTATGGCGATGATCGCCCGGGTCAGCCTCGGCCACACCGGCCGCTTGTTGCAACCGCCGAAAGCCGTGGTGGTGGGGTTTGCCTTGGTGTTGATCGCGGCGGGTTGCCGGGTGTTGCTGGTGCCGTTTTCCAGCCTTGGCCTCGGCTTGTCTGTGGTGCTCTGGTGCGCGGGGTTCGCGCTGTTTTTACGGCATTACACCGCGATTCTGCTCAAGCCGAGGCTGTAGATTCTTTAGCCACGACGCTCGGCAATCATCAACAACGACTGCGGCACGGAGCTTTGCGGATGCTGCGGCTCGCGCAGACTGGTCAACTGAAACCCGGCCATGTCCAGCGCATTCAGCCAACTGGACAAGGTGCGGAAATACCACGGCATCGGCTGCCACTGGCCTTTGAACCCGTCGAAGGTTTCCTCCCGCCAGCCATCCTGATAATCACCCGCTGCCACCGACCATGGATGCAGCGTCTGTATCACCAGCGCGCCGCCGGGCACGAGCAGGGCGTTCATGGCAGCGAGCAGCGGGATGATGTCCTGATGCAGCAGGGAAAAGTTGGCGCAGATCAGGTCGTAATCGCAGCCGATGTCGACTTTCGCTTCCACCAGATCTTCATAGCTGGCGACGTGCACCGGCGCTGATCCTGCGGCTTGCGCTGCCTCGACCAGCGTGGCGTCACCATCCACGCCGACCGCTTCGATCCCGCGTTCAGCCAGCGCCCGCAACAGCCAGCCTTCGCCGCATCCCAGATCGAGCACGCGTTCAGGCTGGCGCCCCATCAGCGCCAACAGCATGGCTTGATCGGTGACCTGCTGGCGGCTTTCGATGACGCCGCTGCGGATGGCTTCGGTCCAGGCCCGGGCGTTATGGTGCCAGCTCTGGAGGAGGGTGGACTCAGGCGAGGACATGGCTAACTCCGACGTTACGGGATGCAGGCAAGGATAGGTCAGGTGTAGTCGGCCAGTTGAATCCGGTTGCGACCGCCGCGCTTGGATTCGTAGAGCGCGCTGTCACCCTGTTCGATCAACGCCGCGAGGCTGGCCGGTGGCTGATCGAACACCTTGGCGCCAATGCTCAAGGTGACGGCTTCAGGCGTGATGTAGGTCTGCGCAGTCATCTGCTGAAACTGCTCACGCAATTCGCTGCCCAGCACCATGATCTGTTCGTGGGAAGCATCGCCCAGCAACATGACGAATTCGTCACCGCCCAGCCTTGCCGCCAGCGCGCCCTGGGGCAGCTGCGAGCGGATCATTTCGCTGAGCGAAATCAGCAGGCGGTCGCCGGCGGTGTGGCCATACAGATCGTTGATCAGTTTGAAGTTGTCGATGTCGATCAGCAGCAGGGCGCCGGGGCGGGCGCTGGAGACTTCCCCGAGCAGGCGCGGCGCGCGGACTTCGAGGGCGCGGCGGTTGTACAGCGCGGTCAGCGGATCCCGGGCGGCCAGTTCGGCGATCTGTTTTTCCCGGCGGTAGCGCTCGGTGCCGGTCATCGACAGCGCGATCAGCATGATTGCCATCGCGCCTTCGACCAGGGAAATCTGGATGATCGTGCCGCGAAACGCCGCCAGGTCGATCAGCGTGCCCGGGAGCACCGCCGTAATCGCCTTGGCGAAATAAAACAGCCCGTGAATCAACAGCACATAACGCAGTTGCACGGCGCCAATGCTCAATGATTTACCGTGAGGGCGCAGCAGCAGACTGGCCCGCAGCATCAGCACGGCAACCAGCAGCGAGTTGGCCACCAGCATGATTTTCGACCACGAGGGATCTTCCGGTAACAGCAGCAACGCCAGCCACACAAGGAACATCAAGTACCAGGCTCGCGATAACGACCGCTGGGTAAACCGCGCGACGCCCAGCAGGAACAGCCAGTGCGCAACGACCAGCAAGCCGTTGGCGAACCAGATCCCGATCAGCGGATAACCGTTGGCTCGCAGCAGGGCAAGGCTCGAGCCGACGGTGATGGTGGCGAAACCGGCGCTCCAGAACAGCAATGAGGATTCGCGGATGCTGCGCCATTCGACCGCCAGGTAAAGGGCGGCCGCCACTGCCAGGGCGGTGGAAATGGTCAACATCGTAAGGGGGTCGAGCGCCATGAAAGGAGTGGTCTGTCTGAATGGTGGTAATGGGCCACGATTGTAAGCGTTCCCCCATTGCGCTGCTATTTTCACTCACCGGATATTCCATTTTGCGGGAGGTGTGCCATGGATCGACTGACCGGCGGTTGTCTGTGCGGCGCGGTGCGGATCGAAATGACGGGCCGACCCTGGCGGGTTGGCGTTTGCCATTGTCTTGATTGCCGCAAACATCACGGCGCACTGTTTGCGTCGGCGGCGATCTTTCCGGCGGACGCGGTGACCATTACTGGCGAAACCCGAGACTACGCCGGTCGGTTTTTCTGTCCGCGCTGTGGTTCATCGGTGTTCGGTCGCAGTGGCGATGAAGTCGAGGTCAGTCTGGGTGCGCTGGATGCGCCCGATCAATTGCAGCCGACTTACGAACTCTGGACGGTGCGTCGCGAATCGTGGTTGCCCGCGTTTCCATTGGCCAGACACTATGTGGGTAATCGCGAGGAGGCGGGGGAGAACCGAAGAGTAGCCGGGGGCAGGCAGGACACCTGACCCCGGCCAATAAAATCAGCCGCGAATGAAGGCCAGCAGATCCGCGTTGATCGTTGGCGCCTCGGTGGTCGGCATGCCGTGGGGGAAGCCCGGATAGATCTTCAGCGTGCTGTTCTTCAGCAGTTTCGCCGAGAGTACGCCGGCGTTTTCGTACGGCACGATCTGGTCGTCATCGCCGTGCATCACCAGCACCGGAATCGAAATACCTTTCAGGTCTTCGGTGAAATCCGTCTGCGAGAAAGCAACGATCCCGTCATAGTGCGCCTTGGCGCCACCCATCATGCCTTGGCGCCACCAGTTGAGCACGACGGGTTCCGAAGGCTTGGCCCCGGGCCGGTTGTACCCATAGAACGGGCCGGCCGGCACGTCGTGATAGAACTGCGAGCGATTGGCTGCCAGTTGTGCCTGAAGATCGTCGAACACCGACTTCGGCAAGCCGCCCGGATTGCTTTCGGTTTTCACCATCAGCGGCGGCACGGCGCTGATGATCGCGGCTTTTGACACCCGATCCTCGCCATGCCGGGCGATGTAATGAATGACTTCGCCGCCACCGGTGGAGTGGCCGACATGCACGGCTTTCTGCGTCCCCAGATGATTGACCACCGCCGCCACGTCATCGGCGTAGTGATCCATGTCGTGGCCGTCCCAGACCTGGCTCGAACGCCCGTGACCCCGTCGATCATGGGCCACGACCCGGAAGCCCTGAGCGAGGAAGAACAGCATCTGCGCATCCCAGTCGTCCGCGCTGAGCGGCCAGCCGTGGTGGAAATGGATCACCGGGGCATCTTTCGGGCCCCAGTCCTTGTAGAAGATTTCGACGCCGTCTTTCGTTGTGACATATCCCATGTTCGCGACTCCTGGAAAATGCGGAACGTGACCCCGAAGGGAGTGATGACAAGCGTTATCAACTCTAGGATTGAAGTGCACTTCAAGGTCAAGCAAGTTCCGAACGGTCATCGCTGGCGTGAATGATGGGCCATAGCCATTGTGCGCTTGACCTTAAAGTTTGGTTGAACCTTAGAGTCTTGCTCACCGGCCATCCGCCGGGTCAATCAGCGAGAAGGTCAGCGAACATGAACAAGCGCTTTACAGAGGTGGAATTCGGAACCCACAAGGTCGAAGTGTTGGAGGGCGGCTACTACGACCGATTCCGGATGAATCCCAACCTCGACGAAGTGGCCCGGGACAAGGCTGCAGGCAACATCGACTTCTTCCGGCGCATTCCCAAGCAGCAGGTCGCGTCGAGAGTCGGGCCGACCTGGGCGCCGAACTTCTATTACCGTTCCGGCAGCGTGCAGTTGCTGTTCCTGGCGCCGTTGGACCGTCTGCGCGCTACCTTGCCTGCGCCGCTTGAACCGCTGCGGGCATTTCCCGGTTATGGGCTGGTGGCGCTGACATTTTTCTCCTACTCGGTTTGCGACAACGACCCGTACGACGAAGTCTCCGTGGCGATCGTCGTGCGTCGCCCCGGCGCTCGTGGCTCCCACGCGCTGGAGCTGATGGACGCCATGCGCCGACGCAGCTTCACCGCCCATGTGCTGGCGCTGCCGGTGAACACCGAAATCGCCCGGGTGCGTGGCGTGCACGGCTATCAACTGCCCAAGTGGCGCGCCGACATCAACGTGACCATCGGCACCAGCGTGAGCGCCCGCATTGACGGGCCTAAGGGCCTGCCGGACCTGGTGCTGAAAGCGCCGCTGCCGACCCTGAAAAACGTCACACCGCAATCACGTATGAGCACCGCCACCATGATTCATCAGGTCGACGGTCTGTGGCATCAGAGCGTGGTGCAGAGCAACACACTATCCTTTGCCCAACACCTGTTTCCGCGCGATGTGCAGTTGGATCGCAATGGCGGCCCGCTGAGCCAGTTGCTCGACGGCCTCGGGGCTACGCGGATCCTGCGGCTGGACGTGATCAAGGACGCGCAGATCGTGCTGAACCTGCCGGTGCCGCTGACGGCTTTCGGTCAGGTCGACGTTACCCCAAGAGAGGCTGCCAAATGACCCGCCGTATCCTGCATGTCGTGACCAATGTCGCTCACTATGCCGACCCGACCGAACCCACCGGGCTGTGGCTGGGGGAATTGACCCATGCCTGGCAGGTGTTCGCGGAAAAAGGCTTCGAGCAGCGACTGCTCAGCCCCAAGGGCGGGCAAAGTCCGTTGGAGCCACGGGCGCTGAAGTGGCCGATGCTCGACCGCTCGGCCAAAGCCTGGCTGAACGATCCGGCGAGTATGGCGCTGCTGGCGAACACCGCCAGCCCGGAGCAGATCGACAGCGCGGATTACGACGCCATCTACTTCACCGGTGGCCATGCGGTGATGTGGGACTTTCCCGATGACCCCGGCCTGCAACGGCTGACCCGGGAGATCTTCGAGCGTGGCGGGATCGTTTCGTCGGTCTGTCATGGTTATTGCGGGTTGCTCAATACGCGGTTGTCGGACGGCAGCCTGCTGGTGGCGGGGCGCAAGGTCACCGGTTATTCGTGGATGGAAGAAGTGCTGGCCGGTGTCGCTAAAAAAGTGCCGTATGACTCGGAACAGCAGATGAAGGATCGCGGAGCGCGCTACGAAAAGGCGTTTTTGCCGTTCACCTCCAATGTGGTGACTGACGGCAAACTGGTGACCGGACAGAACCCGCAATCAGCCAAAGCCACGGCGCAACAAGTAGCCGCGATGCTGTGAAGCCATGACCGGTGGTCGCGGCGGCTGGTCGTCGGGGCAAAATGCGCTTAGCTGAAAGGGATAAGCCGAGGCGTGCACGGTATCGAATGCTGTCGCAACGCCCCTTCAGAACACCGTGAGTCTGAGGAAATCCCCGATGCTGACCTTGAACATCAATGGCAAGGATCAGGAGCTCGATGTCCCCGCGGACATGCCGTTGCTCTGGGTTCTGCGCGATGTCGCGCACCTGACCGGTACCAAGTTCGGTTGTGGCATGGCCCAGTGCGGGGCCTGCACCGTGCATGTCGATGGCGCACCGCTGCGTTCGTGCATCACGCCGGCCACCGCTGTAGCCCATGGCCAGAAAATCCTCACCATCGAAGGCCTTTCGACTGATGGTTCGCACCCGGTGCAACAGGCCTGGGCCGAGCTGGACGTGGTGCAGTGCGGCTACTGCCAGTCCGGGCAGATCATGTCCGCCGCCGCATTGCTGGCGAAAATCCCCAAACCCACCGACAGCGACATCGATCAGGCGCTCTCCGGCAACATCTGCCGTTGCGGCACCTACCCGAGAATCCGCGCAGCGGTCAAACGTGCCGCCGAAATCGGCTAGGCGAGGGGAGGAGAGTGATGAACAGTCCTGTATCCCGTCGCGGATTTCTTAAGGGCAGCGCCGTGCTTGGCGGTGGTCTGGTGGTGGCGTTCGTGGTGCCCGGCGGCAACCGGTTTGCCACAGCGGCGGAAAATGAAGGCAAGGCATTTGCGCCGAACGCGTTCCTGCGGATTGCGCCGGACAACAGCGTCACCGTGCTGCTCGGCCATTCGGAAATGGGCCAGGGCATCTGGACCGGCCTGACCATGTTGATCGCCGAAGAGCTGGATGCCGACTGGTCGAAGATCCGCGTCGAGCATTCGCCGGCCTCGTCTGCTGATTACGGCATGCCGGCGTTTGGCGGGATGCAGATCACCGGCGGTTCGACCTCGACCTGGATGGAGTTCGACCGTTACCGGCTCGCGGGTGCTACGGCGCGGCAGATGCTGATCGAGGCAGCGGCCAAGCGCTTCAACGTGGCCCCCTCGACGATCCGCACCGAATCCGGCGTGGTGATTGCCGGCGACAATCGCGCCACTTACGGCGAACTGGCGGACGCCGCCGGACAACTGCCGGTGCCGGATCCGAAGTCGATTACCTTCAAGGAAGCCAAGGACTGGAAAGTCATCGGCAAACCCACCAAACGCCTCGATACCCCGGAGAAAATCACCGGACGCGCCAAGTTCGGCATGGACGTGCAGTTCGACGGACTGATGACGGCGATGGTCGCGCGCGCCCCGGTGTTCGGTGCCACGGTGAAATCTTTCGAGGGTGCACAGGCACTGGCTGTTCCAGGCGTGCATAAAGTGGTGCAGGTGCCGACCGGAGTGGCGGTGATCGCCGATCATTACTGGGCGGCGAAACTGGGACGTGATGCGCTGAAGGTTGATTGGGATCTGGGGCCACACGCGGATCTCAGCAGCGAAAAACTGCTGGAGAGTTTTCGCAAACTCGCGGCCACACCGGGCATTTCCGCCAGTCATGCCGGCGATGCCAAGGGCAGCTTTGGCAAAGCAGCGAAGAAAATCGATGTCGAGTACAGCGTGCCTTATCTGGCTCATGCGCCGATGGAGCCGCTGAACTGCACGGTGAAAATCAGTGCCGACAAGTGCGAGATCTGGACCGGCACCCAGTTCCAGACGCTGGATCAGATGGTCGCCGGCAAAATTACCGGGCTTAAACCGGAGCAGGTCGAGATCCACACTGAATTTCTCGGTGGCGGTTTCGGTCGCCGGGCCAACCCGACGTCGGACTTTGTCGCCGAAGCGGTGCAAGTGGCCAAGGCTGCCGCGATGCCGGTGAAAACCGTGTGGTCGCGTGAGGACGATATTCGCGGCGGTTATTACCGCTCGATGTTCCTGCATCAGGCGAAGATCGGCCTCGGCCCCGACGGCATGCCGCAGGCGTGGCAGCATGTGCTGGTCGGGCAGTCGATCATGGCCGGCACCATGCTCGAGAAAACCATGGTCAAGAACGGCGTCGATCAGACCTCGGTCGAGGGTGTGGCGGACAGTCCATACATTCAGGGCCTGGCAGATCATCAGGTCGATCTGCATTCGCCGACCACCGGGATCAACGTGCTGTGGCTGCGCTCGGTGGGCCACAGCCACACGGCGTTTGTCATGGAATCGCTGATCGATGAAATGGCCACGGCAGCAGGCAAGGACCCGGTGGAGTACCGGCGAGCGCTGCTCAAGGAGCATGCCCGACACCTTGGCGTGTTGAATCTGGCGGTGGAGAAGGCCAACTGGAAAGCGCCGCTGCCGGACGGCCATGCGCTGGGCGTGGCGGTGCACGAGTCATTCGGCAGTTATGTGGCGCAGGTGGCCGAGGTGTCGCAGGACAATCTGAAGATTCGCGTACACCGGGTGGTGTGTGCGGTGGATTGCGGCATTGCGGTCAACCCGCAGAGCATCGCGGCACAGATGGAGTCGTGCATCACTTTCGGCCTGGGCATGGCGCTGCACAGCAAGCTGACGCTCAAGGACGGCCATGTCGTGCAGTCCAATTATCACGACTATCAAGTGTTGCGCCTCAATGAAATGCCGGTGGTCGAGGTGCACATCGTGCCGAGCACCGACAAGCCCGGCGGCATCGGCGAGGCCGGTGTGCCGCCGACCGCGCCGGCGGTGGCCAACGCGGTGTTCGCCCTGACCGGGCAGCGCCTGCGGGAACTGCCGCTGCAACTGTCGGGGGTGTGAGATGAAACGACATCTGTTGTTGGGCACGGTGATTCTGATTGGTCTTGGCGGTTACGCTTCGGATCTGTTCGCTGACGATCAGGAAGCCTTGAAGGCCTTTGGCACGGTACAGAAAGTGTTCCAGAGCCCGCGTTGCCAGAACTGCCACATCCCCGGCGATTCGCCGTTGCAGTTCGACTCCGGCACGCCCCATGCGATGAACGTGGTACGCGGCATGGACGGCAAGGGCGCCGCCGGTTTGCCTTGCGCCACCTGCCACGCCGAAACCAATCCGCCGGCCAGTTACGGCCCCCACGCGCCACCCGGTGCGCCACACTGGAGCCTGCCGCCGGCGTCGCACAAGATGGCCTGGATCGGCCTGCCGCCGGATCGCCTGTGCGCGATGATCAAGGACCGCAGCAGCAACGGCGACCGGGACTTTGCCGCGCTGATCAAGCACGTCAGCGAGGACAAACTGGTGCTCTGGGGCTGGAATCCCGGAGCAGGGCGGCAACCGGTGCCGGTGCCCCACGACATCTTCGTGAGTCAGTTCAAACTCTGGGCGGACGCTGGCGGGCCATGCCCGGTGGCCGGCGGATGAGCATTTGAGTCATCGCCGAATCGGTCTACGCTAAAGACCACTGATGGCAATGGAGTGTACTGATGCTGGTTCCAGGCAAACCCGCCAATGAGGCGGCTCGGGTTCAGGCGCTGTATGGATTGAACCTCCTCGATTCTGCTCCCGAAGAGCGCTTTGACCGCCTGACCCGTTTGGCCAGGCGCTTGTTCAATGTGCCAATCGCGTTGGTTACGCTGGTAGACAAGGAGCGGCAATGGTTCAAGTCCTGCGTGGGGCTGGACACTACCGAAACGCCGCGCTCGGTTTCATTCTGCGGCCACGCGATTCTCAAGGATGAACTCATGCTGGTGCCTGACGCCCGAGAGGATGAGCGTTTTCACGACAATCCGTTGGTGACCGGTAACCCGAATATCCGTTTCTACGCCGGTTATCCGCTGACCGTGCCCAACGGCAACAAGATGGGCACCTTGTGCCTGATCGACACCCAACCCCGCGAACTCGATGACGAAGAGCGCGATTTGCTGCGCGATCTCGCCGGTATGGCCGAGCAGGAACTGATGGCTGTGCAGATGGCGAGCATGGACGAGTTGACGCTGCTGTCCAACCGCCGGGGTTTCAAGATGCTGGCCCAGCATGCTCTGGACGCTTGCGCGCGATTGGACAAACCGGCGACGTTGCTGTTTTTCGACCTCAACGACTTCAAGCAGATCAACGACCTATATGGGCATGCCGAGGGTGACAGCGCGCTCAAAACCTTCGCCGATGTGTTGCGCATTGCCTTTCGCGAGAGCGACGTGGTGGGGCGCCTCGGAGGCGATGAGTTCGTGGCGTTGCTGACCGGTTCCAGCCATATCGAAACCAAGGCGATCATGGCGCGGCTCACGGAAATCCTTGAGGAGCGCAATGCCACGTTGCACCGGGGTTATGCGATTCGCTTCAGTGTCGGGCAGATCGAGTACGACCCACGGCGGCATGACACCGTGGATAAGCTGCTGGCGGATGCGGATGGGGCGATGTATGCGCACAAGCAGGCCCTGAAGCGAATCTGACACTTATTTGGCGAACAACTGCCCGATGTCCTTGAACGCCTTGAACTCCAGGGCGTTCCCGCACGGGTCGAACAAAAACATCGTCGCCTGTTCCCCCACCTGACCCTGAAAACGAATCCCCGGCTCAATCACAAACCGCGTACCCAACGATTTCAGGCGCTCGGCCAGTGCGTGCCATTCCTCCATCCCAAGCACCACGCCAAAGTGCGGCACCGGCACGTCGTGTCCGTCCACGGCGTTGGTGTGAGCCGCTTCCTGCGAGGCATTTTTCGGCGCCAGGTGAATCACCAGTTGATGGCCGAAGAAATTGAAGTCGACCCAGTGATCGCTGGAGCGACCCTCTTCGAGACCGAACACGTCACGGTAAAAATGCCGGGCGGCGGCGAGGTCGTACACCGGAATGGCCAGATGGAAAGGGCTGAGTGACATAGGCGCGGTCTCAATCAACGGTAGGGGGTGAACTGAGTCTAGCGCTGTGCATTTCGATTGAAAGACGATAGTTTTTGCGCCGAGCTCAAATTATTTCGATCAATCGAGGTATCCATGCTGCGTGAACTGAAAACCTTTCTAGCGGTGGCGCAGCACGGCACGTTTGCCGCGGCGGGCCTGCATGTCGGCCTGACGCAATCGGCGGTCAGTGCGCAGATCCGCAATCTGGAACAGGCCTTGGGCGTAAAACTGTTCGATCGCACCGGGCGGCAGGCGATTCTCAATCCGGCAGGGCAGCGCGCGGTGCCGATGGCGCAGGAAATGCTCGCCACCTTCAGTCGCATGGCAATCAGCGAAGACGCCAGCGAATTTCGCGGCGAGCTGAGAATCGGCGCCGTGGCCACCGCACAGACCGGGCTGTTGCCTCAGGCCCTGCTGCGTTTGCGCCAGCAGGCTCCGGGCGTGGAGCCAAAACTGGTGCCGGGGGTGTCGTTGAACCTGTTGAGCCAGGTGGATGCCGGGGAGGTCGATCTGGCGATCATGATCAAACCACCGTTCGACCTGCCCAAGGAGCTTTCGGCGCAAGTGATCCGGCGCGAGCCGTTTGTGCTGATCGTCCCACACGGCGTCGAGGGTGACGATCCGCTGAAACTGCTGGCTGAGCATCCTCACGTGCGCTATGACCGCAATTCGTTTGGCGGACGGCTGGTGACGCGGTTTCTGCGTGAGCAGCGAATAGACGTCCACGTAGCGCTGGAGCTGGATGAGCTGGAAGCGATCGTGAAGATGGTCGAGTGCGGGCTCGGGGTTTCGTTGCTGCCAAGAGCAGGATTGTGGCTGGAGCAGCCGTTGAATGTGAGGGTGATCGAGTTGGGTGATCTGACGTTTTATCGGGAGATGGTAATGTTGCAGCGCTACAGCCAGCGCAGCCAGCCGATTCAGCAGTTGTTCGCCCGTTGCCTGGAATTGCAGACATGAAAAAGCCCGCCAATAGGCGGGCTTTTTATCGGCAGCGCGAAGATTACTCTTCGATGTTGCCCATGGCGGTGGTGTTGAAGCCGCCGTCCACGTAGGTGATTTCACCGCTGATGCCGGACGCCAGGTCCGAGCACAGGAACGCGCCGACGTTGCCGACTTCTTCGATGGTGACGTTGCGACGCAGCGGGGTTTGCGCTTCGTTGGCGGCCAGCATCTTGCGGAAGCTCTTGATGCCGGAAGCGGCCAGTGTGCGGATCGGGCCGGCCGATACGCAGTTGACGCGAGTGCCTTCCGGGCCCAGGGAGCCGGCCAGGTAACGCACGCCGGCTTCCAGCGAAGCCTTGGCCATGCCCATCACGTTGTAGTTCGGCATGGTGCGCTCGGCACCCAGGTAGGACAGGGTCAGCAGGCTGCCGTTGCGGCCCTTCATCATTTCGCGACCGGCCTTGGCCAGGGCGACGAAGCTGTAGGCACTGATGTCGTGGGAGATACGGTAGCCTTCACGGGTGGTGACTTCGGTGAAGTCGCCGTCCAATTGGTCGCCCGGTGCGAAGCCGACGGAGTGCACGATGCAGTCCAGGCCGTCCCACTTCTTGCTCAGTTCTTCGAAGACCTTGGCGATTTCTTCATCGCTGGCCACGTCGCACGGGAAGCACAGCTCAGGGCTCGAGCCCCAGCCTTGTGCGAATTCTTCGACACGACCTTTCAGTTTGTCGTTCTGATAAGTGAAGGCAAGCTCAGCGCCCTCGCGATGCATGGCGGCAGCGATGCCGGATGCGATGGACAGCTTGCTGGCGACACCGACGATCAGTACGCGCTTACCGGCGAGAAAACCCATGTGTTGCTCCTCTTTCAGGTTATTGCGCAGTGGCTGGTGCCAGAAAAGCGGCTTCCAGCAACTGCTGTGTATACGGATGTTGGGGGGCGGCAAAGATACTTTGCGCGTCTCCCTGTTCGACCACTTGGCCATGCTTGACCACCATCAACTGGTGGCTCAGCGCTTTCACAACAGCCAGATCATGGCTGATGAACAAATACGTCAGGTTGTACTTGGCTTGCAGTGAACGCAACAGCTCCACCACTTGCCGCTGCACCGTCCGGTCGAGCGCCGAAGTCGGCTCGTCCAGCAGGATCAGCGCCGGCTTGAGCACCAAGGCCCGGGCAATGGCGATACGCTGCCGCTGCCCACCGGAAAATTCGTGGGGGTAGCGGTGCCGGGTTTCCGGATCCAGACCTACCTCCTTCAATGCCGCAATAATCGCCGCTTCCTGCTCGGCGGCGGTGCCCATCTTGTGGATCCGCAAGCCTTCGCCAACGATGTCATTCACACACATCCGCGGGCTCAGGCTGCCAAACGGGTCCTGAAACACCACCTGCATCTCCCGACGCAGCGGCCGGACTTCGCTTTGCGTCAGGCAGTCTAGCTGCTTGCCTTCAAAACGGATTGCACCTTTGCTACCGATGAGCCGCAAAATCGCCAGACCCAGGGTGGATTTGCCGGATCCGCTTTCTCCCACGATCCCCAGAGTCTGACCCTGAGGCAGGCTGAAATTGATGCTGTCCACTGCCTTGACGTGATCCACCGTGCGCTTGAGCAGGCCTTTCTTGATCGGAAACCAGACTTTCAAGTCCTCGACTTCAAGCAGCGGCGCCCCGATATTGTTGCTTGCCGGGCCTCCGCTGGGCTCCGCCGCCAGCAGCTCCCGAGTGTACGGATGCTGCGGAGAACGGAACAGCTCTGCGCACGATGCCTGTTCGACGATGCAACCGCGCTGCATGACACATACACGATGCGCAATTCTTCGCACCAGGTTCAAATCGTGACTGATCAGTAGCAACGCCATGCCTAATCGAGCCTGCAATTGCTTGAGCAGGTCGAGGATTTTCAGCTGAACGGTCACGTCCAGTGCAGTGGTCGGTTCGTCGGCGATCAGCAGTTCCGGCTCGTTGGCCAGGGCCATTGCGATCATCACCCGCTGGCGCTGGCCTCCGGACAACTCGTGGGGCAGGGCCTTGAGGCGCTTGTGCGGCTCGGGGATGCCGACCATCTCCAGCAGTTCCAGGGTGCGTTTGGTCGCAACCTTGCCGGTCAGGCCTTTGTGGATGCCCAGCACTTCGTTGATCTGCTTTTCGATGGAGTGCAGCGGATTGAGCGAGGTCATCGGCTCCTGAAAGATCATCGCGATCCGGTTGCCACGGATGTGGCGGATAGTCTTTTCGCTCAGTTTCAGCAGGTTTTGCCCGGAATAGGTGATGCTGCCGGCCGGATGCCGCGCCAGCGGGTAGGGCAGCAGGCGCAGGATCGAGTGCGCCGTCACCGACTTGCCCGAGCCGGACTCGCCGACCAAGGCCAGGGTTTCGCCACGCTTGATGTCGAAGCTGATGCCTTCGACCACCCGGTGTGCGCGATCGCCCGTGCCGAATTCGACGGCGAGGTCGCGGATTTCGATCAGATTGTCCTGATTCATTTCACTTCCTCGGGTCGAAGGCATCGCGAGCGGACTCGCCGATAAACACCAGCAGACTCAACATCAGCGCCAGCACCGCAAACGCGCTCATGCCCAGCCACGGTGCCTGCAGGTTGGATTTGCCCTGGGCCACCAGCTCACCCAGCGACGGGCTGCCGGCCGGCAAACCGAAGCCGAGGAAATCCAGTGCGGTGAGGGTGCCGATGGCGCCGGTCAGGATGAATGGCATGAAGGTCATGGTCGAGACCATGGCGTTGGGCAGGATGTGGCGGAACATGATCGCGCCGTTCTGCATCCCTAGCGCCCGGGCCGCGCGCACGTATTCGAGGTTGCGCCCGCGCAGGAACTCGGCGCGCACTACGTCCACCAGGCTCATCCACGAGAACAGCAGCATGATTCCCAGCAGCCACCAGAAATTCGGCTGGACGAAACTGGCGAGAATGATCAGCAGGTACAGCACCGGCAAACCCGACCAGATCTCCAGGAAGCGCTGGCCGGCCAGATCGACCCAGCCGCCGTAGAAACCCTGCAAGGCCCCGGCGATCACACCGATGATCGAGCTGAGCACTGTCAGCGTCAGGGCGAACAGCACGGAGATACGGAAGCCGTAGATCACCCGTGCCAATACATCGCGGCCCTGATCGTCAGTGCCCAGCAGGTTGTCCGCCGACGGCGGAGCAGGGGCCGGGACTTTCAGGTCGTAGTTGATGCTCTGGTAGCTGAACGGAATCGGCGCCCACAGCACCCACGCGTCCTTGGCCTTGAGCAGTTCGCGGATGTACGGGCTCTTGTAGTTTGCCTCCAGCGGGAATTCGCCGCCGAAGGTGGTTTCCGGGTAACGCTTGATCGCCGGGAAGTACCAGTTGTTGTCGTAGTGCACCACCAGCGGCTTGTCGTTGGCGATCAGTTCGGCGCCGAGGCTCAGGCCGAACAGGATCAAAAACAACCACAGCGACCACCAGCCACGCTTGTTGGCCTTGAACAGTTCGAAGCGCCGGCGGTTGAGAGGGGACAGGTTCATCTCAATGCTCCCGGCTGGCGAAGTCGATGCGTGGATCGACCAAGGTGTAGGTGAGGTCGCCGATCAGTTTCACCACCAGCCCCAGCAGGGTGAAGATGAACAGTGTGCCGAACACTACCGGGTAATCGCGGTTGATCGCCGCTTCGAAACTCATCAGGCCGAGGCCGTCGAGGGAGAAGATCACTTCCACCAGTAGGGAACCGGTGAAGAAGATGCCGATGAACGCCGACGGGAACCCGGCGATCACCAGCAGCATCGCGTTGCGAAACACATGGCCGTAGAGCACGCGATTGCGGGTCAGGCCTTTGGCCTTGGCGGTGACCACGTACTGTTTGTTGATTTCGTCGAGGAAGCTGTTTTTGGTCAGCAGAGTCATGGTCGCGAAGTTGCCGATCACCAGTGCGGTCACCGGCAGCGCCAGGTGCCAGAAGTAATCGAGAATCTTGCCGCCCAGGCTCAGTTCATCGAAGTTGTTCGACGTCAGGCCGCGTAAGGGAAACCAGTCCAGATAACTGCCGCCGGCAAACACCACGATCAGCAGAATCGCAAAGAGGAACGCCGGGATCGCATAACCGATGATGATCGCCGAACTGGTCCAGACGTCGAAATGGCTGCCGTGCCGCGTGGCCTTGGCGATCCCCAGCGGGATCGACACCAGGTACATGATCAGCGTGCTCCACAGCCCCAGCGAGATCGATACCGGCATCTTCTCCTTGATCAGGTCGATGACCTTGGCGTCGCGGAAGAAGCTGTCGCCGAAATCCAGCCGGGCATAGTTCTTGACCATGATCCACAGCCGTTCCGGCGCCGACTTGTCGAAACCGTACATTTGCTCGATTTCCTTGATCAACGCCGGGTCCAGACCTTGCGCGCCGCGATAGGCGGAACCGGCCACCGACACTTCGGCACCGCCGCCAGCGATACGGCTGGTGGCGCCTTCGAAGCCTTCGAGCTTGGCGATCATCTGCTCCACCGGACCGCCGGGCGCGGCCTGGATGATCACGAAATTGATTAGCAGAATGCCGAACAGGGTCGGGATGATCAGCAACAGTCGCCGAAAAATATACGCCAGCATCTGATTACTCCGTGCCCACAGGGTCGGCTTGCAGTTGGGTTTGCACTTCTACCGCAGGTTTCGTGTCGGGCTTGACCCACCAGGTATTAATGCCGATGTCGTACTTGGGGGAGACTTTCGGATGGCCGATGTGGTTCCAGTACGCCACGCGCCAGCTCTTGATGTGCCAGTTGGGGATCACGTAGTAACCCCATTGCAGCACGCGGTCCAGCGCCCGGGCGTGGGCCACCAGGCTTTTGCGCGAGTCAGCGTTGATCAGGCTTTCGACCAGATGATCGACGATCGGGTCTTTCAGGCCCATCGAGTTGCGGCTGCTTGGCTTGTCAGCGGCGGCGCTCATCCAGAATTCGCGCTGCTCGTTACCGGGCGAGTTGGACTGCGGAAAGCTGCCGACGATCATGTCGAAGTCCCGCGAGCGCACACGGTTGACATATTGCGAGACGTCGACGCGGCGGATCACCAGATCGATACCCAGGTCGGCGAGGTTGCGCTTGAACGGCAGCAGCACCCGCTCGAATTCGGTCTGGGCCAGCAGGAACTCGATGACCACCGGTTTGCCGGTGGTGTCGACCATTTTGTCGTCGACGATCTTCCAGCCGGCCTCCTGCAGCAATTGATAGGCCTCGCGTTGCTGCAGGCGAATCATGCCGCTGGCATCGGTTTTCGGGTTCTCGAAGGCTTCGCTGAACACCTGCGCCGGGAGCTGGCGGCGGAACGGGTCGAGGATCGCCAGTTGATCGGCGTCCGGCAGGCCGGTGGCGGCCATTTCCGAGTTCTCGAAGTAGCTGCGGGTGCGCACGTAGGCGCCGTTGAACAGTTGCTTGTTGGTCCATTCGAAGTCGAGCAGCAGACCCAATGCCTGACGCACGCGAACGTCCTGAAACACCGGGCGGCGCAGGTTGAAGACGAAGCCCTGCATGCCGGTCGGGTTGCCGTTGGGGATCAGTTCCTTGACCAGTCGGCCTTCGGTGACGGCCGGAATGTTGTAGGCGTTGGCCCAGTTCTTCGCGGTCATTTCCAGCCAGTAGTCGAACTGCCCGGCCTTCAGCGCTTCCAGGGCGACGGTGTTGTCGCGGAAGTAGTCGGTGGTCATCACGTCGAAATTGTAGAAGCCGCGATTGACCGGCAGGTCCTTGCCCCAATAATCCTTGACCCGCTCGTATCGTACCGAGCGTCCGGCCTTCACTTCGGCAACCTTGTACGGGCCGCTGCCGAGCGGGATTTCCAGATTGCCCTTGTTGAAGTCGCGACTGGCCCACCAGTGTTTTGGCAGCACCGGCAACTGGCCGAGGATCAGCGGCAGCTCGCGATTGTTGTTGTGCTTGAACTTGAACAGCACCGTGAGCGGGTCTTCGGCGACGGCTTCTTCGACGTCGCTGTAGTAACCGCGAAACATCGGCGAGCCTTCTTTGGTCAGGGTCTCGAAGCTGAACACCACGTCTTCGGCGCGCACCGGGTGGCCGTCGTGGAAGCGTGCTTCGGGGCGCAGGTAGAAGCGCACCCAGCTGTTGTCCGGGGCCTTTTCGATCTTGCTGGCGATCAGGCCGTATTCGGTGAACGGCTCATCGAGGCTGTGCTTGGTCAGGGTGTCGTAAATCTGCCCGACATCGTCCGCCGGCACGCCTTTGCTGATGAATGGATTGAGGCTGTCGAAGCCGCCAAAACCGGCCTGACGGAAGACCCCGCCCTTGGGCGCGTCAGCGTTCACGTAGTCGAAGTGCTTGAAGTCGGCAGGGTATTTCGGCGGCTCGTTGTACAGCGTCACGGCGTGTTGCGGGGCGGCGCAGGCCAGCCCGGCGAACAACAGGCCGCAAGCCTGCACGAGCAGGGTGCGAACGGCGTTCATTGACCTTTCTCCGAAGATTTCAGCCACCACGCGCTCAGGCCCAGGGTGTAGGGCGGCGTGCTGACGAAGGCGAACCGGTTGCGGTACGCCAGACGGTGATAATTGAGGTACCAGTTGGGAATGCTGTAGTGCTGCCAGAGCAGCACGCGGTCCAGCGCCTTGCCGGCGGCAACCTGCTCGTCACGGGTGCGGGCGGCGAGCAACTGCTCAAGCAGATGATCGACCACCGGGTTGGCGATGCCCGCGTAATTCTTGCTGCCCTTGACCCCTACCTGGCTGGAGTGGAAATACTGCCACTGCTCCAATCCCGGGCTGAGGGTCTGGTTGAGGGTCATGAGGATCATGTCGAAATCGAACTGATCCAGACGCTGTTTGTACTGGGCGCGGTCCACCGTGCGCAGCTGCGCGTCGATGCCGATGCTGTTGAGGTTCTCGATGTAGGGCTGGAGGATCCGCTCAAGGTTCGGATTGACCAGCAGCAGTTCAAAACTCAGCGGTTGGCCGGCAGCGTTCTGCAAGCGCTGGCCATTGAGCTTCCAGCCAGCCTCGGCCAGCAGCGCCAGGGCCTTGCGCATGGTTTCCCGGGGGATGCCGCGCCCGTCGGTCTGCGGCAGCGTGAACGGCTCGGTGAACAGTCGGGCGGGCAGTTGATCCTTGTACGGTTTGAGCATCAGCCATTCATGACCGACCGGCAGGCCGCTGGCGCTGAATTCGCTGTTGGGGTAGTAGCTGGTGGTGCGTTTGTAGGCGTCGCTGAACAGCGCGCGGTTGGTCCACTCGAAGTCGAACATCAGGCCCAGGGCTTCGCGGGTCTTGACGTCCGAGAAGGTGGCTCGCCGGGTGTTCATGAACAGACCCTGGCTCTGGGTCGGGATCTGGTGCGGGATTTGTGCCTTGATTACGTCGCCGCGACGGATCGCCGGGAAGTTGTAGCCGTTGGCCCAGTTCTTCGCCTGATGCTCGATGTAGATATCGAACTCGCCGGCCTTGAATGCTTCGAAGGCCACGTCGCTATCGCGGTAGAACTCGACTTCCATGCGATCGAAGTTGTACTTGCCGCGATTGACCGGCAAGTCCTTGCCCCAGTAATCCTTGACCCGCTCGAACACCAGTTGCCGCCCCGGCGTCACCGAGGTGATGCGGTACGGCCCGCTGCCCAGCGGCGGTTCGAACGTGGTGGCCTTGAAGTCGCGACCCTTCCAGTAATGCTGGGGCAGCACCGGCAATTCGCCCAGACGCAGGATCAGCAGCGGATTGCCCGAACGTTTCATCACGAAACGGATGCGTTGCGGGTTGAGGATGTCGACCCGCAACACTTCCTGCAGGGCGGTGCGATACAGCGGATGACCTTCCTTGAGCAACAGGCGATAGGAGAAGGCCACGTCGTACGCGGTGATCGGTGTGCCGTCGTGAAAACGCGCTTCCGGGCGCAGATTGAACACCACCCAGCTGCGGTCTTCGCTGTACTCCACCGATTGAGCGATCAGGCCATAACTGGAGGCCGGTTCATCGCCGGACGGCGAGTACTGCCCGGTGCCGATCATCAACGGCTCGTTCAGCTCATTGATGCCGTATTGCAGGAAATTCGGGGTGGTAACCGGGCTGGTGCCCTTGAAAGTGTACGGGTTGAGCGTATCGAAGGTGCCAAACGCCATCACCCGCAACGTACCGCCCTTGGGCGCTTGCGGGTTGACCCAGTCGAAGTGGGTAAATCTGGCCGGGTACTTGAGCGTGCCGAACTGCGCATAACCGTGACTTTCGGTGATCGTCGCGCTAGCGGGGGAGCTCAAGGCCAGGCTGATCAGGAGCAGGAGGAGGGGACGCTTCAAGTCAGATCCGATCCAGGCGGCTTGGGCTTTGTGGGCCGTACAGTAACAGCTTGTATGGACAGGAAAAAGACAAGGGCTTAATGCGCGGTTAATTGCGGGAGTCGCCGGCATCGACAGCAAAAAATGACAGGCAAAAAAAAGCCCCTGAAATTCAGGGGCTCTTTGTCAGTGCGGCTGGTAAACCGTGAGCATTTGCCCAGGCTTGAGCGCCTTGCCGGCGCCCGGGTTCCAGCGCTTGAGATGTTGCATCTCGACGTTGAAACGCTTGGCCACTACGTACAGCGTGTCGCCTTGCTTGACCTTGTATTGGGTCTGTTTCTGGTTGTCGGTCTTGCTGCTGGTCTTGCTGTTGGCCGCCAGCACCGTGTTGATGCGCCCGCCGCCGGTATTGCGGGCCGGCGTGCGCTTGGTGGTGTCCTGCATGACCAGGGTCTGGCCGACCTTGAGGTTCTTGCCGGTCAGCTTGTTCCAGCGTTGCAGGTCCTTGACGTCGACCTTGTTGGCCTTGGCGATGGAGCCGAGGTTGTCACCGCGTTTGACTCGGTAGGCACGCTTGAGCTTCGCGACTTCGGTCGGGTCGGCGCCTTCGAAGACCGGTTTCAGCGAACGAGGGCTGATCAGTTCTTCAGGACGCATGGTCTGCAGGCTGGCGGTCAGCAACTGCGCTTTCGAGGTCGGCACCAGCAGGTGCTGCGGGCCGTCGATGGTGGTGCGCTGCTTGAACGCAGGGTTGAGCTGGAACAGCTCGTCTTCGTCGATGTTGGCTACCGCTGCGACTTTGGACAGGTCCATGCGCTGGTTGATTTCGACGACCTGGAAATACGGTTCGTTGGCGATCGGGTTGAGGTTGACGCCGTAGGCTTCCGGCGACAGCACCACTTGCGACAGTGCCAGCAATTTCGGCACATACGCCTGGGTTTCTGCTGGCAGCGGCAGGTTCCAGTAGTCGGTCGGCAGGCCGAGCTTTTCGTTGCGTTCGATGGCGCGGCTGACCGTGCCTTCGCCGGCGTTGTAGGCCGCAAGGGCCAGCAGCCAGTCGCCGTTGAACATGTCGTGCAGACGGGTCAGGTAGTCCATCGCGGCCGTGGTCGAGGCGGTGATGTCGCGACGGCCGTCGTAGAAACGGGTCTGACGCAGGTTGTAGTAACGCCCGGTGGAAGGGATGAACTGCCAGAGACCCACGGCGTCGGCCCGGGAATAGGCCATCGGGTTGTAGGCACTTTCAATCACTGGCAGCAGGGCCAGCTCCAGCGGCATGTTGCGTTCTTCGAGGCGCTCGACGATGTAATGAATGTAGAGGCTGCCACGTTCGCCGGCGTTCTCGAGAAACGAAGGGTTACTGGCGAACCACAGGCGCTGTTGCTCGATGCGCGGGTTCACGCCCAGGCCGTCCTGGAGCTGGAAACCACCGCGCATGCGTTCCCAGATGTCCTGGGGCACCTGCGGGCTGGGCTTCTCGGACAACCAGATGGGCTTCTGCTTGGCTCGCGCAGCAATGTTCGGCGTATGGGTCGCTTCAGTTTGCGGAGCATGGCTGGAACAGCCCGCCAGTGTGGCGGACACAGCCACCGCGATGGCTTGCGCCAGGCGGGTCAATGCGTCTGAATTGACGGACTTACGTATGGATGACGACATTGGCTGGAAGTAAGTTCCGGGCAAAAATGTCGGGGGATTCTAGAAAGCGGGCCCCCTGCGGTCAACCATTCAGAGTTTCTGTACCAAGTGGTGAACGGCTTAGAACTTATCTTTCCAAGCCCGCAGAGCCGCAAAAACCTCACTCGGCGCCCGGTTTTGAGCGCCATTCCGTTCGTCCACTTTTTGTGTAACTAATATTTCACCGGTGCGCAAAAACGGGTTTGTGAGCTTTTCCAGGGCGATGGTCGAGGGCAGGGTCATGACCCCGTTCTGCCGTTGCTGGGTGACTTTTTCCAGACGGGCGGCAACGTTCGGGTTGCCCGGTTCCACGGCGGCGGCGAATTTCAGGTTGCTCAGGGTGTATTCGTGGGTGCAGTAGACCAGCGTGTCTTCCGGCAGCGACGCCAGACGACCGAGCGAGTGGTGCATCTGCTCCGGTGTGCCCTCGAACAGCCGGCCGCAACCGGCGGCGAACAGAGTGTCGCCGCAGAACAGCAGGCCGTGGTGATAATAGGCAATGTGCCCCAGGGTATGGCCGGGAACGGCGTAGACATCGAAGTCCCAGCCAAGCAGGCGAACCTTGTCGTTGTCCTTGAGCGCGACGTCCCGCCCCGGAATGCTTTCGCTGGCCGGACCGTAGACAGTCGCGCCCGTAGCCTTTTTAAGCGTCTCGACACCGCCGACATGATCATGGTGATGATGAGTGATCAGAATATCGCCCAGCACCCAGCCCGGATGCGCGGCGAGCCACGCCTGCACGGGGGCGGCATCTCCCGGATCGACCACGGCGCAACGCTGGGTGGCATGATCCTGTAACAACCAGATGTAGTTGTCGGTGAAGGCGGGCAGGGCACTGATCTGTATCATCTTCGGATTCGCCAAGCGGGTAACATTGGCGCATCTTAGAGGTTCCTGGCGTGTTGGAGAATGCAATGATCGATAAAGCGTTCGCTCAGGCCGATCCTGACTGGCTGGCCCTGATCGGGGCGGCCCGTGAATGGCTGTCCGGTCCCCTCGGGCAATTTTTGCTGGACGAAGAGCGGCGCATGCTCGAAGACGAGCTCGGCCGGTTCTTCGGCGGCTATCTGGTGCATTACGGGCCGTCCGCCGAAACACCGCCGTCGGCGCCGCAGGTGCAGCGCAACGTGCGGCTCGGTGCGCCATTGCCCGGTGTCGAGATCGTCTGCGAAGAGCAGGCCTGGCCGTTGAGCGAGCACGCCGCCGACGTGGTGGTGCTGCAGCACGGTCTGGATTTCTGCCTGTCGCCCCACGGTCTGCTGCGTGAAGCGGCCAGCAGTGTGCGCCCCGGCGGGCATCTGCTGATCGTCGGCATCAACCCCTGGAGCACCTGGGGTCTGCGTCATGTGTTCGCTCATGACGCCTTGCATCAGGCGCGCTGCATCTCGCCGTCGCGGGTCGCCGACTGGCTCAACCTGCTGGGCTTCGCGCTGGAGAAACGCCGCTTCGGGTGCTATCGTCCACCGCTCGCGTCACCCAAGTGGCAGGCCCGTCTGGCCGGCTGGGAACGCAAGGCCGGTGACTGGCAACTGGCGGGCGGCGGCTTCTATCTGTTGGTCGCGCGCAAGATCGTGGTCGGCCTGCGCCCGGTGCGCCAGGAGCGCCGCGAACCGATGGGCAAGCTGATTCCGCTGCCGATGGCCAAGGTCAATCGGCGCCGTATCGAACCGTAAACCTTCTTTTATTGTGGCCGGGTCTGTCCCGGCCCGGGCCGTTGTCGATCCGTGATCGGCGAGGTCACGCATTTTTCTGGATTGATTGGCATGAGCGAAAGCTTCGATAGCGTAGAACTGTTCACCGACGGCGCCTGCAAGGGCAACCCCGGCCCGGGCGGCTGGGGCGCCTTGCTGGTGTGCAAGGGCGTCGAAAAGGAACTGTGGGGCGGCGAGGCCAACACCACCAACAACCGCATGGAGCTGCTCGGCGCGATTCGCGGCCTGGAAGCCCTCAAGCGTCCTTGCGAAGTGCTGCTGGTGACCGACTCGCAATACGTGATGAAAGGCATCAACGAGTGGATGGCCAACTGGAAGAAACGCGGCTGGAAAACCGCTGCCAAAGAGCCAGTAAAAAATGCCGACCTATGGAAAGAACTGGACGAGCAGGTCAATCGCCACAAGGTTACCTGGAAATGGGTCCGTGGCCACATCGGCCATCACGGCAACGAACGCGCCGACCAGTTGGCCAACCGTGGTGTGGATGAAGTGCGCGGTTACAAGCAGGACTGATCAGAGCATCAGAATGGCCGTGGCCAATTGCTGATCGGTGACGGACAGCTCTGGCAACAGGCTGCGAATCCGTTTGAATGCCGCTTCCATTTGGGCACCACGAATGTCTCCGTCGCTGGCAACGAATGCCGCCGCATCGTCCTTGGCGGCCAGCACGATCTTGTCGTCCTTGAACGACCCGCTGGTGCCTTTACTGGAGCTGAGCGTCAGGCTCAGGGTGATGTCAGTGCTGATGACGAAACTGGTGGCGTGCGCTTCAGTCATCAGTAAGCAGCCGCCGAGCAATAAAATGTGTGCAATCTTCATGAGGTGTTCGAGTCCGTGAGAAACAGGCCGCGCACGCTAGCAAGCCGGTTTGCCCCAGACTTTATGAACATTGCTAATGATTGTTAAAAACTGCATGAGCGCCGATCACCCGGCGGTGCGCGACGTGCGCCACCAGCGTGTTAACATCGCCGCTTTTGCACGATTGACCCGTTGAGAGCTGAACACTGATGGCCACCAGATCCGTTGTACTCGATACCGAAACCACCGGCATGCCGGTGACCGATGGTCACCGGATCATTGAAATCGGTTGCGTCGAGCTGATCGGTCGGCGCCTGACGGGGCGGCACTTTCACGTCTACCTGCAACCGGACCGTGAAAGTGACGAAGGCGCGATCGGCGTCCACGGCATCACCAACGAATTCCTGGTCGGCAAACCGCGCTTCGCCGAAGTGGCCGATGAGTTCTTCGAGTTCATCAACGGCGCGCAACTGATCATCCATAACGCGGCGTTCGACGTTGGCTTCATCAACAACGAATTCGCCCTGATGGGCCAGCAGGATCGCGCGGACATCACGCAGCACTGCACGATCCTCGACACCTTGATGATGGCCCGGGAACGCCACCCGGGTCAGCGCAACAGCCTTGATGCCTTGTGCAAGCGCTACGGCGTCGACAACTCCGGCCGTGAGCTGCACGGCGCATTGCTCGACTCGGAGATTCTCGCCGATGTCTACCTGACCATGACCGGTGGCCAGACCAGCCTCTCGCTGGCCGGCAATGCCTCCGACGGTAACGGCACGGGCGAGGGCGCGGACAACTCTGCCACTGAAATCCGTCGTCTGCCGGCGGATCGCAAGCCGGGGCGGATCATTCGCGCCACCGAAGCCGAGCTGGCCGAGCATCAGGTACGACTGGAGATCATCGCCAAATCCGCTGGCGCTCCGGCGCTATGGACTCAGTTGCTGGAAGCCGAATCCCAGGCTTGAAGATAAAAGGATCGTCCGAAGGAGCTAGCCACGTCCGGACGATCCTTTGTTTTTGGCAGTACTGACAACTGGCCACCCTCGCCACATCCGCTCCGACCCTCTACCCTGAGGACATTGGCAGATCACTCTCCGCCACCTCAGGACACTGAGCACCATGTACAAAGATCTGAAGTTCCCGGTGTTGATCGTCCACCGTGACATCAAGGCCGACACGGTTGCCGGCGAACGCATTCGCGGCATTGCCCGTGAACTTGAGCAGGAAGGTTTCAGCATCGTTTCGGCCACGGACTACACCGAGGGCCGGCTGGTGGCGTCGACCCACCATGGCTTGGCGTGCATGTTGATTGCCGCCGAAGACGCGAGCACCAATTCCCATTTGTTGCAGAACATGGCCGAACTGATCGGTCTGGCCCGGGTGCGGGCGCCGGATCTGCCGATCTTCGCGCTGGGTGAGCAGGTCACTCTGGAAAACGCCCCGGCCGATGCCATGGCCGAACTGAATCAGTTGCGCGGCATCCTTTACCTGTTCGAAGACACCGTACCGTTTCTGGCCCGGCAGGTTGCACGGGCGGCGCGCAAGTATCTGGATGGATTGCTGCCGCCGTTCTTCAAGGCTTTGGTGCAACACACCGCCGATTCCAACTATTCCTGGCACACCCCCGGTCATGGCGGTGGCGTGGCGTATCACAAGAGCCCGGTAGGACAGGCGTTTCACCAGTTCTTTGGGGAAAACACGCTGCGTTCGGATTTGTCGGTGTCGGTGCCGGAGCTGGGTTCGCTGCTCGATCACACCGGCCCGTTGGCCGAGGCAGAAGCAAGGGCTGCGCGCAATTTCGGCGCCGATCACACCTTTTTCGTGATCAATGGCACCTCGACCGCCAACAAGATCGTCTGGCATTCCATGGTCGGGCGCGATGATCTGGTGCTGGTGGATCGCAACTGCCACAAGTCAGTGTTGCACGCGATCATCATGACCGGTGCGATTCCGCTGTACCTGTGCCCGGAGCGTAACGAGTTGGGAATCATCGGCCCGATTCCGCTGAGCGAATTCAGCCGCGAATCGATCCAGGCCAAGATCGATGCAAGCCCGCTGACCAAGGGCCGGGAGCCGAAAGTCAAACTGGCCGTAGTCACCAACTCCACCTACGACGGCCTCTGTTACAACGCCGAACTGATCAAGCAGAGTCTGGGCAATAGCGTCGAAGTCCTGCATTTCGACGAGGCCTGGTATGCCTACGCGGCGTTCCACGAATTTTTTGCTGGACGCTACGGCATGGCCACCTCGCGCAGTGACGACAGCCCGCTGGTGTTCACTACCCATTCCACGCACAAATTGCTGGCAGCGTTCAGCCAGGCTTCGATGATTCATGTGCAGGACGGCGGCGCGCGGCAACTGGACCGCGACCGGTTCAACGAAGCGTTCATGATGCATATCTCGACGTCGCCGCAGTACAGCATCATCGCTTCGCTGGATGTGGCCTCGGCCATGATGGAAGGCCCGGCCGGACGTTCGCTGTTGCAGGAAACCTTCGATGAAGCCCTGAGCTTTCGTCGGGCGCTGGCCAATCTGCGACAACACATCGACGCCAATGACTGGTGGTTCTCGATCTGGCAGCCGCCGGGTGTCGAGGGCATCGATCGGGTGCAGACTGAAGACTGGCTACTGAAGCCCGAGGCAGACTGGCACGGCTTCGGCGAGGTCAGCGACGACTACGTGCTGCTCGATCCGATCAAGGTCACCCTGGTGATGCCGGGTCTGACCGCTGGAGGCGCGCTGAGCGACAAGGGCATTCCGGCGGCGGTGGTCAGTCGTTTTCTCTGGGAGCGCGGGCTGGTGGTGGAGAAAACCGGGCTGTATTCGTTCCTGGTGCTGTTCTCGATGGGCATCACCAAGGGCAAGTGGAGCACGTTGTTGACCGAACTGCTGGAGTTCAAGCGCAGCTACGATGCCAATGTCAGCCTCGACACCTGCCTGAAATGTGTCGCCCAAGAAGCTCCGGCGCGCTATCGCGGCATGGGCCTGCGCGATCTGTGCGACCAGCTTCACGCCTGTTACCGCAGCAACGCCACCGCCAAACACCTCAAGCACATGTACACCGTGCTGCCGGAAATCGCCATGAAACCCGCCCATGCCTACGATCAACTGGTGCGCGGCGAAGTCGAGGCGGTGCCGATCGATGAACTGGACGGCCGGGTCGCGGCGGTGATGCTGGTGCCGTATCCACCGGGGATTCCGTTGATCATGCCCGGTGAACGTTTTACCGAATCCACCCGGTCGATCATCGATTACCTGAAGTTTGCCCGCACGTTCGATGCGAGTTTTCCGGGTTTCGTGGTCGATGTGCACGGACTGCAACACGAAGATGAGGGCAATGGACGGTACTACACCGTCGATTGCGTCAAGGAATGAGGGCGTTTCCCAGTATGCAACCGGTCATGAATCCAAAATACCCAGGGCTGTCGGTGCGCGTTGCCGACGACGGCTTTGCTGCCTATATCTGGGGCAGCGATTTCAGTTTTGAGGTCGCCGCCTATGGTGCGGCCGAAATTGGCAAACCCGTCGCGCAGTGGGGCGTGACGCCGATTGTGCCGTACCGCAAGTGCTACGGCATCGATCCCGAGGAATTCAGCAGTTTTCGCGATGCCGCCGACAGTGCGATTTTCATGGCGTATCTGGAAGATCAGCCGGTGGGGCATCTGGTGATCAGCACCAACTGGAACAGTTTTGCTCATATCGATGAACTGGCGGTGCATGCGCCGGCCCGGCGACATGGTGCGGCCAAGGCATTGCTGGACGTGGCGCAGTTCTGGAGCCGCAAGAAAAAACTGCCAGGGATCATGCTTGAAACCCAGAACAACAACCTCGGTGCCTGTCGCCTGTATGAGCGTTGCGGCTATGTGATCGGTGGTATCGACCATTTGCGTTATCGCGGGATCGACCCGAACACCGCCGAAGTGGCGTTGTTCTGGTATCGAATATTCGATAATCCGCTGGAAAACCTGGTCAGTTCGCCAGCATCGCCTCGGCTTGTTCCGTGACGATACCCAGCAATGTCTGGACTGCCGATGTCGGCGGCGTGTGCTTGAAAGTCAGTGCATAGAGGCTGATTGGCACCGCCGGTGACAGCGGGCAAGTGTCGATTCCACTGGTCCGGGCACCCAGCGCGGTGAACGGGTCGACAATGGCCAGGCCTTCACCGGCCTCGACCATGCTGCGCATCATCTGGTGGGTCTGCACCCGGGTCTGGATGCTTGGCGCCGGGCGCAAGGCCTGAAGCTTGTGCTCCAGCGCCGGGCTCAACGGGTCCTGGCCTTCGAGGCCGACCATCGCCTGTCCGGCCAGGTCCTGCAGTGAAATGTACTTTTGCTTCGGTTGCAGCCAGCCGTGGGGCGCAAGCAATTGCAGCTTGCCTTGGGCCAGCGGCTGGCAATGGATATCCGGATGTTCGGGATCGTGCAGGCTGAGACCCAGATCGCTCTCGCGCAGCAACAGACTGCGAACGATGTGGCGGGTGGGTTCACTGAGCAGCGTGCAGGGCACGTCCGGCAAGCGTCGGCGCAATGCGGCGAGGCTTTGCGGCAACAGCTGCTGGGCCAGCGGCGGGGTGCCGATGATTCGAAGGGGTGGGGCGAGATATTGCTTGAGGCTGCTGGCCAGTCGTTGCACCGGTTCCAGCGCGTCATAGATGTGGGCGATTTCAACTTGCAACGCACGGGCTTCAGTCGTGGCCTGAAGCCGCCCGCGCACGCTGGCGAACAGCATGAACCCCAACTGACTCTCGGCTTCGCGCAGTCGCTCTTCGACATCGCCCACCGGCAGTTGCAGCCATTCGGCGGCGGTGCCCACGTGACCCGTCTGTAAAAGCGCCTGAATCACCTCTATATGACGTAAACGCATGCGTGAAGTCCATGTCCGGCCGTTGGGGGCAGTGGCTGAATCCTACCCCAACTCGGCGCGGATGACTTCTGCTCATAACAATCGGTTATGAAGCGACAGTCGGCTCGGGTTCGCGAATCAACGTGATGCCCGACTGAACCAGCAGGAACTCGTTGTCATCGACTTTATTGACGCGATCGCCAATCGCCAGTTTGTAGGTTGTAACGGGCTCCATGCCGGTGAAACCGTCTGCCGACGGGTTGGATTCCTGGAACTCATGCACGGAATAAACGCGGCCTTCCGCATCTCTTGCATGGAACTGACCGACGAGTACTGCTGCCATCTGCTTAGAACCTCTGGAGATAAAACGCTTGATTTGCGGCTTGGTAGACCGTCATCGAGCGTGGTAAGTTTTCCTACAGGAAAAAAATAATCCGGACGCGGGAAATATCCCTCGTCGTCTGGTGGAATCGTCGTCGGATCATCTATAACTACAGGCTCCTCCCACGGACAGTCGAGAGTCTTCCCATGAGCAATGTCTATAACGTCGCGGTAGTGGTCGGCAGCCTGCGTAAAGCTTCGATCAATCGCAAAGTCGCGCTGGCGCTGGCGGAACTGGCACCGGCCAACCTCAAGCTGAACATTGTGGAAATTGGCGATCTGCCACTCTATAACGAAGACATCGACGGCGATTCACCGCCGGCAGCCTACAGCACTTTTCGGCAAAAAGTGGGCTCATCCGACGCGGTGCTGTTTGTTACTCCGGAGTACAACCGTTCGGTGCCGGCACCGTTGAAGAACGCGATTGACGTCGGCTCGCGGCCATATGGCAAGAGTGTCTGGGGCGGCAAGCCGGGCGCAGTGATCAGCGTTTCGCCGGGTGCCATCGGTGGCTTTGGCGCCAACCAGCATTTGCGCCAGTCTTTCGTTTTCCTCAACGTGCCGTGCATGCAACAGCCGGAAGCCTACCTCGGTGGCGCCGGTACGGCGTTCGATGAGTCGGGCAAGCTGAACGAGTCGGTCAAACCGTTCCTGCAGAGCTTCATCAATGCCTATGGCGAGTGGGTAGCGCAGCATAAGAAGTGATCCACTGATTTTTCTGACAACATAACGAACCTGTGGGAGCTGGCTCCCACGGGTTTTTTTGTGGTCTGATTCTTTCCCTTTTATTGAAGGCTGTCGCGAATGCTTGCTGCGTCACTGATTTTCCTGCTGACCATTACTCTGGTGATCTGGCAACCCAAAGGCCTCGGGGTCGGCTGGAGTGCAACGCTCGGCGCCATCGTCGCGCTGCTTTTTGGCGTGGTGCACCTGAGCGATATTCCGCTGGTGTGGCAGATCATCTGGAACGCCACCGGCACTTTTGTGGCGCTGATCATCATCAGCTTGTTGCTCGACGAGGCGGGTTTCTTTGCCTGGGCTGCGTTGCACGTGGCGCGGTGGGGGCGGGGCAGCGGGCGCAAGCTGTTTGCCTTCATGGTGCTGCTCGGTGCGCTGGTGTCGGCGTTGTTTGCCAATGACGGCGCGGCGCTGATCCTCACGCCCATCGTGATTTCCATGCTGCTGGCGCTGCGTTTTTCCCCGGCGGCGACCCTGGCGTTCGTCATGGGCGCCGGGTTCATCGCCGACACCGCGAGCCTGCCGCTGGTGGTGTCGAATCTGGTCAACATCGTCTCGGCCGACTTCTTTCACATCGGTTTCAACCGCTATGCGGCAGTGATGGTGCCGGTGAACTTTGTCAGCGTCGCCGCCACGTTGGCGGTGTTGCTGTGGTTCTTCCGGCGCGATATTCCGAAAGACTACGACCCCGAACAGCTTGAGCATCCGGAGACGGCGATTCACGACAAGGCCACGTTCTACGCCGGTTGGGCAGTGTTGCTGATTCTGCTGGTGGGCTGTTTTGCCCTGGAGCCGCTGGGCATTCCGATCAGTGCGATCTCGGCCGTTTGCGCGGCGTTGTTGCTGGGCATCGCCGCCCGTGGGCACAAAATCTCTACGCGCAAAGTGATGAAAGAGGCACCGTGGCAGATCGTGATTTTCTCTCTGGGCATGTATCTGGTGGTCTACGGACTGCGCAATGCCGGGCTGACGGATCATCTGGCCGGCTGGCTGGATGCTTTTGCCGGGTATGGCGTGTGGGGCGCGGCCATGGGCACCGGCGTGCTGACGGCGCTGTTGTCGTCGATCATGAACAACCTGCCGACAGTGCTGATCGGGCTGCTGTCGATCGATGCCAGCCAGGCGACCGGTGTCGTGAAGGAGGCGATGATCTACGCCAACGTGATCGGCAGCGACCTGGGGCCCAAGATCACCCCGATCGGCAGTCTGGCGACCTTGCTCTGGCTGCATGTGCTGGAACGCAAGGACATCCGGATCGGCTGGGGCTATTACTTCAGGGTCGGGATTGTGCTGACGGTGCCGGTGTTGCTGGTGACCCTGGCCGCGCTGGCGGTGCGACTGAGCGTCTAACTCTGCCCGGGCACGTTCGGCCACAGATCCGAAACCAGAAACAACCGCTCGGCCTCTTCCCAGTCACCCCGGGCATTTTCGGTCAGGCGCACCATCAGTTGTGCCGGGGCCAAGGGTTCAAGTTCATCGAGCCAGGCCTGTAAATGCTCGTGACTCCAGGTCTGATCCGCCGGGTAATGCGCTGGCGCCAGCCACGCATGGCGGGGCAGGGGTTGCCAGCGTCCGGCCGGGCGCTGGGCGACAAACGCCGGCCAATCCTTTTGATGCAACCAACTGCCGCGCAAATGCTGTGGGTGGGCGCCGCTCGGTGGTTCGGATTGCCCGGGCCATGGATACAGCAGATAACCGCCCAGCCACAACTGCGCACTGAACGTTCCGACATCCAGCGCCGCCAGGGCCTCGCGACTTTCCGGGCGCGCGGAAATCGGCAACTGGTGTTCGCTCAGGTGGGCCAGTTTGCGGTCCAGGCGATCATGGCAGCCGGGGCCGAGCCACTGCGCCGGATCACGGCCGTCGCCGTTCTGCGGGCCGAGGTAGAGCTTGATTGCCAGCTCCAGGTGATGCACACCGTCGCGGTCGCGCAGCAACATGTCGAGCTCGCCGAGGGTGTGGCCTTCACGGCGGATCGGCAGGTTGGCTGCGATCAGTTCGATGCCCGGCGCATGTTCCACGGCAAACTGCCAGAGCCGTTCGTAATACAGGCCCAGGCGCCGGGTGCGGGCCTGGGACAGCCAGTGGAGCAGGCCGTAGCTGTCACGGTCGAGGTCGTGCAGCCAATGCACCAGCCGTTCGGGATCGCGCACCCAGTCGCTGCCCGCCAACGGATGACGTTGCGGCCACGGCGTGGCGGCGAGCATCGGCGGGACGAGGATCACCCACGCCAGATCGCGCACCTCCGGGTGACGTAATTGGTGGGGCAACTGGAGCAAGTCGGGAAATAGGATCATCTTGCGAGCATAGCCTCAAACACGGTCGCACCCTCGGTGCTGAAAGGATTTTGTCTATCCGGCGCTTTCGCCCATAATCGTCGTTTTCGCCGTTGCAGCCCCCCGCAGGAGTCCCATGGAGCAATTTCGTAATATCGGCATCATCGGTCGCCTGGGCAGTTCCCAGGTGCTGGATACCGTCCGCCGACTGAAACGGTTTCTGCTCGATCGTCACCTGCACGTGATCCTCGAAGACACGATCGCCGAAGTCCTGCCAGGCCACGGCCTGCAAACCTCCTCGCGCAAGATGCTCGGCGAAGTGTGCGACATGGTCATCGTCGTCGGCGGTGACGGCAGCCTGCTCGGCGCCGCCCGGGCGCTGGCCAAACACAATATTCCGGTACTGGGCATCAACCGTGGCAGCCTGGGCTTTCTGACCGATATACGTCCCGATGAGCTGGAAGTCGAAGTCGCCAAGGTGCTCGACGGCCATTATCTGGTGGAAAACCGCTTCCTGCTGCAGGCCGAAGTCCGCCGCCACGGCGAAGCCATCGGCCAGGGCGACGCGTTGAACGACGTGGTGCTGCACCCTGGCAAGTCGACTCGGATGATCGAATTCGAGCTGTACATCGACGGGCAGTTCGTCTGCAGCCAGAAAGCCGACGGCCTGATCGTCGCCACGCCGACCGGTTCCACGGCGTATGCGCTGTCGGCCGGTGGCCCGATCATGCATCCCAAGCTCGATGCCATTGTGATCGTGCCGATGTATCCCCATATGTTGTCCAGCAGGCCGATTGTGGTCGATGGCAACAGTGAGCTGAAAATCGTCGTGTCCAAAGATATGCAGATTTACCCGCAAGTTTCCTGTGACGGGCAGAACCACTTCACCTGCGCGCCGGGCGACACCATCACGGTCAGCAAGAAAGCGCAGAAGCTGCGACTGATCCATCCACTCGACCACAACTATTACGAAGTGTGCCGTACCAAGCTCGGCTGGGGCAGCCGCTTGGGGGGTGGAGGCGAGTGATGCTCGATCCCGCGCGTGGTTACGACCTGATCGGTGACGTGCACGGTTGCGCTCTGACCCTTGAGCACCTGCTCGACCGGCTCGGCTTTCACAAACAGGCAGGCGTCTGGCGGCACCCCTCGCGTATGGCGGTGTTCGTCGGTGACATCATCGACCGTGGCCCGCGGATTCGCGAGGCGCTGCACATCGTCCACGACATGGTCGAGGCCGGGCAGGCGCTGTGCATCATGGGCAACCACGAGTTCAACGCGCTGGGCTGGAGCACGCCGGCGCCTCCGGGCAGCGGCAAGCAGTTCGTGCGTGAACACACGCCGCGCCATGCCCGTCTGCTGCACGAAACACTAACTCAGTTCGAAGACCATCCCGGCGACTGGCACGACTTCCAGCACTGGTTCTATGAATTGCCGCTGTTCGTCGATGCCGGACGCTTCCGGGTCGTGCATGCCTGCTGGGATGCCGGCCTGATCGAACCGTTACGCGGGTTGTTCCCCGATGGCTGTATCGATGAGCATTTCCTTCAGGCTTCCGCCGTACCGGGCAGCTTTGCCTGCACGGTATTCGATCGCCTGTTGCGCGGTACCGACATGCGTCTGCCCGATGGCCTGACCATGACCAGCGGCGACGGTCTGGTGCGTTCGTTCTTCCGCACCAAGTTCTGGGAGGACGATCCGCAGACTTACGGCGACATCGTGTTCCAGCCCGACGCCTTGCCGGAGCCGGTGGCGCAGAAGCCGCTGACCTCCAGCGAAAAGAATTCCCTGCTGCGCTACGGCGTCGATGAGCCGTTGCTGTTTGTCGGCCACTACTGGCGCAGCGGCAAACCGGCGCCGATCCGACCGAACCTTGCGTGCCTGGATTACAGCGCCGTGCTCTACGGCAAACTGGTCGCTTATCGTCTGGATCAGGAAACCCGCTTGGATCCGCATAAATTTGTCTGGGTCGACGTCGAGCGGCCGGAGGTGCTGCGATGAGCGCGGTAGCAGTATTGCGTCTGCCATTGGCGGCCGACCTGAGCGGTTTCGTCAAACTGCTGCAACGGATGCAGGTGCCTCACCGCGTCAGCGAAGAATCGGGCGAGCAGGTGCTGTGGGTACCGTCGGAAATCAGCGAAGACGTGCGTTCACTGTACGAGCGCTTCCCGGCGGGTGATCCGGATCAGCAACTGGATATTCCGGTGGCGCCGACCTTCAAGCGGCCGAGCTTCGCCGAGCAGTTGAAACATGCCAAGGCCACCGGGTTCATCCTGTTGCTGAGCCTGCTGGTGGGCGGCCTGACGTATCTGGGCGACAACCTCGACACCATGCGCTGGCTGACTTTCCTCGATTTCCGCGTGGTCGGCGACTACATCCATTTCACCTCGCTGGCCGACAGCCTGGCGGCGGGGCAGTGGTGGCGACTATTCACGCCGATGCTGATTCACTTCGGCATCCTGCACCTGGCCATGAACGGCATGTGGTACTGGGAACTGGGGCGGCGTATCGAGTCGCGTCAGGGCAGCATCAACCTGATCGGCCTGACGTTGCTGTTCAGCCTGGTGTCCAACTACGCGCAGTTTGCCTGGAGCGGTCCGAGCCTGTTCGGCGGTCTGTCCGGCGTCCTTTACGGGTTGCTAGGTCACTGCTGGATCTTCCAGTTGCTGGCGCCGAACCCGGCTTATCGTCTGCCGCGCGGCGTGCTGGTGATGATGCTGGTGTGGTTGCTGGTGTGCATGTCCGGGCTGATCTCGATGATCGGCTTCGGCCAGATCGCCAATGCCGCCCACGTCGGCGGGTTACTCATCGGATGCTTCACCGGTTTGTTGGGCGGTTTGTACAACCGCCGTAAACTGGCCGCCTGAATTTTTGAATAAAGAGCACGGAGACCCTGATGTCCTCTTTTAACGACCTGATCAAGAACATCACCCCGGATATCTACCAGAGCCTGAAACTGGCCGTAGAGATCGGCAAATGGTCCGACGGTGGCAAGCTTACCGCCGAACAGCGCGAGCTGTCGCTTCAGGCGATGATCGCCTGGGAAATCCAGAACCTGCCCGAAGAAGAGCGCACCGGTTACATGGGCCCGCAGGAGTGTGCGTCGAAGTCGATCGAAGTGCCGAACATCCTGTTCAAGTCGGACGCCATCCATTGATCGAGATTGGCCGCGGTGCAATCAGCAAAATGTCGGCGCGCCTGGACGGGCCGAACGTGCAATACGCGTTTCGTCTGGATGACGTCGAGGTGCCGGTCAACCCGTTGATCGGCACCACGGTGCGTCTGGAATATCTGGGGGCGATTCACTGCACCCATTGCGGGCGCAAGACCAAGACCAGTTTCAGTCAGGGTTACTGCTACCCGTGCATGACCAGGCTGGCCCAGTGCGACGTGTGCATCATGAGCCCGGAGCGCTGCCACTTCGACGCCGGTACCTGCCGGGAACCGGAGTGGGGCGAGAAGTTCTGCATGACCGACCACGTCGTCTACCTGGCCAATTCGTCGGGGATCAAGGTCGGCATTACCCGTGCGACTCAACTGCCGACCCGCTGGCTCGATCAGGGCGCGAGTCAGGCGCTGCCGATCATGCGCGTTGCCACTCGCCAGCAGTCCGGTTTCGTCGAAGACCTGTTCCGCAGTCAGGTGGCGGACAAGACCAACTGGCGTGCGCTGCTCAAGGGCGATGCGGCGACGGTGGATCTGGCGCAGGTGCGCGATCAGCTGTTCGACAGTTGCGCCGAAGGTTTGCAGGGCTTGCAGGAACGTTTCGGCCTGCAGGCGATTCAACCAGTCACCGACGTCGAGCCGCTGGAAATCCGTTACCCGGTCGAGCAGTACCCGGCCAAGATCGTCAGCTTCAACCTGGACAAGAACCCGATTGCCGAAGGCACGCTGCTGGGGATCAAGGGCCAGTACCTGATCTTCGACACCGGCGTGATCAACATTCGCAAGTACACGGCCTATCAGCTCGCCGTGCATCAATAAGGACTTCAGCATGCGCACCGAACAACCGAAGATGATTTACCTGAAGGACTATCAGGCGCCCGAGTACCTGATCGATGAAACACACCTGACCTTCGAGTTGTTCGAGGACCACAGTCTGGTCCACGCGCAACTGGTGATGCGCCGTAACCCGGCCCGTGGCCCGGGCCTGCCGCCGCTGGTGCTCGATGGCCAGCAGCTGGAATTGCTCTCGGTGACCCTGGCCGACCAGGAACTGAACGCCGCCGACTACCAGTTGACCGAGAATCACCTGACCCTGCAGCCGAAGAGCGAAACCTTCACGGTAGACACCAGCGTCCGCATCCACCCGGAAACCAACACTGCGCTGGAGGGCCTGTACAAGTCCGGCACGATGTTCTGCACCCAGTGCGAGGCCGAAGGCTTCCGCAAGATCACCTATTACCTCGACCGCCCGGACGTGATGAGCAAGTTCACCACCACGGTGGTCGCCGAGCAGCACAGCTATCCGGTGCTGCTGTCCAACGGCAACCCGATCGCCAGCGGCCCCGGCGAAGACGGCCGGCACTGGGCGACCTGGGAAGACCCGTTCATGAAGCCGGCGTACCTGTTCGCGCTGGTGGCCGGTGACTTGTGGTGCGTTGAAGACAGCTTCACCACCATGACCGAGCGCAACGTGGCGCTGCGCATTTATGTCGAGCCGGAAAACATCGACAAGTGCCAGCACGCCATGAACAGTCTGAAGAAGTCCATGCGCTGGGACGAAGAGGTCTACGGTCGCGAGTACGATCTGGACATCTTCATGATCGTCGCCGTGAACGACTTCAACATGGGCGCCATGGAGAACAAGGGCCTCAACATCTTCAACTCCAGCGCCGTGCTGGCCCGCGCCGAAACCGCCACCGACGCCGCGCACCAGCGCGTTGAAGCGATCGTCGCCCACGAATACTTCCACAACTGGTCGGGCAACCGCGTGACCTGCCGCGACTGGTTCCAGTTGTCGCTCAAGGAAGGCTTCACGGTGTTCCGCGACGCTGGTTTCTCTTCCGACATGAACTCGGCCACGGTCAAGCGCATTCAGGACGTGGCGTACCTGCGTACCCACCAGTTCGCCGAAGATGCCGGCCCGATGGCCCATGCCGTGCGCCCGGACAGCTTCATCGAGATTTCCAACTTCTACACCCTGACCGTGTACGAAAAGGGTTCGGAAGTGGTCGGCATGATCCACACCTTGCTGGGCGCCGAAGGCTTCCGCAAGGGCAGCGACCTGTACTTCGAACGCCACGACGGCCAGGCCGTGACCTGCGACGACTTCATCAAGGCCATGGAAGATGCTAACGGCGTCGACCTGACCCAGTTCAAACGCTGGTACAGCCAGGCCGGTACACCGCGTCTGGCGGTGAGCGAGTCTTACGATGCCGCCGCGAAAACCTACAGCCTGACCTTCCGCCAGAGCTGCCCGGAAACCCCGGACAAGGTTGAAAAACTGCCGTTCGTGATCCCGGTGGAGCTGGGCCTGCTCGACAGCCAGGGTAACGAGATCGCCCTGCGTCTGGCCGGCGAAGCCGCTGCGCAAGGCACTACCCGAGTGATCTCGGTGACCGAAGCCGAACAGACCTTCACCTTCGTCGATATCGCCGAACAACCGCTGCCGTCCTTGCTGCGTGGTTTCTCGGCACCGGTGAAACTGAGCTTCCCGTACAACCGTGATCAGCTGATGTTCCTGATGCAGCACGACACTGACGGTTTCAACCGCTGGGATGCCGGCCAGCAATTGTCGGTGCAGGTGTTGCAGGAACTGATCGGCCAGCAGCAGAAGGGCGAAAGCCTGGTGCTCGATCCGCGACTGATTTCGGCCCTGCGCACCGTGCTGGCTGACCAGACACTGGATCAGGCGATGGTCGCGGAAATGCTCTCGCTGCCGAGCGAAGCCTACTTGACCGAGATCAGCGAAGTTGCCGACGTGGATGCAATCCACACCGCCCGTGAATTTGCCCGCCAGCAACTGGCGGACAACCTGTTCGATGCACTGTGGCAGCGTTATCAGGCCAACCGCGAGCTGTCTAAAAAGACCCCGTACGTGGCCGAAGCCGAGCATTTCGCCCGTCGCGCGCTGCAGAACATCGCGCTGTCGTACCTGATGCTCAGCGGCAAGCCGGAAGTGCTGGCGGCAACGCTGGAACAGTTCGACGCCTGTGACAACATGACCGAGCGCCTCACCGCGCTGGCGGTGCTGGTCAACTCGCCGTTCGAAGACGAAAAGGCCAAGGCGCTTGCCAGTTTCGCCGAGCACTTCAAGGACAATCCGCTGGTCATGGATCAGTGGTTCAGCGTACAGGCCGGCAGCACCTTGCCGGGCGGTCTGGCACGGGTCAAAGCGCTGATGCAGCACCCGGCGTTCAACCTCAAGAACCCGAACAAGGTGCGTGCGCTGGTCGGTGCGTTCGCCGGGCAGAACCTGATCAACTTCCACGCGGCGGATGGTTCGGGCTATCGCTTCCTTGCGGATCTGGTGATCGAGTTGAACGGCTTCAACCCGCAGATTGCTTCGCGCCAATTGGCGCCGCTGACTCGCTGGCGTAAATACGACAGCGCTCGTCAGGCGTTGATGAAAGCGGAGCTGGAGCGGATTCTGGCGTCGGGGCAGTTGTCCAGCGATGTGTATGAGGTAGTCAGCAAAAGCCTTGCCTGAAGTCTTTTCAGGGCAATAAAAAACGCCGCTCAATGAGCGGCGTTTTTTATGGATGGATGAAAAGCCCTTATTGGCGCAGATCAAACCGATCCAGATCCATCACCTTCGCCCACGCAGCAACGAAGTCGTTGACGAACTGCTCCTTCGCATCGGAACTGGCATACACCTCGGCCAGCGCCCGCAGTATCGCGTTGGAACCGAACACCAGATCGACGCGCGTGCCTGTCCATTTCACATTGCCGGTCTTGCGGTCGCGACCTTCGAACTCGTCCGCCGCCTTGGACGTCGGCTTCCATTCCACGCCCATGTCCAGCAGGTTGCGGAAGAAATCGTTGGTCAGTGAACCGGGTTTGTCGGTGAACACCCCGTGTTTGGTTTTACCGACGTTGGTGTCCAGCACCCGCAGGCCGCCAATCAGCACGGTCAACTCCGGCGCCGAGAGCGTCAGCAGTTGCGCCTTGTCGATCAGCAAGGCTTCGGCCGGCACGCGGTAGGTGCTGGCGGCGTAGTTGCGGAAGCCGTCGGTGTGCGGTTCAAGAAAGCCAAACGATTCGACGTCGGTCTGCTCCTGAGTCGCATCGGTACGGCCGGGCGAGAAGGGCACGGTGACCGAATGGCCGGCGTTTTTCGCCGCCTGTTCGACCCCGGCATTGCCGGCCAGCACGATCAGATCCGCCAGCGAGACTTTCTTGCCCGACGCCCCGGCATTGAACTCGTTCTGAATGCTTTCGAGGGCTTTGAGCACTTTGTCCAGTTGCTCCGGCTGGTTGGCCTGCCAGAAACGTTGTGGTGCCAGACGCAGGCGACCGCCGTTGGCGCCGCCGCGTTTGTCCGAGCCCCGGAAGGTCGAGGCAGCGGCCCAGGCGGTGGAGACCAGTTCCGAAACGGACAGCCCCGACGCCAGTACTTTGCCTTTCAGTGCCCTGATATCGCTGTCGTCGATCAGCGGATGGCTGGCCTCGGGAATCGGGTCTTGCCACAGCAGTTCCTCCTGCGGCATTTCCGGGCCGAGATAGCGCGACAGCGGGCCCATGTCCCGGTGGATCAGTTTGTACCAGGCCCGGGCGAAGGCGTCGGCCAGTTGATCGGGATTGGCCAGGAAGCGCCGCGAGATCTTCTCGTAGGCCGGGTCGAAACGCAGGGCCAGGTCAGAGGTGAGCATCGTCGGGTCAATGCGTTTGTTCGGGTCGTGAGCATGGGGAATCGTGCCTGCCCCCGCGCCGTTTTTCGGTTTCCATTGATGGGCACCGGCCGGGCTCTTGGTCAGTTCCCACTCGAAACCGAACAGGTTTTCCAGGTAGTTGTTGCTCCACTTGGTTGGGGTGGTGGTCCAGGTCACTTCCAGGCCGCTGGTGATGGTGTCCGCACCTTTGCCGCTGCCGAAGCTGTTTTTCCAGCCCAGGCCCTGCTCTTCGAGACCGGCGGCTTCCGGTTCCGGGCCGACGTTATCGGCCGGGCCGGCACCGTGGGTTTTGCCGAAGGCGTGTCCGCCGGCGATCAGGGCGACGGTTTCTTCATCGTTCATCGCCATGCGGCCGAAGGTTTCACGGATGTCCCGGGCCGAGGCCACCGGATCGGGATTGCCCTCGGGACCTTCCGGGTTCACATAGATCAGACCCATCTGCACGGCGGCGAGCGGGTTTTCCAGATTGCGTTCGCCCTGGTTGGTGCGACTCTGTTCATGGCCGTGCTCGGCGGGTTCGGCGACCAGGGTGCCGTCGCCCGGTTCCTGCATGGCTTCGGGGTGTTTGCCGTAACGGGTGTCACCGCCCAGCCATTTGGTTTCCGAGCCCCAGTAGACGTCTTCGTCCGGTTCCCACACGTCGGGCCGTCCGCCGGAGAAACCGAAGGTCTTGAAGCCCATGGATTCCAGCGCGACGTTACCGGTGAGAACGATCAGGTCGGCCCAGGAAATATTGCGGCCATATTTCTGTTTGATCGGCCACAGCAGGCGTCGGGCCTTGTCGAGGCTGACGTTGTCCGGCCAGCTGTTGAGCGGGGCAAAGCGTTGCTGGCCGGAGCCGGCGCCGCCACGGCCGTCAGCGGTGCGATAGGTACCAGCGCTGTGCCAGGCCATACGGATGAAGAGCGGGCCGTAGTGGCCGAAGTCTGCAGGCCACCAGTCCTGGGAGTCGGTCATCAACGCCGTCAGATCGCGTTTCAGGGCCTGGAAGTCCAGGCTTTTGAAAGCCTTGGCGTAGTCGAAGTCCTTGCCCAGCGGATCGGAGGCGGGCGAGTGCTGACTCAGGATTTTCAGGTTCAGTTGATTCGGCCACCAATCGCGGTTCGTCGTGCCACCGCCGGCGGCGTGATTGAACGGGCATTTCGATTCATTTGCCATGTTCGGGTCCTTATCAGGTCTTCTGCGGCCGGCTCGTGCCGACTTCGGATTAGTAAGGCTAGACCCGACTGGGCAGGTCAGCTAATAGGCCGACTATTGGTGGCTGATAGGCAAAGTCTTTTACCGCTGTCTGTTCAGGATTTTTCGGAAGAAACGCAGGACGTGTTTGCGCAAGCGGCGATACCGCGTGCTGAAAGACCCGTCCTTGAGCGGTTGTTGTAAACATCGGGCAAGAATCGTGATGGCCATTGGAAATGTTATTGTATAACATAAAAATGATTTCATCTGATCGATGTCACTGACATGTCCGTGTGGCAGCGGCATCGATCCCTTCCTTTCTGCCTTACGGAATACTAGAAATGTCTGCCCGTTTTCCCTCCTTCCCGCCAAGCCTGCTGGCCTCTGCGCTGCTGATCGCATCCCCCGCGTTCGCTGCCGAACCCCTCGAGCTGCAACCCCAAGTCATCACTGCCAACCCACTGGGCAGCCAGACTCTGGCTTCGCCCTCGACGGTGTTGAGCGGTGATGACCTGACGCTTCAGCAGAAGGGCAGCCTGGGCGAAACCCTGAACAAGCAGCCGGGTGTGTCGTCCTCCTACTTCGGGCCGGGTGCCAGTCGTCCGATCATTCGCGGACAGGACGGCGATCGCATCCGCATTCTGCGCAACGGCGTCGGTGCGCTGGACGCCTCGTCGCTGTCCTACGACCACGCGGTGCCGCTGGACCCGATCAACGTTGACCGCATCGAAATCGTCCGTGGCCCGGCCGCGTTGCTCTATGGCGGCAGCGCCATCGGCGGGGTGGTCAACACCTTCGACAACCGCATCCCGACCGAAGCCATCGACGGCATCCACGGCGCCGGCGAGCTGCGCTATGGCGGCGCCGACACCACCCGCAGCAGCGCGGGCAAACTTGAGGCCGGCAACGGTCAGTTCGCCCTTCACCTGGACGCCAGCGCCCGCGAGTTCAATGACCTGAAAATCCCCGGCTATGCCAAAAGCAGCCGCGAACGGGCGGGGGACGATGGCGATTCCAGCAAGCATCGTCTGGCCAACAGCGACGGTCGTCAGGACGGCGGCGCGGTGGGCGGTTCCTACACTTGGGATGACGGTTACGCGGGGCTGTCTTACAGCAACTACGACTCCAATTACGGCTCACCGGCCGAAGACGACGTGCGGATTCGCATGCAGCAGGAGCACTACGCGTTCGCCTCGGAAATACGCAACCTCGAAGGGCCGTTCAGCTCGGTCAAGTTCGACGCCGGCTACACCGATTACCAGCACCGTGAAATCGAGGGTGGCGAGGTCGGCACCACGTTCAAGAACAAGGGTTACGAAGCGCGGGTCGAAGCCCGGCACCAGCCGTTGGGGCCGTTCAACGGGGTGATCGGCGCGCAGGTCAGTCGTAATGAATTCTCGGCACTGGGCGAAGAAGCCTTCGTGCCGCACACCGATACCAACGCCGGTGCATTGTTCGTTCTGGAAGAGCTGCAAGCCACGGATCGCCTACTGTTCACCCTCGGCGGTCGTCTGGAACACACCACGGTCGACCCGGACGCCAAAGGCAACGAGCGCTTCGCCAATGCCGACCGCTCCAGCAGTTTCACCGCTGGCAGTCTGTCGTCCGGAGCGGTGTATACGCTGACACCGATATGGTCGGTTGCTGCCACGCTGGGCTACACCGAGCGGGCGCCGACGTTCTACGAGTTGTACGCCAACGGCGCCCACGTCGCGACCGGCACTTATGAAGTCGGGGATGCGGGTCTGTCGATGGAGAAAGCCGTCTCCAGCGATCTGGCATTGCGTTTCGACAATGGCACGCACAAGGGCAGCGTCGGCGTGTTCTACAGCCACTTCTCCAATTACATCGGCCTGCTCGGCACTGGTCGCACGCTCAATGATGAAGGTGAAGAAGACGCCGCCGGCATTCCCGAATACGCCTATTCCGGTGTTCGTGCGCGCTTCAGCGGCATTGAAGCTCAGGATCGCTGGCAGCTCGGCGAGAGCGCCTATGGCAAGTTCGCGCTGGAATTGTCGGGGGATTACACCCGCGCCAGGAACCTCGACAACGGTCAGGATCTGCCGCGCATTGCGCCGCTGCGCTTGAACACCGGGTTGCTGTGGGAGCTGGATCGCTGGCAGGCACGGATCGATGTGGAGCACGCCAGTTCCCAGCATCGGGTGCCGGACAATGAAAGCAGCACCGATGGCTATACCACGCTGGGTGCGAATGTGGGTTATCACTTCGACGTCGGCCAGAGCAAATGGCTGGCCTTCGTCAATGCCGAGAACCTGACCAACCAGACCGTGCGCTACGCCAGCTCTATCCTGCGCGACATTGCGCCGGCAGAAGGGCGAAGCATTCAGGTGGGATTGCGCACCACCTTCTGATCAGCCCTGCGCCAGCATCCCGCGAACCGCGTGACGCTGGCGTCGACATCAGCTCGACTGAACGGTTTCGTCTTCCGGGAGTTCCTCCCGCAGATCCTGTTGCCCTGGCAGCTCGGTGATCACGCTGAAATCCGTGACCTCCACCGCCCCCAGCCCATAACCCAGCAAATGGAACGAGAAGGCCTTGCGCGGTTGCGGGTTGTCGAAACTGAAATCCATTTCCAGCGGCTGGTCTGCCGTGGCGACCATTTCCGACGGCAGGCCCAGTTGCACGTCCTGTTCGAACTCCTTGGCCTTGAGCTGGATGTACGCCACCTGCTGCGGGTCCATCGAGCGCACGGTCAGGCGCACGCGAGTGTGCGAGCCCTTGGGCATTTCCAGGTACTGCGCGCCGATCAGGTTGTCGGCCCAGTCATCCTTGATCTGCGCTTGCAGCGGGATGATGTTGTCGCTGCCGAACTGATAGCGCTGGTTCAGCGGAGTGCGCAGCAGCGACAGGTCCAGAGCATCGGCGCGGGCCGCAATCTGCCGCGCATTCTGGCCGCTGGCATTGCCCTTGAACGTCGCGCTTTCGGCGATGAAGCCTTCGCTGGCGTAGGCGCGGCAGCGTCGCGGCATGTCGCATTCGGTGAGGATGCCGTGGCCGTCGTGGTAGCGCAATTTGCCGTTGGTGAAGGACATGATTTCGCGCCCGGTGTCGTAGTCGCGAAACAGCGAGCGGCCGCTGAGTGCGGCAGGCACCGGCAGGTCAAAGTAATCGAGGATCGATGCGCTCAGATCGACATGCCCGTAGACCCCGGCATTCAGGTGCGGCAACTGGGCCTGTTCCGGCGCCAGGGTCAGGTTGAAGCCCCAGGACGACGCCAGCCGCACGCCATCGATGCCATGGGATTCGTCCGAGGTGATCACCACCAGCGTGTCTTTCAGCACGCCCTGACGTTCGAGGCCGCTGAGGAACTCGTCCAGTGCGTCGTCCAGATAGCCGACGGCCGCCTGTTTCGGTGTGTCGTAGCGTTGCAGGTAGTCTTCCGGCGCGGAGTAGGGCTGATGGGTGCCGACGGTCAGCAGGGTCAGCATCCACGGCTTTTTCTGTTTCTTCAGTTGGCCGACATAACCCAATGCGCCTTCGAAGAACGCCTTGTCGTCTTTGCCCCATGGAAATTCCAGGTAGTTGGCGTTGCTGAACCACTCGAGGCCATGGGTCGCATCGAAGCCGATGTGCGGCATGATCTTGTCTTTGGCCATGAAGCGCAGACCGGCGCCTTGCAGGTAGTGAGTGCTGAAACCGTGCTGGCGCAGTTGGGCCGGCAGGCAGGCCTGGTTGCGTTCATTCTGGGTCAGCATTTCCACGCCTTTGGGCGTGCCGTTGTTCAGCTTGTCGTAATCGCCGCAAAGCATGGCGTACAGGCCGCGAATGGTCTGGTGCGTGTGCAGCACGTAGTCCGGCGTGTTCATGCCGCGCTCGGCCCAGCGGCTGAGCTTGGGCATCAGGTCTTCCTGATAATGGCTGCCGATGGCCTCGCGATTGGCGCGGATGTAGGCGCCGGGAATGCCTTCGACGGCAACGATCAGCACGTTGCGCGCCTGACCTTTAGCGGCCAGTAATGAGTGGCCGTTCAAGTCGAGGTCGGTGAGCCCGGCCATCGATGGCGCGGGTACTTCGCTGCCACCTTCCAGCCATTCTTCGGCCTGCATCTGCGCGTCGGCCACCTGCGCGGCGAGCAACTGATGCGGCAGGTTGTACAGACGCCATGGGTCGGCGTCGCTCGGCGAAAGATTCTGTGCGCCCCAATGGGCGGCGAACAGCAACACCGGTGCCGACCACACAGCGCGGGGCAGGGCCGGGGCAGGAGTTCCGCGGTTTGCCCACTGCGTCGCCAGCCATAGCAACACGCCCAGCAGCAATGCACCGGCCACTCCTGGATGGGCGAAGCCGCCGCCGGTGGAGTTCTCGACGAATTGCGGGTCGATCAGGTAATGCAGGTCCTGGGGATTGGGCAGGCGCCCGACCGCGCTGACCAGTTCTGCTGTCGCCACCGCCAGCAAACCCCAGAACACCAGCACTGGTAGCCCTAGCCACCACGGTCGGCGATGTAGCAGGACCACCAGCAGGCTGCCGATGGCCAGGTCCGAAAGATAACCGAACAGGCTCGACCAGCCGAGTGCCGCACGCAGGCACACCGGCACGATCAGTACCAGAAAAATCAAAGAGAGAAGACGGGCGTCGGGGTGCCGAAGCCGTTGAAAAAGAGCGCTCACAAAAAAGACCTTCCAGCCATCAAACCGTCATAAAAGTGTGGGCGATGATACCAAGCGTGGGCTGTCTGATCGCCCTTTTAAACACGAGACTGATCCGCAGGCGAACGCGTATACGATCTGGTCGAATTGCCTGAAGCCTTGACCTGCGTTCGTATCAACGGAAGGGAAGGCCGTTTTCGGCCCCAGCGAAACAGGGGATTAATTGTTTCAGGCTGTTTATTGCGCCTTTGACACGCGATACCTGAGGCTATGAAGTCTGGTGGAAACGGCTAAGCACTGGTCATCGAACGCCATGATGAAGGCCACTCTTTATGGACAGGGTGATGGCCACTCAGTAGCATTCGCGCCTTCGGGATCTGCTTTATTCACGTGGTCCGGCGTGAACCCTCAAGGAGTCGACATGCGTAAAAGTGCCAATGGTGACAATCCCACAGTGGTGACGCTGGTGAACGGTGAAATCCGCCGCGAAACCCACATCAGCTTCAGCTCGGCTTCGATCATCAATGGCGAGATTCGGGTCCAGTCTGTGGAAGGCAACCAGATCCAGGTGCAAATGCCGGGTATGGATGTCGCCTTGCGTTTTGATCTGGATGGCGTTCAGCAAGTGCCAAATGTTGAACCTGAACCGATCGAAGACAAACAGACGCCTGCCGGCAAGTCCTTGTCGGTGTTCAACTGGAAGACGTTGCTGATCACCTTTTTTCTGTGGTTTTTTGTGGGTTTGTTTTCAGGAACGCTGGGATTTTTCATGGCCGCGGGTTATTTCGGTTACCAGTGGCGGCAGGTGGTCAAGCGCAAGAAGCTGCTGTTGAATGGACAGTCACTGCCGCCAGCCTCCACTCAAGCGCAAGATCACGCTCAAACCAATACTTCAAAGCTATCCAGGCAGAACGTGCGTGATGCGTTGGCGCGTCATCGTTGAATTCGATCACATGACGCTTTGTCCATCATCGAAAATGCTTTCAATCGGCATTTCGAACGTTCGGGCAATCTGAAAGGCCAGGGGCAGGCTTGGGTCATAGCGTTCGTTCTCGATCGCATTGATGGTCTGGCGCGAAACGTTGAGGCGTTCGGCCAGATCCACCTGCGACCACTTGCGCTCGGCGCGCAGTTCCTTGAGGCGGTTTTTCATTGGTAACGACGCCGGGCGATACGCAGGCCGAATGTGCGGGGCGCCGACAGTTTCCAGAAAACCGTAAGTGAACGTCAACAAAGCCGAGGCCGCGAACGCAAAGCCCAAGGCTTCGAACTGGATCCGCAGGTACATTTCATCGAGGCGGCGCATGTCACGCACGACCGTCCAGCAGAACAGCCCGACCGGAATCATCGGCACCTATTCTGATGCCATCTGCCATACATCCGTTGCACCTGTAGTCCGCAAACCCCCGTCTATAGTGACAAGGCTGTGCGAAACGGGTGGCGTATCCATATCTTGAAAGAGGGGGCGCCGAGAAGACAGGTTGTCTATCAGGAGATCGTCATGAGCCAGATCGAAAAAGTCCTCTACACCGCAAAGACCCACACCACCGGCGGACGTGACGGTGCGTCGCGCAGTTCTGACGGGATTCTCGATGTGAAGTTGTCGTCCCCCGGCACCAACGGCGGTGGGACCAATCCGGAACAACTGTTCGCTGCCGGCTGGTCGGCATGCTTCATCGGCGCGATGAAAGCGGTGGCGGGGCAGCAGAAGATCAGCCTGCCAGCGGACCTGGCGGTGGATGCCGAAGTGGACCTGGGCACCAACTCGGGAGGGTATCTGTTGCAGGCACGGCTCAATGTGAGCCTGCCGGGCATGGAACGCGGCGCGGCGCAGCAACTGGTGGATGCGGCGCATCAGGTGTGCCCGTACTCCAAGGCCACGCGCAACAATATCGAAGTCGAGTTGAAACTGGTCTGACATTCAGATGCAAACGGGGCGGCATGATCGTCGATCTTACCGCCCCGTTTGTTTTTTGAAGCCGTAAAGCCGTCAGCCGGCGATCAATGCATCTTGCTGTGATCGTGGCCTTCCATGTTGGTCAGCGAGCGCACCGGCGCCTGGACTTCGATGGCTTGCTTCTCGCCCTTGGCGTTTTCCACGGTCAGGGTCAGCGGCACGGTGTCGCCTTCCTTCAGTTGACCCTTCAGGCCCATCAGCATTACATGGTAGCCGTTCGGATCGAGCTTCACAGCCTTGCCGGCCGGCAGGTCGACCGCGTTGACCGGGCCCATGCTCATCACGTCGTTCTTCATGGTCATTTCGTGGATCTGCACGTCCTTGGCCACTGGCGATGCAACGCTGAGCAGCTTGCTGTCGCTGTCGGCGGTGACGGTCATGAACGCGCCGCTGGCCGACTGGCTTGGCACGGTTGCACGGACCCAGGCGTCATCGACCTTGGTCTGCGCGGAAACCTGGAAGGCCAGGCCCAGCAGGGACAGGCCCAGTGCGGCACGTTTGATGTTGTTCAGAAAAGGGTTCATCAGCAGACCTCCATGACGGTTTGCAAATCTTCCGTACACTCTTGTGCAGAAAGCGATTGGGACAGACCCACGCGCAGGTTGCCGCGGGTGTCGTAGACATAACTGGTGGACGTGTGCGACAGGGTGTAGGTGTCGCCGGCAGGGACTTTTTCGTAGAAGACGTCGAATTCCTTGGCGGTCGCCTTGGTTTCCTCAAGGGTGCCGTACAGGGCGACGAAGCTCGGGTCGAAGGTCTTGACGTAGGCGTCGAGGATTTGCGGCGTGTCGCGTTCCGGGTCGAGGGTGATGAACACCACTTGCAGGATGTCGCCATCCTTGCCCATCAGCTTCTTGATCTTTGCCGCGCGGGCCAGTGTCGTCGGGCAGACGGCCGGGCACTGGGTGAAACCGAAGAAGATCATCGGCATCAGGCCGCGAAAGCTCGACAGCGTCACGGTGTTGCCTTCGGTGTCCTTGAGCTTGAAGGTGCGCCCGAGGATCTTGTCACTCAGATCCTTGCCGTACTTGTACGACAGTTGGCCGCGGGTGTCGCAGCCGGCGAGCAAGCCCAGACCAAGCACGCCCATTCCCGCAAGCACCTTGCGGCGAGTCAACAAAGCCGTCATCTAATACCGCCCTTTGCAGCCCGCCGGTCAGCAAGACAGGCGGGGGGTTAACCGTAAAAGCGGCGCATGATACCAAAATGAACCGGCAGGTCGGTTTTTGATCACCGACGGATGTCAGATCTGGCGACAAAAGGTGTAAGAAAACATGACCTGCGGTTATTGGGAGGACGGCTCGACCGGGCTCCAGCTGCCGCCCAGTGCGGTGTACAGGTTCACTTGCGCCACCAGTTGCGCCAACCGGTCGGAGATCAGACCTTGCTGCGAACTGAACAGCGAACGCTGTGCATCGAGGAACGTCAGGCTGCTATCGACCCCGGTCCGATAGCGGTGCTGCGCCATGTCGTAATAGTCCTGGGTCGCCTGCACCAGATCGCGCTGGGCCTGAAGCTGTTGCTGATAGGTCTCCCGCGCGGCGAGACCGTCGGAGACTTCCTGGAAGGCGGTCTGAATGGTCTTTTCGTATTCGGCGACGGTGATGTCCTTCTGCAACTTTGCGTAATCGAGGCTGGCGCGCAGGCTGCCGGCGTTGAAGATCGGCAGGTTGATCTGCGGCTGGAAGGTCCAGGCACCGGAGCCACCCTTGAACAGACCCGACAGGTCGCGACTGGAGGTTCCGGCGTTGGCGGTCAGGCTGACACTGGGGAAGAACGCCGCCCGGGCCGCGCCGATATTGGCGTTGGCCGCTTTAAGCTTGTATTCGGCCTGAAGAATGTCTGGCCGGCGTTGCAGCAGATCCGACGGCAATCCGGCCGGGACTTGCGCCACCAGATCACTGGCCAGTGGACGTGCCGGCAGCGTTTCCGGAACCGGTGCCCCGACCAGCAGGGTCAGGCTGTTAAGGTCCTGAGCGACCTGGCGTTGATAGCGGGCGAGGCTGGCGCGGGTGCTGTCGACACTGGTCTGCGCCTGGATCTGATCCAGCGCCGAAGATTTTCCGGCCTCGCGGTTGCGGGTGGTCAGGTGCAGGCTTTTCTCGTCGGCAGCCAGGGTTTCCTGGGCCAGGGCCAGCAACTCCTGATCGGCGCGCCAGGTCAGGTAGGCATTGGCGACGTTGGCCACCAGGCTCAATTGCGCGCTACGCCGGGCTTCTTCGGTGGCCAGCCAGCTCATCAAGGCCTGTTCGCTGAGGCTGCGGACCCTGCCGAAAAAATCCAGTTCGTAGGCGCTGATGCCGAGGTTCGCCGAGTAGGTCGAGGTGATCGCCGCTTTGGTTTTGGTCACGCTGGCCGGCACCCGTTGGCGCAGCTCATTGGCATTGGCTGAAACCGCCGGCAGCAGATCGGCGCGCTGAATGCGGTACTGCGCCTGGAATGCTTCGACGTTCAGTGCCGCAACGCGCAGGTCACGGTTATTGACCAGTGCGCTTTCAATCAACTGCTGCAACGCCGGATCATTGAACAGCCCGCGCCAGTCCTCGACAGCGGTCGTGGTCTGGGTTGGCGCAGGGTAGGCGGGGCCTTTGGGATATTGCGCCGCGCTGGGTGACGCCGGGCGCTGATAATCTGGAATCAACGAGCAACCGCCCATCAGCAACGCCATGGACAGCAGGGAGATCGGCAACCTGGACATCAAACAGCCTCGTTCACATATAGGAGTGGGCGCGAAGGCCCGTGATGAGAAAACGCCGGATCAGGCCCCGGCCATCCATTTCGCCAGACCATGACGACCACTGACCCCGAGCTTGGCGGCCGCGCGTTTGAGGTAGGTCTCGATCGAGCTGTTCTTGACCCGCAACCGTTCAGCCATCTGCGGCACGGTGCCGCCGGTCAGTAGGCCGAGGCAGACTTCCTTCTCACGCACTGACAGGGTGATGTCGCCCAGTGCCAGGCGCTCGTCGAACACCTGTTGCAACGGTGTCTGCTCCTGATCGGCCTGAAGTGGGCGCGGTTGCCGGGCGATGATTTGCCGACGGATCTGCGCGTGACGCTCGATCAACGGCAGCAGGGTGTCGGACAGGCTTTTGAGAAACGACAGCTCCGGCAGGGAAAACACCCGGTGCGTGTGAGGACGACAGAACGAGATGACACAGCGGCGGTTGGAGGTGCGTGACACCAGATTGCACTGGTGGACGCTTTGGTGCGGGTGTCGTTGCTGCAGCGAGGCTTTGAGTTGAATCAGCAGCGAGTCATTCATCTCGATCATCTTCTGCAACAGCGGATGATCGTCCTGGCATTGCAGCGGGTCCGGAGGCGGGAAAGTATCCGGCAAACCGGCGCTGCCCAAGGCCTTGATCTCGACCACGCTGGCCTCGCGCTCGTCGAGTGTCCATTCGCTGAGATCGACCCGGTTGACCGGCACCAGGGTGTCGACCAACTGAAACATGTTGGAGGCGAATCGTTCATTCCCCGTACTGGCGATCAACTCGCCCAGTTGCCAGTAGAAGTGCGGGTTTTCCATGTTGCGAAGACTGCCGGTCAGATTCATATCCTTGTCATCCCTGATTTAAAGCCATTGCCGAATCATCTGCCGTGCATGCACCTGTGAAGCCACCACCCAGTCATTTCTCCTTGAAATCGATCTGGAGCGGGATTTAAGCCTATGCATTTGTCCTACGTCTGTAGGGGAAAACGGGGACACAAAGTGCCACTATTTCCGGATTAATGGCGCCACGTTTCTGTCAGTCCTAGGGTGACAGCCATGTAGGACGTGACTGTGCGGTCTCGTGAGAACCCCGAAAATCGGGGTTCAGAGCGTCAAGTCCGATGATTGCGGAGTCGTAGTCAGCGCAGGTGGATGGCGATTGTCCTACAGGATTTTCAGCCATTTCTTTCCGAACTTTTGGAGGGATGGCCGGCTGGTCGGGGTCTGTCAGCCCGCAGGGCAGCACCAGGAAGGGGGAGTTGTCCGGGTTTCACGTGTCATGCGGGTTTTGGGGCCGATGCTTGAATACGCGCCAAAATCACATGAGACGGATCTTATGAACCAATTTGCTGCCGATGCGGCGGACGGTCTGTCCGCGATTTCCGAAGCCTTCCCGCTGACCGCTGCCCAGCGTGACATCTGGCTCGATCAACTGCGTCAGGGGGATTCGCCGGTGTACAACATCGGTGGTTATGTCGAGATGACCGGTGTCCTTGATCCTGCGTTGATGCACGCGTCCCTTGAAGGCCTCGTGGCCCGGCATGACGCCCTGCGCACCAGCCTGCTGCTGGGCGCTGGTGAGCACGGTCTGCCGTTGCAGCGTTTTGCGCCATCGATGCCGGTGCCGATGCCGTTCCATGACTTCAGTGCCCATCCCAAGCCCGAGGCTGCGGCGCGCCGGTTGACTCAGGAGCGCATCGAACAGCCGTTCACGCTGGACGGCGGGCCGTTGTTTCGTTTCTGCCTGATCCGTCTTGATGATCGCTGCCATTGGTTTTCGCTTCAGGCTCACCACTTGATTGTCGATGGCTGGGGCTTTGGCGAAATGCTCAAGTCCCTCGACGAAATTTACAACGCCCTGGCACTCGGGCAACGGCCGCCGGATTCGGCGCCGTCCTATGTCGACTTCATTCATGACGACGCACGGTATTACGAGTCCGCCCGCTATGCGCGTGACCGTGCGTACTGGCTGGACAAATACCGGCATCTTCCCGAACCGTTGCTGTTGCCGCGCTATCAGGAGCGTTTTGCTGGTGCGACGGTTCCGACGCGGATTTTTTCGCAGGTCTTTCCGGCGCGCCTTCACGACCGTATGAAGCAGGTGGCCGCAGAGTACGGGGCTTCGGCGCTGCACTTCCTGCTGGCGGCGATGCATGTGTACTTCAGCCGCATTGGCCAGCGCGATGAATGGGTGGTGGGCTTGCCGTTGCTCAATCGATCCGGCGCACGTTTCAAGTCGACCCTCGGGCTGTTTACCCAGGTCAGCGCCGTGCGCATGGGGTTCGGGCGTGAGCTGGCGTTCGGAGCGCTGGTCAAGGCCGTTCGCGATGAACTGAAGCAGGATTTCCGCCATCAGCGTTTTCCCCTGAGTGAGATGAATCGCGCGCTGGGTCTGCTGCGCGAGGATCGTTCACAGCTGTTCGAAGTGACTGTCTCCTATGAGCGGGACGCCCATGAATACCGCTACGGAGAGGCGCGGGGGCGGGTGGTCAAAGTGTCCAACCACGAAGAGGGCACACCGCTGTCCGTGCACCTGTTGAGCAGCCGAGGCGACGAAGAGGACAGTTTGTACATGGTGTACAACGAGGCCTACTTTGACGCGGATGAAATCGCGGCGCTGTGCGGCCGATTGCTGTGGGTGCTGGAGCAGGGGCTTGAAGACACCTCGCTGGCGGTGGGCGATTTCAGTCTGAACCTGCCAGCCGAGTCGACGTTGCTGCAAGAGTGGAATGACACGCGCGCTGATTACCCCGATGGGCTGACCATTCATCAGCGCATCGAAGCGCAAGCGGCGATGCGGCCGGATGCGGTGGCAGCCCAATCCCAGGGACAACGGCTGACCTATGCCGAGCTGAACCGAAGGGCCAACGCCCTGGCCCATCACTTGACCGGACTCGGCGTGCGACCCGACGACCGCGTGGCGCTAGTCGCCCGTCGAGGGCTGGACACGCTGGTCGCGTTGCTGGCAATCCTCAAGTCCGGCGCCGGTTACGTGCCGGTCGATCCGGCGCATCCTGCGGAGCGTTTGAGCTATTTATTGAGCGACAGCGCGCCGGTCGTGGTCCTGACCCAGAGCAATCTGCGTGAACGTCTGCCGGTGCTGAATGTGCCGGTGATCGACATCGATCCGCGCACCTGGCCGGTCAACGATCTCAACCCCGACGTCTCGGGCCTGACCACCGCGCATCTGGCCTACGTCATCTACACCTCCGGCTCCACTGGCCAGCCCAAAGGCGTGATGGTCGAACATCGGACCCTGTCGAATCTGGTCGACTGGCATTGCACGGCTTTCGACCTGGGCGCGGGTCGCCACACCTCGAGCCTGGCCGGCTTCGGTTTCGACGCCATGGCCTGGGAAGTCTGGCCGGCATTGTGTGCCGGCGCGACCCTGCACCTGGCGCCGTCCCGCGACGGCGGCGAAGACATCGACGCGCTGCTTGACTGGTGGCGTGCGCAACCGCTGGACGTGAGTTTCCTGCCGACCCCGATTGCCGAATACGCCTTCAGCCGCCACCTCGAACACCCGACCCTGCGCACCCTGCTGATTGGCGGTGATCGCCTGCGTCAGTTCAATCGCGAGCAAACGTTCGAGGTGATCAACAACTACGGCCCGACCGAGGCCACCGTGGTTGCCACCTCAGGGCGGATCGAACCGGGCCGGGCGCTGCATATCGGCAAACCCGTGAGCAATGCCACGACCTATCTGCTGGATGACCGACAGCGACCGGTGCCGATTGGCGTGACCGGTGAGCTCTACGTCGGTGGTGCCGGGGTGGCGCGGGGTTACTTCAACCGTCCGGAATTGACCGCCGAGCGCTTTCTCGACGATCCGTTCAGCAGCCAGCCCAACGCGCGGATGTACCGCACCGGCGACCTTGCACGCTGGCGCCCGGACGGCAGCATCGAGTATCTGGGCCGCAACGACGATCAGGTGAAAATCCGTGGCGTGCGCATCGAGCCCGGCGAAATCGAAGCGGCGTTGAGCAGCCATGAATCGGTGCGCGACGCGGTGGTGCTGGTGCGTGACGGGCAGTTGCTGGCCTGGTTCACCGAAAAACAACCGCTGGACATCACGCAGTTGCATGCCCATCTGCAAACCCGTCTGCCGAGCGCGATGCTGCCGTCGGCTTACGTGCGCTTGACGGCGTTGCCCCTGACCGCCAACGGCAAACTGGATCGCCAGGCGTTGCCGGCGCCGGGGCCGGAGGCGTTGATCCGCCGCGAATACGAAGCCCCGCAAGGTGACGTCGAAATCCTGCTGGCGCAGATCTGGGCTGAGGTGCTGCAAGTCGAAAAGGTTGGGCGTCACGATCATTTTTTCGAACTGGGCGGGCACTCGTTGCTGGCGGTCAACCTGATCGAGCGCATGCGCCAGCTCGGCATGAGCAGCGACGTGCGCGTGCTGTTCGGCCAGCCGACGCTTGCGGCGCTCGCCGCGTCGGTGGGCAGTGGTCGCGAAGTTGAAGTGCCGGCCAATCGCATTCCGCCGGGTTGCACGCAGATCACCCCAGACCTTTTGCCGTTGGTGCAACTGGATCAGGTCACCCTCGACCGTATCATCGCCACGGTGCCGGGCGGGGCGGCTAACGTGCAGGACATTTATCCACTGGCGCCGTTGCAGGAAGGCATCCTCTATCACCACATCACCGCCGCGCAGGGCGACCCGTACCTGCTGCAATCGCAGCTGGCATTCGACAGCGTTGAGCGGATCGAGGCCTATGCGGCGGCGCTGCGTCAGGTCATGGCGCGGCACGACATCCTGCGCACTGCGGTGGTCTGGGAAGGTTTGACCACGCCGGTGCAAGTGGTCTGGCGCAAGGCCGAATTGCCGGTGCAGGAAGTCATCCTTGATCCGGCCGAGGGCGATGTCCTCGCGCAGTTGCACGAGCGCTTCGATGCCCGGCGTTATCGCATCGACGTCAGTCAGGCGCCGCTGATCCGGCTGATATATGCCCGCGATCCGGCCCATGGGCGGATCGTGGCGATTCTGTTGTTCCATCACCTGGCGCTGGATCACATCGCCCTGGAAGTCCTGCGTCATGAAATGCGCGCCAACCTGTTGGGGCAGAGTGAGCCGTTGCCGCCAGCGGTGCCGTATCGCAATTACGTGGCCCAGACCCGGCTCGGTGTCAGCGAGCAGGAACATGAAGCGTTTTTCCGCGAAATGCTTGCCGACATCGACGAGCCGACCCTGCCGTTCGGATTGCAGGACGTGCAGGGCGACGGTCGCGGCATCGACGAAGCCGTGCGAACGCTTGCGCCTGAACTGGACCGCCGCTTGCGTCTGCAAGCGCGACAGGCAGGCGTCAGCGTGGCCAGCCTGATTCACCTGGCCTGGGCGCAGGTGCTGGCGGCGACCTCGGGGCAGGAACATGTGGTGTTCGGCACAGTGTTCATGGGCCGCATGCAGGGTGGGGAGGGCGCGGACCGGGCGCTCGGGGTGTTCATCAACACCTTGCCTTTGCGAGTGGACATGGACCGAGGCGCGCGTGATGCCGTGTTGCTTACCCACGCCCGACTGACCGACTTGCTCGGGCACGAACATGCGTCACTGGCGCTGGCCCAGCGTTGCAGCGGCGTTGCGTCACCGGCGCCGCTGTTCAGTGCGTTGCTCAACTATCGGCACACCGACCTTGAAGTGCAGGAGTCGGCGTCGGACCCGGCCTGGCAAGGCATCCAGACCCTGGACAACGAAGAACGCACCAACTACCCGCTGACCTTGAGCGTCGATGACCTGGGCAGCGCCTTGCAGATCACCACGCGAACCCTGATCAGCATCGGCGCCCGGCGCATCGGCGACTACGTGCAAACCGCGTTGCAGGCATTGGTCGATGCCCTGGAGCAAACGCCGCAACAGCCGCTCAATCGCTTGCCGATCCTGCCGGCGGCGGAGCTTGAACAACTGCTGGTCGAGTTCAACGCCAGCGAAGTCGATTGCCCGATCGATCAGCCGCTGCAGACCTTGTTCGAGCAGCAGGTGCAACGCCGACCCGACGCCATCGCCTTGCAGGCCGGTGAACAACAGCTGACGTATCGCCAGTTGAATGAGCAGGCCAACCGCTTGGCGCATCACCTAAGCGAGCAAGGCGTGCGGCCCGACTCTCGGGTGGCGATCTGCGTCGAGCGCAGCCTGGATCTGATCATCGGCCTGCTCGGCATTCTCAAGGCGGGCGGCGCATATGTGCCTCTGGATCCCGACTATCCGCTGGAACGCCTGCATTACATGTTGCAAGACAGCGCCCCGGTGGCGGTGCTGGTGCACGAGGCCACCCGCAATCTGCTGGCTGATCCGGGTGTGCCGGTCATCGATTTCGACCGTTGCACCTGGCAGCACGCCTCCGCCGACAATCTGCAAGTTCCGGGTTTGAGCGCTGCAAACCTGGCCTACATGATCTACACCTCCGGTTCCACCGGCACGCCGAAGGGCGTGATGATCGAGCATCGAAGCGCCTGCAACATGGTGCACTGGGGTTCGCAGATCAGCCCGCCGACCGGGCACGGTGCGCTGTTGCAGAAGGCTCCGTTCAGCTTCGACAGTTCGGTGTGGGAGATCTTCTGGCCGCTGTGTTCCGGCCTGCGGCTGGTGCTGGCGCGTCCCGACGGCAACCGCGATTCGGCTTATGTGACCCAGGTGATTCGCGAACGGCAGATCACCGTGGTCAAGTTCGTGCCGGCGCTGCTGCAACAGTTCATCGAGCAGGAAGATGTCAGCCAGTGCACCAGCCTGACCGACGTGCTCAACGGTGGCGGTGAACTGACTGCCGCACTGGCCCGGCGCGTTCGCGAGCGCCTGCCATGGGTGCGTCTGCATAACGTTTACGGCCCGACCGAAACCACGGTCGACAGTACCGGCTGGACGCTGGAGCCGGATCAACCGGTGCCGGAAGCCGTGGTGCCAATCGGCAAGGCGTTGAGCAACACCCGGCTCTATGTGCTGGACGCCCACGACCAACCGGTGCCGTTCGGGGTCAGCGGTCACCTGCACATCGGCGGGGTCGGAGTCGCGCGCGGTTATCTGGGACTGCCGCAGATGCAGGCCGAGCGCTTCATCGACAGCCCGTTCGTGGCGGGTGATCGCCTGTACCGCACCGGCGATCTGGTGCGCTACCGGGCGGACGGCAACCTCGAATTCCTCGGGCGCAACGACTTCCAGGTCAAGCTGCGCGGGCTGCGTCTGGAACCGGGGGAAATCGAAGCGCGGCTGATCGAGCATCCGGCCGTGCGTGAAGCCGTGGTGCTGGTGCGTGACGAACGCCTGGTAGCATATTTCACCGTGCGTGAAGGCTTCGACGCGCCACGTATCGAAAGCTTGCGCGCCCACGTGTTGGAGCGCTTGCCGGAGTACATGGCGCCGGGCGCTTATGTGAAGCTCGATGCCTTGCCCCTGACCCCCAACGACAAGGTCGACCGCAAGGCCTTGCCGGCACCGGGGGCGGAGGCGGTGCTCAGTCGCCGCTACGAGGCGCCCGAGGGCGAAGTCGAAATCAGGCTGGCGCAGATCTGGGCCGAGGTGCTGCAACTGGAGCAGGTCGGGCGCAACGATCACTTCTTCGAACTCGGCGGGCATTCGCTGCTGGCGGTCAGTCTGGTGGCGCGCATGCGTCAGGCCGGGCTGCACGTCGATGCCCGCACGCTGTTCAGTCAGCCGACCCTGGCCGCGCTGGCGGCCCAGACTTCGGCGCAGGCCAGACAGGTTGAAGTCCCGCAAACCACCATACCGACGCTCAACCGCAAACGCCGGCTCTGAGCCGACATCGGCGTCGATTCGCGGTTCCCGCGGATCGACGCCATGACTGGCCGGTCACGGGGCTTGTCCCCGCTTCCCATGTCAGACACCCAAGCTCCGATGTTTTAGCTTTTCCGGGCTGCGCGTGGCCGCACGGATTCGCCGCTGCGCGCTCCTTTTTCCCGAATTTACAGCAGGTTACCCCCATGCAATTTCGCGAGCTGATGGCTGTTATTTCCACCCATGCGATCCGCCTTCAACAGGACGATGAAGACCTGGTCATTCTGGGCGACGACGAGGCGCTGGACGACGCGCTTTGGGACAGCCTCGCCAAACACAAGGCGCAGTTGCTGGAACTGGTGGCGAGCCATGGCGGCGACTGGTCGAGCCCGGCGCTGCGCATCACCCCGGACATGCTGCCGCTGGTGCAACTGGATCAGCCAGCCATCGACCGCATCGTCGCCACCGTGCCGGGCGGCGTGGCGAATGTGCAGGACATCTATCCGCTGGCGCCGTTGCAGGAGGGCATGCTGTATCTGCACCTCGCGGCTGGCGAAGGCGATCTGTATGTGCAACAGGCGCAGTTCACGTTCGACAGTCACGAGCGCCTCGACGCGTTTGCCCAGGCCTTGCAATGGGTGATCGATCGTCACGACATTCTGCGCACCTCGTTTGTCTGGGAGCGCCTGGACGAACCGGTGCAAGTGGTCTGGCGCCAGGCGCCGCTGGTCTGCGAAGAGGTGGAAGCCGACACGTCCACGGACGTGTTCAGTCAGTTGCAGGCGCGTTATGACGCCCGCCACCTGCGCCTCGATCTGCAACAGGCGCCGCTGCTGCGCCTGGTCTATGCACGGGATCCGGCGCAGGGGCGGATCGTTGCGTTGCTGCTGTTCCATCACATGATCATCGACCACGTCGCGCTGGACGTGGTGCGCCGGGAAATCCAGGCCTGGCTGCAAGGGCAAAGCGAACACGTCGCGCCTGCGGTGCCGTTTCGCAATCACCTGGCGCGGGCGCGCATGGCGCTCGATGAGCAGGCCCACGAAACGTTCTTCCGCGAGATGCTCGGCGATATCGACGAGCCGACATTGCCTTGGGGATTGCAGGATGTTCAGGGCGGCGGACAGGACTTCGAAGACGCGCAACTGACGCTCAGCGACGAATTGAACCTGCGACTGCGCACGCAGGCACGGCAACTGGGCGTGAGCGTGGCGAGCCTGATGCACCTGGCACTGGCGCGGGTGTTGGGCCAATTGTCCGGGCGCACCTCGGTGGTGTTCGGCACCGTGTTGCTGGGGCGCATGGAGGCGGGCGACGGTGGTGAGCAGGCGCTGGGCATGTTCATCAACACCTTGCCGCTGCGGGTTGATGTCGGTGCGCAAAGCGTCCACGACGGCGTGCTCGCCACGCACCGACGGCTGAGCGCCTTGCTCGCCCATGAACAGGCTTCGCTGGCACTCGCCCAGCGTTGCAGCGCGTTGAATGCGCAGACGCCGTTGTTCAGCGCCATGCTCAATTACCGTCACAGCGCTGTCGGTGATGTTGCCGCGGTGATCGAACTGGCCCCCGGCGTCCAGGTTCTGAGTGGCAAGGAACCGACCAACTATCCGTTGACCCTGAGCGTCGATGACCTGGGCAGTGGTTTCCGGTTGTCCGCCATCGCCCCGACCAGCATCGGTGCCGAACGGGTCTGCGCCTATGTGCAAACCGCACTCGACGCCTTGCTCGATGCCCTGGAGCAATCGCCCCAGACGCTGATCAACCAGTTGCCGATTTTGCCGGAGGCCGAGCGTCAGCAATTGTTGCTGGGCTTCAATGACAGCCGCGTCGAGCTCGATCTGCAACAGACCGTTCATGGCCTGTTCGAGGCTCAGGTCGAGCGTTCGCCGCAGGCCGTTGCATTGCAGGCCGATGCCCAATCACTGACGTATGTTGAACTCAATACCCGGGCCAATCGCCTGGCTCACCGGTTGCGTGAGCTGGGTGTCGGGCCGGATACGCCGGTGGCGATCTGCGTCGAACGCGGGCCGGAACTGGTGATCGGCCTGCTGGGCATTCTCAAGGCCGGCGGCGCTTACGTGCCGCTGGATCCGGCGTACCCGGCGGAACGTCTGAATTACATGCTCAAGGACAGTGCTCCGATGGCGCTGCTGGCGCACGGCGCGACCCGGGCGCTGTTTGAGGCGGGTAGCGTGCCGTTGCTCGATTTCGATCAGGATCACTGGCAGGACTACCCCGATCAAAACCCTCAGGTGCCGGGCCTGAATGTTTCGAACCTGGCCTACGTGATCTACACCTCGGGTTCCACCGGTACGCCGAAAGGGGTGATGGTCGAGCACCGTGGCCTGGGCAATCTGCTTCATTGGAGTTCGCAGGTGTGCCCGCCCGTGGCGGACGGCGCCCTGTTGCAGAAAACCCCTTACAGTTTCGACGCCTCGGTCTGGGAGCTGTTCTGGCCGCTGACATCGGGTCTGCGTCTGGTACTGGCGCGCCCCGACGCGCACTTCGAACCGGCGTACTTGACGCAAGTGGTGCGCGAGCAGCGCATCAGCGTGATCCAGTTCGTGCCGGCGCTGCTGCAACAGTTCCTCGACGTGGAAGACGTCAGCCAATGCACCAGCCTCACGGATGTGTTCTGTGGCGGCGGCGAGCTGACGCCGGCGTTGGCCCGTCAAGTACGCGAGTGTCTGCCGCAGGTGCGCTTGCATAACGTCTACGGCCCGACCGAAACCACGGTCGACAGCACGGTGTGGACGCTGGAGCCGTCGATGCTGGTGCCAGAGATTTTGCTGCCCATCGGCCGTCCCGTCAGCAACACCCGTTTGTACATTCTCGACGACCAACTGCAACCGCTGCCGCTGGGCGTGGCCGGCGAGCTGTACATCGGTGGCGTGCAGGTGGCGCGTGGATACCTGAATCTTGCGTCGCTCACCGCCGAGCGTTTCCTCGACGATCCGTTCAGCGATCAGCCGAACGCGCGGCTGTACCGCACCGGCGACCTGTGCCGCTATCGGGCCGACGGCAACCTCGAATACCTCGGTCGCAACGACGATCAGGTGAAGATTCGCGGCTTGCGTATCGAACTCGGGGAAATCCAGGCGCGGCTGATGCAACTCGACACCGTGCTCGCCGCCGAAGTGCTGGTGCGCGAAGACTTGGCCGGCGATCCACGGCTGGTGGCGTATTACAGCGGCAAGCCGCTGGACATCGGTGTACTGCGCAACCATCTGCTGCAGCAGTTGCCGGAATACATGGTGCCGACGGCATTCGTCCATCTCGACGCCATGCCCCTTGGTCCCAACGGCAAACTTGACCGCAAGGCCTTGCCGGCACCGGATCAAAGCGGCCAGTTGCTGCGCAGGTATGAGGCACCGGTCGGTGATGTGGAATGCCGAATCGCCGAGATCTGGCAGACCCTGCTGAACGTCGAGCAGGTCGGTCGACACGACAATTTCTTTGAACTGGGCGGCCATTCCTTGCTGGCGGTGAAACTGGTGGAGCGCATGCGCCAGCAGGAATTGAGCTGCGACGTGCGGGTCCTGTTCGGCCGGCCAACCGTGGCGGGACTGGCGGCAACCCTGGGCGAGTCGTCCGGTGTTCAAGTACCGGTCAATCGCATCACCCCTGATTGCCGATACATCACGCCAGACATGCTGCCTCTGGCCTCACTCGATCAGGCCGGCATCGACCGGATCGTTGAAAGTGTCCCCGGTGGCGTCGCCAACGTGCAGGACATCTACGCTCTGGCACCTTTGCAGGCGGGGATTCTGTATCACCACATGGCGGCGACGACCGGTGATCCTTACGTGTTGCAGGCGCAGTTCGTGTTTGACGGGATCAAGTCGATCAAGGCGTTCGTCCGTGCCGTCAACGTGGTGATCGCGCGCCATGACATCCTGCGCTCCAGCGTGGTCTGGGAAGGCCTCGAAGAGCCAGTGCAAGTGGTCTGGCGTGCGGCGCCACTGGCGCTTGAGCGGGTGGATGACAAAGCACTGGAAGGTGACGTGTTGCAACAGATGCAGGCGCGTTTCGACCCGCGTCACTACCGTCTGAATCTGGGCCGCGCACCGATGATGCGTTTTGCCTACACCGAGGATCCGCAGCACAAGCGCTGGGTCGGCATCCTGCTGATGCATCACCTGATGCTCGATCACACCGCGCTGGAAGTGCTGGTGAGCGAGATGAACAGCGTGCTGCACGGTCACGCCGCCGAACTGGCGACCCCGGTGCAGTACCGCAACTACGTCGCGCAGGCCCGACTCGGCGCGGATGTCGAGGTGCATGAAGAGTTTTTCCGCGACATGCTCGGCAACATCGACGAGCCGACCCTGGCGTTCGGCGTGCAGGACGTGCACGGCGACGGCAGCGCGGTGGTCGACAGCCAACTTACGCTGGACACCGCGCTGGCCTTGCGTCTGCGCGAGCAGGCACGGCGGCTCGGCATCAGCGTGGCGAGTCTGGCGCATCAGGCCTGGGCGCAGGTCCTGGCGCAGATTTCCGGCCGGGACGAGGTGGTGTTCGGCACGGTGCTGCTGGGTCGGATGCAGGGCGGCGAGGGCGCGGACCGGGCGTTGGGCCTGTTCATCAACACCTTGCCGCTGCGCGTCAGCGTGACCGCCACGGCGGTGCGCGACAGCGTGCTCGCCACCCATGAACGGCTGGCGCAATTGCTCGCGCATGAGCAAGCGTCACTGGCACTGGCCCAGCGTTGCAGCGGGATTTCGGGGGCGTTGCCGCTGTTCGGCACGTTGCTCAACTATCGCCACAGCGCACCGCAGGCTGCCGGCCTGACCCTGGACGGCATTGAATTGCTCAGCTCCCGCGAGCGCAGCAACTATCCGTTGGTGGTCAGCGTCGACGACCTTGGCGAAGGTTTGCGTCTAAGTGTGCAAGCGGTGCCGGGCATCGATGGTGCGCGGGTCTGCGAGTACATCAATATTGCTTTCGACAGTCTGGTGCAGGCACTGGAGTGGACGCCGCAACTGGGCGTCGATCAGTTGACGATTTTGCCTCCGGAAGAGCGGCGGGAGTTGCTGGTCGGGTTCAACGCGACCCAGCGGGATTATCCGTCGGACTCGACGGTTCACGGTCTGTTTGAGCAGCAAGTGAAACGGCATCCGCAAGCTGTGGCTGCGGCGCATGGCAACACCGCGTTGAGCTATGAAGAACTGAATCAATGGGCCAATCGCCTGGCCCATCATCTCATCGGGCAGGGCGTACAGCCGGGCGACCCTGTGGCGATCCTGCTGCCGCGTTCGCTGGATCTGCTGGTCGCGCAACTGGCGATCGGCAAATGCGCGGCGGCTTATGTGCCGCTGGACATCAACGCGCCGGCCGAGCGTCAGGCGTTTATGGTCGAGGATTGCGGAGCGAAAGCGCTGTTGACCTTGAGCACTGAAACGGTTGATTACGACGTACGCCGGATCGATCTCGATGCGCTGAAACTCGACGCGCAACCGACGCACAACCCGGACCTGCCGCAGTCTTCGGAATCCGTGGCCTACATCATGTACACCTCCGGCTCCACTGGTACACCGAAAGGTGTGATGGTGCCGCACCGGGCCATCGGCCGGCTGGTAATCAACAACGGTTATGCCGATTTCAATCCGCAGGATCGCGTGGCGTTCGCCTCCAACCCGGCGTTCGATGCGAGCACCATGGATGTCTGGGGACCGTTGCTCAATGGCGGGCGCGTGGTGGTGATCGATCACGACACCTTGCTTGATCCAAACGTGTTCGGACAGACATTGGCGGCTTCGGGCGTCACGATCCTGTTTGTCACCACTGCGTTGTTCAACCAGTACGTGCAGTTGATCCCCGAGGCACTGAAGGGCCTGCGCATCGTGCTCTGTGGTGGCGAACGCGCCGATCCGGCAGCCTTCCGCCGCTTGCTGGCCGAGGCGCCGGAGCTGCGCATCGTCCACTGCTACGGCCCGACCGAAACCACCACTTACGCCACGACGTTTGAAGTGCGTGAAGTGGCAGAAGATGCCGACAGCGTGCCGATTGGCGGGCCGATCTCCAACACCCAGGTCTACGTGCTCGACGCCCGTCAGCAACCGGTGCCGATGGGCGTGACCGGCGAGTTGTATATCGGCGGGCAAGGCGTGGCGCTGGGCTACTTGAATCGCCCGGATCTGACTGCCGAGAAATTCCTGCAAGACCCGTTCGGTGATCAGCCAGGAGCGCTGCTGTATCGCACCGGCGACCTCGCACGCTGGCTGGCACCGGGGCAACTGGAATGCATCGGGCGCAACGACGATCAGGTGAAAATCCGTGGTTTCCGTATCGAACTCGGAGAAATCGAAAACCGCCTGCAGAGCTGCGAAGGGGTCAGGGAAGCCATCGTGCTGGCCCGTCAGGACGGCCAGGAACCGCTGCGTCTGGTGGCGTATTTCACGGCCGATGAAGGCGTCGACAGCGCCAGTCTGCGCGAACAATTGCAGGCACGCCTGCCGGAATACATGGTGCCCTCGGCCTGGGTGCAGCTCGACGCCTTGCCACTGAACAACAACGGCAAAGTCGACCGCAAAGCCTTGCCGCTGCCGGCTCCGGGCGCCTGGCTCAGCCAGGCATACGAAGCTCCGCAAGGCCCGGTGGAAACCGCACTGGCGAAAATCTGGGCAGATGTCCTCAAACTGGAAAAGGTCGGTCGCCACGACAACTTCTTCGAACTGGGCGGCCATTCGCTGCTGGCGGTGAGCCTGATCGAGCGCCTGCGACGGATCGGCCTGAGCACCGACGTGCGCGTACTGTTCAGCCAGCCAACCCTGGCCGCGCTGGCGGCAGCGGTGGGCAGTGGTCGCGAAATCGAAGTGCCGGCCAACCGTATTCCTGCTGATTGCACTCACATCACCCCGGACCTGCTGAGCCTGACCGAACTGGATCAGGCCGGTATCGACCGGATCGTCGCCACGGTGCCGGGCGGCGCCGCCAACGTGCAGGACATCTATCCGCTGGCGCCGCTGCAGGAAGGCATCCTTTATCACCATTTGAGCGCGGAGCAGGGCGACCCGTACCTGCTGCAATCGCGTCTGGCCTTCGACAGTGTCGAGCGCCTGCGCACCTTCACCGACACCTTGCAGCAGGTCATCGCACGCCACGACATCCTGCGTACCAGCGTTGTCCACGAAGGCCTGGCGACGCCTCATCAAGTGGTGTGGCGCCACGCCGAACTGGTGGTTCAGCACGTCGCGCTGGATTCAGCAAACGGCGACATCCTTGAACAGTTGCACGAGCGCTTCGATGCCCGTCACTACCGCCTCGACATCAGCCAGGGGCCGCTGCTGCGCATGGTGTATGCCGAAGATCCGAAGCAGCAGCGTGTGGTGGCGATCCTGCTGTCTCATCACCTGATTCTCGATCACACCGCGCTGGAAGTGATCGTCGATGAAATGCGCGGTGTGATGTTCGGTGAGATCGACCACCTTTCAGCGCCGATTCCCTATCGCAACTATGTGGCCCAGGCGCGCCTGGGGCTCAGCGAGCAGGAACACGAAGCGTTTTTCCGCGAGATGCTCGGCGACATCGACGAGCCGACCCTGCCGCTGGGGCTGCGGGATGTGCAGGGCGACGGTCATGGCATCGAAGAAGCGCTACAACCGGTAGCGGCCGAGCTCAATGTGCGTCTGCGTGAACAGGCACGGCAACTGGGCGTGAGTGCCGCCAGCCTGATGCACCTGGCCTGGGCGCAAGTGCTGGGCGTGCTGTCGAACCGCCGCGATGTGGTGTTCGGCACGGTGATGATGGGGCGGATGCAGGGCGGCGACGGCGCCGACCGGGCGCTGGGGGTGTTCATCAACACCCTGCCGCTGCGCATCGATGTCGGCGTCGGTGCGCGGGACGGGGTCAAGGCAACTCATGCGAGACTGACCGCGCTGCTGGGGTATGAACATGCCTCGCTGGCGCTGGCCCAGCGTTGCAGCGGTGTCGCGCCATCGTCGCCGCTGTTCAGCGCCTTGTTCAACTACCGTCACAGCGCCCCCGCGCAGCCGTCGCAGAACGGCCAGGGCATCTGGGAGGGCGTGCAGAAACTCGGTGGCGAAGAGCGCACCAACTACCCGCTGACCCTGAGCGTGGACGATCTGGGTGAAGGGTTTGCCTTGTCGGCTCTCGCCGTCAGCCAGATCGGTGCGCAACGGATTTGCAGTTACATGCACACCGCGCTGGAACAACTGGTGCAGGCGCTGGAACAGACGCCGCAAAAACCGTTGAACCGCTTGCCGATCCTTTCGACTGCGGAACTGGAACGTCTGGTCGAGGGCTTCAACCCCCCGGTCACGGCCTATCCCCGTGGTGCAACGATTCACTCATTGGTCGAGGCCCAGGCCCAGCGTTACCCGAATGCCCTCGCCGTGATTCAGGGCGCGCAACAACTGACCTACGGGCAGCTCAATCAACGCGCCAATCAACTGGCCCATCACTTGATCGGCCTCGGCGTGCAACCGGACGACCGCGTCGCCATTTGCGTGCGTCGCGGCCCGCAGATGCTGGTCGGGCTGTTGGCGATCCTCAAGGCTGGCGCCGGTTATGTGCCGGTGGATCCGGCGCATCCGGCGGAGCGTATTGCCTACCTGTTGCAGGACAGCGATCCGGTGGCCGTGCTGGTCCAGGCCTCGACCCGGGATCTGCCGGGCATGATGCCGGTGATCGATCTGGACAGCGACGCCTGGCAACACCTGCCCGACAGCAACCCGCAACTGCCGTACCTGACCCCGGCAAATCTGGCGTACGTCATCTACACCTCGGGCTCCACCGGCCAGCCGAAAGGCGTGATGGTCGAACACGCGACTTTGGAAAACCTCGTGCACTGGCACGCCGAAGCCTTCGACCTGCACGCCGGCAGCCACACCGCCAGCGTTGCCGGGTTCGGTTTCGATGCGATGGCCTGGGAAGTCTGGCCGGCGCTGTGCGTCGGCGCGACCCTGCACCTGCCACCGGAATCAGTGAGCAATGAACACCTGGACGAATTGCTCGACTGGTGGCGGGCGCAGCCGTTGCAAGTCAGCTTCCTGCCGACCCCGGTGGCCGAATACGCCTTCAGCCGCGAGTTGCAACACCCGACCCTGCGCACCTTGCTGATCGGCGGCGACAAGCTGCGCCAGTTCAACCGTGCGCAGAGCTTTGCGGTGATCAACAACTATGGCCCGACCGAAGCCACGGTGGTCGCTACCTCCGGGCCGGTCGAAGTCGGTCAGCCGCTGCACATCGGCCGGCCGATGGCCAACGCCCGCATCTATCTGCTGGATGAGCAGCAACGCCCGGTGCCGGTGGGTGTGACAGGGGAGTTGTACGTCGCAGGCGCCGGCGTGGCGCGGGGTTACCTGAACCGTCCAGAAATGACCGCCGAACGCTTCCTCGCCGATCCGTTCAGCGACCAGCCGCAGGCGCGGATGTACCGCACCGGCGACCTCGCACGCTGGTTGAAGGACGGCAATATTGAATACCTGGGCCGCAACGACGATCAGGTGAAACTGCGCGGCGTGCGGGTCGAACTGGGGGAAATCGAAGCCGCGCTGGCCAGCCATCCGACGGTGCAGGACGCCGTGGCGCTGGTGCGCGACGGGCAGTTGCTGGCGTGGTTCACCGAGCGTGCACCGGCCGATATCGAAGCCCTGCGTAATCATCTGCAAACGCTTCTGCCGCAAGCCTTGATCCCGGCAGCTTACGTGCGACTCGACGCCTTGCCGCTGACCGCCAACGGCAAACTCGACCGTAAGGCCTTGCCGGAACCGGATCAGAACGCCTGGCTCAGCCGTGAATACGAAGCTCCGCAAGGCCCGGTGGAAACCGCACTGGCGCAGATCTGGGCCGACGTCCTGAAACTGGAAAAGGTCGGTCGCCACGACAACTTCTTCGAACTGGGCGGCCATTCGCTGCTGGCCGTCAGCCTGATCGAACGTCTGCGCCAGATCGGCCTGAACACCGACGTGCGTGTGCTGTTCAGCCAGCCAACGCTGGCTGCGCTGGCCGCTGCGGTGGGCAGCGGTCGTGAGATCGAAGTACCGGCAAACCGCATTCCTGCTGATTGCACCCATATCACCCCGGACTTGCTGAGCCTGGCGGAACTGGATCAGCCGAGCATCGACCGCATCGTTGCCACAGTGCCCGGCGGCGCTGCCAACGTGCAGGACATTTATCCGCTGGCGCCGTTGCAGGAAGGCATCCTTTATCACCACTTGAGTGCCGAACAGGGCGATCCTTATTTGCTGCAATCGCGGCTGGCCTTCGACAGCGTCGAGCGTGTGGAAGCGTTCGCGGCGGCGCTGCGTCAGGTCATTGCCCGCCACGACATCCTGCGCACGGCGGTGATCTGGCAGGAGCTGGCCGCGCCGATGCAGGTGGTGTGGCGTCACGCCGGACTGGCGGTGCAGGAGATTGTGCTCGACCCTGCACAGGGCGACATCCTCGAGCAATTGCACGGGCGTTTCGATGCCCGTCATTACCGCCTCGACATCAGTCAGGCACCGTTGCTGCGTCTGGTGTATGCCCGTGATCCGGCCCATGACCGGGTGGTCTCGATGTTGCTGTTCCACCATGTGGTGATGGATCACACCGCACTGGACGTGGTGCAGCACGAAATGCTCGCCTGCCTGCAAGGGCGCGAAGCCTCGCTGGGCGCGGCGGTGCCTTATCGCAATTATGTGGCGCAGGCGCGGCTGGGTGTCAGCGAGCAGGACCACGAAGCATTCTTCCGCGACATGCTCGGCGACATCGACGAGCCGACCTTGCCGTTCGGCTTGCAGGATGTGCAAGGCGACGGTCGCGACATCGAGGAAACGCAACAGGCCCTGACAGCTGCAACCGGTCAGCGTCTGCGCAGCCTGGCCCGGCAACTGGGCATCAGCGTGGCCAGCCTGTTCCACCTTGCGTGGGCGCAGGTGCTGGCGGCGACGTCCGGGCAGGAACGGGTGGTATTCGGCACGGTGCTGATGGGCCGGATGCAAGGCGGCGAAGGGGCCGACCGGGCGCTGGGCATGTTCATCAACACCTTGCCGCTGCGGGTCGATCTTGGTGAAACCCCGGTGCGCGAAGGGGCTCGGGCGACGCATGCGCGCCTGAGCGCATTGCTCGGTCATGAGCACGCTTCGCTGGCGCTGGCCCAGCGTTGCAGCGGTGTGGCCGCGCCGTCGCCGCTGTTCAGTTCGATGCTCAACTACCGGCACAGCGCCGACGAGGCGCAGCAGCAAAACCTGCGTCAGGCCTGGCAAGGCATCGAGACCCTGAGCAGCGAGGAGCGCACCAACTATCCGCTGAGTCTGGGCGTCGATGATATGGGCAACGGTTTTGTGCTCACGGCCATGACCCCGGCGAACATTGGTTCACAGCGGATCTGCGACTACATGCAGACCGCGCTGGAGAAACTGGCGGATGCCCTGGAACAGGCGCCGGATCAGCCACTGAATCGCTTGCCGATCCTTGAAGGCGCAGAACGTCAGCAGGTGCTGTACGACCTTAACGTCACCGACACCGCAGACAATCTGGAGCAAACCGTTCACGCACTCTTCGAAGCGCAAGTGCAACGCACGCCGCAAGCCATCGCGTTGCAGGCCGGCGAACAGCGGCTGACCTACGCCGAACTCAACGCTCAGGCCAACCGTCTGGCCCATCACCTGCGCGAACTGGGCGTGGGGCCGGATTCGCGTGTGGCAATCTGCGTCGAGCGCGGGCTGGAACTGATGGTCGGGCTGCTCGGCATCCTCAAGGCGGGCGGTGCCTATGTGCCGCTGGACCCGGCGTACCCGGCGGAGCGTCTGGACTACATGCTCAAGGACAGCGCCCCGGTGGCGGTGCTGGTGCATGGGGCGACTCGCGCATTGCTTGACGAAAGCACGGCGCTGGTGATCGATCTGGATCAGGATCACTGGACATTCAACCCGGAAGACAACCCGCAAGTACCGGGCCTGAGTGGTTCGAACCTGGCCTATGTGATCTACACCTCCGGCTCTACCGGGGCGCCGAAAGGCGTGATGGTCGAGCATCGCGGCGTCGGCAACCTGCTGCACTGGAGTTCGCAGCTGTGTCCCGTCGTGACGGACGGCGCACTGTTGCAGAAAACCCCGTTCAGTTTCGATGCCTCGGTCTGGGAGCTGTTCTGGCCGTTGAGCACCGGGCTGCGGCTGGTGCTGGCGCGTCCAGAAGGACACCGCGAGCCGGTGTATCTGGTGCAGGTGATTCGTGAGCAGCGGATCAGCGTGATCCAGTTTGTGCCGGTGTTGCTGCAACAGTTCCTTGAACAGGACGATGTCAGCCAGTGCAGCAGTCTCACCGATGTGTTCTGTGGTGGCGGCGACCTGACACCGGCGCTGGCGCGCCTTGTGCGCGAGCGTCTGCCGCAGGTGCGCTTGCACAACGTTTACGGCCCGACCGAAGCTACGGTCGACAGCACGGTGTGGACGCTGGAACCGTCGATGCCGGTGCCGGACGGCGTCTTGCCGATCGGACGGCCGATCAACAACACCCGTCTGTATGTACTGGATGCCGCCGAGCGGCCGGTGCCGATGGGCGTCATCGGTCAGTTGTTCATTGGCGGTGCCGGGGTTGCGCGGGGCTATCTGGGGCTGCCGCAGTTGATGGCTGAACGGTTCATCCCGAGCCTGTTCGTGGCCGGCGATCGGTTGTATGCCACGGGCGACCTGGTGCGCTACCGCGCCGATGGCCAGCTCGAATTCATCGGGCGCAACGACTTCCAGGTCAAGCTGCGTGGTCTGCGCCTTGAACCGGGTGAAATCGAAGCGCAATTGCTGAGCCATCCGGCCCTGCGTGAAGCCGTGGTGCTGGTGCGTGAAGAACGTCTGGTGGCGTACTTCACCTGGCACGCCGAGGTCGGGCAACCGGGGATCGAGGCGTTGCGCGAACACTTGCTCGCACGCCTGCCGGACTACATGGTGCCGTCGGCCTTCGTGGCGCTCGACAGCCTGCCACTGAGCCCCAACGGCAAGGTGGATCGCAAGGCGTTGCCGGCTCCCGGCGCCGAGTCGGTGCTGGTGCGCGACTACGAGGCTCCGCTTGGCGAAACCGAAATCGCCCTGGCCCGGTTGTGGGTAGAGGTGCTGAACGTCGAGCGGGTTGGACGTCACGATCACTTTTTTGAGCTGGGCGGTCACTCGCTATTGGCGGTGAGCCTGATCGAACGCATGCGCCAGATCGGCCTGAGTACCGATGTGCGCGTGCTGTTCAGTCAGCCGACCCTGGCCGCACTGGCTGCGGCCGTGGGCAGCGGTCGCGAAATCGAAGTGCCGGCCAACGGCATCGCGGTCGATTGCTCCCGCATCACTCCAGAGATGCTGACGCTGGTCACGCTGGATCAGGCCGCCATCGACCGCGTGGTGTCCAGCGTCCCGGGCGGCGCCGCCAACGTGCAGGACATCTATCCGCTGGCGCCGTTGCAGGAAGGCATTCTTTACCACCACTTGAGTGCGGGAGAAGGCGATCCCTACCTGTTGCAATCGCGTATCGCGTTCGACAGTCTTGAACGTGTGCAGCGTTTCAGTGCGGCATTGCAACAGGTCATCGACCGCCATGACGTGCTGCGCACGGGTGTGGTGTGGGAAGGCTTGAGCGTGCCAGTGCAAGTTGTGTGGCGTCAGGCTGAACTGGTGGTGCAGGAGGTCGTGCTGGACCCTGCGGCCGGCGACATCCTTGAACAGTTGCACGCCCGATTCGATGCCCGGCATTACCGCCTCGACATCGCCCAGGCGCCGTTGCTGCGTCTGGTGTATGCCCGGGATCCGGCCCGTGGCCGGGTGGTAGCGATGCTGCTGTTCCATCACATCGTGCTCGACCATACCGCGCTGGAAGTGGTGCGCCATGAAATGCAGGCTTACCTGCGCGGGGCTGATGAGCCGTTGCCGGCGGCGGTGCCGTATCGCAATTACGTGGCGCAGGCTCGGCTGGGTGTTTCCGAACAGGAGCACGAAGCGTTTTTCCGCGACATGCTCGGTGACATCGACGAGCCGACCCTGCCGTTCAGCCTGCGCGATGTGCGCGGCGACGGACGCGGCATCGAGGAAGTGCAGCAGGTACTCGACAGCGGCCTGAACCTGCGCCTGCGCAGTCAGGCACGGCAGATGGGCATCAGCGTGGCCAGCCTGTTCCACCTTGCGTGGGCCCAGGTATTGGCGGCGACCTCCGGGCAGGACAACGTGGTGTTCGGCACCGTGCTGATGGGCCGGATGCAAGGCGGCCAGGGAGCCGACCGTGCACTGGGCATGTTCATCAACACCTTGCCGTTGCGGGTTGATCTGGGTGACACCCCGGTGCGTGAAGCGGTCAAGGCGACGCATCAGCGTCTCACCGCACTGTTGGGGCATGAGCATGCTTCACTGGCACTGGCCCAGCGTTGCAGCGGGATCGCGGCGCCGTCGCCGTTGTTCAGCGCGATGCTCAACTATCGACACAGCCACGGTTCCGAGCATGCGGACAGCGTGGTTCAGGCCTGGCAGGGCATCGAGACCTTGAGCAGCGAAGAGCGCACCAACTACCCGCTGAGCCTGAACATCGATGACCTGGGCAATGGTTTCTCGCTGATTGCCATGGTGCCGGCAGACATTGGCGCGCAGCGGATTTGCGGTTACATGCAAACGGCGTTGATGGTGTTGGTGGAGGCGCTGGAGCAGGCACCGACGCAGGCGATGAATCGCTTGCCGGTTCTTGAGAGGGTAGAGCGGCATCGGCTGTTGTTGGACTTCAACGCGACCGATGTCGGTTATGACCTTCAGCAAAGCATTCATGGTTTGTTCGAGGCGCAGGTCCTGCGGTCGCCGCAGGCTGTAGCGGTGCTTTCCGGTGAGCAGCGGCTGAGTTATGCCGAGCTGAATCAGCGGGCCAATCGTCTGGCCCATCATTTGCGGGGGCTGGGCGTCGGCCCGGATGCGCGGGTGGCGATTTGCGTCGAGCGCGGGCTGGAAATGGTGGTCGGGTTGCTGGCGATTCTGAAGGCCGGCGGCGGTTATGTGCCGCTGGATCCGGCATATCCACTGGAGCGACTGGCCTACATGCTGGAGGACAGTGCGCCGTCGGCGGTGCTGGTGCAGGGTTCGACCCGCTCGTTGCTGGGTGAAGTCGCGGTGCCGGTGGTCGATCTGGATCACGACACCTGGCAATCGTTGTCGGCGGACAACCTTTACGTCGATGGACTGACCCCGCAACACACGGCCTACGTGATTTACACCTCGGGCTCCACCGGTCAGCCGAAAGGCGTGATCAACGAGCACAGCGGGGTGGTCAACCGCTTGCTTTGGATGCAGGACGCTTATCGCCTGACGGCTGAAGATTCAGTGCTGCAAAAGACACCATTCAGCTTCGACGTCTCGGTGTGGGAGTTCTTCTGGCCACTGATGACTGGTGCGCGACTGGTCATGGCCCGTCCGGGCGGTCACAAGGATCCGCTGTACCTGAGCGAAGTGATCGAGCAAGAACGCATCACCACGCTGCACTTTGTGCCGTCGATGCTCGACGTGTTCCTTGCCCATGGCGATACCGCGCGTTGCCACGGTTTGCGTCAGGTGATGTGCAGCGGCGAAGCGCTACCGGGCAGTCTGGTGCGGCGCTTCAAGCAGCAATTGCCGGGGTCTGGATTGCACAACCTGTACGGTCCGACCGAAGCGGCCGTGGACGTCACGGCGTGGGATTGCGCTGGGCCGTTGGAGCAAACGCCAGACAACACGCCAATCGGCAAACCGATCGCCAACACCCGGATGTACATCCTTGATGCCCAGCAACAACCGGTGCCGCAAGGTGTGGTCGGCGAGTTGTACATCGGTGGCGTGCAGGTAGCACGGGGTTATCTGAATCGTCCTGAACTCAGCGCCGAGCGGTTCCTCAACGATCCGTTCCAGCCAAACGGCCGCCTGTACCGCACCGGCGACGTCGCCCGTTACCTGGCCGACGGCAACATCGAATACCTGGGCCGTAACGACGACCAAGTGAAGATCCGCGGTTTGCGCATCGAGCTCGGGGAAATCCAGTCCCGCCTGACCGACATCGGCGGCGTGCAGGAAGCAGCGGTGCTGGCTCGCGAGGATGTGCCGGGGGACAAACGCCTGGTGGCCTATTACACCGGGGCCCGACTGGAAATCGATGTGCTGCGCGGCCATCTGCTGGAGCACCTGCCGGACTACATGGTGCCGGCGGTGTTCGTGCACCTTGATGCGCTGCCGCTGAGTCCGAACGGCAAGCTCGACCGCAAGGCCTTGCCGGCGCCGGATCAGGCTTCGGTCATTACTCGCGAATACGAAGCTCCGGTCGGCGAAGTGGAAATCCTGCTGGCGGGACTGTGGGCCGAGCTGCTCAACGTAGAGCGGGTAGGGCGCCACGACAACTTTTTTGAACTGGGCGGGCACTCATTGCTGGCGGTCAGTCTGATCGGCCGGTTACGTCAGGAAGGCATGGAAGCCGAGGTCAGGGCGTTGTTCGAACAACCGACCCTGGCCGGATACGCCGCAATTACGGAAAGAATGGAGATCGTCCTGTGAACGTGATCGAACTGTTGGCAACACTTAAAGCGAAAGACATCCAGTTAGCGGTCACCGACGACCAGTTGCGCGTACAGGGCAACAAACAGGCGCTGAGCGACCCGGCGGTGCTGGCGTTGCTGCGCGAGCACAAACCAGCGCTGATCGAGCTGATCAAGGCCGGGCAATATTCAGCGACCAAGAGCGGTCAGGTCGACGTGCCGGCCAATGTCATTGCACCCGGCACCACGCGCATCACCCCGGCGATGCTGACCCTGGCCGAGCTCGATCAGGCGACCATCGACCGACTGGTCGACGATGTACCGGGCGGCGCGGCCAACGTGCAGGACATCTACCCGCTGGCGCCGTTGCAGGAAGGCATTCTTTACCACCACGTCAGCGCCACCCAGGGCGATCCCTATGTGATGCAGGCGCATTTCGCCTTTGCCGATCGCGGACGTTTGGACGCGTTCGTTCAGGCTTTGCAAGCCGTCATCGATCGCCACGACATTCTCCGTACGGCGGTGGTCTGGGAGGGGCTGGATACGCCGCTGCAAGTGGTCTGGCGTGAGGCCGAATTGCCGGTGGAAGAGATCGACGCCGAAGGTGATGCGCTGACGCATTTGCACGAATGTTTCGATGCCCGGGAATTCCGCATGGACGTGAGCCAGGCGCCGATGATGCGTCTGGCCCACGCCTGGGACGAAGCCGGGCAACGGGTGGTCGCGACGCTGCTGTTTCATCACATGGCGCTGGATCACTCGGCGCTCGACGTGGTGCGCCATGAGATGCGCGCGTTCCTCACGGGGCAGGGCAATCTGCTGGGGCGGCCGGTCGCGTTTCGTGACTACGTGGCGCAGGCGCGGCTGGGTGTCAATGAGAGCGAGCACGAGGCGTTCTTCCGCGACATGCTCGGCAATATCGACGAACCGACCTTGCCGTTCGGCCTGCAGGATGTACAGGGCGACGGCCACGGCATCACCGAACTGAGCGTGCCGGTCGAACCGGCCTTGGGCCAACGCCTGCGGGGGCAGGCACGGCAGCTCGGAGTGAGTGCGGCCAGTCTGTTCCACTTGGCCTGGGCGCAGGTGCTGGCCACGCTTGCCGGCAAGCAACGCGTGGTGTTCGGCACAGTGTTGATGGGCCGCCTGCAAGGTGCAGAAGCCACCGACCGGGCGCTGGGCATTTTCATCAACACCTTGCCGGTGCGGGTGGACGTCGATGCTCAGAGCGTGCGCAACGCCGTGCAGGCAACCCACGCGCGCCTCACCACATTGATGCGCCATGAACACGCGCCGCTGGCGCTGGCCCAGCGCTGCAGCAGCGTGGCTGCGCCGACGCCGCTGTTCAGCGCCTTGCTCAATTATCGTCACAGCCATGGCGCTGCATCGGCCAGCGCACAAACCCTGTCGGCATGGGAAGGCATCACCACCCTGCACTCGGAAGAACGCACCAACTATCCGCTGACCCTGAGCATCGACGACCTGGGCGACGCCTTCAGCCTGACCCTGCTCGCCACCACTGAAGTCGATCCGCACCGGGTGTGCGATTACATGCTCGGCGCCCTGAACGGTCTGGTGTCTGCGCTGGAGCAGGCGCCGGATTCACCGGTCAGCCAGGTGCCGATCCTCCCGGACGCGGAGCGCGAGCAGATCCTGCGCGGCTTCAACGCCACTCGGGCCGACTACCCGCAAGGGCTGACGATTCATCAGCGTTTCGAAGCGCAAGTCATCGAACGGCCGGAAGCGGTGGCGGCGGTATTCCTCGGTGAACAAGTGACCTACGCCGAGCTGAACCTGCATGCCAACGCCCTGGCTCATCATCTGATCAGCCTGGGCGTTCGCCCTGATGACCGCGTGGCCATCGTCGCCCGCCGCGGGCTGGATACGCTGGCGGGGCTGCTGGCGATTCTCAAGGCCGGGGCCGGTTATGTGCCGGTTGATCCGGCGCATCCGGCCGAACGCCTGAGCTACCTGCTCAGCGACAGTGCCCCGGCGGTGGTGCTGACCCAGAGCGATTTGCGCGATCGGTTGCCGACGCTGGACGTCCCGGTGATCGACCTCGACCGTCGTACCTGGCCACTGAGCCTGGCCCTCGATCCGCAGGTGCCGGGCCTGACCGCCGGACATCTGGCCTACGTGATCTACACCTCGGGCTCGACCGGTCTGCCCAAGGGCGTGATGGTCGAACACCGCACCCTGTCTAATCTCGTCGACTGGCATTGCGGCGCGTTCGACCTGTGCGCCGGTCGTCACACGTCAAGCCTTGCCGGGTTCGGTTTCGACGCCATGGCCTGGGAAGTCTGGCCGGCCCTGTGTGCCGGCGCGACGCTGCACCTGGCCCCGGCCCGCGACGGCAACGAAGACATCGACGCCTTGCTCGACTGGTGGCGCGCGCAACCGCTGGATGTGAGCTTCCTGCCGACCCCAGTGGCCGAATACGCCTTCAGTCAAAACCTCGAACACCCGACCCTGCGCACACTGCTGATCGGCGGGGATCGCCTGCGGCAGTTCAGTCGTCACCGGCATTTCGATGTGATCAACAATTACGGCCCGACCGAAACCACGGTGGTGGCGACCTCGGGCAAGGTCGAAGCCGGGCAGGCGCTGCACATCGGTCGGCCGGTGAGCAATGCCACGGTCTATCTGCTGGATGAGCAGCGACGTCCGGTGCCCATCGGCGTGGCGGGGGAGTTGTATGTCGGGGGCGCCGGGGTTGCCCGGGGTTATCTGAATCGTCCGGACCTGACGGCCGAGCGTTTTCTCGACGATCCGTTCAACGGCGGGCGCATGTACCGTACCGGTGACCTGGCGCGCTGGCAGGACGACGGCACCCTCGAATACCTGGGACGCAACGACGACCAGGTGAAGATTCGCGGCGTGCGCATCGAATTGGGCGAGATTGAAACCCGTCTCAACCAGCTCCCCGGCATTCAGGAAGCGGTATTGCTGGCCCGTGAAGACGAGCCCGGCCAGCCGCGCCTCGTCGCCTATTACACCGAACAGGCTCAGGTCGAACCGCAACCGGTGGCTGAGCTGCGTGCCTGCCTGCTGGCGCAGTTGCCCGAGTACATGGTGCCGACAGCGTTCGTCCGGCTGGATGCATTGCCGTTGACTGCCAATGGCAAGGTCGACCGCAAGGCCTTGCCGGCGCCGGATCGCGCGGCGTTGTTCACTCGCCATTACGAAGCACCGCACGGCGAACTGGAAATCGCGTTGGCGCGGATCTGGGGCGAAGTGCTGCAGGTCGGGCAGGTCGGGCGCCGGGATCACTTCTTCGAACTGGGTGGCCACTCGTTGCTTGCGATGCGCATGGTGTCCCAGGTTCGCCAACGTCTGGGTGTCGAACTGGCCCTGAGCGACTTGTTTGCCAATGCCGAACTGGCAGCGGTCGCCGAAGTGCTGGCCCAGGCCGGACGCAGCTCGCAGCCGGCCATGTTGCCGGTGCCACGCGACGGCGCGCTGCCGCTGTCGTTCGCCCAGCAGCGGCTGTGGTTCCTGGCGCGGATGGAAGGAGTCAACACCGCCTACAACATTCCGCTGGGCCTGCGTTTGCGCGGCCATCTCGACGAGGCGGCGCTGCAACAGGCACTGGCACGGATCGTCGACCGCCACGAAACCCTGCGCAGCCGCTTTGTTCCGCACAACGATGACGTGCAGGTGATGATTGCGGCGGTCGACAGCGGCCTGCTGCTGCGGGTCGAGGATCTGCGTCAGCATCCACAGGCCGACGAAGCCTTGCAGGCGTTGATCCGTGAACAGGCCTCGACACCGTTCGACTTGCAGAACGATCCGTTGATTCGAGGGCGACTGGTTCGGTTGGCCGACGATCACCATGTGTTGCTGCTGACCCTGCACCACATCATCTCCGATGGCTGGTCGATGGGCGTGCTGACCCGTGAACTGATGGCGCTGTATCAAGCGTTCAGCCAGGGTGAGGCCGATCCGCTGCCGCCACTGGCGCTGCAATACGCCGACTACGCGATCTGGCAACGCCGCTGGTTGAGCGGCGAAGTGCTGCAGCAGCAGAGCAATTACTGGCAGCAGACGCTGGCCGGTGCCCCGACCTTGCTGGTGCTGCCAACCGACCGTCCGCGTCCGGCGCAGCAGGATTACACCGGCAGCAGTGTCGAGTTCCGGCTCGACGAACCGCTGAGTGCTGGCCTCAAGGCACTCAGCCAGCGCCATGGCGTGACGATGTATATGACGATGGTGAGCGCCTGGGCACTGTTGCTCAGTCGCTTGTCCGGCCAGCCGGACGTTGTGATCGGCTCGCCGGTTGCCAACCGTGGTCGCGAGGAAGTCGAAGGGCTGATCGGCTTGTTCATCAATACCCTGGCCCTGCGCATCGACACCTCCGGCGGGCTCAGCGTCGAGGCGCTGCTGGCCCGGGTCAAGACGCTGACGTTGCAGGCCCAGGCCCACCAGGATTTGCCGTTCGAGCAGGTGGTGGAAGTCACCCGGCCGGCACGCAGCCTGTCCCACAGTCCGTTGTTCCAGACCACCCTGAGCTGGGAAAACAGCGTGGGACCGGAGCTGGCGCTGGGTGATCTGGCGCTGGAAAGCGTGGGCGGCCCGGCTCGGTTTTCCAAGTTCGACCTGTCGCTGACCCTGGGTGAAACCCGCAGCGGAATTCGCGGAGCGCTGGAATACGCCACGGCGTTGTTCGATGAATCGACAATCCAGCGTTTTGTTGGCTACTTCGAGCAACTGCTGCATGCGATGGTCGCCAATGATCAGGCGCCTCTGGAACAGCTGGACATGGTTCAGGCCCACGAGCGTGAACAGTTGCTGGTTGCGTTCAACGCCACGCACGCGGAATTTTTGACGGGGCAGACCATCGCGCAGCGATTCGAAGCGCAAGTGATCGAGCGGCCCGAAGCGGTCGCGGCGGTCAGTCAGGGGCAGGCGTTGACCTTTGCCGAGCTGAACCGGCAGGCCAACACCTTGGCTCATCACCTGATCGGGCTGGGCGTTCGTCCTGACGATCGTGTGGCCATCGTTGCCCGACGCGGGCTGGATACGCTGGTCGGGCTGGTGGCCATTCTCAAGGCCGGCGCCGGTTATGTGCCGGTGGATCCGGCGCATCCGGCGGAGCGTTTGAACTATCTGCTGAGCGACAGTGCGCCCGTGGCGGTGCTGTGCCTGAGTGATTTGCGTGAACGACTGCCGGTGCTGGACGTGCCGGTGATCGACCTCGATTTGCAGGCCTGGCCGGACACCGAGACCGGCAATCCGCAGGTGCCTGGCATGACCAGCGAACACCTGGCCTACGTCATCTACACCTCGGGCTCCACCGGCCAGCCCAAGGGCGTGATGGTCGAACACCACACCTTGAGCAACCTTGTCGACTGGCACTGCAAGGCATTTGCTCTGGGCGCCGGGCGCCACACGTCGAGCCTCGCGGGATTCGGTTTCGACGCCATGGCCTGGGAAGTCTGGCCGGCCCTGTGCGCCGGCTCGACCCTGCACCTGGCACCGGCCCGTGATGGCAGCGAAGACGTGGACGCGTTGCTCGACTGGTGGCGTGCGCAACCGCTGGACGTGAGCTTCCTGCCGACACCGGTGGCCGAATACGCCTTCAGCCAGAATCTCGAACATCCGACCCTGCGCACGCTGCTGATCGGTGGCGACCGTCTGCGTCAGTTCAATCGTCAGCAGTCTTTCGATGTGGTCAACAACTACGGCCCGACCGAGGCCACGGTGGTTGCCACCTCGGGCATTGTCGAAGCGGGACAGGCGCTGCACATCGGCAAACCGATCACCAACGCGACGGTGTACCTGCTCGATGAACAGCAGCGTCCGGTGCCGGTTGGCGTGGCTGGAGAACTGTATGTGGGTGGCGCCGGTGTGGCCCGGGGCTACCTGAATCGTGCGGACCTGACCGAAGAACGTTTCATGCGCGACCCGTTCAACCACGGCCGGATGTATCGCACCGGCGACCTGGCGCGCTGGCGCGTCGACGGTTCCATCGAGTACCTGGGGCGCAACGACGATCAGGTGAAAATCCGTGGTGTGCGTGTCGAACTGGGGGAAATCGAAACTCGCCTGAACCAGTTGCCGGGTATCCAGGAGGCGGTGCTGGTGGCCCGCGAAGACGAACCCGGGCAGGTTCGGCTAGTGGCGTATTTCACTGAACAGGCGCAGGGCGAAGCGCTGGCGGTGTCCGACCTGAGGGCGCATCTGCTCGGTCAACTGCCGGAATACATGGTGCCGGCGGCCTTCGTCAGACTCGAGGCGCTACCGCTGACCGCCAACGGCAAGGTCGATCGCAAGGCCTTGCCGGTGCCGGATCGCGGCGCCTTGTTCACCCGCAACTATCAGGCACCGCAAGGTGAACTGGAAACCACCCTGGCGCAGATCTGGGCCGAGGTGCTGCAGGTCGAGCAGGTCGGGCGTCAGGATCATTTCTTTGAACTGGGCGGCCACTCGCTGCTGGCGATGCGCATGCTGTCTCAGGTGCGCCAGCGGCTGGGGGTGGAACTGACCCTCGCCGAACTGTTTGCCAACGCCGAGCTCGCCGCTGTCGCCGAGGTGCTGGCCCAGGCCGGACGCTGCACGCAACCGGCGATCATGCCGGCGCCGCGGGACGGCACGCTGCCGTTGTCGTTTGCCCAGCAACGGTTGTGGTTCATGGCGCAACTGGAAGGGGCGAACACTGCCTACAACATTCCCCTCGGCCTGCGCCTGCGCGGTCGCCTCGACGAAGCTGCCCTGCAACAGGCATTGGCGCGGATCGTCGAGCGTCACGAAACCCTGCGCAGCCGCTTTGCCCAGTTCAACAATGAAGCCCAAGTGCTGATTGCGTCGCTCGACAGCGGAGTGCTGCTGCGGGTCGAAGACCTGCGCCAGCATCCGCAGGCCGACGAAGCCTTGCAGGCGCTGATTCAGGGCGAAGCCTCGGGACCGTTCGACTTGCAGGATGATCCGCTGATTCGCGGGCGCCTGGTACGACTGGCCGATGATCATCATGTGTTGCTGCTGACCCTGCACCACATCGTCTCCGATGGCTGGTCGATGGGCGTCCTGACCCGTGAGCTGATGGCGCTGTACCAGGCGTTCAGCCACGGCGAGGCCGATCCGCTGCCGCCGCTGGCGTTGCAGTACAGCGACTACGCCGTGTGGCAGCGCCGCTGGCTGAGCGGCGAAGTCTTGCAGCGTCAGAGCGATTACTGGCAGCAGACGCTGGCCGGTGCGCCGGCCTTGTTGATGCTGCCGACTGACCGTCCACGTCCGGCCCAGCAAGACTACGCCGGCAGCAGTGTCGACATCCGGTTGGATGAGCGTTTGAGCGCAGGCCTCAAGGCGCTGTGCCAACGCCACGGCGTGACGCCGTACATGGCGGTAATGAGCGCGTGGGCGATGTTGCTCGGTCGCTTGTCCGGGCAATCTGATGTGGTGATTGGCTCGCCGGTCGCCAACCGCAACCGTGCGGAAATCGAAGGGTTGATCGGTCTGTTCGTCAACACGCTTGCCGTGCGCATCGACACTTCGGGCGCGCTCACCGTCGAGGCGTTGCTGGCCCGGGTCAAGGCCCGCACGCTTGAGGCGCAGGCCCATCAGGACCTGCCGTTCGAACAAGTGGTGGAAATCACCCGGCCGGTGCGCAGCCTGTCCCATAGTCCGTTGTTCCAGACGCTGTTGAGCTGGGACAGCGGCAGCGGTGCGACGCTGGCTCTCGGTGATCTGACATTGGAAGGCGTGGCCGAGCCGAGTCACTTCGCCAAGTTCGATCTGTCGCTGACGTTGGGCGAGGCCCAAGGCGTGATCCGGGGTTCGCTGGAATACGCCACGGCGCTGTTCGATGAATCGACGGTTCAACGTTATGTCGGTTACTTGCAGCAGCTGTTGCAGGCCATGGTCGGTAATGATCAGGCGTTGTTGGAGCAGGTCGATGTGCTGGCGGAGGATGAGCGTCGGCACTTGTTGCATGACTTCAATGCCACTGACGTTGATTACGACCTTCAGCAAAGTATCCACGGCTTGTTCGAGGCGCGGGTCTTGCAGTCGCCGCAGGCTGTGGCGGTGGTCTCAGGCGAACAGCGGCTGAGCTATGCCGAGCTGAACGCTCGGGCTAACCGTTTGGGCCATCATTTGCGCGGGCTGGGCGTCGGCCCGGATGCGCGGGTGGCGATCTGCGTCGAGCGGGGGTTGGAAATGGTGGTCGGGCTGCTGGCGATTCTGAAGGCTGGCGGCGGTTATGTGCCGCTGGATCCGGCGTATCCGTTGGAGCGACTGGCCTACATGCTGGAGGACAGTGCGCCGTCGGCGGTGCTGGTGCAGGATTCGACTCGCTCGTTGCTGGGTGAAGTGTTGGTACCGGTGGTCGATCTGGATCACGACACCTGGCAATCGCTGCCTGCCGATAACTTGTCGGTCGATGGACTGACCCCGCAACACACGGCCTACGTGATCTACACCTCCGGCTCCACCGGGCAGCCGAAAGGCGTGATCAACGAGCACTCCGGGGTGGTCAACCGCTTGCTGTGGATGCAGGACGCTTATCGTCTGACGGCTGAAGATTCAGTGCTGCAGAAAACACCGTTCAGCTTCGACGTGTCGGTGTGGGAATTCTTCTGGCCGCTGATGACCGGCGCCCGGTTGGTGATGGCCCGTCCCGGCGGTCACAAGGATCCGCTGTACCTCAGCGAAGTAATCGAAGCCGAACGCATCACCACGCTGCACTTCGTACCGTCAATGCTCGACGTGTTCCTGGCCCATGGCGACACCGCTCGTTGCAGCGGTCTGCGGCAGGTGATGTGCAGCGGTGAAGCGTTGCCGGGCAGTCTGGTACGGCGCTTCAAACAGCAATTGCCGGGCAGCGGATTGCACAACCTCTACGGCCCGACCGAAGCGGCCGTGGACGTCACAGCGTGGGATTGCTCTGGTCCGCTGGAGCAAACCCCGGACAACACGCCAATCGGCAAACCGATCGCCAACACCCGCATGTACATCCTTGATGCCCAGCAGCAACCGGTGCCGCAAGGCGTGGTCGGCGAGTTGTACATCGGCGGCGTGCAGGTTGCTCGAGGTTACCTGAACCGCCCTGAACTCAGCGCCGAGCGGTTCCTCAACGACCCGTTCCAGCCAAAGGGCCGCCTGTACCGCACCGGCGACGTCGCCCGTTACCTGGCGGACGGCAACATCGAATACCTGGGCCGTAACGACGACCAAGTGAAGATCCGCGGTTTGCGCATCGAGCTCGGGGAAATCCAGTCCCGCCTGACCGACATCGGCGGCGTGCAGGAAGCAGCGGTGCTGGCTCGCGAGGATGTGCCGGGGGACAAACGCCTGGTGGCCTATTACACCGGGGCCCGACTGGAAATCGATGTGCTGCGCGGCCATCTGCTGGAGCACCTGCCGGACTACATGGTGCCGGCGGTGTTCGTGCACCTTGATGCGCTGCCGCTGAGTCCGAACGGCAAGCTCGACCGCAAGGCCTTGCCGGCGCCGGATCAGGCTTCGGTCATTACTCGCGAATACGAAGCTCCGGTCGGCGAAGTGGAAATCCTGCTGGCGGGACTGTGGGCCGAGCTGCTCAACGTGGAACGGGTAGGGCGCCACGACAACTTTTTTGAACTGGGCGGGCACTCATTGCTGGCGGTCAACCTGGTGGCGCGGATGCGTCATGTCGGGCTGACGGCCGATGTACGTGTGCTGTTCAGCCAGCCGACGCTCGCCGCTCTGGCCGCGGCGGTCGGCGATGAGACGGAGGCTGAAATCCCGGCCAACCGGATAGCACCGGACTGCAAACACATCACCCCGGACATGCTGCCACTGGTTGCACTGGATCAGCCCGCCATCGACCGCATCGTCGCCAGCATTCCCGGCGGCGCGGCCAATGTGCAGGACATTTATCCGTTGGCGCCGTTGCAGGCCGGCATCCTGTTCCATCACTTATCGGCGCCTCAGGGTGATCCGTATGTGCTGCAGGCGCAGTTCGCGTTTGCCGATGAATCGCGTCTGCGGGGGTTCGTCGAAGCCTTGCAGACCGTGATTGAACGCCATGACATCCTGCGTACGTCGCTGTTCTGGGACGGGCTGGAAGAACCGGTGCAAGTGGTCTGGCGTCAGGCGTCGCTGGTGTGTGAAACGGTAGAGCTGGACGAGAGTGAAACGGATGCATTGAGCCAGTTGCGCAGCCGGTTCGATACCCGACACTACCGCATGGCCGTCACTCAGGCGCCGCTGATGCGCGTGGTGCACAGCTGGGATGCGGTCAATCGGCGCGTGGTGGCGCTGCTGCTGTTCCATCACCTGGTGATGGATCACATTGCACTGGAGGTACTACGCCACGAGATGCAGGCAGTCCTGCTCGGCCAGGTGCGGCAGCTGGCCGAACCGGTGCCGTATCGCACTTACGTCGCCCGCACACGCTCGGGGCTGAGCGAGGAGGAGCATGAGACATTCTTCCGCGACATGCTCGGTGATATCGACGAGCCGACCCTGCCATATGGTCAGGGCAATGTAGCGGGCGGCGGCAACGGGCATGCGCAGCGGCTGCTGAACACCGCGCTGAGCCAGCGGGTCAGGTCCAAGGCCAGGCGTCTGGGCATCAGCGCTGCCAGCCTAATGCACCTGGCCTGGGCCAGCGTGCTGGGGCAACTGTCGGGGCGTGAAAACGTGGTGTTCGGCACCGTGATGCTCGGCCGCTTGCACGGTGGTGAAGGTGCCGAGCGGGCGCTGGGCGTGTTCATCAACACGCTGCCTCTGCGCATCGATCTGGGCGAGCAATCGGTGAAGGAAGCCGTGCTGGCGACCCATCAGCGCTTGAACCGCTTGCTGCATCACGAACACGCGCCACTGGCGCTGGTACAACGTTGCAGCGCCATGGCGCCGGGGGTGCCACTGTTCAATGCCTTGTTCAATTACCGCCACAGTGGTGGCGGGGGCACGCCGTCCGACGAAGTCGTGGCGGCATGGCAGGGCATGCAGTTGCTCGATGCCGAAGAACACAGCAACTACCGCCTGAGCCTGAGTGTCGATGACCTGGGCGAAGACTTCAGCCTGACGGCGTTGACCACGGCCGGGATTGATGCCGGGCGGATCTGCGACTACATGGATCTCGCAGTCGAGAGCTTGTTGTACGCGCTGGAGCGGACGCCGCAACTGGGCATCGACCAGTTGTCGATCCTGCCGCGGGATGAGCGGCGGCAATTGCTGGTCGAGTTCAACGCCACTCAACGGGACTACCCGGCGACGTTGACGGTTCATCGTCTGTTCGAGCTGCAGGTGACGAAGCATCCGCAACTGGTGGCAGCTGTGCATGGTCACACGTCGCTGACCTACGAGGCACTGAATGAGCGGGCCAATCGCCTGGCCCATTACTTGATCGGGCAGGGTGTGCAGCCGGGCGACCACGTGGCGATCCTGCTGCCGCGTTCGCTGGATCTGCTGGTCGCGCAACTGGCGATCGGCAAATGCGCGGCGGCTTATGTGCCGCTGGACATCAATGCGCCGGCCGAGCGTCAGGCGTTCATGGTCGAAGACTGCGGGGCGAAAGCGCTGTTGACCTTGAGCACTGAAACGGTTGATTACGCCGTGCGCCGGATCGATCTGGATGCGCTGAAACTCGATGCGCAACCGACGCACAACCCGGACCTGCCGCAGTCTTCGGAATCCGTGGCCTACATCATGTACACCTCCGGCTCCACCGGTACGCCGAAAGGGGTGATGGTGCCGCACCGGGCCATCGGCCGGCTGGTAATCAACAACGGTTATGCCGATTTCAATCCGCAGGATCGCGTGGCATTCGCTTCCAACCCGGCGTTCGATGCGAGCACCATGGATGTCTGGGGACCGTTGCTCAACGGCGGGCGCGTGGTGGTGATCGATCACGCAACGTTGCTCAATCCACATGACCTCGGACGTGAGCTGGCCAACACCGGCATTACGATCCTGTTCGTCACCACCGCGCTGTTCAACCAGTACGTGCAGTTGATCCCCGAAGCCCTCAAAGGCTTGCGCATTGTGCTGTGTGGCGGTGAACGCGCCGACCCGGCAGCCTTCCGCCGCTTGCTGGCCAAGGCGCCGGACCTGCGCATCGTCCACTGCTACGGCCCGACCGAAACCACCACCTACGCCACGACGTTCGAAGTGCGCGAAGTGGCAGAAGATGCCGACAGCGTGCCGATTGGCGGGCCGATCTCCAACACCCAAGTCTACGTGCTCGACGCCCGTCAGCAACCGGTGCCGATGGGTGTGACCGGCGAGCTGTACATCGGTGGCCAAGGCGTGGCGTTGGGTTACCTGAATCGCCCGGACCTGACTGCCGAAAAATTCCTGCAAGACCCGTTCGGTGATCAACCGGGCGCGTTGCTTTACCGCACCGGCGACCTCGCACGCTGGCTGGCACCGGGTCAGCTGGAATGCATCGGCCGCAACGACGATCAGGTGAAAATCCGTGGTTTCCGTATCGAACTGGGAGAAATCGAAAACCGCCTGCTGAACTGTGAAGGGGTCAGGGAAGCCATCGTGCTGGCCCGTAAGGACGGCCAGGAACCGCTGCGTCTGGTGGCGTATTTCACGGCCGATGAAGGCGTCGACAGCGCTATTTTGCGCAGCCAATTGCAGGCACGCCTGCCGGAATACATGGTGCCCTCGGCCTGGGTGCAACTCGACGCCTTGCCGCTGAACAACAACGGCAAGGTGGACCGTAAGGCGTTGCCGATTCCGGCGCAGGACGCGCTGCTCAGTCGCGCCTATGAGGCCCCGGCCAATCCGCTGGAAGAGACTTTGGCGCAGTTGTGGGCCGAGGTGTTGCAGGTCGAGCAGGTGGGTCGTCACGACAACTTCTTCGAACTGGGCGGGCACTCGCTGCTGGCGATTCGTCTGGTCAATCTGATGCAGCAGAGCGGGCTGGAAGTGACGCTGGCCGAGCTGTTCCAGCACGCCAGCATCGAGTCACTCGGCACCTTGCTCGGCCAGCGCACAGGCGTTGAAGAGCAGGATGACGGGCTGGTCGTGGTGCGGGCCGGTGGTGCAGGTACGCCGTTGTTCCTGGTCCATGAGTTCAGTGGGATGGACGCCTACTTCCCGGCGCTGGGCCTGCACATCGACGGCGATTTCCCGATCTACGGCCTGCCGGGCATCCCGTTCGGCAAAGCTCCGCTGCGCACCATGGAATGCCTGGCGGCGCGCATGGTGGAGATCATCCGCTCAGTGCAGCCACAGGGGCCTTATCGTCTGGCCGGCTGGTCGTTCGGCGGGGTATTGGCCTATGAAGTGGCGATGCAACTGCTCGGTATGGATGAGGCAGTGTCCTTCGTCGGTCTGATCGACAGTTTCGTGCCGCGCCTGACCGATCAGGGCAAGGCGCGCTGGAGCGACGAGCATGCGCACAAGCGCCAGTTGTTGCAGCACTGCACGATGTACCGGGCTTCTCTTGGTGATGCGGGGCAAGCCGCACTGGCGCATCTGGCGGTGTTGCAGACCGAACTGGAACAGATCGACTTCCAGTCGTTGTTGCAGCGCTGCCGGGACGAGCAATTGCTGCATCCGGAGATGGCCGCCGCCGCACCGCAAGACCTTTGGCATTACCTCGACCGCGAGGTCGCCCACGGGCACGCGCTGGCGCATTACCGGATCAATCCATTGGGCATCCCGTTGCATCTGTTCCGGGCTCAGGAGCATCCGACGGAGCTGTCTCGTCGTCACCCGACCCTGGGGTGGTCGGATGAAGTGCCGGCTGCGCTCCTGCATTGCATCGACGTGCCGGGCGATCACCAGAGCATGATGCAGGCGCCGCATGTGCAGGTGCTTGGTCAGGCGCTCAGTCAGGCAGTTCAGGCCTCGGCAGTGATCGAATCCCGGGCGTATCAGCCGTTGTTGACGATCCAGACCGGTCACGCCGGGCATGCGCCGATTTTCTGTGTGCCGGGGGCTGGCGACAGTGTCACCGGGTTCATCCATCTGACCGAGGCGCTGGGGCCGGAGTGGCCGATTTACGGCCTGCAACCCCGAGGCCTCGACGGCGCGACCGTGCCCCACAGCCGGGTCGAAAGTGCGGCGACGTTCTACCTGCGGGCACTTGAGCAGTTGTACCCGCAAGGGCCGGTGCATCTGATCGGGCATTCGTTCGGCGGCTGGGTGGCTTACGCCATGGCTGCTCAATTGCAGGCCGCGGGGCGCGAGGTGGCGTCCCTGACCCTGATCGATAGCGAATCGCCGGGTGGCAACAGCGTTGTGGGCAAACCGTACACCACGACGGCGGCGTTGTTGCGGCTTATCGAGTCGCTGCAACTGTCCGGCGGCAAGTCTTTGGGCATCGATGCGCTGGCCTTCGCTGAAACCGATGACGCCACGCAAATGCGCTTGCTGCATGACGGCATGGTGCGTGCCGGTGTGCTGTCCGAACGCTCGTCAGCTGATGCGATGCAGGGCCCGGTGCGTACCTTCGCCACGGCGCTGCGCACGGTCTATCAGCCGGCGCTGGCCTATACCGGGCCGGTGCGTCTGGCGCTGGTGGACGACCCGACGCTGGACGCTTCGGGCAACCAGCGCGAACAGGCAGCGATGCTCCAAGGCTGGCAGCGCGAGGCCAGGGATCTGGCGGTGTGGTATGGCCCCGGCAACCACTTCACGATTCTCAAGGCGCCCAACGTCTTCAGTCTTGCGGCGTGGTGGCATGACGGACTGACGGTGGCGGCAGGTCAAGTGTTGTCCTGATTGAAGTTTTTATCCTGGAACCCGGCCGCTGGCCGGGCTCAACCCTGAACGGAATTGTGGTCATTTATGGAACAGTCGAAGTTGCGCAAAGTCGGTCTGGGAATCGCGTTGACGCTGGTGGCCGGGTTGGTGTTCTACACGGTGCAGGCACCGGCCGAAGCACCGCAGTACCTGACCGCCACGGTTGAACGCGGTGACATTGAAAATGCGGTGCTGGCCACCGGATTGCTGGAGGGCATCAAGCAGGTGGACGTCGGTGCCCAAGTCTCGGGGCAGTTGAAGTCGCTCAAGGTCAAGGTCGGCGACAAGGTCAAGAAGGGCCAGTGGCTGGCGGAAATCGACCCGCTGGTGCTGCAGAACACCTTGCGTCAGGCGCAGGTCGACGAGGAAAACCTGCAAGCCCAGCGCCGGGCGACCCAGGCTCAGTTGCGCCAGACCAAGGCAATCTACGAGCGCTATCAGAACCTGCAGGAGGACGCGTCGATCTCGCGGCAGGATTTCGAAACCGCGCAATCGAACTACGAGGTACAGCAGGCCAACCTGTTATCGCTGGATGCGCAAATCAAGAGCGCACATATCCAGATCGACACTGCCAAGGTCAATCTGGCCTACACGCGGATCGTCGCGCCCATCGACGGCGACGTGGTGGGTATCGTCACCCAGGAAGGCCAGACCGTGATCGCCAACCAACTGGCGCCGATCCTGTTGAAACTGGCGGACCTGGACACCATGACCGTCAAGGCTCAGGTGTCGGAGGCCGATGTCATTCACATTGCGCCGGGGCAGGAGGTCTATTTCACCATTCTCGGCGAGGACAAGCGTTATTACGGCAAGCTGCGCGGCACTGAGCCGGCGCCGCAGAACTTCCTCGAAACCCCGCCCGCCGGCACGCCGAAACAGAACACGGCGGTGTTCTACAACGCGCTGTTCGACGTGCCCAATCCCGATCACCGCTTGCGCATCTCCATGACGGCTCAGGTGCGGGTGGTGCTCGATACCGCCAAATCGGTGTTGACGATTCCGGTGGCCGCGCTGGGCCCGCGCAACAACGACGGCAGTTTTCCGGTGCGGGTGCTGGACGCCAAGGGCCAGGCGCAGTCGCGCAACGTACAGACCGGGATCAACAACAACGTCAAGGTGCAGGTCAACGACGGTCTGGCCGAAGGTGACCGGGTGGTGATCGGTGATCCGGTGGCGAAAGTGGCAGGGGCATGAGCATGACCGAACCTCTGCTGCAACTGACCGGCATCAGCCGTAGTTTCACCGCTGGTGATCGTGAATTTCTGGCGTTGAAGAATATCGACCTGACGATCAATGCCGGGGAAATGGTGGCGATTATCGGCGCCTCGGGCTCCGGCAAATCGACCCTGATGAACATCCTCGGCTGCCTCGACTACGCCACGGCCGGCAGCTACAAGATCAACGGCCGGGAAACCCGTGATCTGGACAATCAGGCGCTGGCCGAACTGCGTCGCGACTATTTCGGCTTCATCTTCCAGCGCTATCACTTGCTGCCGCACCTGAGCGCGATGCACAACGTCGAAATGCCGGCGATCTACGCCGGCACGCCAGAGCCGCAGCGCCACGCCCGGGCCCGTGAGCTGTTGGCGCGTCTGGGACTGGAAGGGCACCTGACGCACCGCCCCAGCCAGCTCTCCGGCGGTCAGCAGCAGCGGGTGAGTATTGCCCGAGCCTTGATGAATGGCGGTGAAGTGATCCTCGCCGACGAGCCCACCGGCGCCCTCGACACCACCAGTGGCGAGGAGGTGATGCGCATTCTGCTGGAGCTGCACGCGGCCGGGCACACAGTGATTCTGGTGACTCACGATCCCAAGGTCGCGGCCAACGCCGAGCGCATCATTGAAGTCAGCGACGGCGAGATCCTCAGTGACCGCCGCAACGAGCGCGACACCACGGCGCTGACCAATGAGGACGCGGTGCCGCCCAAGTCCACCGCAGCACGGCGTCTGGTGGCCAGTCTCGGGTTGTTCAAGGAAGCGTTCAACATGGCCTGGGTCGCACTGATCTCCCATCGCATGCGCACCTTGCTGACCATGCTCGGGATCGTCATCGGCATCACCTCGGTGGTGTCGATTTCGGCCATCGGCGAAGGGGCCAAGCGTTATGTCTTGAAAGACATTCAGGCCATCGGCAGCAACACCATCGATATCTATTCCGGCACCAGTTTCGGTGACAGTCGATCGGCGGCCATCGAAACCCTGGTGCCGGCGGATGTGACGGCACTCAATCAACTCTATTACGTTGACAGCGCTACGCCGGTGGTCGGGCGCAATCTGTTGCTGCGTTACCGCAACATCGACCTCGATGCGCAGGTCAACGGCGTTAGCGACCTGTACTTCCAGGTGCGCGGAATCAAGATGGAGTCAGGCATCCCGTTCAGTGAAAGCGATGCCCGGCGTCAGGCGCAGGTGGCGGTGATCGATCACAACACTCGCCATCGGTTGTTCGGGGAGGGCGTCGATCCGCTAGGGCAGGTGATCCTGATCGGCAATCTGCCGTGCACCGTGATCGGTGTGGCGGCGGAGAACAAGAACATCTTCTCGTCGAGCAAGTCGCTAAACGTCTGGGTGCCCTACGAAACCGCAGCCGGACGGCTGTTGGGCCAGCGCTATCTGGACAGCATCAGTGTACGGATCAAGGACGGCCAGCCGAGCAAAGTGGTGGAAGACAACGTCAACAAGTTGATGCTGCAGCGTCACGGCACCAAGGACTTCTTCACCAACAACCTCGACAGCGTGATGCAGACCGTTCAGAAAACCAGCCGCTCACTGGCCTTGCTGCTGTCCCTGATTGCGGTGATCTCCCTGGTAGTGGGCGGTATCGGCGTGATGAACATCATGCTGGTGTCGGTCACCGAGCGTACCCGTGAGATCGGTATCCGCATGGCGGTCGGGGCGCGGCAGTCGGACATCCGTCAGCAGTTTCTGGTGGAGGCGGTGATGGTCTGTCTGCTGGGTGGCGCTATCGGTATCTCATTGAGTTACGCCATTGGCCATCTGTTCTCGCTGTTCATCAAGGAATGGGAAATGGTGTTCTCGATGACCTCGGTGCTCACGGCTGTGCTTTGCTCGACCCTGATCGGCATCGTGTTCGGCTTCGTGCCGGCCCGCAATGCGTCGCGGCTCGATCCGATCGAGGCGCTGGCCCGGGATTGAGGCTGGCACGAAAAAACCGCCGTCCTTAGCAGGAGGGCGGTTTCGTCAGAGGTGTGTGAGCCTTTAGGCCGCGTTCGAAGGGCCGCAGGCTGCCGGGCAGTCCTTCGGCGAATACATCCAGCGCATCAGCGAGTGACGTCCGCTGATGCCCAGTTTGATAGCTGCGCGTTTGAGGTAGCTTTCGACGGTGTTGACCTTCAGTTGCAACTGTTCAGCCAGTTCAGGCGCGGTGCGCCCGGCCAGCAGACCGACACACACTTCCATTTCGCGGTTCGACAGGCTCAACCCCAGTTGCTCCACTCGTTCGCAAAAGCGCAGGCGCAGGGTTTCCAGGCCCAGCAGGTTGGAATCTGATTGTTCCTGGGATTGTCCCTGGGCGTCAGTGTTTGCCGGTTGCAGGGCGTTGATGTGTTTTTCCACCATCGGCAGCAGCACCGGGGAAATGTCCTGCAACAAACTGCGCTCATGAGCGGAGAAGCGTTTTGCCGGGCCACAACGGTAGACCGAGATCACATAGCGATAACCGTCCTTGCGCCGGGTCAGGTGCAATTGCGAGGCGTCGGTGACCGTCGAGGGCTCGGGAGCGGGCAAATCATTGGCACTCGGCAGGGTGCTCAGTTCGGAATACACCGTTTCAGCCGGCAGTGGCGCTTCCTTGATGCATTCGGGTTCGCCGCGCGGTTGCGTGCGTCCGACCGGTTCCACGCGCATCTGCCGGATATGCGTGGCGTCCACCGCCAGTTGGGTCAGGATCAGGTCGTGCAGCATCCGTGGGAAATGTCGGCTGCCAGTGCTGGCGATGACCTTGCCAATGTGAGGAAACAGCTGTGAGTTCATGTCGTTCATCCATGAGTTGCAGTGTGGTACTCGTGTTCCTGAACCACCGGAAAACAGCTCCATGCCCGGCGACAGCGAATCAGGAAATTGGATCCTATCCTAGTACAACGTTTCAGCGACGGTTTAATGAAGGTGCTATTAGCTCATAACTGACGGTGAGGAGGATGTCGGGATGACAGATGTCAGAGAAATGCCTTACAGCAGAACAGGATCAATTTTATAAAAATTCCTACAAGTGACAGTTTTCAAGAACAAAAAAAGCCCGTTTCAGTCGAAGCCAAAACGGGCTTTTTCCCGCATCGACAACCGTTACTTCAGGTTGTCAAAGTGGTCTCGCAGGAACTCGTAAAAGCGAAACGCTTGAAACGATCTCCATACGAGGCTCAGCGTACGCAGCAAAAGCTTCATACGTTTTGGCCTCCAGGTCGGGGGCCAGATCTCCAGCGCACTTACCGGACCATGTGTGCCTTCGGACATAAACGTCAGTTCTGTCCATGAGGTGGCCGGTTGTGATCCCTCCGAGCCATCATTCCGGCACGGGTGCAAAACCGTGTCGAAGGGCATGAAACCGTTATGGTTCCAGCCAAACCTTATGGACATACTGGCGAATGAGCGCTGGCATATTAACCTGTCTTATGGCGGGATTTTGAGGATCATGGATAAAGGTTTTATATGTTTTGTAATTCGTTATTTCTGTCAGCGTGTTTTGGGGTGGTTAACGTCCGTCAGCATCTTCCTTGACTTCGTGTAGCACGCAAAATAACGTTGCAACGAAGACCAAAGATTAATAGTATTCCGGTACGTCAGTTCTGTCCGTGAGACAAAACAGGCCCCAGCCGCAAACTGAGGCCTACCGAAAAACCGCCCCGCAAAGGCGGTTTTTTTTCGCCCATCGTTTGGCTGTCGCCAGCAATCCTACGCGTCGCTCACCAAGGGCATCGCGGCATCCACCAATTCGATCCAGTGCCTGACCGGTGTGCGTCCAGCGCCGTCGAGGTGTGCCTGGCAGCCAATATTGGCGGTAGCGATGACATCCGGATGGCCGCTTTCCAGTGCATTGAGCTTTTGGTCGCGCAGTTGCCGGGCCAGCGCCGGTTGCGTTATCGAATAGGTGCCCGCTGAGCCACAGCACAGATGGGCGTCCGGCACGGTCGTGAGATTGAAGCCCAGCCGGGTCAGCACCGACTCCACCGCGCCGCCGAGTCTCTGTGCATGTTGCAAGGTGCAGGGGCAGTGGAAAGCCAAGCGCTGATCGGCATGAATGCCAAGGGACTCGAGCGGTTCCTCACGCAGTACTTCCACCAGATCTTTCGCCAGTGCACTGACGGCTTTCGCCTTCTCGGCATAGGCCGGGTCGCTGCACAGCAGGTGCCCGTAATCCTTGATGAACGCACCACAACCGCTGGCAGTCTGCACGATCGCTTCGGCGCCTTGTTCGATGGCCGGCCACCAGGCGTCGATATTCCTGCGGGCGCGCTCAAGTCCATTGGCCTGGGCATCGAGGTGATAGTCCACGGCGCCGCAGCAGCCGGCATTCAGCGCCCGAGTAATGCCGATCCCCAGTCGATCCAGCACCCGTGCCGCCGCCGCGTTGGTGTTGGGCGACAGACCCGGTTGCACGCAGCCTTCAAGCATCAACACCTGGCGGGCATGCCGGGTTACCGGACGGCACTCGGTTGCAGAAGTGCTGCGCGGCAGTTTGGTTTGCAGAGTCTCGGGCAGTAGCGCGCGGAAGATCTGGCCAGTACCGAGCAATCCCTTGAACAGAGAGGCATTGGGTGCCACTGCGCGCAAACCTCCTCGCAACAAGCGTTGGCCGATGGGTCGCGGTACGGCGGCATCAACGACGGCGCGGCCGATATCGAGCAGGTTGTGGTAATCCACCCCCGAGGGGCAGGTGGTTTCGCAATTGCGGCAGGACAGGCAACGATCCAGATGCAGTTGGGTTTTGCGGGTGACCTCGTTGCCTTCCAGCACTTGCTTGATCAGGTAGATGCGTCCCCGTGGGCCATCTAGTTCATCGCCGAGCAACTGATAGGTCGGGCAGGTCGCGTTGCAGAAACCGCAGTGCACGCAGGTGCGCAGGATGCTTTCGGCTTCTTCGGCGCGTGGCAGTTGCCGAGCCTCTTCGCTGAAAGTGGTTTGCATGGCTCAAAGCTCCGCGTACAGACGACCGGGGTTGAAGATGCCCCGGGGGTCGAGTTGTTGCTTGAGGCGACGGTGATAGTGCAGGAGGGCGGGTGGCAGCGGATGAAACGGCGCGTCGATCAAGCCATGGCTGTAGCAGGTAGCATGGCCGCCAACAGCCGAAACCACCTGGCGAATCAGAGCAGCTTCGGCGCCTGATTTTAGCCACCGCTGTGCGCCGCCCCAGTCGAGCATTTGTTCACCGGCCAAGGCCAGCAGCGGGGTGTTGTTCGGCACCGACAGGCGCCACAGGGGCTGGTCCTCGTCGAAAAAGTCCAGGCGCTGTTCATTCAGATCTGCCCAATAAGTCCCATCGAGCAGTTCGCCACCGAGCCGATCACGGGCCGCCGCCACCGAGCCTTCGCCACCTTCCAGACGCAAGTGCAGACGCTGCCCATCGTGGCAGGCGGCGCTGATCGGCAACGGTTGTTGGCCCCATTCCGCCAGGCGCTGCAAGGCACGCTCGCTGTCCATTTCCAGGCTGATGCTCAGGCACTCACGGGGTTTGGGCAGGACCTTGAGTGAGACCTCGGTAATCACTCCCAGCGAACCGTAACTGCCGGCCATCAGCCGCGACAGGTCATAACCGGCGACGTTTTTCATGACTTCACCGCCAAAGCGCAGGTGCTTGCCATGACCCGTGATGATCCGCGTACCCAGCACGAAATCCCGAACCGACCCCGACCACGGCCGCCTCGGGCCCGACAGTCCGCTGGCGATCATCCCGCCCACCGTCGCATCGTCGGCGAAGGCCGGTGGTTCGCATGGCAACATCTGTTGTGACGCATCCAGTACCGCCAGCAGTTCGCTCAGCGGTGTGCCGCAACGTGCGGTGACCACCAGTTCCGTCGGGTCGTAGCTGACGATGCCGCGATGAGTGCGAGTGTCGAGGATTTCTCCGGCAACGACCCGCCCCAGAAACGCCTTGCTGTTGGCGCCCTGAATCCGCAAGGGCGTGGCGTCCTGCAACGCCCGATTGACCTGATTGAGCAGCGCGGCGCTGTCGTCGACATCCTTTTCTCGGACCATCAGAAACGCTCCAGCTCGGGAAAGGGCAGTTGCCCGGCATGAATATGCATGGCGCCGAATTCGGCGCAGCGGTGCAACGTCGGGATGTTCTTGCCCGAATTGAGCAGACCGCCGGGATCGAACGCCGCTTTGACGGAGTGAAACAGGGTCAGCTCATCGTTGTTGAACTGCGCGCACATCTGATTGATTTTCTCCCGGCCCACGCCGTGCTCGCCGGTGATGCTGCCGCCGACCTTTACGCACAATTCGAGAATCTTGCCTCCCAGGGTTTCGGCGCGTTCCAGCTCGCCGGGTTGATTGGCGTCGAACAGGATCAACGGGTGCATGTTGCCGTCGCCGGCATGAAACACGTTCGCCACTCGAAGGCCATATTCGCCAGACAACTGCGCAATGGCCTGCAACACACCGGGCAGTTCGCGGCGCGGGATGGTGCCGTCCATGCAGTAATAATCCGGCGATAAACGGCCCACGGCCGGGAAGGCATTCTTGCGGCCGGCCCAGAATCGTACGCGCTCGGCTTCGTCTCTGGCCTGACGTACTTGCGTCGCTCCGGCGTTTTCCAACACTTGGCGCACGCGGATGCAGTCATCGTGGACGTCGGCCTCCACGCCATCGAGTTCACAGAGCAAAATGGCTTCGGCGTCCACCGGGTACCCGGCGTGGATGAAGTCTTCGGCGGCGCGGATCGCCAGGTTGTCCATCATTTCCAGGCCTCCAGGAATGATGCCGGCGGCGATGATATCGCCCACCGCGCGGCCGGCATTTTCCACGGAATCGAACGCGGCCAGCAAAACTTTGGCGGTTTGTGGCTTGGGCAGCAGTTTGACCGTGACTTCGGTGATCACACCCAGCAGGCCTTCGGAACCGGTGAACAGCGCCAGCAAGTCGAAACCCGGAGAGTCGAGCGCATCGGAGCCGAGCGTGAGGTGTTCGCCCTCGACGGTCAGGATCTCGACCTTGAGCAGGTTGTGCACGGTCAGGCCGTACTTGAGGCAATGCACGCCGCCAGCATTTTCCGCCACATTGCCACCGATGGAACAGGCGATCTGCGAGGAAGGATCCGGCGCGTAATACAGGCCGAACGGAGCGGCAGCCTGGGATATCGCCAGATTGCGCACGCCGGGCTGAACCCGCGCGGTGCGGGCGGCCGGATCGATGTGCAGAATGTTGTTGAAGCGCGCCATCACCAGCAGCACACCTTTTTCCAGCGGCAACGCGCCGCCGGACAATCCGGTGCCGGCACCCCGGGCCACCACCGGCACGTTCATCTCATGGCAGGTGCGCAAAATGCCCAGCACCTCATCCGGATGCCGGGGCAAAACCACCAGCAGCGGGGTGGTGCGATAGGCGGACAAACCGTCGCATTCGTACGGGGCGAGATCCTCGCGCTGATGCAGGATTTCCAGTGCCGGCCACCGGGTTTGCAGCACCTGCAACAGCGCGGCTTTATCGACGTCCGGCAGGGCGCCGTCGATCTGTTCGTCGTAGAGAATGTTCATGCGGGCGCCCCTTGGTTTTTGTTATCGGGTGCGAGCGATCAGTCTAGATCAGCAGCCTCATGTCGCTCCGGCACCTGGCTCGCCTCATCGCCCCAGGTCCGATTGACGCGTTGCCCACGAATGACCGCAGGCCGTTTGGCGATGCCCTCGGCCCAGCGTTGCACATGAGTGTATTCGTGCGCCGACAGGAATTCGGCCGCGCCGTACACGTTGTTGCGCACCAGTTGCCCGTACCACGGCCAGACCGCGATATCGGCGATGGTGTAGCTCTCGCCGGCAAGGTAAGGACTCTCGGCAAGACGTCGGTCGAGCACATCCAGCTGACGTTTGGCTTCCATGGTGAAACGGTCGATCGGGTATTCGAGTTTCTCCGGCGCATAGGCATAAAAGTGCCCGAAGCCGCCGCCCAGATAGGGCGCCGAGCCCATCTGCCAGAACAGCCAGTTCAGGGTTTCGGTGCGGCCGGCGAGATCGGTGGGCAGGAAGGCGCCAAATTTCTCGGCGAGGTAAAGCAGGATTGAGCCCGACTCGAAAACCCGGATGGCCGGCTCGACACTTCGATCAAGCAGTGCCGGAATCTTGGAGTTCGGGTTGATCTCAACGAAGCCGCTGGAAAACTGATCGCCTTCACCGATGCGGATCAGCCAGGCATCGTATTCGGCCCCTGTGTGCCCGAGGGCCAGCAACTCTTCCAGCAGGATGGTGACCTTGACGCCGTTGGGCGTGGCCAGCGAGTACAACTGCAATGGATGCTTGCCGACAGGCAGGATTTTGTCATGGGTCGGTCCGGCAATCGGGCGATTGATGTTGGCGAACTGGCCGCCGGACGGAGCGCTGTGTTTCCAGACTTTGGGTGGTACGTAAGGCGCTTTGCTCATGAAACGGACCTCATCGTCAGGTTGCTGAAGGGGCGTGAGCCGGCGGAAAAAAAACCGGCTCCTGACGAACAGAACACCACAGAAGGGCGTTTGAATTCCACCCTGTTGTCCCATCAACTCTTTATATCGTTATTCGATTCGCGGGTGCTGCTGCACAAGGTGCTCGCGTTTGGCCTCCAGCGCGGCGATTTCGGCGTCGATGTCTTCGATCTTCTGTTCGATGTTGTCGTGGTGTTCCTGCAGCAGTTCCTTGGCTTCTTCGATATCGGAGGCCGCAGGTGCTGCGCCGCGTAGCGGTTTGTTGGCGGTTTCCTTCATGGTCACACCGGTGATCAGCCCGATGATGGCGGTCACCATCAGGTAATAGGCCGGCATGTACAGGTTCTGGGTGCTTTCCACCAGCCAGGCGACGACGGTCGGCGTCACACCGGCGATCAGCACCGAGACGTTGAAGGCACTGGCCAGCGCGCTGTAGCGAATGTGAGTCGGGAACATCGCCGGCAGCGTAGAGGCCATGACACCAATGAAAAAGTTGAGTACCACGGCCAGTATCAGCAGGCCGGAAAAGATCAGGCCGATCTTGCCGCTGTTGATCAGCATGAACGCGGGAATGGCGAGGATGAACAGACCGATGCTGCCGAAGATGATGAAGGGACGACGGCCGATCTTGTCGCTGATGAAACCGATCGCAGGCTGCACGAACAGCATGCCGACCATGATCGCGATGATGATCAGCACCCCGCGATTTTCGCTGTAGTGCAAGTTGTGCGACAGGTAGCTCGGCATATAGGTGAGCAGCATGTAGTAGGTGACGTTGGTTGCCGCCACCACGCCGATGCAGGTCATCAGGCTGCGCCAGTGTTTGGTGGCGACTTCCTTGAACGACACTTTCGGGCCGCCGGCCAGGCCTTCGCGGTCACCTTGTTCAAGCTTTTCGACATGCTGCTGAAACGCGGGGGTTTCTTCGAGCGCATGGCGCAGGTAGAGACCGATCATGCCCAGCGGCAAGGCGAGGAAGAAGGGCAGGCGCCAGCCCCATTCCTGGAATTTTTCTTCGCCGATGATCGTGGAAATCAACACCACCACGCCGGCGCCGAGGACGAAACCGGCGATGGAACCGAAGTCCAGCCAGCTGCCGAGGAAACCGCGTTTGCGATCCGGCGCGTACTCAGCCACGAAAATCGAAGCACCGGTGTATTCGCCTCCGACCGAAAATCCCTGGGCCATTTTCGCCAGCAGCAGAAGGATCGGTGCCCAGATGCCGATCGAGGCATAGGACGGGATCAACCCGATGGCAAAGGTGCTGAGCGACATGATCACGATGGTCGCCGCGAGAACTTTCTGCCGTCCGTACTTGTCCCCCAGCGCACCGAAGAACAGTCCGCCCAGCGGCCGGATCAGGAACGGCACCGAGAAGGTTGCCAGTGCCGCGATCATCTGTACGCCGGGATCGGCGCCGGGGAAGAAGACCTTGCCCAGCACGTAGGCAACGAAGCCGTAGACGCCGAAGTCGAACCACTCCATCGCGTTGCCCAGTGCAGCGGCCGTAATGGCTTTGCGCATCTTGGCGTCGTCGACAATGGTGATGTCTTTCAGTCCGATCGGGCTGACGTTTTCCTTTGGTTCCATGGGATTCACTCTGCATCTGATCTGTCTTTGTGCAAACCGCGCGGCCCGGTGAGGCTTTAGCCAGAGCGGTTTGCCGTGACCGATGCCATCTCTGTGATGGCACGGTTTCTTCCTGATCAGATACAAGTGGACACGAAAAAATTCACCACTGATTTGGTTTTTTGCCAATGGCCGGATTGTGACGCGATCCTGCGCGCAATTGTGCCGGACTCACGCCAAGTCGCTGCTTGAACGCACTGGTCATGTGCGCCTGGGAATTGAAACCGCAGGCGAGGGCGATTTCCGCCAGGCTGGCCGTGGAGTCGCGCATCAGCGCTCGAGCGCGGGCCAATCGCCGGTCGATCAGGTAGCTATGGGGGCTTTTGCCGGTGGCCTGTTTGAAGGCGCGAATGAAATAGCCTTCGGACAATTCCAGCAGTTGCGCCATGGTTTGAATGCCGAGCGGACCGTCGAGGCCGGCGTCGATGAATTCGTCGAGCAGGCGCATTCGGTTGCCAGTCATCGCGACTTGGCACGGTGACCTGTCTTTACCTTCGACGCGCTCGGCCAATGCGAGCGCCCAGGTTTCCCAGTCATCGTCCACTGAAGCATTCAACAAGGCACGGCGCATTCGCGAAGCAAGGTGAATGGCCTGCGAGTCGATGCGATTATTGAATGCTTGCTCACCTGCCAGCGCAATGCCGTCGGTGCGGACCACCCGCAGGTATTCACCACCCATCGGTGACTCGGACATCACGTCACAACCGACAGGCACAAACGCCAATCCATTGGGCATGGCATCGAAGGGGCGAACCCGGTCGCTGCCAATGGCGTGTACGCCGCGCTGGCTGTCGAAGGCAAAACCGATGGCCGACTGCGCCGCCACATAGCGCGTCGCGTACGCGGCACCGGGCAGCAATTCGATTGCCCACGGGCCGGTCTCGATACGACGGACCGGTTCCGGGGCAACGGGTGATGGCTGGCGGTTGCGATGGCTCATGAACGCCATAGTAGTGAAGAGCCGGGACAAAAGTCAGGTCAGTTTTTTGAAAGCCGACGTGATGTGCCTGTGCCTAGACTGGGGTCACGCACAAGGAGATTCCCATGCATTCACTCACTCGCGAAGACATCGAACAGGCTGCCCGCCAGGTTTACCAGGTCATGCCGGCCACTGCCCAATACCGCTGGCCATTGCTGGCCGAGCGGCTGGGCTGCACGGTGTGGGTCAAGCACGAAAACCATACACCCACCGGCGCGTTCAAGGTGCGCGGCGGCATCACCTTCATGCACTGGCTGCGCCGCGAACATCCCAACGTCAAAGGCATTGTCTCCGCGACGCGTGGCAATCACGGGCAGAGCCTTGCGCTGGCAGCCAGTGCAGTCGGATTGAAGGCGTTGATCGTGGTGCCTGAGGGCAATTCGCTGGAAAAGAACAACGCCATGCGCGGCTTTGGCGGCGAAGTGGTCGAGTACGGGCGGGATTTCGACGAGGCCCGTGAGGAAGCGGCGCGCCTGGCGCTGGAACATGGACTTTATCTGGTGCCACCGTTCCACACCGAACTGGTCAAGGGCGTGGCGACCTACGCGCTGGAACTGTTCAGCGCGACACCGGATCTGCACACCGTCTACGTTCCCATCGGCTGCGGCTCAGGCATTTGTGGCGTGATCGCCGCCCGCGATGCGCTGGGGCGGGATACCCAGGTCGTAGGTGTAGTGTCGACCGAAGCGGCCGCCGCCAAGTTGTCCTTCGCGGCGAAAACGATCTGCGAGACCGCCTCGGCCAATACCTTTGCCGACGGGCTGGCCGTGCGCAAGCCGATTGCCGAGGCGTTCGATGTCTATGGGGCCGGTGCTGCACGAATCGTGTCCGTCAGCGAGAGCGAAATCGCCGAAGCCATGCGCGTGTATTACACCGATACCCACAACCTCGCCGAAGGTGCCGGCGCCGCCGCGCTGGCCGCATTGATGCAGGAGCGGGACAGGATGCAGGGCAAAAAGGTCGGGGTGATTCTGTCTGGAGGCAACATCGACCGGTCGGTGTATGCGCGAGTGATCGGCTGATAGACGACGGCTGGCTGCGGGTGTCGCTTTTGCGCTTGTGATTCGCCCTGAGTACCCCTTATAAGTTCGACTTTCACTTTCGATATAAAAAGGGTGTCACGCATGAGCAAAGCCTGGAACGAAGGTTATTTCACCGACGAAGGCTACACCTACGGGTATAGCCGGGAGATCAATCCGGTTTTCCAGCGCTATTGTTTGTTGTTGCGTGGTTTCGCCACGCTGGAGAGCACCGACGGCTATCACTGCGAGCTGGGTTTTGGCCAGGGCGTTTCGATCAATATCCATGCGGCGGGTAATCCGGGCACCTACGTCGGTACGGATTTCCATCCGGGCCAGGCCGCCCATGCCATCGGGCTGGCGAACGACTGGGGCAGCGATGCGCGGCTGTATGACGACAGCTTCGAGCAACTGCTGGCCCGCCATGACCTGCCGCAGTTCGACAGCATCAGCCTGCACGGCATCTGGACCTGGGTCAGTCGTGACAACCACAAGTTGATCGTCGAGTTTGCCCGTCGTCATCTCAAACCGGGCGGTCATGTATACATCAGCTACAACTGCTTCCCGGGCTGGTCGCCGCTGGCACCGTTGCGCCAGTTGTTCAGCCTGCATGACCGCTTCGCCACACAAACGTCTGCTCGCCCGGATCAGCGTATCGATGCTGCGCTGCAGTTCTCCGAAGCATTGTTGGCGGCCAATCCGAACTATGCCAATTCGGCGCCTCACCTGGACGCCAAGCTCCAGAGCATCAAAGGCCAGAATCGCCAATACGTCGCCCATGAATACTTCAACCGCGACTGGAATTGCATGTATTTCACCGACGTGGTCGATGCCCTGGCCCCGGCCAAGCTCGACTACGCCACCACCGCCGTTCCGCTGGACACGGTGGACCCGCTCAACCTGAGCGCCGAAGGCATGGACTTTCTGGAAGGCATCGAGCATCCGGTCATGCGCGAGCAGGCGCGTGATTACTTCGTCAACCAGAACTTCCGCCGTGACCTCTACGTGCGCGGGGCCAACCGGCTGTCCGCCAGCGAGCACCGCGAACGCATGCTCAGTACCCGTTTTGTCCTGATGCAACTGGCAGACAGTGTCGCGGGCAGCGTCACGGGGCCCGCAGGCTCAGCCACGTTGCAGGCAGAGATTTACGGCCCGGTGCTCGATGCGTTGGCGGACGACGGCTACGTGCCGAAAACCCTGCGCCACTTGCTGGAGGCTTCGCCTTCGCTGAGTTTTGGCGATGTGGAGCAGGCCATCAATGTGTTGATCGCTATGGGGGCCGTGGCGCCATGCCAGAGTGAAGCGGCCGAGAAGCTGGCGCAGACACGCTGCAATACGCTCAATCTACAACTGTGCAGACGCTCGCTGTTCGATCACAAAATCCAGGTCTTGGCCAGTCCGGTGACGGGTGGTGGCGTGACAGTCAGCCGATTCCAGCAGTTGTTCCTGATATCGATCAAACAAGGCAAGACCCGCCCAGCCGAGTGGGCATTGCTGGCGTGGGGCATCATTGGCGGCCAAGGTGAAGGACTGCTCAAGGACGGCAAAGCGCTGACGACTGCCGAGGAAAATATTGCCGAGCTGACCGAACAGGCCGAGGCGTTTGCCGGGCAGTCGCTGATCATTCTCAAGGCGCTGAAAATCGTCTAGCGGCAAAAAAGTCTTATGGGGTCCGGTTTTTTCATCGAGCCGTCCGATCATCGAACAGTTCATCGGGGGCCCGACACGCCGTTGCTGCGTCTTCGATGGACTGCTTGTATCCTGCGCAGCCCGGGACATACGGTCGCTGTTGTGGCCCCGGTCCGACAACGGCCGTGACGGAAAACGGACTTTCCAAAAGGTACTGATGTGAAGCGTGATACCCACCTCGTGATGCTGTTGCTGTTTATCATCGGTTGCTCCCTGGCGTCGCTGACCATCTGGAAGGTGCTGAGCTCCCGGGAGCGGGCGCTGGACGAGGTGAACGTCCACGGGTTGAACCTGACCCAGGCGCTCGCGACCTATTCCGAAGGCATCGTTCGGCAAAGCTCGCTGCTCTTGCTCGGGCTCGTCGAGCGTCTGGAAACCGAGGGCAGCGGCCCCGCGCAGATCGAACGGCTGAATGCGCTGGTCAACCGTCAGCAACCGCTGATGCCGCAGCTCAGTGGCATCACCGTCTACGATAATCGCGGCCACTGGCTGATGTCCTCCAACCGACCGATTCCGGCCGGGGTCAACAGCAGTGACCGGGACTATTTCATCCATCACCGTGACGATCCTTCCCGCGAGCCCTTCATCGGCCCGCCCATCCGTAGCCGCTCGAATCAGGAGTGGGTGATTACCGTCAGTCGCCGCTTCAATGACGCGCGCGGAGAGTTCGCCGGTGTGGTGGCGGTCACCCTGGGGGTCGAAAACTTCCTGCGACTGTTCGGCAAGCTCGACGTGGGGCAGGAAGGCGCCATCGGTCTGTCCTACACCGACGGTACGCTGCTGGTGCGTTATCCCTTTCGCGAACAGGACATGGGGCGCAATTTCTCCAAGTCGCCCATTTATGCGAAGTACCTGGTGGATCAGTCGGTGGGCACCGCGTCCTTCACGTCCAGCCTCGACGGGGTGGAGCGGCTCTACGCGTTTCGCAAGAGTGAAAAGCTGCCGCTGATCACCACGGTCGCGCTCGGCAAGCGCGAAGCACTGGCGGCGTGGCGGCTGGAGGCGCTGCTGTCGATCGTGGTGGTCGCATCGTTGCTGGGGCTCACTGGCGTGATCGGCTGGTTTCTCATTCGTGATATACGTCGACGGACCCAGGTGGAAGGGGAGTTGCGGCTCACTCAACAGCAGTTGCTGGGATCAAACCGGCAGCTGGAATTGTTGGCGATGAAGGACGCGCTGACGGGCCTCGCCAATCGTCGCTGTTTCGATGAAACACTGGCCATGGAAGCGCGCCGTGCTCAACGTGACAGGACATCGCTGGCCTTGCTGATGATCGATATCGACTACTTCAAGCTGTTCAACGATTCCCAAGGGCATGTTGCCGGCGACGCCTGCCTTCAACGGGTGGGAAAAGTGCTTGAAGCCTGTGTGCGGCGACCGTCGGATCTGGTGGCACGCTATGGCGGGGAAGAGGTGGCGATCATCATGCCCGACACCGATGGCGAGGGGGCGTCGGTCGTGGCACAACTGATTCTGGAGCGACTGACGCAAGAGCACATTGCTCACCCGGCGAGCCCGTTCGGTCGGGTGACGGTCAGTATCGGCGTCACCGCGGCGGCGGGTCCACAACTGGCCGTGGTGCAAGCGCTGATCGAGACGGCAGATCAGGCGCTGTATCAGGCGAAGACCACAGGGCGGAACCGGATGGCAAGGGTAGCTCCCGGCGACAGTTCCCGTTCACCACTGCCAGTGTGAGCGGTGCTGAACGGGCGGGTGTTGCGCCTTACCGATAAGCGGCAGTCATCACGCGTACTCGGGGTAGTCCACATACCCTTCGGCATTGCCACCGTAGACCGTGGCCGGATTCAGTGAATTCAGCGGCCAGTCATTGGCGATGCGCGCCGGCAGGTCCGGGTTGGCCATGAACGGACGACCGAAGGCCACGAAATCCGCCAGCCCCGAATCGAGCAACTGCGCACCGGATGCTGCGGTGTAGCGTCCGGCGTAAATGATCGCGCCGCTGAAGGTGTCGCGCACTGCCTGACGGAACGTTAGAGGCATCGCCGGGGCATCGTCCCAGTCGGCTTCGGCGATGGACAGGTAGGCGATGCCCACGTCCTGCAGCACCTTGATCGCTTCGATGTAAGTGGTGTGCGGATCTTCCTCGACCATGCCCAGGTAGGTACGCGCCTCGTCGGTGGTGGTGAACAGCGGGGCGAAACGCACACCGACTTTTTCACGACCGATGCACTCGGCAACACCAGCCACCACTTCACGTAAAAAGCGCAGGCGATTGTGCAGCGAGCCGCCGTACTGGTCGGTGCGCAGATTGCTGTGGGCCGAGATGAACTGGTTCACCAGATAACCGTTGGCGCAGTGCAGTTCGATCCCGTCGAAACCTGCCTCCATGGCATTGCGCGCGGCCTGGATGTACAGCTGAACCAGTTCCTGCACTTCATCGGTGGTCAGTGCGCGAGGGGCGGACGGTGGCACCAGGGCGCCGGCACCAGGCGCGGTTTCGATGAACACGCTGACCCGGTCGGTGGCTACCGCAGAGGCCGAAACCGGTGCGGCACCGTCGGGTTGCAAAGCCGTATGGGACACGCGCCCCACATGCCAGAGCTGGGCGAAGATCACGCCGTCCCGGGCGTGGACAGCCTCGGTGACTTTGCGCCATCCGGCGACTTGCTCGGGGGTATGAATGCCGGGTGTCCACGCATAACCTTGGCCGCGCGGCTCGACCTGCGTGCCTTCCGTTACCAGTAAACCGGCGCCGGCGCGTTGCTGGTAATAATCGGCCATCAATTCATTGGCAACGTTGCCAGGCTGGGTGCTGCGCTGGCGGGTGAGGGGCGGCAGCACGATGCGGTTTTTCAGGGTGTGCAGACCCAAAGTGCCGGGTTTGAAGAAACTGCTGTGATTCATGGATGTGCCTTGATTGGAATTTATTAGACCAGTCGACTAGTGGTCGGGCCAAAAAAAAAGACGCCGTGCAACACGCGCACGGCGTCCGGGTGGATGACGGCTGAAAATGTCAGCCGAGCAGCTTCAACAGTTTCTCGGCGACAGCGGCGGAGCTGGCTGGGTTCTGGCCGGTGACCAGTTTCCCGTCAGTCACCACGTGCACCTGCCAGTCGGCGACTTTGGAATAACGGGCGCCGAGGCGCTGGAACTCGTTTTCGACCAGGAACGGCACCACATCCGTCAGACCGACAGCCGCTTCTTCAGAGTTGGTGAAGCCGGTGACGTCACGATCCTTGACCAAGGCTTTGCCGTCAGCGCCGAGCACATGCCGCAGCACCCCCGGGGCGTGGCAGACGAAACCATGAGGTTTGTTACTGCGGGCGAAGGCTTCGATCAGGGCAATCGAATGCTTGTCTTCGGCCAGATCCCAGAGCGGGCCGTGGCCACCTGGATAAAACACGGCATCGAAATCCTCGGCGCTGACATCGGCCAGGCGCCCGGTATTCGCCAGCGCTTGTTGCGCCGCCGAATCCTTGCGGAAGCGGTCGGTTTCAGCGGTCTGGGCGTCGGGTTCGTCGCTTTTCGGATCCAGCGGTGGCTGGCCGCCAGCGGGCGAGACCAGGGTGATATCGGCGCCGGCGTCCTTGAAGGCGTAGTAGGGGGCGGCGAACTCTTCGAGCCAGAAGCCGGTTTTCTTGCCGGTGTTGCCGAGCTGATCGTGGGAAGTCAGAACCATCAAGATTTTCATAGAGCACCTTGGGTGGGTCGGGTGTCGTGGCTGTGCGAGGGATTCGCACACGATCGACACCGGGGAAAGGGTTTGTCGGGGCGCAGCATAGATTTCAATTAGACCAGTCGTCTAGTAATTTTTTATCCGCATGTTTTTCATGGACTGGTGTGGCAAACTCCCGTTCCTTCGAGTTAAACGACTGGTCTATTGCCTGGTAATCTGCGCCCCGATGAAACCGACCTACGACGACACCCGCCAACACCTGCTCGACACCGGCCACCGGATGATGGCCGAAAAGGGCTTCACCAGTGTCGGCCTGAACGAGATCCTGCAAACCGCCGGTGTGCCCAAGGGCTCGTTCTATCACTACTTCAAATCCAAGGAGCTGTACGGCCAGGCGCTGCTTGAGGATTACTTCGTCTGTTACCTGGCCGACATGGAGCGGCGCCTGACGCTGCCCGACCTGAATGCCCGCGAGCGGCTGATGGACTACTGGCAAGGCTGGCAGGACCGCTGCACGCTGGAGGGGCATGGTGACGAGTGTCTGGTGGTGAAGCTCAGTGCCGAGGTGGCCGATCTGTCCGAAGCCATGCGCCTGACCTTGCGCGATGGCGCCGAGCGCGTGGTGGCGCGCATCACCACTTGCATCGAGCAGGGCCAGGCCGATCAATGCCTGCCCGACGGCGATGCCCGGCAACTGGCGGAAACCCTCTATCAGCTGTGGCTGGGGGCGAGTTTGTTGAACAAGTTGCAACGGACCGGGCAGTCGCTGGACACGGCGATGACGACCACCAGGCGACTGTTGGACGCCTGAACTTTCAGCGCTCTTGTCCCTTGCTGATCGAATGCCGGCGAAGTTTCAGAGCCGTGTCCAGCCGGCTCACCCAGTTGATGTCATTCAGATCCGCGCCCAGCAGGTTCTCGATGCGCCCTGTCCGGTAATTGAGGGTGTTCGGGTGGATGCCGAGGGTCTTGGCGGTCTGGGCGCGGTGACGGCCGCTTGAGAAAAACGCTTCCAGTGTCAGCAGCAGGTCGGGTTCATGGCTGAGCTGCTCGATGAGCGACATCAGGTATCTGAGAGTGTTGTCGTGGCTGCGCACGCTGTCTTCGATCAGCACGCTTGAATAGCGTCTGACACGTACTTCGGCCCCGTTGAATGGGAACAGGTCGATGGCCTTGATCGCTTCTTCCGCCGTGCCGACCCAGCCGGCGATCCCCTGATTCAGCAGACCGATGCCGATACCACGCAACGACGGCAGCAACGCCGGCAGTGACGCGGCGCTTTCGCTCATGCGCTGGTCGCATTGCGTGAGGGTTTCGCCTTTGATGCCCGGCAGCCAGATCACCAGTCTGTCGCGGTACCAGACGCGGATCAGTTCCTTGACGGGAATCTTCAGGTGCCGGGCAACCTGCAGGGTCATACGGTCGAATTCGTCTTCGCGCTGCAACGGCTGGACAGGGCGCAAGGGCAGTTCCAGCGCGAGCGCCACGCGGGGCGTGCTGGCGTCCAGGCCGAGTGCCAACAGGGTGTCTTCGAATCCTTCGGTATCGTGCGGTGAATGCAACAGGAAGTGATAAAGCCGCTGATGCAGATGCTCCCTCCAGCGAACTTTCTGAATCTGTTCTTCCAGATACGCCTGGACCACTTCTTCGGCAATGTCGTCGAAGAAGTCGAACATGTAGCCGGAAATCTGCAACAACAGTTCCTTGCTTAATGCATCGTCGTCTCTGGCGAGTTCCAGGTAGCCGCTCCAGATCTCGCGAACGCCAAGACTGAACCCGCGCATCAGCGATTGCAGGGGCACACCCTGATGGACGCGCCGGCAACCGATCTCCTTCAGCGTTCGGCGAGTGTCCTGCGACAAGCCCTCGCCGGTCAGCAGCGTTTCGCACCACAGGCGCGCGGTGTAGCTCAGGGAGTTTTCCAGATCCTTGCGGGCTTCGGGTGTGAGGTCTTTGTAGCCTGCCATCCCGTTGAGCTGGTGGTTGATCTTTGCGGTGAGCAGGGAAGGGGTGTTCGCAAACTCTCGGGTGATCGTTGCAAGTCGAGCGCTGAGGGTGGGAATGGGCGTCATTGCGTTCACCTTTTGGCGCCTGAAAGTGTCGATTTCACTCGCGGGCGAGTGTCTGTGCGCGCTCTATACTCTTACGTTCACCAGGCCAGTTCAACAACGCTTTTAGCCCGGTTTTGCGGTTGTTTACTGTCACAACGAAGTTATGTTTTTTTCCAATATCGGGGCCGTGGCCGGATCGGTAAGGTGCGCAGGTCAATTCCTTGCCCAGAGGTTCCGGTTTGCGTCAGTCGTCACTTGCGAAGGTAGACATGCCTTCATTCGATTCCGTCAGGCTGGCACTGATACCTGTCGTTCTCCTGCTCAGTGGATGCTCCACGTCCCCCTCGCTTGTACTGTTCGGTGCGGCTTTTCCCGACTGGCTGTTCTGCATTGTCGGCGGCGTTGTGGCGACCACGGTGATCCACGTGATACTGGGCAGATATTCGCTGCGCGAACGCATTTCTCCTCTGGCACTGAGTTACCCGGCACTGACCGGACTCCTGGCGATGCTGTTGTGGCTCGTCGTCTTCCACGGATGAATGCCCGCCATGAATAAACCCGACGCAAAACCGCATTCAAGCCGTGTGCCGGCGCTGCTGATCGTGCTGGCGGCGTTCCTGCTGCTGGGCTACGTGCTCTGGCAAACCGAAACCCGGCCCAGTACCGATGATGCCTACGTGTATGCCGACACCATCGATGTCGTTCCGGAAGTGAACGGCCGGATCGTCGAAATGCCGGTGCGCGATAATCAGTTGGTCAAGCAGGGCGATCTGTTGATCCGCATCGACGCGCGTCCCTATCAGGACGCACTGGATCAGGCCCGGGCGCGGCTGGTGACCCTCAATCAGCAGATCGGTCTGACCCAACGCAGCGTGAACGCCCAGCAATACGAGGCCGCATCGGCGGTGGCATCGGTCGAACGGGCGAGGGCGCAGGCCACGCAGTCCAACGACACCCTTCAACGTTTGGAGAAATTGCTCGCCAAGGGCTACGTGTCCGTAGAGGCGGTGGACCAGGCGCGGACGGCCCAGCGTTCGACGGCTGCCGAACTCAACGCCACCCGATTGCAGGCGCAACGAGCCGGAGCCGCCGTCAGTGGCGTGGATGCGCTGGTGGCGCAGCGGGCCGAAGTCGAGGCGCAGATTTCCCTGGCCGAACTGAGCCTGGAATTCACCGAAGTGCGCGCACCTTTCGACGGGCGAATCGCCTCCTTGCGCACCACCGTCGGCCAGTTCGCCTCGGCCTACAAACCGATCTTCACACTGATCGATACACGCCACTGGTACGTGGTGGCGAACTTTCGCGAGACCGATCTGAAAGGCATCAAGGCCGGCACGTCCGCCACGCTTTATCTGTTGGGCGACACCGGCAAGCGCTTTCAGGGCCGGGTGGATTCGCTCAGTTTCGGTGTGCTGCCGGATGACGGCGGAACCGTGGTCGAAGGCCTGCCGCGTGTCCAGCGCACCATCAACTGGGTCCGGGTTTCGCAACGGTTTCCGGTGAAGATCTCGGTGCAGGATCCCGACCCGGAACTGTTCCGCATCGGCGCCTCGGCCGTCGCGGTGCTGCGCCCTGACGAATCGGCCAAGACCGGCCAATGAGTCGCTCGGCGGAAGACTGGAACCGGAGCGGTCTGGAGCGCCTGTACCGGTTTCTGGTCGATGAGCTTCAGCCCTATCCCGGTCGTATGAACCTTCTGTTGCGCACGCTGCTGGGCAGTGCGCTGGTGATCATCATTTCGATGACCCTGCAGGTTCCGTTGCTGGCGTTATCGCTGATCGTGGTCTTCTACGTGACGCAGACCAACGTGGTGCTGACCCGCATGGTCGGGGTGCTGTTCCTGGTCGGTGCGACGCTGGCGATCGGCCTGACCATCCTGCTTCTGAAGTTCACCTATGGATACCCGCTGCTGAGAATTCTGGGGGCGAGCGTGCTGTTTTTCTGCAGTGCGTATCTGATACGGGTCACGCGGATTGGCGTGGTGTTTTTCGTGGTCGGCATTGTGGTGATCTATGCCCAGACCTTCGTCGACCTGACCGATCAGGCCGAGGCCGTTTTGCGTCTAGTGCTCTGGGTGTGGGTGGCGGTCAGTTACGCCATCGGCCTGACGTTGTTGGTCAACACATTGCTGTTGCCGGCGGAGCCTGTCAGGCAATTGCAGAATCATCTGCGCTCCCAGTTGCTCACGGTTGCCCGGTGTCTGAGTGGCGAGCAGAGCGGGGCGGCGTTGGGTGCCGCCGCGATTCAGCGCAGCGTATTGGCGTCGCAACAACTGTTGCGATTCGCCTGCATGCGCGACGCCGATTATCGCAGTCAGCAGGCCGCACATCTGGCGCGCATCAGCAGTATTTCCCGACTGCTGACGCTGGCGGCTCACCTGCCGCCGCCCACAGCGAATGCACGGGCCACCGAGTTGTTGCATCAGGCAGTGCTTGATCTGGAGGCTTCTCTGGGAACGGGTCAAGCGCCTGAAGGATTGTCTGCCCTTGATCAGATCGATACGTCCGGTCTGCCCGGCGTGTACGAGGAAATGCGCCTGGAGTTGTTGTCTTTTCTCAATGTGCAGGCGGCTGACAGCGCCCCGGAAACCAAGGCGAAGGGGCCGCCGATGTGGGTGCCGGATGCCTTCGAAAACCCGGTGTACACACAGTTTGCCGTCAAGACGCTGCTGGCCGCATCGCTTTGCTATCTGTTCTACATGGGCACGGACTGGCAAGGCATCCACACCATCATGCTGACCTGCCTGATCGTCGCTCAACCCAGCCTTGGCGCCACCGGGATGCGCGCGACGTTGCGTGTCGGTGGTGCGTTGGTGGGCAGCGCTTTGGCATTGGCGATGGTGATTCTGGTGGTTCCGCACATCGACGGGATCGTCGGCCTGTTGTTCATGTCATTGCCGGTGATCGCGCTCGGCTCCTGGATCGCCGCTGGCTCCGAGCGAATCAGCTACGCCGGTGTGCAGATCGTATTCACCTTTGCGCTGGCGTTACTGGAGCAGTTCGAACCCAGCACCAACCTGACGGAGATTCGTGATCGCATCATCGGTGTGCTGCTGGGTGTCGGGATCTCCCTGTTGATTCACGCCTTTCTATGGCCCGAGGCGGAGGGTGAAACGCTGCGCCAGCGATTGGCGACGCTGGTTGGCCGGCTCGCGGATTCGCTGAAAACGAGGCGAACACCCGATGAGGCACCCCGTGATTTGCGGGTGTGGAGTGAGTTGGCCGATTGCCAGGCGATGGTGGCCCGAGTTGCACTTGAGCCCGGTTGGCAGGTCGCCGAGAGTCATCAGGAAGTGCTGGTTTTTCGTATGCAGGAATTGCTGGTGCGACTCAGAACCATCGCCATGACAATCGATGCGCTTCAGGTGGAACTGGCTCACGGTCAGTCGCAAGGCGAGGCCTGGCTGACATCCCTTGAACTGTGCAACGAAACGGCCGCCGTGCTGGCTGACTACGCGCAGCAACTGAAAGGTCAGCAGGGTTTTGCAGTCGCGAGCGGGGAGCTGGAGCGCTTGCGGGAATACGCCAGCGCAAGGCTGGCAGACGATGTACTGAAAGTGCATTTTCTTCAGTTGTTGGCGAGTGTGGAAATCCTGCCCGCCAGTTAGTGCGACGAAACATACTCCGAGGGTGTAGTCTGCGCAGGCAAGGCGTAAGTCGCCTTCATCCACTCGATCTCCGCCTGCGGCGTTCTGCCAAAGAAGCGTTTGAACTCGCGACTGAATTGCGAGGCGCTTTCATAACCCACGTTGAACGCCGCTGCCGAAGCGGTCATGGCGTTGCGCAGCATCAACAGCCGCGCCTGATGCAAGCGTGTCGACTTCAGATATTGCATGGGTGAGGTGTCCGTCACGCCGCGAAAGTGCAGGTGAAAATTCGGCACGCTCATGCTGGCTTCATGGGCGAGTTGCTCGACGTCCAGGCGCTCCTGATAACAACTGTGGATCTTGCGGATCGCCCGGGTCACCTTGCCGAAATGCCCCTGTCGATTGAGCGCGGCACGCATCGATCCGCCTTGTTCGCCTGTGAGAATGCGGTAGTAGATTTCTCGCAGCAGCGATGGCCCCAGTATCTGCGCGTCCCCCGGAATGCTCATTGCTTCAAGAAAACGCAACGTCGAAGTGCGGAGCTTGTCGTCCATCGGTGAGGCGTACATGCCCTTGGGTTGCGCATCGTTTGCGCCGTGAAGGTCATCCACTTGCTGCATCAGCTCGCTGGCCAACTGGAAGTCGAGGTGCATGTAGATCGCGAGCATCGGCTCGGCCTCGGTGGCATCGGTTTCCATGGTGAAGGGGATCGGCACGGACACCACCAGATAATGCTGGGCGTCGTAAACGTAGACGTCATCGCCCAGATAACCGCGTTTCTGGCCCTGGCAAAGAATCACGATGCCCGGGTCGTACAGCACCGGTGTGCGGGTCAGCGGCCGGTTCGAACGCAGGAAGCGCACGCCTTCAAGCGCACTGAGGTTATAGCCCTCAACTGGTGCGAGGGTTTCCATGAGCTGCACCATGCGCGAGGTGCCTGCGTCGGCCTGCTTCATTGCGTTCTCTCTATTGGCCGCTCAATGGTCGGTGGAGCGAGTCAACGCTTCCCACTGATCGATCTCGCTGGCGGCGTGTTCGAGCTTTTCACGCACCAGGCGCAACGCGTCACTGCCCAGGAGCAGGTGCGCCGGCGGTGACGGGCTGGCGATGATCTGCAACATCGCTTGAGCCGCTTTTTGCGGGTCGCCGAGCTGCTTGCCGCTCTTTTCTTCGCGGGCCTTGCGCACCGGATCGAAACTGGCGTCATAGTCGGCAATGCTGCGCGGTGTGCGCTGCATCGAGCGACCGGCCCAGTCGGTTCGAAATGAACCCGGCGCGACGGCAGTCACGAAGATATTGAAGGGCGCCAGTTCCTTGCTCAGCGTATCGGAGATGCCTTCGAGCGCAAACTTGCTGCCGCAGTAGTACGCGATGCCCGGCATCGTGATCGTGCCGCCCATCGAGGTGATATTGATGATGTGGCCCGCACGGCGCTTGCGAAAGAAGGGCAGGAGCGCCTTGATCACGGCGACCGCGCCGAACACGTTCACGTCGAACTGGCGGCGCATCTCTTCCAGCGGCGACTCTTCGAAGATGCCTTCGTGACCGTAACCGGCGTTGTTGATCAACACATCGACCGGGCCATGAGTCGCTTCAACTTCGGCAATGACGCCGTCGATCCGGTCGAAGTCCGTGACATCCAGCATCACCCCGTAAGCGTTATCCACGGAGAGCGCTTGAAAGGCGTGCAAGTCGGCTTCCTTGCGCACGGTGCCAATGACACGGTGGCCGGCCGCGAGTGCTTCCCTGGCCAGCGCATGGCCGAAGCCGCTGCTGACGCCGGTAATGAAAAGGGTCTTGGTGGTGGTCATGACGGGCTCCGGTGAATGGGGTTTCAGCTCATGGTATCCATCGAAGAAACGCCCACCTATGTCGGTTTGTCTTTGAGCATTGCCTATTCCTATCAGCGAGGCGAGATAACGGCCGATGAACTTTTTGCATGGCTCCGGGCATCCAAGCTGGAACAGACCCAACGCGCTGATATCAGCCAAGGACAGACGATGACCTTTCTAATTTTCCTGTTGGCCTGCGGTGCGGCAGCGAGCACCGGGATGATTTTCCAACCGGGCCCATGGTACCAATCGCTGGTCAAACCACGCTTCACACCGCCCAACTGGGTGTTTCCCGTTGCCTGGACAACGATCTACCTGTTGCTCGCGTGGGTCGGTTATCGTCTGACCCTGACGCCCGGCAGCGAAACGGTCCTCGCCCTGTGGGCAGCGCAAATTGCATTGAACACCTTGTGGACGCCGGTATTCTTCGGCGCCCATCGCCTCTTCGCCGGCATGCTGATCATCACGCTGCTGTGGCTGGTGGTCGCCGCGATGGTGGTGTTGGCCTTGCGCCTGGACGTGATTACCGGATTGATCCTGTTCCCTTACCTGGCATGGCTGTGCGTCGCGGCGGCGTTGAATTTCTCCATCCTGCGCAACAACCGCGAATAAAAAGGACGCAATGAAGACATCAATGGACTGGCCCGCCGACGAAAACGAGCTGGCGCAATTACGCGCCTTCAACAAGAAGCTCGCCTGGTTGCCGCGCTTTCGCATCCGCAATCGCATCACGCCGCGAGTGATTCAGATGCTGCTGCGCCTCAGCCAACTGGGTGGCACGAGAACGTTGCGCAAGCACGGGCTCGAGGCCGAACGCAAAGTGGTGAGCGCTGACGGCGCTTCAGTGCCGGTGCGGATCATCCGACCCAAGACAAAAGCCAAAGGCGTGGTGCTGGATTTTCATGGCGGCGGCTGGGTCATCGGCAATGCGCAGATGAACGATCACCTCAACATCGGCATGGTGAAAGCCTGCGACGTAGCCGTGGTCTCGGTCGATTATCGGCTTGTGGTCTCGACCCCGATCGAAGGCGTCATGCAAGACTGCCTCACGGCGGCCCGCTGGCTGCTGAGCGATGACTGCCACGAGTTTGCCAACCTGCCTGTCATCGTCGTGGGCGAATCCGCCGGCGGCCACCTCGCCGCCGCAACCCTGCTGCAACTCAAACAGTGGCCGGACTTGCTCGAGCGGGTGAGCGGAGCGCTGCTGTACTACGGCGTCTACGACCTGACCGGAACCCCCAGCGTACGCAACGCCGGGCCCGATACCTTGCTGCTGGATGGGCCGGGGATGGTTGAAGCGCTGCAAATGCTCACGCCGGGATTGAGCGACGAAGAACGCCGGCAGCCACCGTTGTCTCCGTTGTACGGTGACTTCACCGGGTTGCCGCCGGCGTTGATGTTCGCGGCGGAGCTGGATCCGCTCAGGGATGACACGCTGGAGTTGGCTGAGTGTTGGGGTAGGGCGGCGGAGGTGGAAGTGCATCTGTTGCCGGAGACGGCGCATGGGGTGATTCATTTTCCGCTGGGGTTGGCGGGGAGGGTGGTTGGGTATAGTTGGGAGTGGGTTGCTGGGCGGGTTGGTGAGGGGTGAGTGTTGGAGTCGTCACCATTTCTGCTCCGTTACGCGGACTCGTCCAATAGTCATATAGACGGGAAGGTGGCACTGGGCTATCGTCGGTTCGCCTGTTGCGGTATTTCTTCTGCGTAGTGTCATCCCCCGAGCCAGTGCGAGCTAATGATTGCAGCGGCGCTCGGAGGGCACCGGAAAAAGATCAATCTAGGAACGGACATCGATGATTTACCAGTGCAACGGATGCAATAAGACGACATTTGAAACCGCGTGCCCATGGTGCAACAGCTCACAGGTCTCTCCCTCGGCTGAATTGCGCGCTCAGTATCTGACTCCCCTTGATCCTTCGTTCTATCCCGATTTTCAGTACCAATCCAAAGGACTCATCAAGGATTTTCTGGGGAAAAAGAAAGAACAGGCGCAGTTGAACGATCTGCTCAACAACGTTTTGAGAAAGTATGCGCAACTCAAGCAGCCGTACTTTACGAACTTCATACATACCACTCGTGAAACTGCTTCTGGTAGCTCTGATGTTGGCGTGCCCGGCCCCAGGTTCGATGGGGTGTACACCGAACGCGAGCTGTTTCGAGAGGTTCTGATTCGCAAAGGGTTTGATGAGCTTGAGGGGCAACCTTCGCTTTTGGACAAATTGCTTCTGACCACTGCGTTCAACTCTGTCTATCTCGGCTTCTCCAGAGAACTCAGCCGACATATCAAAACGGATCTGACAGAGACTCTCCGCTCCTGGATCGAGGAGGCAGGGACAACCTTTCGATCCGACCTCGCTCTGTTTTACTACTATCTCTGGGAAAACGACGTTTCGTACCCAAGCATTCAATTTACCCCTCAGGCAGGAACGACGGCCGGTGTTCCATTACTACCACTAGCCGAATTCCGTAAGGGGCTTGGTTGGTGCGAAAGCATCTACTTCCATATTCTGGTGGAACGCCTTGGAAGTCAGCTCGAACACTTCAATCCGAATCGATTCATCACAATGTATCTCGTGGATGCTATGGACGGCTTTCAGTTTGAGGCATTCCTGGTCGAGATTTTCCAAACTATCGGGTTTGACGTGAAGGAAACAAAAAAGACTGCCGATCAGGGCGCCGATCTTTTTGTCAGTCGGTTCGGCAAAAACATGGTAATCCAAGCCAAAAACTACACAGGCTCTGTTGGAAATGCCGCAGTGCAGCAAGCAATCTCCGCCAAAGCGTTCTATGCGTGCGACGAGGCGATGGTGGTTACCAATTCCTACTACACAAAGTCCGCGAAAGAGTTGGCCGGTACTGCTGGAGTGCGATTGGTTGATCGTGAGGGGTTGCAGAATTACCTTGATGATTACAACCAGAAGCTTATTGAGGTGTTTCAAGCAGAGGCTGAGGAAAGTTAGTTGAGGATGGGCCGTGGATCCGATATTTCATTAAGATGAGAATAGATCTGTCTCCATTCTGTCCTTGTTGTCCCTGCATTCGTGGTAACTTCACTAACGACCAAATTTTACACAACAGCGAGCAAGGAATGGCATTCATTATCGAAGCAGTCGCGACCGATCATTCGTGGGTCCCTTTAACTCTTAAGGCAGATCACTTTGAAAAGAACGTGTTTAGCCTGATCGTTGGACAAAATGCGACAGGAAAAAGTCGCCTTCTTAGAAAAATAGCTAGCCATTACATTTTTGATAATGAACAGGCACTAGATAGAGAGCGTTATTCAAAGAACAACGATTCAACCTCGTGGAGTTACTACAACAGCTTGCCGCCATCAGAGGAAATAATCCTAGCACCTTACTCAGATGAGTCGCCAAGTATCGTAATAGCCGTTTCCACAGGCCGCCATGATCGCTTTCCCAGGCCGCGGGAAACTATGTCGCTTTTTGAGCGCTATCATTATATTGCCCCTTCCGAACATGGTAACCTTTCATCATTAACGCGAAGCCTAACATCCATCATCGGTGGACTCGAAGCCCATCACTGGAAGTTTTCCAGTCTGGCTAATATCTTTGAATACTTAGATTTTGAACCGATCTTGGATTTCAATATTTCTCTTGATCCAAAGTTCAAACAATATTGGCGAAAGCAAACAGCAGAAGAGCAGTCAATAATTGAGTGGGGCGGAATAAATCACTCAGCAAATAAAAAAGCTGGTCAAGATCAATTAATAATAGATCGCCTGTATCCAATGCTGGATTACATAAATAAGCGCAAGAGCATCAATTATGAAATTGATTTAAAGTATGGTAGCCGAACGCACCATGCTTTTGATTTGCGGGAATTAGCTTACGCACTGGAGCATGGCGCCGTCCGGGCTACAGATCTCACCTTGAATCTCAAGTCTACGAAAACACGACTGCGACTTTCTCAAGCGAGCTCCGGACAACAATGCATGTTAGTAATGATTCTGGGTATCGCAGGATCTATACAAGACAATGCGCTGATTTGCATTGATGAACCAGAAATTAGCCTTCATCCCAAATGGCAAACTGATATTATTGGTCATCTGCAAAAAGCGTTTGAAGAATATAGAGGCTGCCACTTTGTCATAGCTACACACTCCCCTCAAATTGTTGCGGGTCTCACCAGTGACAATGGTTATGTCCTGAGCATAGAGGACAGAAATATCTACAGATCGTACGAGTATGCGAATCGCTCCGCCGACTTCCAACTAGCTCAAGTGTTTAACACTCCAGGATTCAACAACGAATATTTGATTCGAATTTCGCTGATGCTACTTTCGAAAATCACCAGCCGCGCCAAACTAAGCTACGAAGACGAACAATACATTGCGATGTTATCGGACATCAAGGAAACACTCTCCTCACGAGACCCGGTACGACACCTCATTGATCAAGTCCAGATGCTGAGGTAAACATGCGACCAGTCGTTTTTTCCGGGAATAATCTGAACTATGTGAACCGTTATGATGGTGTGTCGCATGCAGAGTGGAATCAAACCGAAGGCCCCATTGTCGAGTTGCGAAAAATAATACGCGGGCATTATTTAGTAGAACAAAGATATCGCTGTGCTTATTGCCGTATGGAGAAAAAAGAAAATCATGGACTGACATGGGATGTGGAACACATCATCCCTAAAGCGGTGTACCCACGTTTTCTCTATGAACCTCTAAACCTCGCGATGGTGTGCAAAGAATGCAATATCGCCAAACTGGATAAAAATGTCCTCTGTCGAGGGCTCAGCCGTAATGCCCCTCTACCGGTCAATTCTGAGGCTTATACGATCGTTCATCCACATCACGACCAGTACTCTGAGCACTTTGAAATAATCGTTGTTTCAGGAAGAATTACCCATCGTCCTAAAAACAATCATAAGGCCAAAGAGACGTTTATCATGTGTGATCTGGTGCGATTCTCCTACGCGTTTGGCGAATGGGAGGACTTCAACTATGCGATTGTTAGGACATTCAGTGAGTTTGTTGAAGCCTGTCCACCCAGCGCGACACCTGAGCAGATTGCAGCGTTCATGGGAACCTTGAGGTTCACGGTAAACGCGGACTTCTGATGGAGCGATGAGCTCGCGTCGACTCGGTGTCTATCGCTGCTCGGGGTGACGCGAGCGAACCAAAGAGATAACTAAAAATGGTGACGGATTTATTTTTCGGAAATAATCTGTCCCTTTTTTTGCGCAATTTTTGCATTAATAAATATGGGTGATAAACATTTTAGATTTGTTGGCAGAACCAAACGCTTAGCTCGGCAAAATTCGCTGCGTCAGGTTTGTTAACTGGAAGGCAGGTGCTAAAGGAGAGGGATATGAAGCTTTTAGATATTCAACCGGCAATTGGATCTGTTATCGCAAGTCTTGCGGTAACGGATCTGCGGGAACACACATACTTAGCCACATATCCAGGAATGATATCGATTGGTGCAGCGAGGGGAGTCACGAATGATGTGAAGTTTCACCAGCTTACCACGCTAGTATATGGCTGGATGCCAAGAATTGCGCGAATAGATCCGTTATATACCTCTGCTGCGGTGGATACCCTTGGCGCAGCATTGTGGGTTAGCGACGTGAACTATAAGTCTATTCCAGTTGAGAGGATCTCAGATTGCTTGCACTCGGTTGTTGGTGCCTCAAAACTTTTGCATTTTGCAAACCCTGACGTATTTCCAATCTGGGACAGCAATATTGAAGTGTTTCGTAAAAAAACAGACTCTGACATTACCAGCGTGTCGCAGTACATGGACTATGTTGACGAAGTACATAGTATTCGAAGGGAAACTAGGTTTCCTGAATTCTATATTGAGTTTTGCTCTGCCTATTCCGCTCGCCTAGCAGCTAATGGCGTTCCGACCTATTCAATAGGTCACGTTCGAGCAATTGAGGCTGCGGCGTTTGAGCTTGCCTCGTAGTGTGTACGCCAAACCATTGACTTAAGGAAAGAAAGAGGCTGATTTATTTGTTGGGAAATAAGTCAGCCATTTTTTTACTATAGTCAGTGATGTTCGGCGCTTTCTGTTAGAGCCTCTAACAGCTCGTCCTTGGTGTCCTCAATTTCTAGACTATCTCGTTGTGTTTTCAGGGTGCTCAGCATAAAGTCGTGGGAGATTCTGAATTCTTCAATAATTGTTTGCCAAGTTTTCACATATTTTTTTATTGGGTTGGTTGATGTGCCAGCGCCTATTAGACCCGGATCGTTCCGGTCGGCGAGATTGTTAAGTCGTTCATGAACATCAAAGTTCGAATCTGATATTTTTCGCCCTACAAGGACTATTTCATATTTCGTCTTAATGCCATTGAATTCTGGGTGGCGAGACAAAATAGTCGCATAATCGTCGATTTGTCGTAGATGCTTTGTGCTTAAGGAAATGCTTGGACGTTTTATTTCGATAATTACGCATCTGAAGTATGGCTGATTACTAGAGTCGTACTGCTTTTGTCTTCTTACTAGAAACAAGTCAACTTGCCTGTTGGCACCATCTATAGTGGCAACATCCTCAAGATCATCCACTTCAATGAGGTTGATGTCTTTTACTGAGTCTCTTAAGTTTTTGGCGATTTTTGTAAACGTATCCTCTTCAGCACCAATACTTTCATACTGATTACCAAACAACCAAGTATTGCTCTCGATGACACCCTGAAGATCCGGTGTTTCAAGCGTTTCTTTGTAATGGTTTCGCATTATTTCAGCAATTCTAGCGATTGCGTGCTCACGCTTCTGAAGAGACTCGATAGTCTGAATAATATTTTGGAGTTTTGTACGCCTAATTTGTGCTGCAAAATTTTCTAAAGCAGTATTGTCAAGATTTAAAACGCTATCCAAGATTTCAAGTAAGGAGTTGTTCTCACTAGAGACAGAGATTTTATCTAGCAATCTGATGATTATTTTTCTTTGCTTTTTGTTACTATTTTTGAATAGCTTTGGATCAGCCAGTATAATAGCTTTTACTATTCGTTTGGTATTTCCCAATCTCCAACTTGAATACGCTGTATCCATCCCTCGGTAATCAGGGAAATCACCTTCTTCAATGAATCCCTCTATCTGCTCGTCTGCTAATCGAGCAAGAAACTCTTGGTAATGGTTCTGAGTAAAGGCCGAAAGCAACTTGGAAAATTCTTTCCAAACTTTTGATGCTGATAACTCGCTGAAAGTCAAGCGCAATTCAAACTCGTTGCCAGACAACGCATCAAACCAAGGAGACGAAACTAAGAGGCTTGTATAGTATCCAGGCTTTTGGTTCAAACTGCTCGGCATATGATGCAATGGTATACCTTCGCTACCTCTGAGATATGTGTAGGATTTTTCGGAGTTGAGCTTTTCCTCCCACTGTATCAACTCAACGGAAAAATCGACCCCTTCTGCATGCAACGTGTTTTGAGTTAGTTTATGTGCCGGTGGGCATATTGTGGTTCCATTAAGCACTAAGCTTTTTTCGGGATTGAACGCCAAATGCCATCCAAGCTCCAACTGCAACTGGTGAACTAATTCCTCATGCCCTGGAATATTGCTCGTGAAATTCGTAAGTTCTACGCATGTTCCCTGCGACTTCTCAGATAGAAGGGCATTTTGCTCTGCCTCAGAGATTTCATGTCCACTAATTGTGCTTAAAGATGAACTTTGTATGCCAATTATTGCATTCCGGCCATGATATTTAGTATGCCAAACTGCGTTGGCACAAATTTTGTGAAACGCGAGCCTTCCTCTGCCTTTAGAACCGTGCGTGGAATGGGACCGTTTCTTTAGAGAGTCATTGAAACGTCTGAAATTATCCATTGGCTTGGTAAAATCGATTCCTTCGCCATCATCTATCACTGTGACAGATATGGTTCCCCCCATATCGGCTTCACGAGTTATAACGCGCACGGACTTAGCTCCTGCGTCGAAGCCATTCCAAATGAGTTCGGCGATTGGCTGCCAGGGTTCTAGGTCTCTTTTAAAATGATTTCTAATGCCTTCGTCAGTGATGGCGGTCGAACCTGAAAAATCGAAGATGGCAGATGAAGGGTTCAACTCATTAATCCTTTATTTACGTGTTTTGATCGACGCGATGCGAGCCCGAACATATCAAAATTCCATCGCGTCGTCGCCCGCCTTTTTACCGCAACCGTCCCAATCTGAACGACTGTTTTTGGCCGGAAGCGACTGGCCAAAAACAAAGGGTGAGGGCCGTTCCTGATCCACCCGTTTAACCCTCCAAAAATCCCCGTTTAAAAGACACCATCCGTAACGCCCTCAAGGCTACATAACCTTGCGTCATTGCCTACGACTACGCCAGAATCCGCCGGCTTGTGCGTCTGGGACGCGGGTTTTATCGTTCCATGGTCACTGAAAAACAGTGATCGGGTTTGGTAGCCCGAGTTAACTAGTCGCATAGCGCATCGTTCGCAGACCTCTTCGGGTCTCTGCTTAATGGTGGCCATGCGCAGGGCACCTTCAGGTGCGCCGGGTTCCTAGTTACCGGTCTACCAACCCGCGTATTGGCCGCCACCCTTCGTTTGGTAGCGAGGGTGAAGGCTCCTTATCAATAATTAGGAGTTTCACCATGATCAAACCAACACCCAACCCACCCGAAACCGACCCGGTTTCCCCCTATCAATTCCCCGATTCCCGAACCCTCAACGAAGCCGCCGAACGCGCCCTCGATCATTACCTCACCCCACAACAACGCATCATGGGCAGTCACACCAAACACGATCCCATGTTCCTGGCCAACCCGGCCTACAACAGCGAGTCCCTCCTGGCCAATGCCAGTGAATCCCTCGATTCCGCCAGCGAAATGCTCAGCAACTTCGCCGCGATCCTGGAGCCCGCCCACCGCAAGACTGCGCTGGGTATCGCGCAGGTGGTCATGGTTGCGGGGCTGGCGGTGAATCAGGCGCTGGATCATGTTGAGGTGAAGACGTGATCGGTTGATGGCTGTCGCTCAATAGCCGGAAAGAAAATGGCCGAGGTTGTCAGGTGTGACTGACGACCTCGGCCATTTTTCTTTTTTCCTGCACCTCTCAACGTTCGAACAAAGGGGAAGCCTCGTCAGTCCGCGATATCTACACTTTCCCCACCACTTGACGCGCATCCCGCCGCACCGCCTGCGGAGGCACGCCGAATCCTCGAATGAACGCTTCCCGCATATGGCGCCGATCGCGAAAACCGGATTCGCTGGCGATCACATCGAGGGAATGTCGGCTCTGTTCGATCATCAATCGAGCGGCCTCCAGGCGCAGGCCTTCGATGGCTTTGGCGGGGGATTGGCCGGTTTCTGCGCTGAATATGCGGGTGAACTGGCGAGGGCTCAGGTGTGCCACGCCGGCCAGTTCTTCGACGCTGAGCGGTCGGTTCAAATGTTGCCGCGCATAGTTCAGTGCGCTTTGGATGCGGTCGGATTTGGGTGCCAGGTCGAGCATTTCCGAATGCTGCGACTGGCCGCCGGAGCGGTGCTGGTGCATCACCAGTTTGTGCGCCACCGAGCGCGCGACGTCGGCGCCCAGATCCTTTTCCACCATGCCGACGGCGAGGTCGAGGCCGGCGGTCATGCCTGCAGAGGTCCAGAAGGGGCCGTCGACGATATAGATGCGGTCGACGTCGACGCTGATTTCGGGGTGGCGCTTCTGCAACGCCTGCGCGTAGGCCCAGTGGGTTGTGGCGCGGCGTCCGGTCAGCAGGCCGGCTTCGGCGAGGATGAAACCGCCGGTACAGATGCCGACCGTGCGCCGTGCCTGATTGCCGGCCTGGCGCACGAAGTCGAGCACAGCGGAGGCTGTATCGGTTTTTTCCGGATCGTTGACCCCGACAACGATCCAGGTGTCGGCCAGTCCGGGCGCCTCAAGCGGGCGGGTTTCCATGGCCAGCCCCAGCGAGGAGCGCACCATGCCGCCGTCTGGCGAGAAGTTTTCGATGCTGTAGAAGGGCGCTTCGGCGATCTGATTGGCGAACTCGAAAACGGCTTGAGTCGCCAGGGAGAGCACCTGAAAACCGTCGGTGAGCAAGTAGCCGATGCGATGCATGGTGATTTCTCGGATGTCCTGAATCCATACCATATACGTCATTTGAGATATGGCCAAGCCGTCGCATTCTGTTCTCCAGTACTTCCCACAACCCTGGAGACTCGACATGACTCAATCCCGCCTCGGCACCGCCCTGATCACCGGCGCTTCGTCCGGCATTGGTGCCATCTACGCTGAACGCCTGGCCCGCCGTGGCCATGACTTGATCCTGGTCGCGCGAAATCGCGACCGCCTGAATGTCTTGGCCAAGCGCCTGAACGATGAAACCGGTCGTCACGTTGAAGTTCTGGCTGCCGACCTGTCCGAAAAAGCCGATCTGGCACGGGTCGAAGAGCGCCTCAGAACGGACGCCAACATTTCTCTGCTGGTGAACAATGCCGGGGTTGGCGCGACTCAGCCCTTGCTGGAGTCAGACGTCGACAAGCTCGACGACTTGCTCACGCTCAACGTGAACGTGCTGATGCGGCTGACTTACGCGGCGGTTCCGGGCTTCGTCGCCCGTGGCGGTGGCACGCTGATCAACATCGCCTCGGTCGTGGCCATTGCCCCGGAGGTGTTGAACGGTGTTTACGGCGGCTCCAAGGCTTTCGTCCTGGCGTTCAGCCAATCCTTGCGTCACGAACTGGCGGACAAAAATGTCCGGGTCCAGGTGGTGCTGCCCGGCGCGACGGCCACCGAATTCTGGAGCGTGGCCGGCACACCGCTGGAGCATCTGCCGGAGGCCATTGTGATGCGGGCGGACGACATGGTGGACGCTGCGCTGTCCGGCCTCGACCAAGGCGAATTCGTCACCATTCCGGCACTTCCCGAAATCGCCGACTGGGATGCCTACGAGGCGGCGCGCCAGAAGCTGATGCCTGATCTGTCGCGCAGTGAGCCGGCTGCACGCTATCGCGACTGACGTTCGACGCAGGCATCGATTTGCGAACGAAGGGGGCTACGAACATAGGGGCCGAAATTACCAGCTGAAGTTCTCACTCCGCACGCGTCAGGCTTGAACGACCGTGCAAAACTCCTATGATGCAAAGGGCCTGCGCCTGTGGCTTGCAACCGGCGACGCCCCCTTCGTTTCCCAGTGAGATCGCCCCTCGTGGAGTCTATTCCAGACGCTTTGCATGAATCACTCATGACCCGGTTTGTGTTCGGGCCGTTTTGCGTCGTTCCAGGCAAAAGGCTGTTGACCAGAAACGGGGTTGCGGTGGAGATCGGCGGTCGGGCGCTGGATCTGCTGATTGCCTTGCTCGAGCAGCCGGGGCGGGTGCTGTCCAAGTACGATCTGATCGAAAAGGTGTGGCCCGACAGCGTGGTCGCCGAAGGCAGTCTGCGCTTTCACATGACGGGCCTGCGGCGGATTCTCGGGGATGGCGAGGAGCACGCGCGTTATATCGCGACCCAGGTGGGTGTGGGTTATGCCTTTGTGGCGCCGCTGGAAAGGCAACTGTCCGGGGTTCAGCCGATGCCCACGGAGACCGGGCATCTCAGGGCCGCTTGCAGCCTGCCGCCGCGGGCGAAGTTGATCGGTCGCGAAACCGACCTGCAACTGGTCGTCGATCACCTGCAGCAGCCCAGGTTGTTCACCCTTGTCGGTCCCGGCGGTGTCGGCAAGACCAGCCTCGCCATCGAAGTGGCGCATCGCATCGCGGCCCAGGGTTACGAACGCGTCTGCTTCGTCGACCTGGCCCAGGTGGAAGACAGCACGCTGGTGCCTTCAGCATTGGCCCGGTCGCTGGACATCGCCGTGCAGGCCGAAGATCCGATGTTCGTGTTGCTGGCGCATTTGCGCGAACAGCGGCTGATGCTGGTCATCGACAATTGCGAACACCTGATCGACGCCGTATCGACCCTTCTGGAGCAGATCAGCGACAGCGCGCCCGACGTGGGCATTCTGGCAACCAGTCGCGAGCCGTTGCGGGTGCGTGGCGAATACGTGCATTGGCTCAATCCGCTGGAGTTTCCTCGCGAGTCCCGGCACCTGTCCACTCAGGAGCTGCTGGCATTCGCAGCGATCAAACTGTTTGTCGAACGCGCGTCGTCGAGCAATGCGGCGTTGCTGCTGGAGGCGGATGGCGGGCAAATGATCGCGGACATCTGCCAACGCCTGGAGGGCATGGCGCTGCCAATCGAACTGGCGGCGATGCGGGTCGCCAGCCACGGCCTGAAGGCCACGCATGCCTTGCTCGGCGAGCGCTTTTCATTGGGCTGGTCGGGGCGCCGGACGGCGGTGCCACGGCATCAGACGCTGCGCTCCATGCTCGACTGGAGTTACGACCTGCTATCGCCGACGGAGCGTCTGGCGCTGGAGCGGTTGTCGGTGTTTGTCGGGCCGTTCTCTCAAGAGGCGGCGTCCCAGGTGGTGGCCGAGTCTCAGTCCGAAGGCCCGGCGGTGGCCGCGATCCTCGATGATCTGGTGTGCAAGGGGCTGGTCACGGTCGATCACAGTGATTCGACGGACTCCTATCGGCTGCTGGAGATGACACGCGCCTATGCCCGGGAAAAACTGACGGCCCGGGGCGATGCCGAAGTCAACTCGCTGGCCTTCCGGCATGCGGCGTATTACATGGATCTGCTGGGCTACCCCGGTACCTCGCCCGATGAGTTTTTCCGCTACTTCGGGCGCCTTGCCAGTCAGTTGGGCAACGTACGCAGCGCGCTGGAGTGGAGCTTCGGCCCCCATGGCGATCCTGGCTTGGCATTGCCCCTGGCGGCGGCGAGCGCCCCGTTGTTTTTGCATTTTTCGCTGTTGGTCGAGTGCCGGACCTGGTGTTCCCGGGCCGCAGAACTGCTCGAGCTGGGGTACTACGGCACATCGACCGAAATGGAATTGCAGGCGGCCCTCGGGCTGGTGCTGATGTTCACCCAGGGCAACAGCGAAGCGGCCGAAAAGGCCTTGCTCCGGGCGTTGGACATCGCCGTTGCGCTGGCGGATCACGGGTCACAGTTGAGGCTGCTGGGGCGCTTGCAGATTTTCTACGAGCGCATTGGCGATTTCCGCTCTTCGCTGGCATGGGCGGAGCAGGCCGCCGTGGTCGGCAATGTGCTGAATCAGCCGGCAGCCATTGCGATTGCTTCATCGCTGACCGGCATCTCCCATCATCTGTTGGGCGATCAGCGTCTGGCCCGACAGGAGCTGGAGCGCTCGCTGCGCAACAGCTTGCCGTCCCACCCCGGCAACACGATTTACTACGGCTTCGATCACCGCAATCGCACCGGGCTGGCACTGGCCCGTTCGCTGTGGTTGCAGGGCTTTCCCGATCAGGCCCGACACTGGGCCGAGCTGATAGAAGCCGAAGCGTCGGCGCTTCAGCATCCGGTCACCTACTGCATCGCCATGGTCTGGATTCTGTGCATCTACATCTGGACCGGCGATCTGGAGAAAGCGGCCGCCAGCCTTGAACGGTTCAGTGCCGTGGCCGAGACCAACGCCCTGGGCCCTTATATTGCCGCCGCCCATGGCTTGCGGGCGGCGATTGCGATCCGCGCCGAACAGCCTGGCGATGCGGTGCCGCTGCTGGAAGAAAGCCTGGCGCGGCTGCGTGGCATGCGCTACGAACTGCTTACGACATCGTTTGCAATCGCGCTGGCCGAGGGCCTGATTCTGGGCGGGCAACACGCGAAGGCGCTGATGCTGGTGGACGGCACCATCGATCACTGTCGTCAGAGCGGCGACGCCTTCGCGCTGCCGGAACTGCTGCGGATCAAGGCCGGAATTCTCAAAGAAATCGATGGCGAAAATGTCCAGGCCATCACGACTCTTCTTGAGGCATCCATCGCGCTGAGCCGCGATCAGGGGGCCTGGGCATGGGAGTTGAGGACTTCGATGGATCTGGCCAGGCTCTGGCTGGAACAGGGAAGGGCGGAGCAGGCCAAGGCGTTGCTCAGCGCGTGTCGCGATCAGGTCTCGGAAGGTTTCGACACCCTTGACCTGCGCCGGCTGGAAAGCCTCTGGCAAAGCCTTGGCGTCACGTGGGGGTGATCAGCGCCGCCATTTTCACCAGATCTGCCAGCGAACGGGCTTTCATCTTGCGCATGACCTTGCCCCGGTGGGCCTTGACTGTGATCTCGCTGATCTCGAGGTCTGCGGCGATCAGTTTGTTCAGACGACCGCTGACCACCGCGGCCATGATTTCCTGTTCGCGGGGCGTCAGGGTCTTGTAGGCCTCAAGCACGGAATGCAGGGCTTTTTCACCTTCCAGAGCTGCGCGGCTGCCTTCGAGCGCATCGCCCATGGCGGTCAGCAGCTCATCTTCGTTGAACGGTTTGGTCAGGAACTCCACCGCACCGGCTTTCAAGGCCCGCACCGTGCGCGGAATGTCTCCGTACCCGGTGATGAAGATGATCGGCATGTTGTAGCGCTCGTCAGCCAGCGACGTCTGCAGATCCAGGCCGTTCAAGTCAGGCAGGTTGATATCCAGTACCAGACAACTGGGGACCCGCGCGCGGGGCTCGGCGAGAAAAGCCTGCGCGGATTCGAAGAGTCGCGGCTGCCAGCCGGCGCATCGGATCATCAGCTCCAGCGACTCGCGTACGGAGACGTCGTCATCCACAACGAACACCACAGGCGTGACATCACTCATCGGCAATGCTCCGTGGCCGGGGGACACTGTGTGATTCGAGTTCAACATGTCGATTCCTTTTCTTTACCGCTTCGCGTTCAGTCGAGGGGCAGGGCAGCGCTCAGTGCCTTGATCAGTTGCGCTTCACTGAAAGGCTTGAACAGGCACTCCACCGCGCCGGTATTCAACAGCTTTGCCTGTTGGCTGGCGTCGGCGTGAGCGGTGATGAAAATCACCGGAATGCGATAGCCGCGCCGCAGCAGTTCCTTATGCAGATCCGGCCCGGACATGCCCGGCATGGCCACATCGAGAATCAGGCAATCGGTCAGGCCGAGATAAGGCGACGCCAGAAACGCCTGCGCCGAGGCGAACGCCTGGACAGCGAATCCGAACTCCCTGATCAGGTCAGGCAGCGATTCACGAACCGACTCGTCATCATCGACAACCGATACGAGCAAGTACTTACCCATCAGTGATTCTCCATGACGCGATCACAGGCCTCGCGGTTGTCGGCATTCGGGATTGAAAAGGCAAACGTCGCACCCGGGCCGTCGTGGGCAGAGGCCCGGAGTTGCCCGTCGTGGTGTTCGATGATGGAGCGACTGATCGACAGACCGACCCCCATGCCCGAGCTTTTGGTGGTGTAGAAGGCATTGAAAATCCGTTCCATGTCCTGTGGATCGACCCCGGTGCCGCTGTCCTTCACCGCCAGATAAACGCTCCGGTCTTGCTCCTGGCCGGTGCTGACGATCAAGTCTCTGGAGCGACCGGTGATGCTGCTCATGGCTTCGACGGCGTTCATGATCAGGTTGAGTATCACCTGTTGAAGCTGGACCCGGTCGCCCCTGACCGGCGGCAGGGCCTCGGCGAATCGAGGATGAAGCACCACGCCGTTGCGTTGCAGCTCGCCCAGCAGCATGGCGATGACTTCCCGTGCGGCGTCATTGAGGTCGACGTTTTCAATCGTGATGCTTTTTTTCGAGAACAACGCTCGCAAGCGGTTGATCACATCGGCCGCCCGATTGCCGTCGCGAATGGTGCGGCGTGCGGTTTCCAGGGCTCCGTCGACATTCGGCGGATCGGCTCCGAGCATGCGCAGGCAGGTGCTGGCGTTGGTGATGATGCCGGCCAGCGGCTGATTGACCTCATGGGCAATGGACGCGGTGACTGCCCCCAGGCTGGCGACTCTGGCCAGATGCGTCAGTTCGGAACGGGCCTTGGCCAGAAAGGCTTCCGCCTGCTTGCGGTCTTCGATGTCGGTGTTTTCGCCATACCAGCGCACGATCCGGCCCGCCTCATCGCGCTGGGGCACGGCGCGAATCAGAAACCAGCGATAAATGCCGTCGAAGCGCTTCAGGCGAGCCTCGTACTCACCGGCATTGCCCGAGTGCAGAAGCGCCTGCCAGTAACCGCCCAGTCCGGGAGCGTCGTCGGGATGGATCGATGCCACCCAGCCATCGCCGCACGCCTCTTCAAGCGACATGCCGGTGTAATCGCACCACCGCCGGTTGACGAATCCGACGCTGCCTTCGGGCGAAGCGCTCCAGACGAATCCGGGAACGGCATCGATGATGCCGCGCAGGCGCTCCTCCGAGCTGCTGACCTCCGCTAGGGCTTTGGCGATCAAGACCTTGTCCCGTCGGCGCTCATCGATATCGACCTGCAACACGCACCAGCGAGTGATGGTGCCTTCGCTGTTCCTGACCGGCAGGCCGCGCACATGAAACCAGCGATAGACGCCGTCGGCGCGCCGAATCCGATGCTCGATATCGTAGGGTGTGCCGGTGCCGACCGAGTGCATCCACGCCGCGCTGACCGATGGCAGATCGTCCGGGTGCAAGGTGTCGCTGGCCTGCCAGTTTTTCAGTTCATCGAGCGGGATGCCGATGTAGTCCAGGATTTGCCGGTTGACCTGCTCCAGCTCGCCGGACGGTGTCATGAAGGCGACCATGGCCGGAATGCTGTCGATGATCGAGTCGGCCTCGGACATTGGCAGGCCCCCGTCATTGACGTGGCCTGGACCGTCTTCGATGACGCGCTCCCGCTCGTTCGCCATGTCGATTCTCATTGTGCAGTCACCGTTGAACAAAGATGCGCCTTCTGATGGCACTCGCCCATCATACTTTGGTGTCGCTTGCCGCGAATATCGGCCGCCGTCACGCATTGCGATGCGCATCACAGACCGCCCGGGGCTTTTGTAAGCCACTGTATCTACGGCCCCTCAAGCCACACAAACATGCAAATGAGCCTGTTCGCGAAACTGCGCGGATACACCACCCGGCCACCCTTGGCGCTGGTTTCAACGTCTTCCGACGATTGAATGAAGACAACGTGACGTCCGCGCTCCTGCCACCCGAACGGCAGCAGGACAGGTCGTCCCTGTGGCAGGGCAGAACACAATGAAAGCAGTCGTGATCCAGGCCTTTGGCGGGCCCGAAGTCTTGACGGTGCAAGACATTCAACTGGCTGAACCGGGACCCGGACAAGTCCTGGTCAAGGTCATGGCGGCGGGTATCAATTTCATGGACACCGGTGTCCGTCGCGGCCTCGGCGCTGCCTGGGAGCTGCCGCTGACGCCGGGTGCGGAAGGCGCCGGTATCGTCCTGGCCACCGGCCCGCAGGTGACGGAGTTCGGTGTCGGTGACCGCGTAGCCTGGCATTACGTGCCGGGCAGCTACGCCGAACAGGTGATCGCCCCGGTCAGTCAGTTGGTGCCGTTGCCCGACGAGATCGACTTCAGCACCGCCGCCAGCCTGATGATGCAGGGTCTGACCGCCAGCAATCTGGTGGACAAGGTGCATGCGATCCAGCCGGGCGATGTGGCATTCGTGCACGCGGCGGCGGGGGGCGTGGGGCTGATGCTGACTCAGTTGATCAAACTGCGGGGCGGCAAGGTCATTGGCCGGGTGTCCCAGGCCGACAAGGTGGAGGCGGTGCTCGCGGCCGGGGCTGACTACGTAGTGATCGGGCGCGCGCACAACATTGCCGGACAGGTCATGCGCCTGACGGAGGGGCAACGAGTGAATGTGGTGTACGACGGGACGGGCGCGGAGGGCTTCGCCGAATCGTTGAGCCTGCTGGACCATTTCGGCACCCTGGCCTTGTACGGGCCGTTCATGGACCCGATCCCGCCGATCGATATCTTCAGTGTGCCGCGCAGTATCAAGCTGACGTATCCCTCGGTCATGCACTACGTGCGCAACCGCGAGATCCTGCTGGAAAAGTCCCGGCAACTGTTCGCGTGGGTCAGCACCGGCAAACTGAAAACCTTCATCGGCCAGCGTTATTCACTGGACGGCGCGCAGCAGGCCCATCGCGATATCGAGTCGCGCAATACGACGGGCAAGCTGATCATTGTTCCTTAGTGCCACGCCAGATCAGCAGCGCTGCCAACAGCTGGCTGCCGGCGAAGAACGTGAACAGCTCTTGCGCGGTCCATCGGGCATCCAGCAGAAAACCGGCGACTATCGGCGAAATGATCGCCCCCAGGCGCCCCATCGCCAGCACCACGCCGACGCCGGTCGTACGGACTGACATGCAGAACGCCTGAGGGGCCAGGACATACAGGGCGGCGACCGCACCGTTGAGCATCAGGCCAAGCGTGACGGCCACGAGCGCGGCCAGACCGGGCACGTGCGAGGCCGGCACCATCAGTGGCAGCAGGGCGGCGTTGAGCAGCAGGAAACCCGACGACAATCGCCGGCAGCCATACCGATTGGCCGCCAGTCCCAGTAACAGGGCGCCGAGCATGCCCCCCGACGCCAGCAGAACGCCGATCCGGGCGCCTTGCCGATCGGTAAAACCGTTGTGCACCAGAAGACTCGGGGTCCAGCTCATCACGAAGTAATAGCAGAACATCAACAGAAAGAGTGCCAGCGCCAGCGACGTGGTCTGTTGCCATTGACCGGACGAAAACGGTCGGCGGGCATTGTCTGGCGACGCTGGCGTGACAGGCCCACGGCGTTCAAGTGCCAGAAATGACGGCGACTCTCGCAGCCAGAAGACGCCCGCCAACGCTGCCGCCAGCGTGATACAGCCTCCCGCGAGAAAGACATATCGCCAGCCCATGAAATCATTCAATACGTGAGCCAGCACGCCGCCCAGGCTGGCGCCCATGGCGAAGGCGAGAGATTGCAACGCGATGGCCAGATTGCGCCGCTGCGCGCTGGCGTGCTCGAACGTCAGCACGTTCGCCCCTACCAGCACCGCCCCCGTGCCGATGCCGGTCAACAACCGCAAAAGCATCAATACGTGATGATCCTGGCTCCAGAACGACAGCAACATGCTCAGTCCGCCGAGCAGCAGGCCGGCGAGCAATAACGGCCTGCGCCCGAAGCGGTCGGCCCTGGGCGCGGCCAGCAGCGAACCGAGCGCCATCCCGACCAGGCTGGCGCTCAACAACAGGCCCGTTTGCGCGCCGTTCAACGTCCACTCCGCTGAAACCCGGCTGGCGGTGAAGGCCATGGCCATCACGTCCAGACCGTCGATCACGTTGAACAGCATGCACAGCCCGATCACCCACCACTGCGAAGTGGTCGATGACGTGCCGCACGGGCGTTCGAGCGCTGTTTCCCCACGCATCCGCAATCCTTGTTCTGCCAGGTCATTCGAATGGGCCGGCTCGCCGAGCCGTATCCCCGCCGCATTTTGCCCGTTAACCGCTGCTGAATTCGAGCGCGATTTTGCGCGTCATACCAAGGTATCGACCGACACCATCGTGTAATCGCTGCGAGGGTGGCGGGGTGGTCTGATCCGATTGGCGATGCCTTTCGAATAATGACTACAAGGAGATCCAACATGGTTGCGGTTACGTGCGGTTCCACATGGCGCCATTGCCTGGCGTCAGCCATCAGAAGAGGGGCCCTGGGCCTTGCCGTGCTGGCAGGCAGCAGCGGCGCCTGGGCCACCGGCCCGACAACCGATCAGTCGCAAGCCATTCGCCCGTACCACGTTCATGTAGATGAGGCGAAATTGACTGATCTGCGCAAACGCATTGCCGACACCCGTTGGCCCGACAAGGAAACGGTCAACGACGTGTCCCAGGGTGTGCAACTGGCGCAGGTCGAGGCCCTGGTGAAGTACTGGGGCAGCGGTTATGACTGGCGCAAGGCAGAGGCGAAACTCAACGCCTTGCCGGAGTTCGTGACCACGATCGATGGCGTCGACATTCAGTTCATCCACGTGCGCTCACGCAACCCCAACGCGATGCCGCTGATCCTCACCCATGGCTGGCCGGGTTCGCAATTCGAGTTCCTCAAGACCATCGGCCCGCTGACCGATCCCGTGGCCTATGGCGGCAAAGTAGAGGACTCGTTCGATGTGGTGATTCCGTCGATTCCCGGTCACGGTTTTTCCGACAAGCCGACCGAACTCGGCTGGGGCCCGGACCGGGTGGCGAAGGCCTGGGATGTGTTGATGAAGCGTCTGGGTTACACCCACTACGTGTCTCAGGGGGGCGACCACGGTTCGGTGATCTCTGATGCGCTGGGTCGTCTGGCACCGCCCGGTTTGCTGGGCATTCACTTGAACATGCCCGCCACCGTGCCACCGGAACTGGTCAAGCCGATCAATGGCGGAGACCCGGCTCCGGCAGGGCTGAGCGGCCCGGAACTGACGGCGTTCAACTCGCTCAGCAAGTTCTTCGGGCGCAACGCGGCCTATGGCGCAATGATGGTGACCCGGCCACAGACCATCGGTTATCTGCTGGCGGATTCGCCTGCCGGCACGGCGGCGTGGATGTATGAAAAATTCGCCGCCTGGACCGACAGCGACGGTCAGCCCGAGAAGGTGCTGAGCCGCGATGAAATGCTTGATGACATCAGCCTGTACTGGCTGACCGACAGCGGCGCCTCGTCCTCTCGTTTCTACTGGGAGAACAACAACAATAACTTCAGTGCCGCCGCGCAGAAGACCGCGGACATCAAGGTGCCGGTGGCGATCACCGTGTTCCCTCACGAAATCTATCGTGCCCCCAAGGTCTGGTCGCAGCGTGCCTATCCATCGCTGGCCTACTTCAGCGAAGTCGGCAAGGGCGGTCACTTCGCGGCATGGGAGCAACCGCAATTGTTCAGCGAAGAACTGCGCGAGGCCTTCCGGCCACTGCGCGCGGCTGTGCAGAAAACCACGGCTCAGGCCGCGCGCTAGCCCTTCAATCGGCAATTCCTTCAACGCTAAGCCCTTCAACCAAAGCCCGGAACCGCCGCCCGGCGGTTCTCGAGGGAGACTCGGCATGACTGACCATAACGCTGTAACTCAATCCCGGCGCGTGCTCGCCGTTTCGATGCTGGCGATTGCGCTGGGCATCGCCTCGGCATACGCCAGCGCCGCCGAAGTACCCGGCGGCAAGATCGACGCGATCACCGCCGGCAGCAACGTTTCATTCGGCGCGCTGAAACACGTCAAGGCCGGACTGCTGGACGTGTCGTACGCGGAAGCCGGCCCCGCCGACGGGCCGGTGGTGATCCTGCTGCACGGCTGGCCCTACGACATTCACAGCTACACCGACGTGGCCCCGGCACTGGCGCAGAGAGGCTATCGGGTACTGATTCCCTATGCGCGCGGTTATGGCGATACGCGCTTCCTGTCTGCCAAAACCGTGCGCAACGGCCAGCCCTCGGCGCTGGCGAAGGATCTGATCGATTTCATGGACGCCTTGAACATCAAGCAGGCCGTGATCGGCGGGTATGACTGGGGTGCTCGCACCGCCGATATCGTCGCCGCGCTCTGGCCGGAACGGGTGAAAGCGCTGGTGGCGGTGAGCGGTTACCTGATCGGCAGCCAGGATGCCGGCAAGACGCCGTTGCCCCCGGCGGCGGAGTTGCAGTGGTGGTATCAGTTCTACTTTGCGACCGAGCGCGGTCGTCTGGGTTACGAGAAAAACACCCATGACTTCGCGAAACTGATCTGGCAATTGGCGTCGCCGAAATGGAACTTCGACGATGCGACCTACGACCGCAGCGCCGCCGCGTTGCAGAACCCGGATCACGTCGCCGTGTCGATCTTCAACTACCGCTGGCGTCTGGGGCTGATCAAAGGGGAAGCGCAATACGATCCGCTGGAGAAAAAACTGGCGGCGTTCCCGTCCATCAGCGTGCCGACCATCACCCTGGAAGGCGACGCCAATGGCGCACCGCATCCACCGGCCGAGGCCTACGCCAAACGCTTCACCGGCAAGTACGAATACCGGCTGATCAGCGGCGGCATCGGCCACAACTTGCCGCAAGAGGCGCCGCAGGCGTTCGCTCAGGCGGTGATCGATGCCGATCATCTCTGATTGCCGGCCTGAGGGGATCCGACGATGAAACTCAACCATTGGGCCGTGTTGCCGGCGGCCATTGCACTTGCCGCGCTGGCCGCCACCGGTGTCGCGTTGGGCGAGGCCGACGATGGCGACGCCTCGCCGATCTACGGCGTGAAGCTGCCGAAAAACTATCGCCAGTGGGCGCTGATTGCCCCGGCCCAGGAAGCCGCGCCGCTGGATGAACTGCGCGCGGTGCTGGGCAATGACCGGGCGATCAAGGCTTACCAAAGCAAGACGCTGCCGTTTCCCGACGGCACGGTGCTGGTCAAGCTGGCGTGGAAACACGTGCAGTCGCCGGAGTTCGAACCCGCCTCGATTCCGGGGGCGGCCACCACCGTTCAGGTGATGGTCAAGGACTCGCGACGATACGCCTCGACCGGTGGCTGGGGGTTCGGCCGTTTCATCAACGGCAAACCCGCCGATGAAGCCCAGCACCAGACCTGTTTCGCCTGCCATCAGGCGCGAGTGCAGAACCACGATTTTGTCTTCACCCGATACGCCCCCTGATCCCGTCACACAAGGAGTTGTCACATGAAAAGAACATTGACTGCATTGACCCTCGCTGCCGGCCTGTGCCTGGGCATGAGTGCCTTCGCCCAATCCACCAAACCGACCGTGGTACTCGTGCACGGCGCCTTTGCCGACGCGTCGAGCTGGAACGGCGTGGCGAAGATTCTCGAGAAGGATGGCTACACGGTAATCGCCGCCGCCAATCCGCTGCGCGGCGTCAAGAGCGATGGCGCGGCGGTTTCCGCCTTACTGAGCAGCATCCAGTCGCTGGTGGTGCTGGTCGGGCACTCCTATGGCGGCAACGTCATCAGTGAGGCTGCCAACGATCATGCCAATGTCAAAGCGCTGGTGTATGTCAGTGCCTTTGCCCCCGAGGCCGGCGAAACCGTTGCCGGACTCGCCGGCAAGTTTCCCGGCAGCACCCTCGGCCCGACACTGGCGGCGCCCGTCGCGCTGGCCGATGGCGGCAAGGACTTGTACATCCAGCAGAGCAAGTTTCACGATCAGTTCGCCGCCGATGTCCCGGCTGCACAAGCGGCCCTGATGGCCGCGACCCAACGCCCGGTCACCGAAGCGGCGCTGAACGAACAGGCCGGCACGCCTGCCTGGAAGCACATTCCGTCGTGGTACATCTATGGTGACAAAGACAAGAACATCCCGCCCCAGGCGATGGCGTTCATGGCCCAGCGTGCGGATGCCAAGGCAGTCGAGGTGGTGAAGGGCGGCTCTCATGTGGTGATGGTGTCGAACCCGGCACCGGTGGCCCGATTGATTGAGAAAGCCGCTGCGGCCAACTGAAACCCTGCGCCGTGCCGAGGCGCGTCGCAGGTCTGTCACTTCCCGCTCAGGCAGCGGACACCTGTGGCGATGCTGCCGGTGCCAGTCTGAGCAAGGGGGTGATGCCGAGCATCAACAGCAGAACCGCGAACAGCAAGGTGTACGCCGGGCCAAAGTGTCCGGTGTATTCGCGCAGGGCACCGAACAGCAACGGCCCGAGCGCGGCGATCAGGTAACCGATGAACAGCATGAACACCGTCCACAATCCGGCCTGCTCGCTGGTGCTGGCGTGATCCAGCGGCAAGGTCATGGCCACGGTGAAACCCATGCCCAGCCCGATGGCTGCGAGCACCACATACAGCATCGGCCAGTACGCCGGCAGGAACGCCATGCCGCCCAGCCCCAACAGGGCCAGCAACGCCGACAGCCCGAGCAGGCCGCGCCGGTCGTGGGCCTTGCCTGGAATCAGCCCCGCACCCACGCTGGCAACGGCGAATACCGCCGTAAAAATCCCCAGCAGGATGCCCGGAGACACACTCGACGTGGCCGCTTCCACCGACGCTGGCGCCATCCAGGCGAAGAGGGCGTAGACCACGAATTGACCGGCACCGAAATTCAACGCGATCAACCACGCCTGCGGATTGCCCCACGGCAGGCGCTTGCGCTGGTGCGACGGCGATTTCACCACTGGCGCCGGGGTCGCAAAACGCCGCGCCATCCACACCCAACTGGCGATGGCGGTGACACACAGCACGCTCCAGATACCGGCGCCGACCCGCCAGTCTTTTGCCAGCTCGGCAATCGGCGCGCTGCACACTGCCGCGAGGGTCGCGCCCAAGCTCAGTCCGCCGGCATAGATGCCCATGAACAGTGCCGGCCGTTGCGCAAAGTGAGTCTTGATCCACGCACCGGTCATTGCACCGGCAACCGCAATGCCGACACTGGCAAAGAACGTACTGCCGAGCAGGAAAAATGCATTCGGCGAGAGCGCCCGCAGCAAGGTCGAGGCCCCCAACAGCGTCAGTGCGACAACCACACTGCGATCGATCCCGAAGCGCCTGGCCAGGCTCGGAACCACCAGCGCGAACACGCCCATGCAGATGTCGGGGATCGAGGTCAGCAGCGCGGCCTGGGTGTAGCTCAACTGAAAGTGCTGCTGGATCAACAGCAGTATCGGCCCCACCGAAATGATCGGCGGCCGCAGGGCGATGGACAGGATCAGCAGGCCGATCACCGCCGTAATGGCCTGCTGGCTGCTGGAGAGATTGCGGGTGATTGCCATGGGAAAAGCCTCATTGATGAACAATGAGCGCAAGGCTAACAATGGGCCGGCCATGGCAAATGCCAGGATTTGTCGTCAAAGTGACAATCGTGGCCTTACGACGATCAAGGGCTGTTTTCAGGAGACTCCACGCGATGAAACAAGAGGTGCGCAAGGTCGTCGCCAGGCTTGAGCCCGCGCCGCGCAGCGAACGTTATCCCGACTATCAGGATGTGCCACGGGTGATGACCGTGCTGGTGCGCGATCAGGCCACCGGCGAATACAACGAACCGCACGTGCATCGGCACGGGCAGTTGCTGTATGCCTCGAACGGCGTGATGCGGGTGGCCACCGAACGCGGGTTGTGGATCCTGCCGCCGAAGCGGGCGCTGTGGATTCCGCCCGGAATGATCCACGATCAGTTGATGCTGAGCGCAGTCAAGATGCGCTCGATCTACATCGAGCCGCAGGTCTGCGCCGGGCTGGGCCATCACTGCAAAGTGCTGGAGATCCCCGGACTGCTGCGCGAGTTGATTCTGGCCTTGGCCGACCAGCCGATCGAATACCCGCAGGAAGGGCGCAACGCGCACATCGTGGCGTTGATACTCAGTGAACTGCAGGCGGCGCGGACGTTGCCGATCGAAGTGCCGTGGCCGGTCGACAGGCGACTGGTCACGGTGTGTGAGGCGATTCTGCAGGACCCCGGACAAGACCATTCGATCGGCTATTGGGCAGACCGGGTTGGCGCCAGCTCCCGTACGCTGATACGCCTGTTCGTCAATGAAACCGGCCTGAATTTCCGCCACTGGCTGCAACAGGTGCGGCTGGCGACCGCCATCGACCGGCTCGACAAAGGGCAGTCCGTCGGCGTTATTGCCCGGGACCTGGGCTATGCCAGCCAGAGTGCCTTCAGTGCGATGTTCAGACGGGTGATGGGTGAATCGCCCCGTGAGTTTCTCGTTCGCGATTAGAGCGTTCTGCCGATTCCGATACCTTTGTATTCTGTCGTCGAAGGGAGGCGGGTGTTATCAATGACGCTGCTGTTGCAGGTGCATTGAACGCCAACCCTCGTTCCGCGAGGAACCTTCGAAGAGTGAGAATCCTGATGCTTTTATACCTATCGACCTGGTCCGAAATCGCCCAATTCCTCGAACGCAGCCGCACCATCGTCATCCCGATTGGCTCCAACGAGCAGCACGGGCCGACCGGCCTGCTGGGCACCGACTGGATGTGCCCGGAGATCATCGCCCATGAAGCGCAGAAAAGTGCAGACATCCTGATCGCCCCGACTTTCAATATCGGCATGGCGCAACATCACCTCGGTTTCCCCGGCACCATTTCGCTCAGGCCTTCGACCTTCATCGCCGCCATCGTGGACTGGACCCGTTCGCTGGCCGCCCACGGCTTTGAAAAGATCTTTTTCCTCAATGGCCACGGCGGCAACATCGCCTCGATCGAAGCGGCGTTTTCGGAGCTGTACGCCGAGGCGAGTTTTGCCCGGCGCAAGGCCGGGTTCGCCCTGAAACTCTGCAACTGGTGGGATCTGGAAGGGGTGAACGAGCTGGCGCGTGACCAGTTCCCGACCGGCCACGGCATTCATGCAACGCCTTCGGAAATCGCCGTGACCCAGTGGGCCTATCCCGATTCCATCAAGTCGGCCGTTTATTCGCCGCAGATCGCCAACTGGGGCCCGATCCGCGAAGCCGCGGACTTCCGTGCCCGTCACCCCGATGGCCGCATGGGCTCGGACCCGGCCCAGGCTTCACCGGAAAAGGGCCGGCAATTGGTGGAAATGGCGGCTCGCGGTCTGGTGCAGGAGGTGCAGGCCTTCAGCCGCGAATCATTGCCTGACTGACCCGTACAAGCAACAACGCCCGGTTAATCCGGGCGTTGTTGTTTCGGCTCCGTCATTGCAGATCAGCCCAGTGCCTCAATGGCGTGCGCAATCCCTGCGCCATACGCCGGATCTGCCCGGGTGCAGTGGTCGATGTGTCGTTGTTTCGACGCTGCGCTGGCACCATGAATCGAGCGCGCGGTGTTATCGAACAGGGCCTGTTTCTGGGCCATGGTCATGGCCCGGAACAGCGCGCCGGGTTGCGAAAAACAGTCGTCGTCCTCCCGGTGATCCCAGTGCCCCGCGCTGCCTTTGAGGGCCAGCGGTGGCTCGCTGAAATCCGGTTGTTCGACCCATTGGCCATGGCTGTTGGGTTCGTAGCCGGGGGTGCTGCCTGCATTCGAATCAGTGCGCATCTGGCCGTCCCGGTGATAGCTGTTGACCGGGCAGCGTGGGGCGTTCACCGGGATCTGATGATGATTGACGCCCACGCGATAGCGCTGTGCATCGCCGTAGGAGAACAGGCGGGCCTGGAGCATCTTGTCCGGTGAGAAACCGATGCCGGGCACGACGTTGGCCGGGTTGAAGGCTGCCTGTTCGACGTCGGCGAAGTAGTTGTCGGGGTTGCGGTTGAGTTCGAGTACACCGACTTCGATCAACGGGTAATCCTTGTGGGGCCAGACCTTGGTCAGGTCGAAGGGATTGATCGGGTACGTCTCGGCGTCCAGCTCCGGCATCACTTGCACGTAGAGCTTCCATTGCGGGAAGCGGCCTTCCTCGATGCTGGTGTACAGATCGCGCTGGGCACTTTCGCGATGATCGCCGATCAGTGTCGCGGCTTGCTGATCGGTCAGGTTCTCGATGCCTTGCTCGGTCTTCCAGGTGAATTTCACCCAGAATCGCTCGTTCGTCGGGCTGATGAAACTGAACGTATGGCTGCCGAAGCCGTGCATGTGGCGGTAGGTGCGCGGCAACCCGCGATCACTCATGACAATCGTCACCTGATGCAGCGCCTCGGGCAGCAGCGTCCAGAAATCCCAGTTGTTGCGGGCGCTGCGTAGGTTGGTGCGCGGATCGCGTTTGACCGCATGGTTGAGGTCGGGGAATTTCAGTGGATCGCGCAGAAAGAACACCGGCGTGTTGTTGCCCACCAGATCCCAGTTGCCTTGCTCGGTATAGAACTTGATGGCAAACCCGCGAATGTCACGTTCGGCATCGGCGGCACCACGCTCGCCGGCCACGGTGGAAAACCGGACGAAGATATCGGTGGTTTTGCCCACGCTGGAAAACAGTCTGGCCTTGGTATAGCGGCTGATGTCACGGGTGACGGTGAAGGTGCCGAATGCTCCCGAACCCTTGGCGTGCATGCGCCGTTCGGGAATGACCTCACGATCGAAATGCGCCAGCTTTTCCAGCAGCCATACGTCTTGCAACAGCACCGGGCCTCGCGGGCCGGCGGTCTGCGAGTTGTTGTTATCCACCACTGGTGCGCCGGCGGCGGTCGTCAGCTTTTTCATGCGCTACTCCTGGCTTTTGTCGGTTTGCCGCCATCACATCAAAAGCCTTGGGAGCCCTCTATTGCACCATGGTGTCGCTGCATGGCGGCAGGCGTGTTTGGCGTGTCGGCGTTTGGCCGTTCGGGAGCGGCAGATGGGGGATCAGGCGAGGGTGATGCTGACGTTGATGTTGCTGCGCGTGGCCTTGGAGTAGGGGCAATTCTGGTGCGCCGCTTCGATCAGCTGGAGCGCCACTTCCGGCTCGATCTCCGGCAACGACACGGCCAGGCGGGCCTGCAGGAAGAACCCGTGTTCTGCGTGTACGAGATCGACTTGAGCCTCCACCCCGGCGTTCGCCGGGAAGCCGATCCTGCGTGCGTTGCAGGCATGGCGCAGGGAACCGAGAAAACAAGCCGACCAGCACACCGCGAACAACTGCTCGGGATTGGTTCCCGTCCCCGGTGCGCCCGGTGGAGATAGCCTGAGATCAAGTCGACTATCGTGACTGCGTGCGGTCCCCTCACGGCCTCCTGTGGTGCAGGTCTGTGCGGTGTAGAGCGTTTTTTCGATGTTGATCATGGGCATTCTCTGGTGAAGATTTCACTGCGTCGAAAGATCGATGCAGGCTGAGCGTGGGGTGTCGTGACGTTCTGCGGCAGACGCACCCGCTAGCGGCGTGGGGTGGTCCGGCGCTGTGATGCCCCGATGGCCCAGGTTGTCGAGCAACGTGGATCGTGCAATCTCGATGAGCCATGCCCGAAACGGAAAGCCGGGGTCATGCCGGGCCTGCTCGAGATACAGGGTCTTGAAGGCTTGCTGGACGAGGCGGCCGGTGTCCTCGCGACTGATCCTTCCGGCCTGTACCTGGCCTTCGAAATAGGCGATGAGCAACGGTGTCACCGTCGCGAACAGTTGCTGGGATTCAGCCCTGTCATGCCTGACGGCGCCCGTGACCAAGGCATACAGTTCGTCGTTGCCGAGTCGGTCAGCCTCGCACAGGCAATGTTGGCGATAACCTTCAGCCATGATCGGATCCCTCGCAAAACCATCGTTCGACCGACCGCGACAACCCATGATGTCTGCAGGTTGCCTGACGTTCAGCGGTGAGCGTCAATCCTGCCCCCAGGACCTGATCGACTGCCAGTTATGCGTTGTTAGCGCTTGTTAGCGATGTGTGAATGATGTGATTGAAGTGACGACTGCCTGGCTGTCAGGCCGGGGTCTTGGCGTGGTTTTCCGGCAGTGGATGCCTGAAGGACGGGCAGGTTTGCGCGGGCGCATTTATGACAACCCGGTCGCTTGGCCATCATTCCGATGGCGTAGGAAACAACCGATATTTATTTCGCACTTTTCCTACATTTTGTTTGCCTCTCCAGCAAAAAACGTGGTTATTATCCGGCGGCGCTTCGGGTCACAAACCCGGCGCCAGAAGATTGCCGTGTGTCTACAGACCCGGCAGTCGCAGCCGATCGGGACCACCCTGGCGCTGTCACCCACCGCGCAGGTTGTTCCTCGTCGTTGACCCTCAAATGGAAGTCGAGGTTTCAATTGATCACGCGGTTTGCAATCGACGATGCAATGAGCAGGGCGACGGACGTCGTCAACGATTCAGTCATCTCCCCAGCTGCCTGCGCGGACCGCGCCGCGGTGTTCTTCGCCAGCCTTTCTCCCCCCGGCTTCCTGTGTGTGCCCGCGTGCGACGCGAGTCTGCATGCGCGTGCCGCGCCATCTTCCTGAATTCGAATGACCGAACCGGTACTTGCTGCCGGGGCCTGACTGGCGGGGCGTGTGCTGTCTCTGCCTGATCACAAAAATAATGCAGTCATGGACGGTAGCCTCCGATGCTCGACAACACTTCCTTGCGTGGGACGAATCCCGCGCAGCCCGACGTTTCATCCTCGATTCCGTTCGACACCGATCTGTGCGTGCACGGTCTGTTCGAAGCGCAGGTGCTGCGCAACCCCGAGGCCATTGCCGTCCGTTGGCAAGCAGAGGCGCTCAGCTACCGCAATCTCAATATCCGCGCCAACCGCCTGGCCCATCACCTGTGCAGCCTCGGCGTCGGGCCGGACGTGCGGGTGGGGATTTGTCTTGAGCGTTCGCTGGAGATGCTGGTGGGTGTGCTCGCGGTGCTCAAGGCCGGGGGTGCCTATGTGCCGCTGGACCCGGCGTATCCGCAGGCGCGGCTGGCGCACATGCTGGCCGACAGCGCACCGCCGGTGGTGCTGACCCACGGTCAGGCGCGGCATGTTTTGTTGGCTGCGCTCGAGCAATCGGCCATGGCGCCGACGGTGCTCGATCTGGGCGATTCCACCCATTGGGCTTCACAGTCACCCGAGAATCCTGATCCCCACGTGACAGGCCTGACACCTCGACACCTGGCCTACGTGATCTACACCTCCGGCTCGACCGGCACCCCGAAAGGCGTGATGGTCGAGCATCGCGGGTTGATCGCCGTAAGCGCCGCCTGGGCGCAACTCTATGCGCTGGGCGAGCCGCTCAATCACCTGCAAATGGCCGGGTTTTCCTTCGACGTGTTCAGCGCCGACCTGATTCGTGCGCTGGGTTTTGGCGGCACGCTCGTGCTGTGCCCCCGCGACACCTTGATGGACCCGCCGGCCCTGTATCGCTTGATGCGCGAAGCGCAGATCGGTTTTGCCGACTTCGTCCCGGCGCTGCTCAATCCCTTGCTGGCCTGGGCCGAAGATACCGGCCACGACTTGTCGTTCCTGCGCACCGTGGTCTGCGGCTCGGACATCTGGACTGCCCACAGCGCACGGCAATTGCGCAGGCTTTGCGGTGAGCGAGTGCAGATCGTCCAGGCCTATGGCGTGACCGAAGCGAGCATCGACAGCACCTGTTTCGAGTTCACCGAAAGCAGTCAGGTCGACACTGTGCTGCCCATCGGCCGGGCACTGCCCAATACCCGGATTTACCTGCTCGACGAACAAGGCGAGCCCGTTGCCGAGGGGGGCGCGGGCGAGTTGTACATCGGTGGCGTCGGCGTGGCGCGGGGTTATCTGAACCTGCCGCAACTCACTGCCGAGCGCTTCATCGACAACCCGTTCGTGGCGGGCGAACGCTTGTATCGAACCGGAGATCTGGCGCGTTACCGAGCTGACGGCCAACTGGAATTCCTCGGCCGCAACGATTCCCAGGCCAAGTTGCGCGGGCTGCGTCTGGAACTGGGGGAAATCGAAACCCGGCTGGCGGACATTGCAGGCGTGCGTGAAAGCGTGGTGTTGCTGCGTCAGGACGGTCTCGGTGAACCTCGACTGGTCGCGTACTACTGCGAAAAACCGGGCACAACGCTGAGTCCGCGTTTCCTGCGTGAACAGCTGCAAACCAGCCTGCCGGATTACATGGTGCCGACTGCATTCGTGCGTCTCGACGCGTTGCCGTTGACCGCCAACGGCAAGGTTGATCGGCCCGGTTTGCCGGCGCCGGACGTCGAGGCGTTCGATCAGCAGGAATACCAGGCGCCGCAGGGAACGCTGGAAACCACGCTCGCCGCGATCTGGGCCGAAGTGCTCGGCGTCGAGCGAGTGGGGCGTGAGGATCAGTTCTTTGCTCTCGGCGGTCACTCGTTGCTGGTGATGCGGGTGTTGGCGCAGGTTCGCCATACGCTGGGGCTGGAAGTTGCGCCTTCGACGCTGTTTGCCGCACCCGTTCTGAAACTGTTCGCCGAACGGCTGCAAGCCAGTCAGGTGGCGGCTCGTCCGGCGATTACGGCCCTTGAACGCTCGGGCGCGCAAACGTTGTCGTCTGCCCAGCAGCGCCTCTGGTTTCTGGCACAAATGGAGGGTGGCAACGCGGCGTATCACATGCCGCTGAACCTGCGCTTGCGGGGTTCGCTGGATGTGCCGGCGCTCGAACGCAGCTTCAATCAACTGGTGGCGCGCCATGCTGCGCTGCGCACCACTTTCATTGCCGTTGAAGGGGAAGGGCGGCAGCAGGTTTCACCGCCCGCGCACAGCCTTCGACTGACCGTCACCGATCTGCAAGGGCCCGATGCTCAAGAGCGTCTCACCCGATTGATCGACGAGGAGGGCGCCCGGCCGTTCGACCTGAGCCGTGGCCCGCTGATGCGCGTATGCCTGGTGCGCTTGGCGCCGGACGACCATGTGCTGATGCTGACCCAGCACCACATCATCTCCGACGGCTGGTCGATGGGCGTGCTCACCCGGGAACTGGGGCAACTGTACGAAGCGGCGTTGCAGGATCGCGACGATCCGCTGCCGCCGTTGCCCGTGCAGTATGTGGATTACGCCGTGTGGCAGAAACAATGGCTGACCGGCGACGTGCTGGAGCAGCAAAGCCGTTACTGGCGCGAAACCCTGACGGGCGCGCCGGTGCTGCTGGAGTTGCCGACCGATCACAAGCGTCCACCCGTGCAGGACTACCTCGGCGGCTTTGTCCCGCTGTTCTTCGACGAAGCCTTGACCACGCGCCTGAAAGCCCTAGGCATGCAACAAGGCACCACACTGTTCATGACCTTGCTGGCCGGTTTTTCGCTGCTGTTGTCGCGCCTGTCGGGGCAGGACGATGTGGTGATCGGCGTGCCATCGGCCAACCGTCCGCAGCAGGAACTGGAAGGGCTGATCGGCTTCTTCGTCAACACCCTGGCCCTGCGCATGACCCGATCGGGTACGCCGTCAGTAGCGCAATGGCTGCAACAGGCGCGCAGAGTCGCACTGGGGGCTCAGGAGCATCAAGACCTGCCGTTCGAGCAAGTGGTGGAGTTGCTCAATCCGCCGCGCAGTCTGGCCCACAGTCCGCTGTTCCAGGTGCTGTTTGCGTGGGAGCAGGATCAGGACTCCGATTTGCTGCTGACCGGGCTGGACGTCACGCCGGTCGAGAGCAGTCATCACGTGGCCAAGTTCGATCTGCAATTGGCACTCCATGAACGTGACGGGCAGATTGTCGGTGGTCTGGAATACGCCTCTGGCCTGTTCGAACGCGGCACCGTCGAGCAGTTTGGCGAGTACCTGCGCCGGGTGCTGACGCAGATGGTCGAGGACAGCGAGCAATCACTAACCGCGATCAAGTTGCAGAGCGCCGAACAACATCAGCAGATCGTCCATGAGTGGAACCGCACCGCGCGGGATACGTCGTCACTGCCCGGTTGCGTGGCGCGTTTCGAAAGCCTCGCCCGGCAAACGCCCGACGCCGTGGCGCTGCTCGCCGACCGTGAGCAACTGAGTTACGGCGAACTGAATCGCGCCGCCAACCGTCTCGCGCATTACCTGACCGAACAGGGCGTCGGCCCCGAACATCGCGTCGGCCTGTGCCTGGAGCGCTCGCCGCAAATGGTCATCGGCCTGCTGGCGATCCTCAAGGCCGGTGCGGCGTACGTGCCATTCGATCCGGCTTATCCGAGTGAACGTCTGGCGTTCATGTTCAGCGATGCCGCGCCGACCATGCTGCTGACGCAATCGAGCCTGATGGCCGGGCTGCCGGTGAACGAGGCGCAGATTTGCTGCCTGGACACTGATGCATCGCAATGGGCACAGCACCCGACGGATGATCCGCAAGTCAATGTGAGCCCGGAAAACCTCGGCTACGTGCTCTACACCTCCGGCTCCACCGGCCGCCCGAAAGGCGTCGCCCACAACCGCCGCGCGCTGGACAACCTGATCAACTGGCAACTCGATCAAGTGACGACACCGCAGCGCGTGCTGCAATTCGCCTCGCTGAACTTCGACGTTTCGTTCCAGGAAATCTGCAGCACGCTCTGCCAGGGCGGCAGCCTGCTGCTGATGACCGAGGACAGCCGCAAGGACTTGGCAGCACTGCGCCCGACGCTGGTGGCCGAAGGCGTGCAGCGGGCGTTCCTGCCATTCGCCGTGTTGCAGCAACTCGCTGGCCTGACCGAGGCAGATGCACCGATTCCGGCCGGTGGTTGCGAAATCATCACTGCCGGTGAAGCCCTGCAAATCAATGACGAGCTGCGCGGTTTTGTCCGTGGGCTCGGCGGCGCGCAGTTGCATAACCAATACGGGCCGACCGAAACCCATGTGGTCAGCCAGTTCAGCCTCGACTGCAACGAGGCCGAGTCCTGGCCGGACGCGCCGCCCATTGGCCGTCCTATCGCCAACGCGCGGCTGTACGTGCTGGACGAACATTTGAATCCGGTGCCGGTCGGTGTGGCGGGCGAGTTGTACATTGCTGGCGCCTGTCTGGCCCGGGGTTACCTGAACCGCCCGGACCTGACCGCCGAACGCTTCCTGCCGGACCCGTTCAGCGACGAGCCGGGCGCGCGGATGTACCGCAGCGGTGACCTTGCGAAATTCCAGGCCGACGGCAACGTGCAGTACCTGGGGCGCATCGACCAACAGGTGAAATTGCGCGGCTTCCGCATCGAGCTCGGTGAGATCGACAGTCTGTTGCATCAGCAACCCGGCGTGCAGGAAGCCGCCGTGCTGCTGCGTGAAGACGTGGCCGGGGACAAGCGTCTGGTGGCCTATGTGGTCGGCACCGCGCCCAGCGAGTTCCTCCGTGCCGAACTGCAACGCCAGTTGCCCGAACACATGATCCCGAGTGCCTGGGTCCGGCTTTCGCAATTACCGCTGACCCGCAATGGCAAGCTCGACCGACAGGCGCTGCCGGCACCGGAGCGCAGCGCCGGGGCGACCTACGAGGCGCCGCGCAACGACACCGAACGGCAAATGGCCGAGATCTGGGCCGAAGTGCTCAAGTGCGAGCGGGTGGGCATACACGACAACTTCTTCGACCTCGGCGGCCACTCGCTGCTGGCGACGCGGATGATCTACGCGATCAACCAGCGGATGGGCGCGCAACTGTCCCTGAGCAGTCTGTTCCAAACGCCCGTATTGATGGATCTGGCGGCGCAGGTCTCGCGTGATGATCAGAGCATCGAACCGGCGTTCATCCAGATCGAGCCGGATCGCGCTAATCGACATGAACCGTTCTCCCTGACCGATATCCAGCAAGCGTACTGGTTCGGCCGCGAGGCCACGGTCAGCCTCGGTGGTGTCAGCGCTCACGGCTACGAAGAGCTGCGCATTCCAGAGTTCGACGCCGAACGTTTCGAGCTAGCGCTGAACCGCATGATCCAGCGCCACGACATGCTGCGCGTGATCTTCCTCAGCGACGGCACGCAACAGGTGCTGGCTCAGGTGCCGACCTACCACATGCCCCGCAGCGATCTGCGCGGATTGCCCGCCGAAGAGGTGCAGCGCACGCTGGAGGCAACCCGCGAACGCCAGTCCCATCAGGTGCTGGACGCCAGTCGCTGGCCGCTGTTCGAGTTCAGCCTGTCGTTGCTCGATGACGGCATCACCCATTTGCACATCAGCCTCGATGCGCTGATCGTCGACGCGGCGAGCACGCAGATTCTCGCCCGCGAACTCATGGCGTTCTACGTCGATCCGGCGCTGGAACTGGCGGAACCGGGCCTGACTTTCCGCGACTACGTATTGGCCGAACAGCAACTGCGCAACGGTCGCCGCTACGAGCAGGCGCTGGGCTACTGGCGCGAACGGGTGACCACTCTGGCCCCGGCGCCGGACTTGCCGCTGGTGCGCCAACCCGAGAGCATTGCCAACCCGCACTTCACCCGCCGTGACCGCGACATGTCGGCGGCGCAGTGGGCACAACTCAAAGCCGTGGCCAAGCAATTTGCGGTGACGCCGTCGGTGATGCTCCTGACCGCCTTCAGCGAAGTGCTGGCGCTGTGGAGCCGCACGCCGCGATTCACCCTGAGCCTGCCGCTGTTCAATCGCATGCCGTTGCACCCGGATGTCGATGAAATCATCGGCGACTTCACCTCGCTGGTGCTGCTGGAAGTCGGCATCGACGGGGCGCTGAGCTTCACCGACAAGGCCCGCGCCGTGCAGGCGCAGCTGTGGCGCGACATCGATCATTCGGTGGTCAGCGGTGTGCGGGTGCTGCGCGAATTGTCCCAGGCCCGGGGCGTGCAGCAGACGGCGATGCCGATCGTGTTCAACAGCACGCTGTCGGAAGCGGCGCCGGAACTGGCCGAATTCAACCTGGCCGACGCGTTGAACGCCAAGCACATGCACAGCATCACCCAGACCCCGCAGGTGTGGCTCGACCACACCTTGCTGGAGCTGGAAGGACGGCTGTTGTTCAACTGGGACAGCATCGACGAACTGTTCCCGCAAGGCATGATCGAGCAGATGTTCGTCGCCTATAACACGCTGCTCGACAGCCTGTGCGAGCCGGCAGCCTGGGGCGCCAACACGCCACAACTGCTGCCGCAGGCGCGGTTGCCGGCACCGGTCGACAATCAGCAAACGCTGCCATTGATGCACGAACTGTTCGAACGTCAGGCACTCGCCACGCCGGACGCACTGGCAGTAATCGGCACGCGGCAGCTGACATACGCCCAGTTGCGCTTTGAGGCCCGACAACTCGGCGCCCGCCTGCAAGCGCAGGGTGTGCTGCCAAACCGGTTGGTCGCGGTGGTGATGGAGCGCGGCTGGGAGCAGGTGGTGGCGACCCTGGCGATTCTGTATGCCGGCGGCGCTTACCTGCCCATCGAACCGACCCAACCAGCGGAACGATTGCGGCATATTCTGGAGCGGGCCGAGGCGAGCCTGGCCCTGACCCAACCGGCGCTGCTCGACAAAATCGAATGGCCGGCGCAGGTCACGCCCATTGCCGTGACCGATGCAGTCTCAAACGATGCATTGCCACTGCAACCGGTGCAGGTGAAAGAAAGCGACCTCGCTTACGTGATCTACACCTCCGGCTCCACCGGTCAGCCGAAAGGCGTGGTGATCGACCATCGCGGTGCGGTCAACACGCTGCTCGACATCAACCGGCGCTTTGCCGTCGGCCCGAACGACCGCGTATTGGCGATTTCCTCGCTGAGTTTCGATCTGTCGGTCTATGACTTCTTCGGCACGCTGGCGGTAGGCGCGGCGGTGGTCATCCTTGATCCGCAACTGACTCTTGATCCGGCGCATTGGCTCGAATTGATCAAGCGTCATCAGGTCAGCCTGTGGAACTCGGTGCCGGCGCTGCTCGGCATGCTGGTCGAGTATGTGGAGGGCGAGGGCGGCGCACTGCCTGCCAACCTGCGGGTGGCGATGTTGTCGGGCGACTGGATTCCGTTGACCCTGCCCGAGCGGGCCTGGGCGTTGCAGCCGGATTTGCAGTTGATCAGTCTCGGCGGCGCCACCGAAGCGTCGATCTGGTCGATCTATTATCCGGTGCAGCACGTCGATCCGACCTGGCGCAGTATTCCCTACGGCAAGGCCCTCGACCATCAGCGTTTCTACGTGCTGGATGAAGCGCTGCAAGTGCGACCGACCTGGGTTGCGGGTCAGCTGTACATCGGCGGCATCGGTCTGGCCAAGGGTTACTGGCGTGACGAGAAACTCAGCGCGGGCAGTTTCTTCAATCATCCACTGACCGGCGAACGGCTGTATCGCACCGGCGACCTGGGGCGCTTGCTACCGGACGGCAACATCGAATTCCTTGGTCGCGAAGACAATCAGGTCAAGGTGCAGGGTTATCGCATCGAGCTGGACGAGATCGAAGCCGCGCTCAATCGCCATCCTGGCGTGCAGAGCGCGGTGGTGCGGATTCTAGGCAGCACACTGGGCGAGAAGCGTCTGGCGGGTTATGTGCTCAAGGCCGATCCGGCGTTGCAGGCCAGTGACCTCACCGACTACCTGACGGACAAGCTGCCGGCGTACATGATTCCGACGTCGTTCACCTTCGTCGACGCCTGGCCGTTGTCCTCCAACGGCAAGGTCGACAAGAAGCGCCTGCCGGAACCGGAGCAAATCGAGGAACAAGGGCCGGCGCTGGAAGTCGAGGGCCCGCAGGAACAGCGGCTGGTGGAAATCGTGCAGGGCGTGCTCAAGCGCGAATCCATTGCCGCCAACGCCAATCTGCTGAACCTCGGCGCAACGTCAATCGATATCGTCAGGATCAGCAACGCTCTGTCCGGCGCCTTGCAGTTCCGCCCGCACGTGGCGCAACTGTTGGCCCAGCCGACGTTGCTGCACCTGCTGGGCATGTACCGCCAGAACCGGTCGCGTCAGGAGTTGCTCGGCAACGTCCAGCAGGCGCCGGAGACCCCGCAGGACATCATCGAAGATCCGCAGCAACGGGCGCAGTTCAAGGCTGAGCAACGCGGTCGCCGTGTCTTCGCTCAAGCCTTGCCGGAGGTGGCACTGGACTTGCCGCATAACCCGGCGTTCGCCCGGCGTTTGAGTGATTACCGCTCGGTGCGCCAGTTCGGCGAGCAGCCGATTGCCACTCAAGCCTTCGCGCATGTATTGGCGGCACTGGCCCAGGGGCAACTCGACGGCGAGGTGAAATACCAGTTCCCTTCGGCGGGCGGGTTGTACCCGATTCAGGCGTACCTCTACGTCAAACCGGATCGCGTGCTCGGCGTGCCCGGTGGCGCGTATTACTACGATCCCCGCCGGCATCGTTTGCTGGCGCTCCAGAGCGGACTGCTCGACCCGGACACCTACGACTATTTCGTCAATCGCCCGGTGTACGAGAACGCCGCGTTCTCGCTGTTCTTTATCGCCGACATAGCCGCGATCCGCCCGCTGTATGGCGAGCGCAGCCGCGACTTCTGCCACATCGAAAGCGGTGCCATGGCGCAGCTGTTGAGCATGACCGCCGTCGAGCACGGCCTGGGTCTGTGCGGGATCGGTTCGGTCGAGGAACAGCAACTTACGGCGTTGTTCGACCTCGGGCCAAACCACGAGTTGATCTACTCGATGATCGGCGGCCTGCGCACGGCCGATGAACAACATCGTGCGCCGGTCGAGGCGTTTGCCATCGAGCCCGTGACCGCCAGCCTGGACGACGAAGACATGGAGGAGTTCGAAGTATGAATGCCGATCAATTGCTGGCGTTGTTCGCTCGCCATGGCGTGGCTCTCGAAGTGGACGGTGACAGGCTGCGCTGCAAGGCGCCGCGCGGGTTTCTCACCGAAGAACTGACAGCGGCGCTCAAGCTCCACAAGCAGGAACTGATTGCCTTGCTCGGTGGCCAGGATGACGCAGTGATTCCCCGGCGTGCCGACGGGAAAACGGACTGGCCGTTGTCATTCTCGCAACGGCAGCTGTGGTTTCTCGATCAACTGGAGCCCGGCAACCCGTTCTACAACGTACCCACGGCGGTAACGCTAAAAGGGCAGTTGAACGTCGCGCAGTTGGAGCGGGCACTGAACGAACTGGTTGCCCGCCACGAAGTCCTGCGAACGACGTTTTGCAGCGTCGAGGGTGAGCCGCGTCAGGTTGTGCACCCGTCGATGCCGCTATCGTTGTCGGTGACGGATCTGCGCCAGCTGTCTGCCGATGAGCGCGAGCAACCAGTGCGATTCGCCGTTGAACAGGACGCCCGGGCACCGTTCGATCTGGCCACCGGGCCGTTGTTGCGCGCGTCTTTGTTGCGTGTGGCGGACGATGAATACCTGTGGCTGTACAGCGTGCATCACATCATCGCCGACGGTTGGTCGATGGGCGTGATCCTGCATGAAGTCGCCACGCTGTACGGCGATTATCGGCGTGGTGAGGCCTCGAGCCTGGCGCCGTTGCCAGTGCAATACGCCGACTACGCCTGCTGGCAGCAACAGCGCGTCGGTGGTGCGGCACTGGACGCTCAGCTCGATTACTGGCGCCGCAACCTGGACGACGCGCCGCTCTTGTCGACCCTGCCCGCCGACCGGCCGCGCCCGTTGGTGCAGCGTTATGTCGGCGCCACATTCAGTTCCTCCGTTGCTGGCGGCACATTGCGCGAACTCACGGCGCTGGCCCGGCAGACCCAGGGCACGCTGTTCAACGTGCTGCTGGGCGCCTTGGCAGTGTTGTTGTGGCGCCACAGCGGCCAGCAGGATCTGTGCATCGGCACGCCATTCGCCAACCGCAACCGCGCGGAAGTCGAGCCGCTGATCGGCCACTTCGTCAACACGCTGGTGCTGCGTCAGCGCCTGAATCCGCAGCAGACCTTCGCCGAATTGCTGCGCGACGTGCGTGGCCAGATGCTCGACGTTCACGCCCACCAGGACGTGCCGTTCGACCGCGTGGTAGAGGCCGTCAATCCGCAGCGCGATCCCGGTCATTCGCCGCTGTTCCAGGTGATGCTGGTGTTGCAGAACACCCCCGGCAGCGGCGTGCAGATGCCTGATCTGGAATTGAGGCCGTACGGCACCAGCAGCGCCACGGCCAAGTTCGATCTGGCGTTCGAGTGGGTCGAGCGGGAAGGGCGGCTGGACTTGCTGGTGGAATACAACACCGATCTCTATGACGTCGCGACCATCGAACGCCTGAGCGGGCACTATCGTCACTTGCTCGAACAGATCGCCGCTGATGCCAAGCAACCGATCAATGCCTTGCCGTTGATGAACGAGGCGGAGCGTCAGCGGGTGCTGGTCGACTTCAACCGCACAATGCCGCTGACGCAACCGGCGCAATGCGTGCATCAACTTGTTGAAGCGCAGACCGCGAGCAATCCTCAGGCCTGCGCGGTGGTCTTTGAAGGCGAGTCACTGAGCTACGCCGAGTTGAATGCCCGGGCCAACCGACTGGCGCGGCATTTGCGCACGTTGGACGTCGGCCCGGATGTGCGCGTGGCGGTGTGCATCGAGCGTTCGCTGGAGTTGCCGGTGGCGCTGCTGGCGGTGCTCAAGGCCGGTGGCGCCTATGTGCCGCTGGATCCGGATTATCCACTGGGACGCCTGAGCCATATGCTCGGCGACAGCACGCCGGCGGTGCTGCTGACTCTCGGCTCGGCGCACGGGATTTTGCGTCAGGCTGTGCAAGGTTCGACCTGGGAAGCGCCGATTCTCGACCTCGAAAAAGATGCCGCGAGCTGGGCGTCGTTGCCCGCCGACAATCTCGACCCACGCAATGTCGGCGTCACCCCTGACCATCTCGCCTATGTGATCTACACCTCGGGCACCACCGGATTGCCCAAGGGCGCGATGGTCGCCCATCGTGGCTTAAGCAACATGCTGCTGTGGTGTTTGCAGGTGTGCGGCGAAGCGGGAGCGATGCTGCACAAGATCCCGTTCGGTTTCGATGCCTCGGCGTGGGAGACGTTCTGGCCTTTGGCAACCGGCGGACGGCTGGTGATCGCGCGGCCCGGCGGGCATTACGAACCGGCGTATCTGGCCCGCGAAGTGCGCGAGCAGAAGGTCACGGCGCTGGTGTTCGTGCCGGCGATGTTGCAGCTGTTTCTGGAAGTCGAAGAGGTCAGTCTGTGTACGTCGCTGACCGATGTATTCAGCGGCGGCGGTGAACTGCCGCCAGCACTGGCCCGGCGTTTTCAGGAGCGTCTGCCCCATGCGCGGCTGCACAACGTCTACGGCCCGACCGAAACCACGGTGATCAACAGCATCTGGACCCTTGAACCCGGAGCCGAAGTACCGGCCCGGCAACTGCCGATCGGCCGGCCGATTTCCAACAACCGTTTTTACGTACTCGATGACCGCGACGAGCCGGTGCCGGTGGGTGTCACCGGGCAATTGCACATCGGTGGCGTCGGCGTGGCCCGAGGGTATCTGGGGCTGGCGCAGCTCAGTGCCGAGCGCTTTATCGACAATCCGTTCGTGGCAGGCGATCGCCTCTATCGCAGCGGCGATCTGGCGCGATATCGACCGGATGGCCAACTGGAGTTTCTCGGACGCAACGACTTCCAGGTCAAGTTGCGCGGTGTGCGTCTGGAGCTGGGCGAGATCGAAGCTCGGCTCGAAGCGTTTCCCGGCATCCGCAGCGCCGTGGTGTTGATGGTCGGCGACGCGGCGCAGGACCAGCGTCTGGTGGCGTGTTGCGTGGTTACCCAGCCGATGGATGAAGCGGCGGTTCAGGCCTATCTGGCGACGACGCTGCCTCGTGCGGTGGTCCCCGGCAGTTATCTGTGGCTCGACGCCTTGCCGCTGACCGCCAATGGCAAGGTCGATCGGACTGCCCTGACAGCGTTGGCGGACGAGGAAATGGTCAATCGTCAGGTCAACCTGAGCAGCCCGCGCGATCACATCGAACTGACGCTGTACCAGATCTGGAAACGCCTGCTGCTGGTGCCGCAGATCGGCATTCGCGACAACTTCTTCAACGTCGGCGGCACCTCCATCGCCGCGATCAAGATGGCCCATGAAATCAGCCAGGTGTTCGCGGTTGAAATGCCGGTGCGCGTGGTGCTCAGCTACCCGACCATCGAAGCGCTGGGCGGCTGGCTGCGGGTCGGGGCGAACCCCGCAGTGGCGCAGGGCAATCTGATCGAGTTCCGTCGTGGCGCGGGGCAGAGCAATGTGGTGTGTATTCACCCGGCGGGCGGCACGGCGTTCTGTTACCTGTCGCTGGCCAAGGTGTTGCCGGACGAGGCTGGCGTTTACGGGGTGCAATCGCCGGGGCTGAATCCGGGAGAAGACACCGAACCGACGGTTGAAGCGATGGCCGAGGCTTACTTGCGCCTGATCGAACCGCTGACGACACAACCGCTGATTCTCACCGGGCTGTCGTTCGGTGGCCTGGTGGCTTATGAAATGGCTCGGTTGCTGACGGCGGCGGGGCATCGTCAGGTGACGGTGGTGTTGCTCGATACTCAGGGCAGTGACGATCCGGGTTTCCGCGAGCAGATCGGCACCGTGGACATGGCCGAGTTCCGCGACAAACTGGTGCGCTTCAACGGCATGTACCCCGGCATCGAAGATGCGCAAGTCGAGCGCTATTTCCACATCTACAACCACAACCGTCTGGCCATGGCGGCCTATGAGTGTGCGCCGCAAGCCCAGCGTGTGGTGCTGATTCAGGCCCGGGAAGATTTCCCCCGTCATCAGTTGCATGAACTGCGCGGTTTCTGGCGACGCCGCGCGGGTAGCGGCTATCTGGCGAAACTGGTCAGCGGCGGGCACTGGGACATGCTCGAAAGCGCGGAAATCCATCGGGTCTCGCAGATCATCCGGCAGGAGCTGGAACGCTTCTCCGCGCAGGAGGCGAAATGATGAGCGCATCCAATGACCTGACGTTGCTCGCGCGCCTTGCCGAGCAAGTGCAGCGCAACCCGCAAGCTCCGGCTGTCATCGACGGCTCGGTCACCCTGACTTACGCCGAACTGGCCAGCGCCAGCGAGCGCATTGCCCGAGGGTTGCTGGCACGTGGCGTCGAGCCCGGCCAGTCGCTGGCGTTGTGCATGCCGCGTTGCTGGCAATGGCTGGCGGCGATTCTCGGTGCATTGAAGATCGGCGCCGTGGTTGTGCCGCTGGACCGTGCGAGTCCGCTCAAACGTCGGGAATTGATGCTGGCGGATGCGGCGTGTGTGGGGCTGATTACCCTGGACGAAGAACCTCAGTGGTCGCCTTCATTGTGGCAGTCCAGCGTCGAGGCGTTGCTCGATCAGCCGGACACTCCGCCGCAAGCGCTGGCCGCAGAGTTCGCCGAGGTGATGTTCCTGTTCTACACCTCGGGCACCACCGGCACGCCGAAGGCGGTTGAGGTCGGCGAGCGCGGCTTGTTGCGTTTGGCGCACACCGACGGCTATATCGAGATTCGTCCTGCAGACCGCTTCGCCTGCCTGTCCAACCCGGCATTCGATGCGTGCAGTTTCGAGCTGTGGGCGCCGCTGCTCAACGGCGGCTGCTGTGTGATGATCGCCGACGAGGACGTGCTGGATGCGCGCCGACTGGCCGAGGTGCTGGAGCGGACGCAGGTCGACAACCTGTTCATGACGGTGTCGTTGTTCAATACCTTGATTGCCGAGTGGCCGTCGTGCTTTGCCAGCGCACGTCAGGTGTTGATCGGTGGCGAGCAGATCAGCGCCGCTGCAGTCCGGGCATGGTATCGGGCCAATCCAGAGAGCCAGTGCCGGATTCATAACGTCTACGGCCCCACCGAATGCACCACGTTTGCGCTGTGCTGGCCGATCAGCCGCGACTTTACCGGTGACCTGGCGCCCATTGGCCGAGCGCTGCCGGATACCGGCGTGCAGGTGCTGGATGAACAGCAACGGCCGGTGCCGGTGGGAGAGGTGGGCGAGCTGTATCTGAGTGGCAGCGGCGTCGCCCGAGGCTATCGCAACCGGCCCGAAGAAACGGCTCGCCAGTTCGTCCGTTTACCCGACCTCGACGGGGGGGCGCAGGTGCATTACCGCACCGGCGATCTGGTGCGGTGCAATGCCGAAGGCTTGATCGAGTACCTGGGACGGGTCGACCGTCAGGTGAAGATTCGTGGTTTCCGCATCGAGCCGGGGGAGGTGGAGCAACGGATCCTGGAGCATCCGGGCGTGGCGCAGGTGTTTGTCTGCACCCGGCGTCTGGCGGCGGAAGATCATCAGCTGCTGGCGTTCATCGTGCCGCGCGGGGATCAGGACTATCACGCCTTCGAAGCCCATCTGCGGGCGCAACTGGCGCCATACATGCGACCGCATCAACTGTTCCTGCTGGAGCGCCTGCCGCTGACGGCCAATGGCAAGATCGATCGCGACAGCTTGCTGGGGCAGCCGCTGAATCCGTGGCATCCAGCTTCCGTGGCCATGGAAAACGACAACGCTTCACCGACGCTGGACTGGTTGCTGAGTCAGGCCCGTTCGCTGCTCGGCCAACCCGCTCTGAGTGCGCAGGACGACTGGCTGGGCAGTGGCGGCGATTCGCTCAAGGCCATGCGCCTGCGTTCGGCGATTCGTAACCGTTGGCAGCGCGAGATCCCACTCGACATGTTGCTAAACGAGTCTTTCGCCTCATTGGCCGGACAACTGCTGGGTGAGCGTGGCGATTCGATCTATCCACCTGCGCCCGGGATCAGTCGCGCTGCACGTTTGCCGGCGACCGCTGAACAGCGCCGCCTTTGGTTGTTGCAGCAACGTTCGCCGACCTCGACCGCTTACAGCGTGCCGCTGATTCTGCATCTGGCGGCAGGTGTCGAGGTCGCGGCACTGGGCGAGGCCGTGAACCGTCTGGTGAAGCGCCATCCTGGTTTGCGCACGGCATTCGCATCGGGGGCCGAGGGTCTTGATCAGTTAATCGCCGAGCAAGGTTCGGTCTGTAGCACTTTTGCCGTCGGGCATTTCGCCGAAGACAACTGGCGGGCCTTTGCAGAATTGGTGTTTGGCACACCGTTCGACCTGTCCACGCCGAACCTTTTTCAGGCGTGGCTGTTGCCGTTCGCCGATGGCAGCTGTCGGCTGTTGCTGAACCTGCATCACATCATCGTCGATGGCTGGTCGGTGAACCTGCTGTTCGATGACCTGAAACAGCTCTATGCCGACATCGTGCAAGGTCGCGAAAGCCCTGAATCGGCAGCCCATTTGACGACGCTGGAGTTTGGTCAGTGGCAGCGGCAGTGGAGCGTCGATCCGCATTACCGTGACCAGCGGCGAGCCCTGGCCGAGTTGCACCGTCATCGGGAAGACCCATCGCCCGCGTTGATGCTGATGCGCCCGGTCAGCCCGGATGCTAGGTTGCACCGCGAACCTCTGGGCGCGTTGCGCAGTGCAGCCCTTGAACGGTTCTGCACGCAGCAGCGGCTGACCCGTTTCGAAGTGCTGTTCAGTGTCTTCGCCTGGAGTCTTTACGCCCTGACCGGATGCGAGCGGGCCCGGATCGCCAGCCCGGTGGCCAACCGGCCTCTGGCGGAGTTCGAGGACAGCGTCGGCATGTTCGCCAACACCGTGCTGATTCCCGCCGCCGTAAACCACGCAGCGACCCTGAGCGAACAGCTGCATCAACAGACCGCCACCGTGCGCGAGGTGCTGGCGTTACAGGACGTGGCGCTGGCGGATCTGGTGGAAGATCTGCGGCTGTCCTCGAGTACCGCGCTGTTCGATTTCATGTTCGTGCTGGAAAACACCGATTACGCCGCGCTGGCCGACTCGAACCTGCACGCGACCCTTGAGTTCAACGAACACCTGCACGCCAAGTGTCCGCTGACCTTGTTGATGGTGGGCAGCGGCTCGCAGCTGGAGTGCTGGTGGGAATATCAGTGCAGCTATTTCGATGCCGGACAGATGAGCACGGTGAATGCGTTGTTCCGCCGTGGTCTGGATCTGTTGCTGGAAAGCCCGGCGGCGACGCTCGACAGTCTGCTGGGGCCTTATCGACACGGTCTGGCCCCGGCCAGTGAAGGGCCGAAGGGCGAGCTGCCGTTCAACACCCTTGCGGACTGGTTCGAGCATCAGGTGCATTGCACGCCGGATGCGGTTGCGTTGGTGCAAGGCCTGCGTCGTTTCAGCTATGCCGAGTTGAATGCGCTGGCCGATTCCCTGGCGGCAAGATTGATTACGCGTCATCCATTACCGGAGGGAAAAGCGCCGCCGCATGTCGTGCTGTTCCTCGATGCCTCGGTCGAGCACATCGTCGCGCTGCTGGCCCTGGCCAAACTCAATCTGACCGCCGTGCCGCTGGATCCCGCTTATCCGGTGGCGATCCAGCGTCAGGTGCTGGAACAGGCGCAACCGCATTGTGTGCTGTTCAGCGACACGACGGCGGCCGCACTCGATGCTCTCAATAACGGACGATTCGCCGTTCACCGGGTCGATCTGCACGTCGGTGCTGAAGCGTTCGAGCGTCCACGCCACGCCGGCGAGCGACCGCTGTACACGCTGTTCACCTCCGGCTCGACCGGCACGCCCAAAGGTGTGCAAGTGTCGGAACGCACCCTGTGCAACCTGCTGCAATGGCAGCGCACGGAAGGGCAGTTGCCGGCAAAAGCGGTAACCCTGCAGTTCTCCATGCTGTCGTTCGATGTGTCGTTTCAGGAGATTTTCAGCACCCTGTGCGGGGGCGGCTGTTATCACCTGATCACGCCGCGCTGGCGTCAGGATGCCGAGGCGTTGCTGGATTACATGGTCGAGGCGCGGATCGAACGGTTGTTTCTGCCGTACGTGGCGCTGCAGCATCTGGCGCAAACCGCTGTGGCCCGAGGGATTTACCCGTCGGCATTGCGCGAAGTGATCACCGCCGGAGAGCAACTGCTCTGCACGGACGCGCTGCGCAACTGGTTCGGCGGCATGCGGCAGGCTTCGTTGTTCAATCACTACGGTCCGACCGAAACCCATGTGGTCAGCGCTTTGCGTCTGCCTCCGCAATCCTGTGACTGGCCGTTGCGTGCACCGATCGGTCACGCCGTCGGCAATGCCCGGTTGCTGTTGGTCGATGAGCATGATCGCCCGGTGCCAATTGGCAGTCGCGGCTATCTGTTGGTGGCCGGGCCGATGGTTGCCCGATGCTATCTGGCTGATGCTGATCTGAATGCCAAGCGGTTTGTAGAGCTGCCAGAGGGCCGCTTGTTCTATCGCACCGGCGATCTGGCGTGGGCCGATGCCCAAGGCTGCCTGCATTATCTGGGACGTGACGACCAGCAGATCAAACTCAGTGGCCATCGTCTGGAGCTGGGGCAGATCGAGGCGGCGCTGATGCAGGTGCCGGAAGTGGTCAACGCGGTGGTGGCGGTTCAGGCCGATCCGCCACGCCTGATCGCCTGGCTGCAACTCGACGGTGAGCCTGCGACGTCGCAGCAATTGGATCGTCAGGTCGCGCAACGACTGCCGGCCCATGTGCGGATCGATGAATATCGGCGGATCGAGGTCTGGCCACGGACCCCCAGCGGCAAGATCGATCGCAAGGCCTTGCCGAATGTGGGCGAGGCGCTGGAGCGTCGCAGTACGCCACAACCGGTTGTGCAATTGACCGCGCTGGAGCGGCAACTGAGCGAACTGTTCCAGACAGTCATTGGCCGTGACATCGAACCGGAACAGTCCTTCTTCGAGGCCGGCGCCACCAGCCTCGGGCTGATGCGTTTGCATGGCCGTTACGCCGAAGAGCTGCCGCACAAGGTGACGATGGCCGACCTGTTCGAGCACGTCACGGTACGGCGTCTGGCGGGGCATCTGTCGACGGCTTCGGTGGCCGCAGTGGAGCGCGTCCGGCAAACCGATGCAGGTCACCAGCCGATGGCAATCATCGGCATGTCGGTCAATGTGGCCGGGGCGCAGAACCTGTCCGAGTTCTGGGCGATGGTGCAGGGTAACGAGCTGGGCATCGAACGCTTTGCCGCCGAAGAAGGTCTGGTCGGCGCCCGCAGCCAACTGGCCGGCATGCTCGATTTCGATCCCGAGTACTTCGGCATCAGCCGCCAGGAAGCGCGCCTGATGGATCCGCAACAGCGGCACCTGCTGATGGGTTGTGTGCAGGCCCTGCAACACGCGGGCATCGTCCCGTCGGCGGATGGTCCGCGTATCGGCCTGATCGCCAGTTGCGGCGAAACCACGTACTTCCAGCAGATGCTGCGCGAGACCGCTGAAGGCGACCTGCCGGACGGCTTCCAGATGGCGTTGCATCACGACAAGGACTTTCTGGCGACCAAAGCCGCGTATCACCTGGACCTCAACGGCCCGGCGCTGAGTGTGCAGGCGGCTTGCGGCAGCTCGCTGATCGCCGTGCACATGGCCAGTTCAATGCTGCGCCAGGGCGACAGTGACGTGATGCTGGCCGCCGGCGTGCTGATCGACCCGACCTTGACCGATGGTTATCGTCATCGCTCGCAGCACATCTTTTCCGCCGATGGTCTGTGCCGTCCATTCAGCGACGACGCCAGCGGCACCATCGGCGCCAGCGGTTATGGCGTGGTGGTGCTCAAGCCATTGGCCAGGGCGCGGGCGGATGGCGACCGGATCTACGCGTTGCTCGAAGGCTCGGCGTTGAACAACGATGGCCGGGCCAAGATGAGCTACACCGCGCCGTCGGTGGCCGGGCAGAGCGCGGTCATCAGCGATGCCTTGAACCGTGCAGGATTGACCGGCGCTGACATCGGCTACATCGAAGCACACGGCACGGGGACATTGCTGGGCGATCCCATCGAGGTCGCGGCATTGACCAAGGCCTTCGGCGAAGCGCCGGCCGGCAGCTGTGCGCTGGCCTCGGTGAAAAGCCAGATCGGTCATCTGGGTGCGGCAGCGGGGGTGGTCGGGCTGATTCGCGCCAGTCTGGCGGTGTTCCATGGCGTGCTGCCGCCGAACCTCGGGTTTGGCCGGATCAATCCGCAGATCGATCTGGAGCATTCGCCGTTCTACGTGCCCACCACGTCCCGACCATGGCCGCAAGGGCGCCGGCGCCTGGCGGGTGTCAGCAGTTTCGGGATCGGAGGCACCAACGCTCATGTGATTGTCGGCGCCGCACCCAAGGCGCAGGACTTGACCGAGGAAACGCTGCCTCTGCTGTTGATCTCGGCCCACAGTCGATCCGAATTGCTGCGCGATATCGCGGTGATCCGCGAACACCTGCAAACGCATCCGGAACAGCAGACCACATTGCTGCGGCACTTGCAGTCAGGTCGCCGCCAACTGCGCTGGCGCTTTGCGATGGTTTGCCAGCCGGGTGATGAAATTCCTTTGCAGCCAACGACAATCAAGGAAATCACCACGTCGGGGGCACAACTGATCGCCCGTGATCATTCAGCGCAGGCATTGCTGGAGGCTTGGTACGAAGGCGCCCATATCCAGTGGCCACAGCGCTCGGCACCGCCGCCCTGGGATTTGCCGCCAGCGTCGTTCGATCTTCAGACCTATCGGTTTCAACCCGCCGGCGAAGTCGTTGCCCCCGTTTCGCCTGGAATCGAGCGGCAACCGCTGGCGCAGTGGTTCCATCAGCGGCAGTGGGTGCGTGTCCAGCGCCTGAGCGCGAAGGCATCGCATGCCAATCGAGAAACGGTGATTCTTTGCAGCCATGAAGCGCCCAACTCGACATTGCTGGAGCACCTGCGGGCTGTTTATCGACGCGTAGTTCAAGTGCGCGCCGGCAATGGCTTCAAACAACTGGGCGCGAATCGTTTCGAGCTTGATCCGCTGGATTCCGAAGCATTGGGCCGTTTGCTCACCGAGGTCTTAGAGCCTGAACCCGGCGAACTCGACTGGCTGCACACCTTGCCGCTGGCGGTGTCAGGCGCGGTCAACGAGCAATCGCTGGATCTGGCGCAGTGGGCCTGTCTGGACACGGTCAGTGCGCTGTTGCAGGCCTGGGGGCAAACCGTGCGCACGACACGACTGTGGCTGTGGCTGATGTCGTGGCAGGCGTGCCCGGTGGACGGTGAAGTCCGGCGTCCCGAGCTGGGGGCGCTGGCCGGAATCAGCGAAGTGGTGCCTCAGGAATATCCGGTGCGTTGCCACTGGCTGGACTGGCCGTCGCCGCACCTTGATACCCAGGCCGCAGAGCTGACGGCGCTGCTTGGCGATCCGGCCGCGTTGCCTCGGCGGATGGCAGTGCGCGACGGTTACCTGTGGCAGCCACGATTGATCGCTCAGCCATTGCCGAACCCGATTACGGCTTCCAGCCTGTTGCCGGACGACGGCACATTTCTGGTGCTGGGCGGTACTGGCGGTATCGGCCGTACCCTGTGCGAACACCTGCTGCAAGCGCCTGGGCGGCGTGTAGTGTCGCTCTCCCGTCAAGGTGAACTGCCTGAAGACCTCGCGGCTTACGCCTCGCGAATCGACTGCCTTCAGGCGGACATCGCGGATCTGTCGCGTTGGCCGCAGGTTCTCGATCACCTGGCCCGGCGTTACGGTCAATTGGCCGGGGTGATTCACGCGGCGGGTGTCGGCGCGGGCAGTCTGATTCGCCTCCGCGATGCCCGTCAGATGGCCGAGGCGATGGCCACCAAGACCCGTGGCATGTTGGCGGTCGAAAGCCTGATCGAACAGCTTTCGCCGGGGTTTGTCCTGTACTGCTCGTCGATGTCGGCACTGTTCGGCGGCGCGGGGCATCTGGATTATTCGGCAGCCAGCGGCGTGCTCGACGGCTTCGCGCATTACCGTCCGGATACGTCCAATACTTGCCTGCGCTTGGGGATCAACTGGGACATCTGGCGTGACATCGGCATGGCCACGACCAGCAACGGCGGGGACGCTGCGCATCAAGAGCATCTCACGGTCGGCTTGTCGGCCGAAGAGGGTTGTCGGGTGTTTGAGCTGGCGATGACGGCGCAGTTGCCGCAATTGCTGGTTTCCACCACCGGCATCGACATCGCGCGACGCTTCTATCCGGTTCGCCATGGCGCTATTGCTGTACCGGTCGCAGTGCCGAAGGGCGTGGATCTTTCCGTGCGCCTGCGTGAATGCCTGTGCAAATGGCTCGGCGTGAGCGAGCTGGAGGACGACGACTCGCTGTACGACCTGGGCGCGGATTCGCTGACTTTGCTGGATCTGATCGATGAACTGCAAGCGGCCACCGGCGAGGTATTTCAGTTGTCGCAGTTCAGCCACAAAGTCAGCCTGAACGAAGTGTTGGGGCTGGTGGCAGATTCCACGGCAGAGGCTTCAGATGACGCGCCGCACAGCTGGAACGACGCGGTGCGGATCGATCAATGGCATGCCGGCGCCAGTCGCGAATGGCTGTATTTGATCCATCCGGTGGGCGGCGATGTTCAGGCCTATCGGGAACTGGTCTCGGCGCTGCCAGCTGATCTGGGGGTGTGCGTGATTGCCGACCCTGCGTTGCGTGTACCGGCGCTACCGAACATCAGCATTGTCGAGCGGGCCCGGTTGTATCTGCAGGCAATCAAGTCCCACCTCCCGGACGGTTGCGCCTGGCGCCTGGCGGGTTGGTCGTTTGGTGCCTGGGTGGCGCAGGCGCTGTGTCAGCAAGCCCAGGCTGACGGATTCAGGCAACCGCTGCTGTACCTGATTGACCCGCCGGCTCCGGATGCCGGTGCGGAACTGGCCGGCATCGACGAGCGGACCATCGAGCAGGTGTTCCAGCGTGAGTTTGCCCAGCGCTGGCCTGACGTCGAAGGGCAGGGGATGTCCGAGGAACGTCAGGCTTATTTGCAACGGCTGACGGTGTGCTGCCGCAATAACATGGCCAGCATGGTCGACTTCCAGCCTCCAGCGCTGAGCAACACACGGGTGCAGATGTTCATCGCGGGGCACGCCAACCCTTATGGGTTGGGCAACGCCTGGAACATGAATGACCTGCAACGCAACTGGCAGGCCTTGCTGCCGCAGTTGCAGAGCTGGCAGCGACTGGACACCGACCACTACGGCATCGTCGCGGGTCGTTGGGCGCGGTTGCTGGCCGAGGTCGTTGGCACGGAGGGGCCGTCGAGATGAATGAGCCGATCTTTATGCCCCGGTGGTTGCCGACCTTGGCGCAGGTGCTGTGTGAAGAGCAGCCCGAAGTCTTGCTTCAAGGGATTTACAGGGTTGATGAACCACAGTCGCTTCGTCTGATTCATCGTTGGCAAGCCGATGTTGTCGTGCCGATGTTGTGCGAGGCATTGCCGAAACACCGGCCAGCGCTGCTCGCATTGCAAAGCCTGCATCAACGGGCGGCCCTCGGTTTGTCCGGGCGTCAGGGCGAGTGGCGGGCCACCCTCAAACCGGTGTTGCTGGCGCTGTATCGTCGGGCCTATGCCTACGACGCGGCGTACACCCAAGCCCATGCCAGTGCGATGACTTACGGCCTCGCGCCGAGCAACACCGCCATGATCGCCGAGCACTTCGGCGATGCCGAGGCGTACGCGGTGTATTACGCGCAACTCAATACCGAAGCCAGCGCCTCGGCGTTCGCTCAGGCCCATGCCACCGCCAATGTTGAAATCTCGTCCCGGGCCTTCGCGGCTGAAGACGCGGATGCGTATGCGCAGGTTTGCGCAGCGTCGGCGCGGGTCTACGTCTGGGCCTGTGCCCAGACCGACGAGCAACGGCGTGTGCTGTTCAACCATCTCGCAGAAGGGCTGGTCCGGCACCTGCAGTCCCATCCAACAGGAGAAACGACATGAATGACGCACAGCTGCAATTCGATGTGGTGATCAACGCTCAGGGTCAGTATTCCCTGTGGCCGGCGGGCAAGCCGATGGCCAGCGGCTGGAACGCGGCCGGGATGCGTGGCGAACGCCAGGTCTGTCTGGATTACATCAATGAGCACTGGATCGACATGCGCCCGCGTTCTCTGCGCGAGCAGTCATCGGTGTCGTTCCAATAAGAAAGGTGAGAGAGCATGGATCAGTTGGCACTCAAGGCAATCGAGCGCATCGCCGCAGAAAAACGTGCGCCGTATCAGCGCATCACGGTCGACCGGATCACGCCGATCATCGGTGCGGAAATCGGTGGCATCGATCTTTCGCAGCCGCTGGATGACGCTCAGCTCGCGGAAGTCCGCCGGGCCTTTCTGGAGAACCACGTGCTGGTGTTTCGCGATCAGCATCTGACGGTCGAGGAGCACAAGGCATTTGGTCGGCTGTTCGGCGAATTGCGGGCGTTGCCGGTGGAGGACATCGACGGCGATGACCCGGAACTGGTGGTGATTCGCGCCAATGCGCAATCGCGTTACGTGGCCGGAGAAACCTGGCACACCGACGGCACCGCCGACCTGGCGCCGTCCATGGGCTCGATGCTGTACGTCAAGGAAACCCCGGCCATCGGCACGGGCGGCGATACGCTGTTCGCCAACATGCACCTGGCGATTGAAATGCTCTCGCCGACGATGCAGCAGTTTCTCGGCGAATTGACCGCGATTCACGACGGTGCAATTCCGTGGAAAGGTTATGAGGCGCCGGCCAACCTGCCCAAGACCGAACACCCGGTGGTGGTTCGTCACCCGGAAACCGGGCGCAAGTCGTTGTTCGTCAATTCCGGATTCACGTCGCACATCGTGCAGTTGTCCGGGGGCGAAAGTCAGGTGCTGTTGAACATGCTGTTCGACCTGGTGGCCCGGGAGCCGTCCCTCAGTTGCCGTGTTCGCTGGGCGCCGAACACGCTGGTGTTCTGGGACAACCGCTGCACCCAGCACCACGCGATCTGGGACTATTTTCCGCATTCGCGATATGGCGAGCGGGTGACGATTCTCGGCACGCAGCCCAAGGCTTGAAAACATCGGAGGGAGCTATGCGCTCCCTCTTTTTCTAGACGCCGCGCCGGATCAGCTGCTCGACGATCAACTCACCGAACGCCAGATTGCCGTGCAGCGGATCATCCACTTCGCAGAACGCCTCATGCTGAAAACCCTGTTCATCGTTCGCCGCCTCGCGCACGTCGATCAACTCGACGCCAATCCCTTGCAGGCGCTCGATCAGCAATGATTGCGCCGCCATGAACACGCGCGGGTCGGACAGCTCCGGCACCCGTTGCGGCGGGAGCACGGCGAACACCTTGAGGTTCAGCGCCAGGGCCTGTTCATAGAAAGCCAGGGCGGGACGGGACAGGGTGTCGATGATCGTCTCGAACAACGGCCCGGCGAGAAAACCGTCGTCGAACTCACCCTGCGCATTCTGGTAACAGGTCCAGTTCGGTGCGGTGGCGAGGTAGTGCAGGCTCAGGCCGATTGTGCTCACCAGCGGCACTCCGATCTTCGCCAGTTGCGGCACTTCCAGCGTGGCGAGGGCCTGGCGGTACAGCCGATCCATTTCCGCCTCCCGAAAGGCCACGTCATGGCGGGTCAACTGGAAGAAATCGACGGCAAAGTCCCGACCGGTTCCCAGCGGACCACCGCCGAAAGCTATCTCACGGGCCTGCGCCGCCTTGCCGATAACGCCGGCATGGGAGTCGCCCAGCAGCAGAAACCTAGGCGTAGTAATCGAGTACGGTGTCTTCACAGACAAGATCCTCGCTGGACACACTAGTGGAAGTGGTCGGCGCCTGCACCGACTGGACGGCTTCAAGTCCGGCAAAGAATTGCTGCATCACGAACGCCACACCCTCTGGCGTCACTTCCCGCTGGTTGGGCTGGTAGAACGCGCCCTTGAACGGCGTACCGGTGATGATTTCGTAGGACGGGAAATAGTCGACGTCGGGCAGGTCCTCACACAATTGCCCGGCGACTGCACGCAGTACCGATTTGGAATAGGTCGTCGAGCTCAGCACATGCTGGCCCGTGGCGGTTGCGGTCAAAGGCACCGGTGAAACAGTGAGCAACAGGCGCAGTTGTGGGTTGATCGAGCGCATCAATTCTAGCGCCCTGACCATGTCGCCATAGGTGTCCATAAAGCCGAAATTGCAGAACCGGTGGAGCTGCGGATCGAAGGTGCCGCGCACGGTGCCGGGGCAAACGGGATAGACCAGACCGGTCTGGCGATGCTGCCAGGCTTCGGTCAGACCGAGGGTGAACACAAACACTTTGGCGTGGCGCAGTGCTTCGCGAATGGCGTCCAGGGTGGCTTCGCGCGATTCGAACAGGGCCTGCTCGCTGGCAAAACCGTCGGGCTCCACGGCGGGGCGGAACGGGTCGTAGAAGCGCCCGTCATGAACCCAGGTCTCATCCGGCGGAGCGCTCACGCCCAGCGCCCATTCAAGCCATTGGCACAACATCGCCGGGGTATAAAGATTGCCGGTGCGGAACGAAAACACCCCGTAGTTGTGGGCTTTCCAGTCGGCCTCGGGCAACGCGTCCGGGGCGGGTTCCGCGTCCAGCCAGTTCATGCCGCGCGCAACCAGCGCGCGGCCGATGTGCTGGGCGAAACAGGAACCGGCGGTGACGATGGCGTCCTTGTTGCCGATCTCGAATTGCGGTGTCCACAGTTCACCGATGTCCGGTGCGGACTTGTCGGCGACGGCCGTACGCCAGAAAGCGCGGGGTGGCAGGCATTGATAGGGATTCACGACGAGAGGCCTCCTTGGCGAGTCGTTGAGCGAAAGGCTCAGCGGATTTGATAGTGGTAGATCAGATCGTCGAACCACCGATCACCGATCTGGTAGGCCTGCGGCACACGACGTGCGAACACAAAGCCGCATTTTTCCAACACCTTGCAGGACGCGATATTGCCGTCGGTCACGGTCGATTCCAGCGAGTTCAGCCCGATGGCCGCAGCGTAGTCGATGATCGCTTTTCGCGACTCGGTGCCGAAGCCTTTGCCCTGATGCTCCGGCAACAGCAGGCAACCCACCTCGGCATGCCCCGGCGAAAGAATGCGAAAACCGGTCACGCCCAGCTCGTGCCCGCTGGCCCTGTCGGTCACCACCAGGCACAGCCAGTGCTCCGACTGTGGTCCCCACGCCGGAAGCCGGTGCTCGAAGCCTTGGCGAACCTGTTCCTCGGCAATCTCACCGAACACGTACTGCATGGTCTGCGGCTCGGAATGCAGCCTGAGAAACAACGGCCAGTCGGACTCGACCATCGTGCGCAGGTCCAGTCGATCCGTGGATAGCTCGAGCATCCGCTGCTCCTTGCGAGGGTGGAAAAAAGGAGAGGGTTTTTTACTTGGTGTGAGGGGAAAGATCAATGAGCGGATGGGGGGATGTTGAAGGTAATGGAGGGTGCCGGCCATTGATGGGTACTGGCACGCAGACTGGAGGGCTCGTTGATGAAGGGAAGTCCCGGTTGGCGGGGCGGTGCGGAGAAAGGCGTTCGTGTCCGAACGGGCAGGCGCAACGCCTCTCTCCAGAGGTGCCTGTCAGCCCGCCAAGGTCGCGTTATCAATCACAAACCGATACTTCACATCGCCCTTGAGCATCCGCTCATAGGACTCGTTGATCTGATCCGCGCGAATCAGTTCGATGTCCGACACGATGCCGTGTTCGGCACAGAAATCCAGCATCTCCTGGGTCTCGGGAATGCCGCCGATCATCGAGCCGGCGATGGTGCGGCGCTTCATGATCAGGTTGAACACGTTCGGTGATGGATGCGGCGAGGCGGGGGCGCCCACAAGTGTCAGTGCGCCGTCGCGCTTGAGCAGGACCAGGAACGCATCGAGATCATGAGGGGCGGCGACAGTGTTGAGGATGAAGTCGAAGCTCTTGGTGTGCGCGGCCATTTCTTCCGGATTGCGCGACACCACCACTTCATCGGCGCCCAGTGCTTTCGCTGCTTCGCGCTTGGATTCCGACGTGGTGAACGCCACCACGTGCGCGCCCATCGCGTGGGCCAGTTTGATGCCCATGTGGCCCAGGCCACCGATGCCGACCACGCCGATTTTCTTGCCCGGCCCGGCGTTCCACTGACGCAGCGGCGAATAAGTGGTGATGCCCGCGCACAGCAGCGGTGCGACGGCGGCCAGTTGTGCTTCGGGGTGGCGGATGCGCAGCACGTAACGCTCATGCACCACGATGTTTTGCGAGTAGCCGCCGAGGGTCCAGCCGAGGGCGTCCGGCGTCGGGAAGTTGTAGGTGCCGATCATGCCGTCGCAGTAGTTTTCAAGACCGGTTTCGCAGTCTTCACAGTGTTTGCAACTGTCGACGATGCAACCGACACCGACCAGATCGCCGACCTTGTATTCGGAAACATGGGCGCCGACTGCTGAAACGCGGCCGACGATTTCGTGTCCTGGTACGCAAGGGAATTGCGTGCCGGCCCACTCGGAGCGCACCTGGTGCAGATCGGAATGGCAGATGCCGCAGAAGGCGATGTCGATCTGGACGTCATGGGCCGCAGGGGCGCGGCGATTGATCTGGATAGGCTCAAGGGGTTTGTCGCCCGCGTGGGCACCGTAGGCTTGTACAAGCATGGGAGCGTACTCGATGGATCTGTCGGACAGTCATCTTCCCGCTCTGAAGTAGCATTCCGTTAGTGCATTCCTATCGAATGCTTGCCTGATCCTGTGCGTCAGCGCCGCGCAGAAAGTTGCTGCGGGGCCAGGAACGCATCGTGGAAGTAATTGCGCAAAGCCTGCATCGCCGGGCTGAATTCGCGCTCGCGGTGCCAGGCCAGGCCGACGCTCATCGGGGTCACCTTGTCGGTGATGGTCAGGGTCTCGATGCGCTTGCCTTCCAGTGACCAGGGACGGTGCACCAGGTCCGAGAGAATTGCCACGCCGCTACCATTGGCGACCATGCTGCGCACGGCCTCTACCGAACTGGTACGCACCCGCACGTTGGGTTGTTGGCGGGCGTTTTCCCAATAGCGCATGGCACTTTGTTCAGCTTCATCCACGGTCAGCAGGATGTAGGGTTCCAGCGCGACATCAGCGAGGCTGACGGCCGAGCGCTCACAGAGTGGATGGTGGCTGGGCAGCCACAGACGACGTTCGGAGTTGAACAGGGTTTCCGAAACGATGTCGGGGTGCGTGAGGTTCGCGGTAAGCACCACCGCCATATCGAATTTGCCTTCCAGCAATCCCTGTTCGATGGCCTGCCGTTCCTGCTCGTGGACTTCGATGGCGACGTCCGGGTGCCAGTGTTCCAGCCGTTGCAGATGATGCGGCAGAAAATAGCCGATCACCGTGTAGCTCGCGGCCAGGCGAATCAGGCCGCTGGCGCGGATGTCGGGTAGCGGGCTGTTCAGTGCGTCGTCGACGCTGCGCAAAATCACGTAGGCGCGGTTCAGGAAGTGCCGACCGGCATCCGTCAGGCTCATGCCTTGTGCCGAGCGCTGGAACAGCAACGTGCCGAGCATGCCTTCCAGTTCCTTGATCGCCGTGGTCACCGCCGACTGGGAAATATTCAAATGAATCGCTGCCTGGGATATCTGCCCGATCTCGGCGGTGGCAACGAAGTAGCGAACCTGACGCAAGGTCAACGACATGGGTGTTCCTGTTTTTCAGGTATCTGTTTTTCAGAAGATACCCTATCTGTTAATAGATCTTCCCAAGGGGTTGGCGGGAATTTAACGTGGCCTGCATGAAGTCACAAGCGTCAGGAGCAAGGGTTATGCAGGCAGTAGATTTCAACTCGGACATGGGCGAAGGCTTCGGCCCGTGGACCATCGGCGATGGTGTCGACGACGAACTGATGACATTCATCAGTTCCGCCAACATCGCCACCGGTTTCCATGCCGGGGATCCCGGCACCATGCGTCGCACCGTCGAGCTGGCCAAGCGTCTGAAGGTCGGCATCGGTGCGCATCCGGGTTTTCGCGATCTGGTGGGATTCGGGCGCCGACACATCAATGCACCGGCTCAGGAACTGGTCGACGACATCCTTTATCAACTGGGCGCACTGCGAGAACTGGCACGGGTGCAGGGCGCGGCGCTGCAACACATCAAGCCTCACGGCGCGCTGTACATGCATCTGGCCCGGGACGAAGAAGCAGCGCGTCTGCTGGTGGAAAACCTGCAACGGCTGGAACCCGATCTGTTGCTGTATTGCATGCCGGATTCGGTTATCTGGCGTGTCGCCAAAGAGCTCGGCCAACCGGTTGTTCGCGAATTCTATGCAGACCGCGAATACGACTTGAGCGGCTCCATCGTCTTCACCCGCAATGTTCGCGCCTACGATCCGGGATTTGTCGCCGCCCGAGTGCTGCGCGCTTGCCAGGAGGGCGTGGTGCGCACCGTCGAGGGTGAGGATCTGCCGATCGAGTTCGACTCCATCTGTCTGCACAGTGATACGCCGGGGGCTTTGGCGCTGGTCGAGGCTACCCGCAATGCGCTCGATGCCGCCGGGATTGAGGTGCGCCGACCCCGCTGAATAAAAACGAAACACTCGGCACACAGACGCCGGGGTTCAAACATTTTTTGCCTGCCTTTCTACAACTATTCCAAGAGGAACAGACATGGCCGAACACTCTGTCATCACCCCGTTACCCGGGACTTTCTACCGAAAGGCCACGCCGGATTCGGCGAACTACGTCGAGGTCGGCGATCCTGTCAGCGCCGACACGGTGATTGGCCTGATCGAAGTCATGAAGCAGTTTTCCGAACTGACCGCCGGGATGGCGGGGCGCCTCAGTGCCTTTCAGGTTGAAGACGGTGATCCGGTGGAGCCGGGTCAGGTCGTCGCTACGCTTGATAGCGAGTGAGGGCGTGAACATGACTCAACCCATTCGTAAATTGCTGGTCGCCAACCGTGGCGAAATCGCCGTGCGGATTATCCGTGCAGCCAAGGCCCTGGGCATTCCCACCGTTGCCGCGTGCAGCGAGGCCGATATCGACTCTCAGGCTGCACGCCTGGCTGATGAAGTGCATCTTCTGGGGCCGGCCCGTGCCGATAAAAGCTACCTGAGCATCGAGGCGTTGCTGGGTGCCCTGCAAGCGACGGGCGCCAATGCGGTTCACCCTGGATATGGTTTCCTGTCCGAGAACGCCGGGTTTGCCGAAGCCGTGATTGCCAGCGGTGCGATTTTCGTCGGGCCGGACCCGGACACGATCCGGCGCATGGGCGACAAGGCCGAAGCGCGGCGTACTGCTCAGGCGGCAGGTGTTCCAGTGGTGCCGGGTTCGCCGGGCGAGCTGTTTGATGTCGAGTCGGCGCTTCGGGCGGCGGAATCGGTTGGTTACCCGTTGCTGATCAAAGCCTCGGCCGGTGGCGGCGGGCGGGGTATTCGCCTGGCAGAAAATGCCGCGCAATTGAGTGAAGAATTTCCCCGTTCGCAGCGCGAGGCGCAGGCCGCTTTCGGTAATGGTGCGGTGTATCTGGAGCGCTTTATCGGCAAGGCCCGGCACATCGAAGTACAGGTTCTGGGCGACGGGAAAAACGCCGTGCACCTGTTCGAGCGCGAGTGTTCGCTACAGCGCCGGCGTCAGAAAATTTTTGAAGAAGCACCGTCGCCCGTACTGAACGCGCAGCAGCGGGAGGCACTCTGCGCCAGTGCCGCACGCTTGACCGAATCCCTCGGCTACAAGGGGGCGGGCACGCTGGAGTACCTGTATGACGACGTCACCGGCGAGTTCTTCTTTATCGAGATGAACACCCGAATCCAGGTGGAGCACCCGGTCACCGAACTGGTCACCGGCATCGATCTGGTGCAGACGATGTTGCGAATTGCCGGTGGGGAACCACTGGGCCTGAAACAGAGTGACATTCGCCTGAATGGCGCGGCCCTGCAAATGCGCTTGAATGCCGAAGACCCGGCCCGGGACTTTTTCCCCAGCCCCGGTCTGGTCGAGTCCTTGGTCTGGCCGCAAGGCGAAGGCGTTCGTGTGGACACCCACCTGTATGAAGGTTATCGGGTGCCACCGTACTATGACTCGCTGTTGGCCAAGCTCATTGTGCATGGGCCGGATCGCTCCTCAGCCCTGGCGCGTGCCCGGACAGCGGTGGCGCAAACCTTGCTGACGGGCATGGCCAGCACCTTGTCGCTGCACGCTGAACTGCTGCAACAACCGTGGTTGCAAACTGCCGACTTTCATACCGGGACGCTGGAAAACTGGCTGTCCGCACGCCGCAGCGGGGGTGAAGCATGAGTCGTCCGATCCGCTACAGCTTTGGTGCCGATGAGCATCTGTTTGCCGAAGTCAGTGAAAGCATGTCCCTCGAGGCGTTTTTCAAGGGCATGGCGGTCACCCGCGCCGTGGAGCGGTTGAAACTCGATGGCGTACTCGATGTGTGTCTGGCCAACGCATCCTTTCAGATCCGCTTCGATCCGGATCGCATTGCGCCGCAGACCTTGCTCGAGGCGGTGCAGGGCGCCGAGGCAGAAGCCGTTGCCGAGCGCACATTGCAGACCCGGATCATCGAGATCCCGGTGCTGTACAACGATCCCTGGACCCACGAAACGCTGATGCGTTTTCGCGACCGGCACCAGGACCCGAGCGCCACGGATCTGGAATATGCCGCGCGCATCAATGGTCTGGCGGATGTCGATGCGTTCATTGCGGCTCATAGCGGTGCGCCATGGTTTGTCTCGATGGTGGGGTTTGTCGCCGGTTTGCCCTTCATGTTCCAGATGGTCGAACGCGAACGTCAGTTGCAGGTGCCCAAGTATCTGCGTCCGCGTACCGACACGCCGAAGCTGACACTGGGGCACGGTGGCTGCTTCGGTTGTATCTACTCGGTGCGTGGCGCCGGTGGCTATCAGATGTTCGGTGTCACACCGGCCCCCATCTACGACCCGCAACAATCGCTGGCGTACCTGAAGGACCACATGGTGTTTTTCCGTCCGGGCGACATTGTGCAGTTCAAACCAATGGATCGTGCAGCGTATGACCAGGCCGTTGCAGAGGTGGAGGCCGGGCAGTTCGACTTACGGATCCGGCCGGTAGAGTTTTCACTGGATGCGTTTCTCGCCGACCCGGTCGGTTATCCCGTGTCGCTGCAGGAGGTGTTGGCATGATCAAGGTACTCAAACCCGGTCTCGCCACGTCGGTTCAGGATCTGGGTCGCGAAGGTTACTACCACCTCGGCATCCCGCCGTCCGGCGCGCTCGATCAATATGCGCTGAGAGCGGCCAATCATCTGGTCGGCAACGCGGCGGATTGCGCCGCACTGGAGTGTACGTTGCTGGGCCCTGAGCTGGCGTTTCAGCAAGACGCACTGGTCGCGGTGTGTGGCGCGCACATGGCGCCTCGACTCGATGGTGTGGAAATGCATCACGCCACCGCGTTCGCGGTGAAGGCCGGCCAGGTTCTGCGTTTCGATTTTCCCAAGGCCGGTGCCCGGGCTTATCTGGCGGTGGCAGGCGGAATCGACGTGCCGCTGGTGCTGGGCAGTCGGTCGACTTATGCGCTCGGGGCGTTGGGCGGTTTTGTCGGACGCCGCTTGATCGCCGGAGACGAATTGCCGGTGGGCAACGCCAGCGGCAAGGGGCGTGCCGGGGCCAGTCTGCCCATGGCGCTGCGCCAGTCACTGGGCGGGGAGATCACGCTGCGCGTGGTGCCGGGGCTTTATTACGATCGCCTGACCGACGCGGCAGCGAAGAGCTTTTTCGCCGAGCCGTGGACTGTCGGATCGGAAGCTGACCGCATCGGCTATCGCTTCAAGGGCGGCAGCGCGCTGGATTTCCAGCCGCGAGAGCAACCCTTTGGTGCTGGCTCCGATCCGTCGAACATCGTTGACAGCTGCTACCCGATCGGATCGATTCAGGTACCTGCCGGCCTCGAACCCATCGTGCTGCATCGCGATGCCGTATCGGGTGGCGGTTACGCCATGATCGGCACCGTCATCAGTGCCGACCTGGATCTGATCGGCCAGATGCAGCCCAACCAGAAGGCTCGCTTTGTGGCGGTCAGTCTCGACGAGGCCCTGGACGCACGGCGCTCCTACAAGAAAAAACTCAGCTGCCTGAGCAAGCTTTTCCCTTCCTGACTCTGCCCGCCGCACCGCGCGGGCCCTGCCACACGCCAGGCCAACGCCGCACTTCGGTGCGGTGAAGGCTGCCCGCGCTTCAACCTTTGACTGGTTCTGGAGTACACGCATATGGCTGCTTTATCGCAATCGAGTCAAACCGGGCAAGATCCGGCCCATCATCCTGTTCCCGCCGAAGCCCGCATGGGCCGACTGTCTCTGACCATGGCCTGGTGGGCCGTGTGCAGCGCCATGTTCTACATCGTGGTCGGCGCTTCGCTGGCCTTGTCTTTCGGCGCACGCAATGCGCTGATCGGGATGGTGCTGTCGGTGATCAGTTACGGGCTGGTCAACAGCATTCTCAGCCGTTTCGCCATGCGCAGCGGATGGTCGGTCGCGTTGTTTTCAAGCGTGTTGTTCGGCCGGACCGGGGCATGCCTGGCCACGCTGATTTTCTTTTCGACGGCGATTTACTACGCCGTGTTCGAAGGGTCGGTGATCGCTGTGGCGCTCAATCATCTGTATCCGGAACTGGTCTATCCACTGGCTGCCCTGCTGGTGGTGCTGTACAGCGTGCCGATGATTCTGGGTAGCGTGCAGCACTGGCTGGACAAGCTCAACGGCGTGTTGTTGCCGGTGTACCTGGGCGGTTTGCTGGTGGCGGTCGGGCTGTCGATCAGCCGTTATGGTTACCAGCCGCAATGGCTCGATTTCGGCCCGGAAACCCCTGCGACCTTCGGCTGGTGGGATTGCTTTGTGGCCTACATGGGCGTCTGGATCCTGATGCTGTTCACCTTCGACTACGCCCGCTTCGGCAAGCCGCAGGACGCTCAGTATCATGGGCGCTGGAACTTCGGCATGCCGTTTTATGCCGTGACGTTTCTGCTCAACGGCGCGGCAGGCATCTATCTGGTCAGCAGTATTCCCCATGAAGGCGCGCTGAACGAAGTCTCTGTGGTAATGGCAATTCTTCAGTTGATGGGGCTGTGGGGCCTGCTGTTCGTCTGGGCCACGCAAACCCGGATCAACACCGCCAACTACTATCTGGCGACCCTCAACATGCAGGCATTCTTCGGTCGTTTCGGCATACGCGGTTCGTACCTGCTGTGGGCAGTGGTGGTCGGGGTAATCGTGTACGGCTTGATGCTCGCTGACGTGTTTTCCTACTTGCTCAAGGCATTGGCGTATCAGGGCATTTTTGTGGTCGCCTGGGTCGGTGTGGCATTGGCGCAGATTGTCTATGGCAGCAATGACGAGGGTGCACTTGAACGCAGCCCGGCGTTCAACCCGGTCGGCCTGATGGCGTGGTTCGCTGCCACAGCACTGGGGTTGTTGCTGATGTGGACGGGCGGTGTTTCCGGCAGTTTTTCTGCGCCGGCGACGGTGGTGCTCGCGTTCGGCTTGCAGGCCGGGCTTGCCTATCGGCATCGGTGGGTAGGGCAGAGGGCAAGTTGAGAGGATCGGCGTTGGCCCGCTCGACGGCGGGCCAGCGTCGCGAGTGCATGATCAGGAAGCCGAACGTCGGACTTATGTGATTCTGATATCAGTGCTATCCAATTAATGCTGTTTATCAATCAATCTTCGAAGGGTAGTTTGCATCGCCGCCGCACGGGTGAAGCTGCGCTCTTGCGCCACCGCCGAAAAGATCGCGAGCAGGTCGTAGCTTTCAACGGACATTGATGCGCCCCTGTCATGAACTGCTGGCGATTATGCCATCAGCCATAACAATCGGCCGACTCTAAAAACGTGCGCGACGGCTCGGGTCAGGTGGATTTTTTACGCATTCTTTACGGTGGAGGATTGGGTTCGCATCGATACTGGCCGCGTTTTTTTGACCGCACCTGAGCCTCTTATTTCTGAAGGCCCTGGTCCGCGTATTGCCCAAGGATGGCATGCCACTACTTCCCGCCGTTCGAGAGCCGCGACCCTTGAGTAAAACCAACGAAAATTCCCCAACCAAAACCTCGGGCGCAGCCATGCTGGTGGCCGCTGTCGGTGTGGTTTACGGGGATATCGGCACCAGCCCCCTCTACACCCTCAAAGAAGTGTTTTCCGGCCACTACGGCGTGCAACTCAATCACGACGGTGTGCTGGGCATTCTGTCGCTGGTTTTCTGGTCGTTGATCTGGGTGGTCTCGATCAAGTACGTGCTGTTCATCCTGCGGGCCAACAACCAGGGTGAAGGCGGCATCATGGCGCTGACGGCGTTGGCCCGTCGCGCGTCGGCGCCTTACCCGCACTTGAGCAAGGTGCTGGTGTTGCTCGGTCTGTTCGGTGCGGCGCTGTTCTACGGCGACAGCATGATCACTCCGGCGATCTCGGTGCTCTCCGCGGTAGAAGGGCTGGAGCTGGCGTTCGACGGCATCGAGCACTGGGTGGTACCGCTGTCGGTGGTGGTGCTGGTGGCGCTGTTTCTGATCCAGAAACACGGCACGGCGCGGATCGGCATCCTGTTCGGCCCGGTCATGGTGTTGTGGTTCGTGGTGTTGGGTGCGCTTGGGATCTACGGCATTTTGCAGCGCCCCGAGGTGTTGCAGGCGCTGAACCCGATCTGGGCGGTGCGCTTCTTTACGGCCCATCCGGGCATGGGCGTGGCGATCCTCGGCGCGGTTGTCCTGTCGCTGACCGGTGCGGAAGCCTTGTACGCCGACATGGGCCATTTCGGTCGCAAACCGATTGCCCGTGCCTGGTTCATGCTGGTCCTGCCCGGCCTGGTCCTGAATTATTTTGGTCAGGGCGCGTTGATCCTCGGCAACCCGGAAGCGGTGCGTAACCCGTTCTATCTGCTGGCCCCGGAATGGGCGCTGCTGCCGATGGTCGCGCTGTCGACGCTGGCGACGATCATTGCTTCGCAAGCGGTGATTTCCGGTGCGTTCTCCCTGACGCGCCAGGCCATCCAGCTGGGCTACGTTCCGCGCATGTTCATCCAGCACACCTCAAGCCAGGAGCAGGGCCAGATCTACATCGGCACGGTCAACTGGGCGTTGATGGTCGGTGTGGTGCTGCTGGTGATCGGTTTCGAATCCTCCAGCGCCCTGGCTGCCGCTTATGGCGTGGCGGTGACGGGCACCATGTTGATTACCACGCTGCTGTCCGCCGCCGTGGTGTTGTTGCTGTGGAAGACGCCGCGCTGGCTGGCGATCCCGATGCTGTTCGGTTTTCTGTTGGTTGACAGCCTGTACTTCGCGGCCAACGCGCCGAAAATCCTGCAGGGCGGTGCGTTCCCGGTGATCGCCGGCATCGGCCTGTTCATCCTGATGACGACCTGGAAGCGCGGGCGCAAGATCATCGTCGAGCGGCTCGATGAAACCGCGTTGCCGCTGCCGTTGTTCATCAGCAGCATCCGGGCGCAACCGCCTCATCGCGTGCAGGGCACGGCGGTGTTCCTGACGGCGCGGGCCGACGCGGTTCCCCACGCGTTGCTGCACAACCTGTTGCATAACCAGGTACTGCACGAGCAGGTGGTGCTGTTGACCGTGGTGTCCGAAGACAGCCCGCGAGTGCCAGTGGATCGTCGCTTTGAAGTCGAGTCCTATGGCGACGGCTTCTTCCGGGTCAACCTGCATTTCGGTTTTACCGAAGAGCCGGACGTGCCGCTGGCGCTGAGCCTTTGCCACCTGGCCGAACTGGATTTCAGCCCGATGCGCACCACGTACTTCCTCAGTCGTGAAACGGTCATCCCGACCAAGCGTATCGGCATGGCCAAGTGGCGCGAGTATCTGTTCGCGTTCCTGCTCAAGAATGCCAACAGCAACCTGAAGTACTTCAAGTTGCCGTTGAATCGGGTGATCGAGCTGGGCACGCAGGTCGAAATGTAAGGCCGGGATGCGGCTCAGGGCTGCTCGATTCTGACGGTGACACACAGACCGCTGCGCTCGATGACGTCGGTAAACTCCAGATCAACCTTGAGCCCCGTGCGATCGGCAATCGCCTTGACGATGGACAGCCCCAGCCCCGAGCCCGACTCATCGGTGCCCAGGCTGCGGTAGAACGGGTCGAAGACGCGCGCCTGTTCTTCCACGGCAATCCCGGGGCCGGTGTCGCTGACTTGCAGGACGACCGCCGCTTGCTCGCGCTTGACCGAGAGGTCGATACGCCCGCCGGGCGGGGTGTAGCGGATGGCGTTGTCCACCAGGTTGCGGATCAGGATCAGCAGGTCGGTTTCATTGATGCTGACCTGCACATCCTCGCTGCTCTTGACGCCGATATCGATATTCTTGCGGTCCGCCAGCGGCAGCAGGTCTTCCAGAATCCGACGGTAAATGTGCAGGACTGAAACGCTGGTTGGCGCTGCATTTGAACTCGACTGCGCGGCAGCCAGGCTCAGCAATTGATCGATCAGGTTTCGGCTGCGCTCTATGCCCCGGGACAGCGGCAACAGGCGTTCGCGGGCGGCGGCCGGCATTTGCGTGGCGGCCAGTCGTTCGGCTTGCAGGGACAGGGCAGTCATCGGCGAGCGCAGTTCGTGGGCAGCATCGGCGACAAAACGCCTCTGGTTGTCCACGGACTGGGCGACGCGACCGAGCAAGCGGTTGATGGCCACCACAAACGGCCGGATCTCGCTCGGCACATGGCTTTCGTCCACCGGGTGCAGGGTCTGTTCGTCACGCTGGTCGATATCGGCCGAGAGCGTGGCGATGGGGCGGAACATCTTGCGCACCAGATCGCCCACCACCAGCAACAGCACCGGAAACAGAATCAGGAACGGCAGCAGGCTGCGCCAGGCGCTTTCGCGGGCCTCCTTGTCGCGCACGCCGGTTTCCTGGGCGACGACGATGCGTTCGCCACGGGCGGTGGTTCTGACCAGCACGCGAAAGTCTTCGCCGGTCACCTTCAAGGTCGACAGGCCATCGGACAGGGTCGTGGGGAAGGGCAGCGGCAGCAGGGCGTCGTCATTGCCGTCCGCTTGGCTGCCGTCGGCCAGGTATTGCACGATGACCCTGGATTCTTCGTTGTCGTCGTCCACGGCCTGAGCGGCGGGGTAGTGCAGGGTCATTTGCTGGCGGTCGTACAGGGCCGCCACCTGACGCAAGGTTTCATCCTGCATTTCGTGGGCTTCGTCCAGCGCCGAAACGAACGCAAACGCCGCGGCCAGCAGCGCAACGACCAGAATCGCCAGCGACAGGGTGACCGACAGCCGCAGTTGCACCGAATCCCTCAGGCGCCTTTTGAAACCATCCATCCCATTCCCCTGACGTTCTTGATGACGTGACTGCCGAGTTTGCGTCGCAGGGCGTGAATCAGAAACTCCACCGCGTTGCTTTCCACTTCATTGCCCCAGCCATAGAGCCGGTCTTCCAGTTCACTGCGCGAGAGGATTGCCCCAGGCCGGATCAACAGGGCCTGCAACAGGGCGAATTCGCGACTGGACAACTGCACGTCCGGGTTGTCGGCGGTTGAGGCTTGTTTGGAGACCAGATCGAGGGACACCACGCCGTTGTCGAGCAAGGACAACGCAGTCCCGCCCTTGCGCCGCAATACTGCGCGCATCCGCGCCAGTAACTCGGCCATGTCAAAGGGCTTGAGCAGGTAATCGTCAGCACCGCCATCGAGGCCGCGCAGGCGATCGTCGAGGCCGTCCCGGGCGGTGATGATCAGCAACGGCACCGGGTTGTTGCTAGCGCGAATGCTGTCGAGCACGTCCAGTCCGTCCTTGCCGGGCAGGCCGAGGTCCAGCAGCACCAGGTCGTAATGCTGGGTGTCCAACGTGGCCAGTGCGGTGAGGCCGTTCTTCACCCAGTCGGTGGCGTAGCTGGCGTCGTTGAGGGCGCCCTGGATGGCATCGCCGATCATCGGATCGTCTTCGACCAGTAATATCCGCATGACCCGCTCTCCAAAAAAATAGCGCGACGGGCAGGGCCGTCGCGCTTGTATTGAAGCATCTGTGCCAGGGTTTGTCCGGCCCCGGATCAGGCGTTGCCCTTCAGCGAGTCGAAGGCCTTGAGCAATTCGTCCATCCGCGCCTTGCAGTCTTTCTGCTGCGGGGCGCTGGCGCGCAAGGTGTCGAGCGAGCGGTCGATGGCCTTGTCCAGCATGTGCCAGTCGCCGGCGGCACGGGGTTTGATCCCGGCTTCGGCCGAGTCCCAGGCGGTTTCCAGATCCTTGATCCGGGCCTTGGCGCCGGGCAGATCGTTTTTATCGACCAGGGCAGCGACGTCGGCGGCGATGTTGCGGAACTCGGACAGATCCCCCAGTTTGGAGGCGGCCTGGCCTTGTGTGCTGACGGCTCCTGCAGCGGCGTTTGCAGCAGGTTTGTCCGCCGGTTTCGAGCAGCCGGCAGCAATGCTCAGCAGGCAGATGGACGAGACGATGGCAACGTGACGAATGAGGTTTTGAATTTGGCGCATGATGATTCCTTGATGAAAGTCTGAAGGTTTACTGAGTGATGGCTTTGCGATTGCCGACGCTGATCTGCGCGACGGTGACCAGCAGGACGATGACGCAGAGGAAAATCGCGCTGGTCCAGGTCGCGCCCATGCCTAGGCCGCCGTAGGTCTTGGCCTGCGTCAGCAGGTCGCCGAGGGACGCGCCGAAGGGGCGCGTCAGGATGTAGGCGATCCAGAACGTCAGTACGGTGTTGGCCCCCAGACGCCAGGCGATCAGGGTGGCCGCGATCAACGCGCCGAAAATCACTGCGCCGACGGTGAAGCCCAGGCCCAGTGCTTCAGTGGCCAGGTCGCCGGCGGCGGTGCCTAGGGCAAAGGTGCAGAGCACCGTGGCCCAATAGAACAGCTCCCGGCGCGGGGTGACGATTTCGCGGATCGACAGGCTGCGTTCGGTCCGGTACCAGATCAGGAAATTCACCACCAGCAACACAGAGAACACCGCCGTGCTGGTGTAGAGGCTGACGTCCAGCATGTCGGTCAGGATGTCGGTGATCTGCGTGCCGACGATGCTCACCAGCACCACGGTCAGCCAGTAGATCCAGGGGGTGTAGGCCTTGGTACGCAACTGGGTGAACAGCGCGATGGCCAGCAGCGCGGCCATGCCGAGGCTGGTCGGGCCGGCGCCGAAACCGGCGTCGACGGCCAGAAAGTCGGCACCGGTTTCACCCACGGTCGTGGACAGGATCTTGATCACCCAGAAGGACAGCGTCACTTCGGGCACTTTGTTGAGCCAGTCGGCTATGGCGGGTTTCATGGGTGGATGGCCTCTCCTGAGCAGCGCTGAATGTGCGCAGGAGAGAAGGTATCCAGTGAAACTTAGCTGAGCCTGAGGGGCGCGCGATTGTCAGCGCAGCGGCACGTAAATATCCGTTTGCCACTGATCCTGCGGGATCTCGGGACTGATGCTCAAGTACTCGAAAAACAGCGGGTGATCGCGCAGTTCTTCGCCGCTGGCGGGCAGCCAGTCACGGTAGACCGGGTAGATGGTTTCACCGATGTGATCGGTGGAACCTGTGTGACGCACCACTGCGCAGCGGCCGGCAGGAATGTTCAGCTCGCGGACATTGAATTCATTCGACGCCACCGCTTCACGGATTTCGCCGCAGATCGCGAAATGAAAATCCTCTGGCGGCGTCGTGTCAGGGTTGCCGTAAGGAATCCCGAAGGTGCGGCTCGATGCCACCGGCGACTGCCCGCTCTGCTGTCGCCACTGGATGAAGCGTTGCACGCTTTGATTGACGAGGCCTGGTGGCCCACGGTGATCGAGCGCCGCGACCTGGACTCCGGGGAAGTCGACGATTCGTACCTGCATGGTAATGCTCCTTGAAAAGTGAGGTATGGCGAAGACCGTGTGCCAGACGCTCCAGTCCGGAGCCTTGCGAAAAGCCCCCGGCGAGGTGCCGAAGGCTCGCTTGAATGCCCTGGAAAACGCTTCGGGACTTTCGAACCCCGCGTCGAGCGTGGCTTCCATCACCGAATGGTCGGGCAGGGTGCTCAAACGGTGCGCGGCACGGCGCAGGCGCATCAACTGCACATAGCGCGAGACGGGCACGCCGACGTATCCCGTGAACTGCCGGTGAAAGTGGAACTCGGAAAAGTTCGCCACCTGGCTCAGCGTTTTCACCGACAGATCGCCTTCAAGGTTGGCGTCGATGTAGGCGAGTACGACGGTGAAGCGCTTCGCGTAGGCAGTTTGCGTCGGTGCGTCTGGCACGGAGTGAAGCTCCTGGAGTAACGGTCGGCCCTAGAATCGTCGAAAGCGGCGTACAGATACCTAGCCGGACTTGCTCAGGGTTTGACCTCTTCAGGCATTACATCCGAACCACCCTGCACGAATCAATCGCGCGCCTGAGCGACGATTGCAAAGTTGCCCGGGGCTTTCTCCAGCAATCCAAGGAATCTCACCAGGTCCACCGTGCTGCCATCGACTTTCAAGTCTTTGGAGGTGAGCGCGTCCTTGAACCCCGCCGTACCGCCCAGCAGTTGCACAAAAAGATCCTTGGTGACGCTCAACGTGGCGTTGGCATTGCTGGCCGGTGCGCCCCGGCGATAGTGCAGCACGGCGTTCTCGATCCACAGCACGAACGATTCCTTCGTATCGGTCAGTTGCAGGTTGAAGGTCCAGTTCTTGCCGTCGGCGGCCGGGCCGTTGAGGCTCGCGGCCATGGCTTCGAGGAAGCGTTCGGTGGGCGTCTGCTTCATCAGCTCGATGAGATCCGAGCGGCGCACGCCTTTTTCCGGCGGGCCGTTGCGCAGTTCCTGGGCGGCGGTCAGGTAGCTGTTGCGCCAGGTGGCCGATTCCGACTGATAACCCAGCTGTTCATAGGTCCTGGCCAGCAGTTCCTTGGCGGCCTTGTCGCCGGGCTGGTCGAGGACGGCTTGATCCAGCAGCTCGGCCACCCAGCGGTATTCGCCTTTGTCATAGGCCACGCGTGCGGCTTCGAGCACTTTGGCGCTGCCGCCCATCAACTCGACGTAGCGCCTGGCGGACTCTCTGGGAGGCAGCGGGTTCAGATGCGCCGGGTTGCCATCGTAGGCGCCGAGGTACATCTGGTAGATCGCCTTGACGTTGTGTCGCACGTCGCCGTAATAGCCGCGGGTGCCGAAGTACGAGGCTAGCGAGTCGGGCAACTGGATCTTCTCGGCGATCTCGTCGGGCGTGTAGCCGGCATTCATCAGTCGCACGGTCTGGTCGTGCATATACTTGTAGACGTCGCGGTGCTTGGTGATGAACTCGCGGATTCGCTCATTGCCCCAGATCGGCCAGTTGTGCTGGCCGAAATAGACTTCGGTGTCGCCCAGTTTATCGAGGGCGACCTGGGCGTAGTCGGACCAGAGCAACGCGTCGCGCACCTTGGCACCACGGATCGGCAACAGATTGTGCATGGTCTGCGCCAGCAGCTCGGCACCGCCGTAGGCTTTGCGTTCGGGGATGGAGAAAGTCAGCTCGGCCGGGGCTTCAGCGCCGGGAATGTTGTGGAACACGAAGGTCACTCCGTCGATCACCAGTTCCTGCGTCGGCTGATCGATGATCTGCGTCGGCGCCAGAATGCCGATGCTGCCGTAGGCGACGTTTTTGCCCAGCCCGGTATCCACCATGCCGGTGGCGCCCGGCGCCAGGTTCTTGCCGAACTGATACATCGAACGGCGCGACATCGCAGGCCCGGCCAACACGTTTTCGCTGGTGGCTTCCTCCATGAAACCGACAGGGGCCACCACGGGAATCTTGCGCTCGGCCACTTCGGCGACCGAGGTGATGCCCAGTACGCCGCCGAAGTGGTCGGCGTGGTCATGGGTGAAGATAACGGCGGTAACGGGCTTGGCGCCGAGTTGCTCGCGGGCAAAGGCGAGGGCAGCGGCGGCGGTTTCCTTCGAGGTCAGTGGATCGACCACGATCCACCCGGTCTGGCCTTCGATCAGCGTCATGTTGGCGATGTCGAAGCCGCGCAACTGGTAGATGCCGTCGGTGACTTTGAACAGACCGATCTGGGCATTGAGCATTGCGTGGCGCCAAAGGCTCGGATTGACGGTCGCGGGCGCCTTGCCTTCGACGAATCTGAACGCATCGAAATCGATCAGCACAGAGCCGTCGGAACCGAGGATCTGGCCTGTCGGGCGGGCGATGAATCCGCGCTGGGCGTCAGTCATGTCCCGAGTGTCGTTGAGGTCCAGGCCCTTGATTGATGCCTCTATCACCGCCGCAGTGGCGGGCGTCGCTTCGCCGCTGGCAACGCTGGGTGGTTTGTCACAGCCGGCGAGGGAAACCAGCGTCAGGGCAATCAGTGTGTGAAAGGTCGGTCTCATTCTTGTTGTTCTCCGATGATCGATTTATCAGAGAGTAGGGAGCCAGGCGCGATGTATCCAATGCATTGTTTACATCCGGACAATGCGTGACTAGCATCGGCCAGATGGACCTTAAACGACTGACACACCTGCTGGCCCTTGCCGATGAACGCCATTTCGGCCGCGCCGCCGAACGCGTGCACCTGAGCCAGCCGGCCCTGAGTCGCAGCATCCAGGCGCTGGAAAGCGAAACTGGTCAGCGCCTGTTCGACCGGGACAGCGGCGACGTACGCCCGACGCCGGCGGGGGAGTTTCTGATCGAGCGGGCGCGACGGTTGCTGTTCGATGCACGCTCGCTGGAGCGGGACCTGGCGCTTTACGGCGATGGCCGGCTCGGCAATCTCGCGTTCGGCGTCGGGCCGTTTCCGGCGGCGATGTTGATGCATCAGGTGGTGCCTCGGTTGCGCCGGGAATATCCGCAAGTCAGCCTGCGGGTAGAGATCAATAACTGGCAGATTCTTGAAGCCCGTTTGCGGGATGAAACGATCGAGTTTTTCGTCGCGGACATTCGCAACTTCTCGGCCGCCACCGATCTACAGATCCGTTCGCTGGGTCAGGCCTCGGCGGGGTTCTTCGTCCGGCCACAACACCCGTTGGCCGGGCGCCTGGTGACGATGAGAGACCTGGAAAAGTACGGTATCGCCACGACGCGCCTGCCGGCCGTGGTGAAGGAGGAGACTGCGCATACCCTGGGCATTTCCGCTCGCCAGGCCTTGCCGCTTGCGCTGGAGTGCGACGATGTGGCGTTGCTCAGGACGGTGGCCTGCTCGACCGATACCATCCTCGGCGTGATTCACGGCGCCGTGGCGGAAGACCTGCACAGCGGCAATCTGATCGAATTGCAGGTCGTGGACCGGCCCGGATTGCACTCCGAAATCGGTGTCGTCAGCCTGCCCAACAGAAGCCTGTCACCGACCGCTCGCTGCGTGATCGACGCCATCGTCGACGAGATGGTGCAACGCAATATCTCGACCTGACCGGCGCTCCGGTCGGCGGCCAAAACGCCAAAGCACAAGACTTCCCGCTCAAAAACCGGATAATGGCGGCCATTCTGTTCAGCTCGCTATTCTGGTAGTCCCCCATGGAAATCAAGGTCAACTTTCTCGACAACCTTCGACTTGAAGCCAAGTTCGACGACTTCACGGTGGTGGCCGACCAACCGATCCGCTACAAGGGCGATGGTTCGGCACCGGGTCCGTTCGACTACTTCCTGGCTTCGTCGGCGCTGTGCGCGGCGTACTTCGTGAAGCTGTATTGCGAAACCCGCAATATCCCGACCGATAACATCCGCCTGTCGCAGAACAACATCGTTGACCCGGAGAACCGCTACAACCAGATCTTCAAGATTCAGGTCGAGTTGCCGGCAGACATCTCCGACAAGGACCGCCAGGGCATCCTGCGCTCCATCGACCGCTGCACCGTGAAAAAGGTGGTGCAGGCCGGTCCCGAGTTCGTCATTGAAGAAGTGGAAAACCTCGACGCCGACGCCCAGGCCTTGCTGATGCCGGGCGCGAACTCCAGCGCGAGTACCTACATTCCGGGCAAGGATCTGCCGCTGGAGCAGACCATCGCCAACATGTCGGGCATCCTCGCCGACCTCGGCATGAAGATCGAAATCGCCTCGTGGCGCAACATCGTGCCGAACGTGTGGTCGCTGCACATTCGCGATGCGCACTCGCCGATGTGCTTCACCAACGGCAAAGGCTCGACCAAGGAAGGCGCGCTGGCGTCGGCATTGGGCGAGTTCATCGAGCGCCTGAACTGCAACTTCTTCTACAACGATCAGTTCTGGGGTCTGGACCTGGCCAATGCGCCGTTCGTGCACTATCCGGACGAGCGCTGGTTCAAGCCGGGCAGCAATGACGAGCTGCCGAGCGAAATCCTCGATCCGTACTGCCTGAAGATCTACAACCGCGACGGCGAGCTGCGCGGTTCGCACCTGATCGACACCAACTCGGGCAATGAAGAGCGCGGCATCGTTTCGCTGCCGTTCGTGCGTCAGTCGGACGGCGAGGTGGTGTACTTCCCGTCGAACCTGATCGAAAACCTGTACCTGAGCAACGGCATGAGCGCCGGCAACACCCTGGCCGAAGCCCAGGTGCAGTGCCTGTCGGAAATCTTCGAGCGTGCGGTGAAGCGCGAAATCATCGAAGGTGAATTCGCGTTGCCGGACGTGCCGCGGGAAGTATTGGCCAAGTACCCGGCGATCATGGCCGGCATTCAAGGCCTGGAAGCCCAGGGTTTCCCGGTGCTGGTGAAGGATGCGTCGCTGGGCGGCGAATTCCCGGTGATGTGCGTCACGCTGATGAACCCGCGCACCGGCGGTGTGTTCGCTTCGTTCGGCGCACACCCGAGCTTCGAAGTGGCGCTGGAGCGCAGCCTGACCGAGTTGTTGCAAGGCCGCAGCTTCGAAGGCCTGAACGATCTGCCGCAGCCGACCTTCGAAGGGCAGGCGGTCACTGAACCGAACAACTTCGTTGAGCATTTCATCGACTCCAGCGGCGTGGTGTCGTGGCGCTTCTTCAGTGCTCAGGCGGAATACGAGTTCGTAGAGTGGGACTTCACCGGCCAGGGTGAAAACTCCAACGTGAAAGAGGCCGAAACTCTGTTCGGCATCCTCAAGGGCATGGGCAAGGAATCGTACATGGCGGTGTACGAGCACATCGGCGCCACCGCTTGCCGCATCCTGGTGCCGGATTACTCGGAAATCTACCCGGTGGACGACCTGATCTGGGACAACACCAACAAGGCGCTGTTCTTCCGCGAAGACATCCTCAACCTGCATCGCTTGAACGAAGAGGAACTCCAGTCCCTGGTCGAGCGTCTGGTCGAAAGCGAACTGGACGACTACACCGACATCACCACGCTGATCGGCATCGAGTTCGACGACAACACCGTGTGGGGTCAACTGACGATCCTGGAACTGAAACTGCTGATCTGGCTCGCCCTGGGACAAATCGAGGAGGCTAAAGAAGCGGTGGAGATGTTCCTTCAGTACAACGACAACACCGTCGAGCGCGGTCTGTTCTATCAGGCCGTCAACGGGGTGCTGGAGATGCAACTGGACGAAGACCTGGAGCTGGCCGACTACGAAGCCAACTTCCGCCGCATGTTCGGCAACGAGCGGATGGACGCCGCGATCGGCTCGGTGGACGGCAGCGTACGCTTCTACGGCTTGACGCCGACCAGCATGAAGCTGGAAGGTCTCGACCGCCATCTGCGACTGATCGACAGCTACAAGAAACTGCACGCGGCCCGGGCCAATGTGACGGCTTCGGTTCGCTGACCGCGCTGACAACAAAAAGCACCTCCGGGTGCTTTTTTTGTTTTTAATGGGCAGCTATCAGTCAGGAGCTCTGCAATGGATCTGAAGTTCAGTCACGTTGATGTACTGGTCAACAACCTCGATGAAGCCTGCGCCTACTATGCGCAGATCCTGAAAGCCAGAATCTCCAGAACCCTCGTCTGGGAGCGGGGCGGTCTGCACGTTCGCTATGCGGTTGCGCTGATCGGCCAGGAGCGTTTCATGCTGGTCCAGCCATTGGCGGGCAACCTCAAGGAGCTGCTGGATTCGTCGGGGGAGGGGATGATCTATCGCCATTGCTATTCGACGCCGGACATCGAGAAAGCCTATGACGAACTGGTAGTCGCCGGCGTGCAGCCCGAAGACGAAAACGGACAGCCATTGGAGCGCGCCAACCTGCAATCACCGTCCGGGACACGCATCATCTGGCTGCCCAAGCGCTTCGGACATTTTTCTATCGAGATTCTTGAAGAGCAGACGCTGGAGGCGTTCATCACATCTGCATTTGCCTGAGTTTTTTAATGGGGACAGATTTATTTTCATGATGAATCTGTCCCTATTGAAGTCCGTGATGCATCCGATTGCGCGCCTGCTCCGTACATTCAGCACCCTCATTCGGAGGGGCGAAGAATTCAGGAGACACACCATGCACTCGCTCATCAAACGCATTGCCATTGCCTGCTTCACATTGCTCTGCCTTGGCGCAGGATCGAGTTTTGCCGCTGACTCCGTGATGGTCGGCGGTGCAGCCATGTACCCGAACAAGACCATCGTTGAAAACGCCGTCAACTCGAAGGATCACACGACGCTCGTTGCAGCGGTCAAGGCGGCCGGGCTGGTTGACACCCTCAACAGCAAGGGGCCGTTCACGGTCTTCGCGCCGACCAATGAAGCCTTCGCCAAGTTGCCCGCCGGCACCGTCGATACGCTCGTCAAACCGGAGTACAAGGCCGACCTGACCACGATCCTCACCTACCACGTCATTGCCGGCACTCACACGGCAAAACAACTGATGGATGACGCCAAGATGCACGGCGGCAAAGTCATGCTCAAAACCGTTCAGGGCGAATCCCTGACCGTCTTGCTGCGCGACGGCAAATTGTGGGTGGTTGACGCCAAAGGCGGGAAGGCTGCGATCACCAGTGCGGACGTGATGCAGTCCAATGGTGTGATTCATGTAGTGGATACGGTGCTGATGCCGAAGTAGTCTTTTTATTGGGGACAGATCTATTTTTAAATAAATCTGTCCCCAATAAGGGGCTTGGAATTGGCCAGTGTGCCCTCATAACAAGGGTTACCTCCAACATCCCCCGAGGGGAAGGACAGACCATGACCAGCCAAACCGAAACTGCCATCCTCGCCGGCGGCTGCTTCTGGGGCATGCAGGATCTGCTGCGGCGTTACCCCGGCGTCCTGCAGACGCGCGTCGGTTATTCCGGTGGCGATGTGCCGAATGCCACCTACCGCAATCATGGCAACCACGCCGAAGCCATCGAAATCGTCTTCGATCCTGCCGTTATCAGTTATCGGCAGATCCTGGAGTTCTTCTTTCAGATCCATGATCCCACCACGCCCAACCGTCAGGGCAATGACATTGGTCCCAGCTATCGTTCGGCGATCTATTACCTCAACGAACAGCAACGCGATGTCGCTGAAGACACTGCTGCCGATGTCGATGCTTCCCGCTTGTGGCCAGGGCGAGTGGTGACCGAAATCGAACCGGCCGGGCCGTTCTGGGAGGCGGAGCCGGAGCACCAGGATTACCTGGAGAGGATTCCGAATGGCTACACCTGCCACTTCATACGCCCGAACTGGAAGCTTCCAAAACGGGCCTGAGATTCAGTAGCAACCTTGTGAAAAAGGAAAACCGGTCTGTTTTTATGAAAAACAGACCGGTTCTTTTTTGTTCGATATGCGGCCTTATGTCGCTCAGGCGCAGAGCGTGCCGAGCGCCGGGTTTCAAGACTTTGTTCGGGAAGATACTTTCACCAAAGGCTGACGCGATCGTGTTGTCGGGCCATGACGATCTGCAGCGGTCATAAACTGAAATGTCTGCGTCAGTTGTGGATTGATTACAGGGCATTTCAAAGAGCGGTTCTGGCACAAGATAGCTATCCCGCATCTTGTCCAAAGGGGCAGTTTTCCTGCGTGCTTGCGTAAATCCCAAGGCGACGATGTTTTTCACCGCGCTGTTCCCGCAGTTCATCGACCAGGGCGCGACGCTGTTGCCACAGTTCCTGATCCTGACGTCGATTTTCATGGCGCTGTCGGTGACGTCTCTGACGCTTTACGCTGCGCTCGCATCCCGGGCCAAAGGCGTGTTGACCCGTCCGGCTTTTTCCCGTTGGGTCAGCCGGGTGGTGGGGTCGACGTTCATCGGCTTCGGCGCAGCGATCCTGACCATGCGCCGGCAGGCTGCCTGAGGGGCAGCCTCTATCTCTAACGTCAGCGGGTCATAAAGCTTCGAATCGCCTGAGTGGTTTCCACCGGTGCTTCTTCCATCAGCCAGTGGCCCGCTTTGGCAATCACCACTTCGGTGACGTTGTCGGCGGCGTTGCGCATCACGATCGCTTCGTTGTTGCCGAAGGACTTTTCACCACCGACGGCCAGGACCGGCATCGTCAGCCTGTTCTTTGACGACGCTTCGTTGTCTACCGCGTCCTGGCGAATGGCGCGGAACTGAGCGAAGGCAGCGTGCATCGCGCCGGGGCGGGCATAGAGTTTGGCGTAATGCTGGCGTGTGGCTTCGTCGACTTTTTTCGGGTCGCCGGCGAACTCGTTCCAGAAACGATCCAGGTAAATGCGCTCACGGCCGGCGACCAGTCGCTCCATGTCCGGGCCTCCAAAATCGAAGTGCCAGAGCATCGGCGAGCGAACGATGTCGTTCCACGGTGCAATGCCCGGAACGGGCGCATCCATCACTACCAGGCGATCGGTCTGTTGCGGATACCGCGAGGCATAGGCGAACGCGACCATAGTGCCGATGTCGTGACCGATGACGACCGAGTGTTCAATGCCCAGCGAAGCGAGCACGGCGCGGATGTCTCCCGCCTGGTTCTTCTTTTCATAGCCACCGTCGGGAATCGACGACAACCCCATCCCGCGCAGATCAGGGATCACCACGGTGTGATCCTTCGCCAGATCGGTGGCAAGTGGCACCCACATGTCCCCGGTATCACCAAAACCATGCAACAACACCACGGCCGGACCTTTGCCGCCGATGCGCGTGTGGATCTTCGCGCCGTCCACGGCAATGTCTTGTGTGCGGAACGAAGCGGGGAACGGTTTTACGTCAGCATGTGCCGGAGCACTCAGGGCCACCAGCAAGGAGGCGGTCAGCAAGGCGCGGATCATCACGGAGACTCCAGAGGAGGTAGTGGATGGAGCGTAGACCGCTTTTAGAACCCCGTCTTTTAGCGTTGAGTGTTTTGCACGGGAGTCTGCCTCTGGCTGACTTGAGGCGTGGTGCAAAGCCTGTCGAGAAAGGTCGAAATCTGCCGTTTGTCACGCAATTGCACCACCGGAATTTCTGGCCCGATTGACTGGCGCACGTTGTCGATACCCGGGCGGTAATCCCGGTCAAAGGTCCATACGAACTTCAGAAACGTCAGGAATTTTCGATCGATTTTTTTCTCTGCAGCCTGTCGCGAGATCCGGGCGAGGGTGGATTTGCCGCTGCCTGCGTTGCCCAGAATCACAATCCGTTGCATGGGGACGTCCTGTCAAAAAAAGCCGGTAATTGTGCAGGTTCCGGATGTTCAATCAATGCGGATTCAGTCGTATTTCTTGCCTGACCCGCCGATATCAGGGAAGCTCCCGCGAATCTGTCTCGGGCAAGTCGGCTGGACGATCGAATCGTTAGGGAAGCGTTGCATGGCGTTCAAGGTGTTGGTGGTCGGTGGGTATGGAAACTTCGGCAGCATCGTCTGCCGGCATCTGGCGTCGATGCCCGATGTTGATCTGGCGATCTCGGGTCGCGATCCTCACAAGTTGCTGCGCAAGGTCGGGGCGTTGCAAGCCGCTTCAGGAAAATCCTGCGCCAGTTGGTGCGGCGATGCCATGGTGCCCGGGTTCCAGTCTGCATTGGGCTCGATGGGGATTGAGTTGGTCATCCACACCGGCGGCCCGTTTCAGGGGCAGTCCTATGCGGTTGCCGAAAGCTGCATCGAGGCCGGGGTTAACTATTGCGACCTGTCCGACTGCCGAACCTTCGTCAACGGTATCGCTGTACTCGATGCGCGCGCGAAAGAGGCGGGCGTGGCGATTCTCAGTGGTTGCAGTTCGGTGCCGACCCTGTCTTCGGCCATCATCGATCAGCAGCGCAATCGCTTTCAGCGCATCGATTCAATCGAACATGGCATTTCCTCTTCCGCGAAGATGCCGGGGCTGTCTACCGTCGAAGGTGTGCTTGCCTACGCGGGCAAGCCGATCAAGCAACTCAAGGATGGTCGGGTTCACGAGGTGCCGGGCTGGCAGGATCTGACGTTGCGCAAAATGCCGCACCTGGGCACTCGCTTGCTGGCCAATGTCGACGTGCCGGATATGGATATTTTCGCCGGCCGTTATGGCGCCCGGACACTCAGCTTCAAGGCCGGTGCTGGTCTCAAGCTTGGCGGTGTCGCCAATGCCTTGTTTGCCCAGGCCCAGAAGAAGGGGCTGATTCGCGACCATACCCCTTGGGCCGCACGACTGCATCGCCTGGGCACCTGGTTCGAGCGGCTCGGCGATGGCAAAAGCGCGATGTACATCGACGTTCAAGGTAGTGGGGTTGAAGGGCAACCGCTGTCCATGACCGCTCAGCTGACGGCATGGAATGACAAGGGCCCGGAAATCCCGAGCTGCGCCGCTGTTGCCCTGGCCGCCAAAATGGCCCAAGGCTATGTGCCTGAATCCGGCGCCCGGCCCTGCGTCGGCGAAATCACCGTCGACGAATACATGGCCGCGATCAACGACCCTGAAAACCTCAGCCTGTCTGTGCGTTTCTCTGACGGGCAGAACTGACCATGCTTTATCTGTGCCTCAAGTACATTCATGTGATCGCCGCGGTTTTCCTGTTCGGATTCGGCATGGGCTCCTACCTTTACCTGATCGCCGCCAGCCGCACCGCCAACCCTCAGGTGATCGCTCACGTGGCGAAAATGGTCGTGCGCTTCGACGCCTGGATCACCACCCCGGCAGGCTTCATTCAGATCGCATCGGGCTATGGGCTGATCAAGCTGGCCGGCCTTCCGTTGACCACGGAATGGGTGCTGACGTCGTTGATCATCTTTCTTTGCGTAGGATCGCTCTGGCTGCCGGTGCTGGTGCTGCAGAAGCGCTTGTACGTGATGGCTTCGAATGCGGTCGAGACCGGAGGAGGGCTCGCGGATGAGTACCGGTCGGTCTACCGGAAATGGTTCTGGATGGGGGTGGCCGGTTTTCTGGGGATGTTCGTGATCGTCTTGATGATGGTGACGAAGACGACGCCCATGCAGGTAGCCGGACTGCTGCTGTAGCGGGGCGGTGGCATATAGGCCGGCGGCCCGACGCGATGCATCGGGCCGCGGCGACATCGTGATTTAAACAGTCACGACAATCTTTCCGACCTGCTGGTTGGCCTCAAGAAAGCGATGCGCCTCTTGAATGTCCTCGAGGGCGAACGTCTTCGCGATGATCGGTTGCAGCGCGCCCGATGCGAGACCGTCGCCGATGAACGCCTTCGCCCGGGCCAGCGCCGCAGGATCCGCGACGACCTCCGCGTAAAGGTAGCCCTTGAGAGTCAGGCATTTACCCAGCACGGTGAACAGCGGGAACGGCGTGGGTTCCGGGCTCAAAGCGCCGTACTCAAGCAGAATGCCGCCCCTGGCCATGCTCTGGGTGAGCTGTTCAAAAGCGGGGCCGCCGATCGGATCGAACACCACGCGTGCGCCCTGGCCATCGGTCAGGGCCATGACGGCGGCGACGATATCCTCTTCATCGCTGACGATGACGTGCGCGGCGCCGGCATCCAGCAAGGCCTGCTTCTTGGCGCGGGTGCGGGTCACGGCGATCGAAGTCGCGCCCACCATTCGGGCAATCTGGAAGGCCGCCAGGCCAACGCTGCTGGAGGCGGCGGTGACCAGCACGAAATCGTTCTTCGTCAGTCTGGCCTGTTCGACCAGCGCGCCCCACGCGGTGACGTATTGCATCCAGGAAGCTGCAGCCTGCTCGAAGGACAGGTTCGACGGGTGTTTGACCGTCAGCTCGGCGGGCACGTTGGCCAGTTCGCCGTAGGTGCCCCATTTGGCGATGTCCAGCGGCGGAATCAGGCTGACTGCATCGCCGACCTTGAACTCGCTGACACCTGCGCCGACGGCAGCCACCACACCGGCGGCTTCATAACCGAGGCGGCTGGGAAATTGCGCTTCCTGCAGATAAGCGTGATTGCGGAACATGACCTCGGCCCGATTCAACCCGAAGGCCTTGACCTCGATTTGCACCTCGCCGGGTGCCGGAGCCGGAATATCGACCGATTCCAGTTTCAAAACGCTTGCGTCGCCGTATTCATGAATCCTGACAATGCGTGCCATGGTTACCTCTTCTGTGATCAATGAGGCCGGTGTGGCCGGCCTGAATTCGCGCCTGTTGCAGTTGCGCGCGTCGTTGCCATGGCCGTCAATTTAGGCTTTGGCTCGGGTCGGATAAAGACCTACGATAGCGCAACACTAGAAACACAGGGTTTCCAATGGATCGCCTCACATTGATGGCCGTCTTCGTCAAAGCGGTGGAGCTTGGCTCCTTCAGCGCGGTGGCCGATGAGCTCAATCTGTCTCCGCAACTGGTCGGCAAACAGGTCAAGATGCTTGAGCAGCATCTGGGTGTCTCGCTGCTCAATCGCACCACCCGCAAACAGAGCCTGACCGACTTCGGCCGCACCTTCTATCAAAGGGCGAAGCTGATCCTGGCCGACATGGACGCCGCCGAAGAAATGGCCGCGATGACCCGAGGCGTGCCCAGTGGCCGGCTCAGAATCAACGCACCTGTCACCTTTGGCGTCAGCACGCTGGCGCCTCGACTGCTGGAGTACATGGTCAGGTATCCGCAGGTGTCGGTGGACCTGACCCTGTCCAACGAACTCGTTGACCTGCTGGAGGGCGGGTATGACGTGGTGTTTCGAATCGGTGAGCTGTCTGACAGCGGTCTGAAGGCATTGCCTTTGAAGCCATATCAAATGGTGCTGTGCGCGGCGCCTGCCTATCTGGCCAGGCGTCCACCGATTACGACCCCGCTGGATTTGCAGGAACATGAATGCCTGGCGTTCGCCTATTCCGACGGTCGCTCCCACATTCGCCTCGAAGGGCCGGACGGTTGCATCGACGTGCCGATTAAAAGCAGATTGACGATCAATCAGGCCGACCCGTTGCTGTCGGCGGTGGTGGCCGGGCTGGGTGTGGTGGTGCTGCCGCTGGAGCTGGTCAAGGATGCGCTGAGAAGCGGAACGCTGGTGAGGTTGCTGCCGGATTACAACGTCCCGGTCTCCCCGATGAATCTTCTTTACGCACCGGACCCTCGGTTGACGCCCAAGCTGCGAAGCTTCGTGGATTTTGCGAGGGCTGTGTTTGGCGCGGGTGCGTGAAGGAAGATTGTGGCCGTCATTTCTGATTTTCTGGCTGGCTTGTAGCCCATTGCTCCCTGGTCAGCCCGTAACACTTGCACCAGGCCGGTGTCGTGGACAGCGTCAGTTCGGCATCATACAAGTGCACCGCACCGATCTTCATGGCGGCTTTTTGTGAGCGGATGTTCGACGGGGCGATGTGGAGATAGACCGTGTCGTATGCCTTGAAGGCGTGTTCCAGCATCAGTTGCTTCAGTTCGCGATTGGTCTCGCCACCCCATTTCGCCCGCACCAGAAAGGTGTACCCGATGGCGATACTGTCCGGCAGGTCGGGCGGTGTGTAATAACTCGACATGCCCACGATCAGCCCCGTGTCGATATCGATGACGGCCAGGGTTTTACCGGTGGCCAGCCGTGCGGCGAAGTACGTTTCGAATATCGGCCGCTCATGGCGGTCGCTGGCGGGGTGGCCCGCCCAGATCTGCGGGTCCGAGGCCGCCAGAAACAGACCTTCAAAATCGTTTTCGGTCAGAGGCCTGAGCCTCAGCGTGCTCCCGCATACGTGATAAGGGGACTGATTTATTTCAGGAACCGATCCGAAAACCCTCTGGCCAGCCTCACCACAGCAACGCTTCAACTTCATCAAATTTACCGGCGACCCTCAAAAAGGTATCCGCCCATCCGCTGCTCATGCCGAGTTCCTGCAACGGTCCGGTCGGTGCGAACAACACGGCGACCTTCAACCGCTCCGGCAAGGTGCCAGCCTTTAAGGAGTGAATCAGGGCTTGCAGTTCTGTTTTCGCATCGAGCTCATCAGCCCAGGACGACCAGCAGAAGTCGTTATCCGGAATCGACACCAACTCGATAACGGCCTCAAGTATGAGGATGAGTGATTCGATATCGGACTCACACTGGGTGGGTCCTTGGAGTAAACGACGCAGGTGACGGGTTTCCATGGGGCATTCCAGATACGGTTTCTAAGTTAAATGAGGCAGGTATTGATTGTGCGAGCCGCACATCCTGTGTCGACTCAACGCCCGAATCAAACCAGATTGGGCCGCAACTCGTGCACCAGATCAATCAGCGCACGCAACCGCGCCGGCACGAAGCGATGGCCCGAGTAATAAAGCCTCAACCCGCCAAACGACGGACACCACGGCATCAGCACCGGCACCAGTGCGCCGCTGGCCAGTTCTTCCTGGATGAACCACTCGGAAATGAAACCGATGCCCAGGCCCAGCACCACGGCCTGTTTGATCGCCAGCAACTCGTTGAACACGAAACGCGTCGGCAGATCCATTTGCAATTTCTCGCCGTCGCGCTCCAGCTCCCAGTGATAGAGGCCGCCGTGGGCCATGCGCATGCCGATGCTCTGGTGGGTGAGCAGATCCCGTGGGTGTTCGGGCACGCCGTGGCGTTCGAGGTACACCGGCGTTGCCACCATGAGCATGCGGATGTCGCCTGACAGCGCCACCGCAATCATGTCTTGCGGCACGGACTCTGCCAGGCGGATCCCGGCGTCGAAGCCCCCGGCGACAATGTCGACCATGCTGGCCTCGCTGACGACGTCGATGCGCACTTCGGGATAACGTCTTGCGTACTGATTGAGCAGCGGCTCCAGCAGCAGGTACGCCGCGCCGTGCGGTGCGTTGATGCGCAGTGTGCCGCTGGGTTCATCGAGACCGACGCTGGCCTCTTCGCCGGCACTCTTGATCTGCGCTAGTGCTGGGGCGATGCGCTCCACATAGCGCTGCCCGATATCGGTGAGGGCAACGCTGCGCGTAGAGCGGTTGAACAGGCGTACCTTCAGGCGCGCTTCGAGGCCGGCCACCGCGCTGCTCACGGCGGTAGTGGACATACCCAGTTCCTGTGCCGCGCCGCGAAAACTGTTGCGTCGGGCGACGGCCAGTACCACTTCCAGCTCGGTCATTCCTGTTCTGTGCATTGATTGTCCTGAAAATAGGGATGTTTCATCAGCCAAAGGATAGCTTATCGGAACAATCAACCCTTCTTAGACTTCGCTTCATCGAGGCTCGCTTCAAGCGGGTCATTTTCAGCGAGGAGTTGTCATGCAGCGCATTGAACACATCTACATCAACGGCGAGTACGTCCTCCCACACGGTCAGGAGTGGTTCGACCTCCATAACCCCAGCACCGAAGAAGTCATCGGTCAGGTTCGATTGGGCGATGCACTGGACGCCCAGCGCGCCATCGCCGCCGCCAAGGCTGCGTTCCCGGCCTGGTCTCGCACAACGCGTGAGGAACGCATTGCCGTCCTGCAACGCATGCATAAGGCCGTGGCGGTCAGAGAGGAAGAACTGCTGGAAGCCATCCTTGAGGAGTATGGCTCGCCTGCGGTTCGCGGGCGCTGGATGGCGACGTACCCGGCGGATGTGATTGTGCAAGCGATCGAAGCGCTGGAGGCGTTCGACTTCGAAGAGCAGGCCGGTATGGCCAAGGTCATTCTGACGCCCGTGGGCGTGACCGGGCTGATCACGCCGTGGAACAGCAATGCCGGCTTCATCTGCAACAAGCTGGCCACCGCACTGGCGGCGGGCTGCACCGCCGTCATCAAGCCCAGCGAGATGAGCGCGTTGCAGACGCAGGTCGTGATCCGGGCGTTGCACGAAGCGGGGCTGCCACCGGGTGTCTTCAACATCGTCAATGGCCGAGGCGACGTGGTTGGCGAGGAGATCGCCCGGCATCCCGACGTGGCCAAAATCTCGTTCACCGGGTCGTCCGCGGTCGGTCAGCATCTGGTCAGAACCGGTGCCGACACCCTGAAACGCGTGACCCTGGAATTGGGCGGCAAGTCGCCCACCGTGGTACTCGATGACGCGGACTTCCAGGCGGTCATGCCGTTGGCACTGCACGCCGGATTCCTCAACAGCGGCCAGGCCTGCATCGCGGGCACGCGCATTCTGGTACCGCGTTCACGGCTCGCCGAGTTCGAACAGGCTGCGAAGGAGGGCGTCGCACAGTTTCAATCGGGCGATCCGCGCAACGCCGACACCGATATCGGCCCGATGGTCAGCCAGAAACAATGGGAGCGGGTGCAGCGCTACATCCGTATCGGTCAGGAGGAGGGCGCGAGGTTGCTGGCGGGTGGCGAAGGTCGTCCTGAAGGCCTGCGCGCCGGATGGTTCGTCAAACCTACGATTTTCACGGACGCCAACAACCAGATGCGCATCGCGCGAGAAGAAATCTTCGGGCCAGTGCTGACGATCATCCCTTACGAAGACGACGCCGATGCGATCCGCATCGCCAACGATACGGATTATGGGCTGAGCGCCCTGGTGCTGGGCCAGAACCCCGAACGCTGTGTGAATATCGCCCGTCAGATCGACTCGGGACGCGTACTCATCAACACCCTGGCCCACGAACCGCGCGCTCCTTTTGGCGGATTCAAACACTCGGGCCTGGGGCGCGAAATGGGCAAGTGGGGGATGAGTGCGTATTTGGAGCCGAAGACGTTGATCACCCATGACGCGGTGAAGTGACCGGATCGCGGGGATCGGAAACCGGGCGAAATTCATTCCTGGTTTCCAGCAGCGCTACGCATGATCGCCCGGGTTTGAAGTTGACCGTCCATGCTGCCCTATCGCAGCATGGCTTCTCCCGAATTCCATGCCTGGAAACTCATGTCTGAACCTTTGGATCTTGATGAATTGTTGGAACATGTCAGTGATGAAGCCTCGTTCATTCGCTTCATCAGGGCGCTGGGGGCTGATTTTGCCCACGAGCGATCATTGGAAGACCTGTCACCTTCAGCGCCCTATGGGGCAGGCGCTTCAGGGTGGGAAAACGGATCCGTTGACTCGTTCCTTGATGCGGCGGCCGCGTGGGCGGACTCGAGCAGCCGATCCTCTTCATACGAAGGTGCGGTATCGAACGTATGGCAGCGTTGCGCAGCCATTCTGCTGGCCGGAAAGTTTTATGAGTGAGCTGCCCGCGACCTTCGCGTCTGACCGGAAGAACCCCATGCCCAGAGTGTTACCGGACAACGAACTCAACGCGTTATTGGTGGAAGCCGAAGCCAACGGTTTAACGCTCAGTGAGCTTGCCGCCACTTGCACGCAGTTCTCTATTGCACCGCGAGATCTGCTGAACGAACTCTCCATAACCATTGCCGAGGGCTATCTGGAGAGATCGCTGGACTATGAGTTTTGCGATGGTGTGATGAACGGAATCATCAATGCCGTGGTTGAGGTCGCCATGACTGAAGAAATGCCTGAGCCCGCCTTCTCGCTCTATCAGGCGTTCGATCTGGGTGAGTGGATCCGCAGTGAAGACCCGCCGGGAACTGATCCCGGTGAGAAATACGCGAGGCCAGTGGTTGAGGACATAATGCGTGCGTTGAGGGGCTGAGGTTCAGTGTCGATTCTGACGGACGACTGACGTGGAATCGGGCTTGCGCTTGCTGTCATCAGTCACACTGACTCCTCCGCCGAACACCAACGATTGCGCCCCAGCCGCTTCGCCTGATACAGGCAGGTATCTGCCGACTTCAGCAACATGGCCGGGGTCACGGCGTCGTCAACTGCATGACGGGTCGCAATGCCGGCGCTGGCGGTGACGTACCCGAGAGGATGCCCGGTGTGTTCCAGTTCCAGCAAGCGGATGGCTTGCAGGATGTCCTCGGCGACTTGAATGGCGCCGGCGTTTTCGGTGTTGGGCAGCAGCACAGTGAATTCTTCGCCGCCGTAGCGCACGGCGAGATCGCCGGGGCGTTTGACCGCTTGCTGGATTACGCGTCCGACGGCGTTCAGGCAGTCGTCGCCGGCGGCGTGGCCATAACGGTCGTTGTAGCGTTTGAAGTGGTCGACATCGAGCATGATCAACGACAGCGACGAGCCCTGACGGCGGGCCAGACGAATCTCGTCCGCCAGCGCATTGTCCAGGCGCCGACGGTTGCCGAGGCCGGTGAGGCTGTCGGTCAGTGCCATGTCGCGCATGGCCTGGTGGGCGGAACGGATTTCCCGTTCCATCGCGATCCGCTGACGCAGTTGGCTCAGTACGATCAGCCCGAAACCGGCGAGGAGCAGAATCAGGAAAATCAGCACGAAGCCGTTTTTCAGCAAATCCCGACGCCACGGCGCGGTGATGGAATCTTTCGACAGGCCGGCCTCCACCACCAGCGGATAGGTGGTCAGGGCGCGATAGCCGTACAGGCGCTCGGTGTCATCGACCACTGCCCGGATCTGGGCAATGCCTTCGTTGGAACTGGGCAGGTAAGTCTTGAAGATCTCGCTGTTCGCCAGGCTTTTGCCCACCACGGAGGCGATGAAAGGACGGCGAACCAGAATCGTGCCGTTACGCATGGCCAGCACCAGTGCGCCTTTATCATCGATCCGGAAATCGCCGTAATAGTCGACGAAGTAACTGACCTTGACCGTCCCCAGCAGCACGCCGGCGAACGAGCCATCGGGGTTGTTCAAACGGCGGGAGATGGGAATGATCAGGTCATGGGTGGAGCGGCTCTCGACCACCTGGCCGATGCGCACTTGCCGATCCTCATGGGTGCGGTGGTACTGGAAATAATCGCGGTCGGCGTTGTTGGCCATTTCCGGGGTGACTTCTTTGTCGGTCACGATCCAGTGGCCGTCCGGCCCGTAGATGAACAGACCGTGCAACTGCGGCATGATTTTCGATTGCTGCACCAGCAGCTTGTGAATGCGCGGGACATCGAGGTTCTGCAAACCGTCACCTTCGACACGCTCGGCCAGCCCGGCGGTGACCACATCGACCTGGCGAATCGTATCTTCGGCGTGCTGGGCCGTGGCGCGGGCCAGGTTGGTCACCGAATCGCGCGCGGACGCAAAAACCGAACGATAGTCACGCCACGTCCGCCAGCTCTCGACCGCCAGAAACGCCACGACCACCACCAGCATGAAGCTTACGGTCAGTCGAAAGGTCGAACCGGCCTTCATCGCTTTGCCGGCGGGGCGCCGCGTGTCGTTCGCAGTGGGCGCTTGTGTGTTGCGTCCGAGCATCAACTTTTCCCTGGATGTCGTTCTGAACGTGTTGCTGGCGAACATTATGACAAGGATCGGCGGGAAGATCGGGACCGCAGCGTGATTGAGCCTCGCTTTGATCGGATTGTCTCGTTTGGGGTGACGGTTAAACGCTTTGCAGGTGATTTATCGCTTTCAGGCGAGTCATTAATCTGTGCCCATCTTGAACGCAAGCGAACTTCCACAACTAAAAAGGGATTCAAAATGAGCACTGCAACCTACAACCGCCTGAACAAAGACGACGCTGTGGTTCTGCTGGTCGATCACCAGACCGGTCTGATTTCGCTGGTACAGGACTTCTCGCCGAACGAGTTCAAGAACAACGTGCTGGCACTGGCCGACCTGGCAAAATTCTTCGAGTTGCCGACCATTCTCACCACCAGTTTCGAACAAGGCCCGAACGGCCCGCTGGTGCCGGAGCTCAAGGAAATGTTCCCGGATGCGCCGTACATTGCCCGCCCGGGCCAGATCAACGCCTGGGATAACGAAGACTTCGTCAAGGCGATCAAGGCTACCGGCCGCAAGCAGATCATCATTGCCGGTGTCGTGACCGACGTATGCGTAGCGTTCCCGACCTTGTCGGCACTGGCGGAAGGGTTTGACGTGTTCGTGGTGACTGATGCCTCCGGCACCTTCAACACCACCGTGCAGCAAGCTGCGTGGAACCGCATGACCCAGGCCGGCGCACAGATGATGAACTGGTTCTCCGTGGCCTGTGAGCTGCACCGCGACTGGCGCAACGATATTGAAGGGCTGGGCAATCTGCTGTCCCAGCGGATTCCGAACTATCGCAATTTGATGAATGGGTATGCGGCGCTGACGGCGCGTCAGGGTTGATCGAGACACTGCAATAAATACAAAAGGCCTGCCCTCAAAAGCAGGCCTTTCGCTTTTTCAGAAACGATCCAGCCTGTAAGGCTCGACACTCGGCAGCTCCACCCCCCGAGTCGCAGCCAGCGGCGATACCATCCGCTCAACCATCTCCGCCGTCACCGCCGCCTGCGTCAGCCCCAGATGCTGATGCCCGAACGCGAGCAGCACCTTGCCGTCGTCTGTCTGATCGATGATCGGCAACGAGTCCGGCAGCGAAGGCCTGAACCCCATCCACGGTGTGGCCGCCTCAACATTCAACTCCTCACGAAACAAGCCCTTGCTCAATCGATGCAGCTGCCAGGCCCGTGCCATGGTTGGCGGTGCTTCAAGCCCGGCGAACTCGACGGTGCCCGCCAGACGCAAGCCTTCGGACATCGGCGTCATGATGAACTTGCGTTCCAGTGACGTGACGGGGAAGGGCAGCCGGTTGTGCTCCTGAGGCAGCATCAGGTGATAACCGCGCTCGGTGTCCAGCGGCACTTTCTTGCCCGTCAGCGCTTTAGTCAGCGTGGCCGAGTGAGCACCGCAGGCGATCAATACCCGACGGGCACCCAGGCTGCCTGTTCCGGTATTGAGCGAAACGCCCTGGGTATGCAGCTGCCCGCCCTCGACCCGTTGCTTCACAAACTGTACGCCGCAGGCCTTGGCGGCGCTGACCAGTTCGCACACCACCCGGTAAGGATCGATGAAGTGCCCGGTACTCGGGAAAAACAGTCCGCCCTGAAGATGTTCGCTCAGTTGCGGTGCGCTGTCCCGCACCGCAGCCGCTTGCCATAAATCGACTGGGACCTGTTGCTGACGCAAGCGCGCCTGCAACGCTTCAATGGCCGGGCGCGAATCGGGACGTTCGAACACCAGCAGCGAACCCTCCACCTTCAGCAGATCAGGTCGCTGGATGTCACCGAGCAACCGGTGCCAGGCCTCCAGCGAACTCTCATTGAGCGCTCGCAGACCTGCCACCGTGCGCTGGAACGGCGCCGAGCGCAGATTCAGCAACAAGCGAGTGAACCAGGGCAGGGCGCAGGGCAGGTATTTCCAGTCCAGGCGCAACGGCCCCATCGGGTCCATGAGCATGGCCGGCAAGCGCTTGAGGATCGACAGGTCGGCAATCGGAAAAACCTGCTCGGTGGCCAGGTGCCCGGCATTACCGAACGATGCGCCGTGGCCGGGTTCCTGCGGGTCGATCACGACCACCTGCAATCCCTGCCGCGCCAGACGCAGTGCGCAGGCAACGCCGATGATGCCCGCGCCGACCACGGCGATGTCATGGGTGAGGTTCGACATGGTTTCAGGCTTCCCTTTGGCCATCGAACAGGCGTCGCAGCGCCAGTGGATTGGCCTGTTTAAGCGCAGTTGGCAGCAAGGCGTCGGGGAAATCCTGATAGCAGACCGGGCGCAGGAAACGCAGGATCGCCGCCGTGCCGACCGACGTGGTGCGCGGGTCGGACGTGGCTGGGAACGGCCCGCCATGTACCATCGCATCGCAGACTTCGACCCCGGTCGGCCAGCCGTTTACCAGCAAGCGTCCGGCCTTGCGCTCCAGCGTCGGCAGCAGTGAACGGGCCTGATCCAGATCCTCGTCATCCAGATGCAGGGTGGCGGTCAGTTGACCTTCCAGCTGTTCCAGAACCTGGCGGATTTCATCATGGCTGGCACATTGCACGACCAGCGACGCTGCGCCAAAAGCTTCGGCGTGCAGCGCGTGATCGGCGAGAAAGTCCGCAGCATCGGCGACAAAGACATGGGCCTGACCCTGGTTCGGACCGGTCCCTCTCTGGCCGACCACTGCAAGACGTGCGCGTGGATTCTCCGCCAGGGTATTCACGCTGGACTCGTAGGCATTGAAGATGCCGGGCGTGAGCATAGTCTGGGCCGGACTGCGCTGAATGAACTCGGCGGCAGCGCCAATGAAGGTGTCCAGCGCCGGTCCCTTGAGGGCGATCACCAGGCCGGGATTGGTGCAGAACTGTCCGGCACCCAGCGTGAGCGAGGCAACAAAACCTTCGGCCAGTACTTGCGGGCGATTGTGCAACGCAGCGGGAAACAACAGCACCGGGTTGATCGAACTCATTTCCGCATACACCGGAATCGGTTCGGGGCGAGCCTGAGCCGCTTTGATCAACGCGAGTCCGCCGCTGCGCGAACCAGTGAAGCCGACGGCTTTGATGCGTGGATCGCTGACCAGCGCAATGCCGACTTCGCGTCCGGAACCATACAACAACGAGAACACACCCTCAGGCAGACCGCAGGCCTTGACGGCCCGAGCCACGGCGCGGCCGACCAATTCGCTGGTGCCGGGATGGGCGCCGTGGGCCTTGACGATTACCGGGCATCCGGCGGCCAGTGCTGAAGCGGTATCGCCGCCAGCGACGGAGAAGGCGAGGGGGAAATTGCTCGCGCCGAACACCGCCACCGGCCCCAGCGCAATCTGGCGTTGACGCAGATCCGAGCGCGGCATCGGCTGGCGCTGCGGCTGAGCGCTGTCGACCCGCACATCCAGCCATTCGCCGGCCCGTACGGTGCGGGCGAAAAGGCGCAATTGCTGGCAGGTACGTCCGCGTTCGCCCAACAGGCGAGGGCGCGGCAGACCGGTTTCGGCCATGGCGCGTTCGATCAACTCATCGCCGAGGGCTTCGATTTCGTTGGCAATGGTTTCGATAAATTCGGCGCGTGCGTCCAGCGCGGTTTCGCGATAACGGTCGAACGCGGCCCAGGCCAGTGCGCAGGCTTTCTCGACATGTTCGGCGGAGCCGCCGGCGTAAGCGGGCTCCAGCGGCGCGTCGGTGGCCGGGTTGATTCCCTGAATGACCTCGCGATTGCCCGAGAGGTTTTGCTGACCGATCAGCAGTTTGCCCGTAAGAGACATGGCATGTTCCTGAAAAGAAAGAAGGCCCGCCGCCGGTAATCACGGCGGGCTGAAACGAGGCTGCGGGTCAGGCGAAGTTCTGTTCCGCCGACCAGTTTTCGTACCAGTGACGGAACAGCACGTACTGGGCTTCCGCGTAACGACGCTGCGAGTCGCTGAGCACATCGGTCTCGTTGAAATGCAGGGTGTATTCCTTGTCGCCGTTGAGCACCATCAGGTGTTTGTAATACAGCACCAGATCCGTGCCTTCGTCGAAGGACGACAGCACTGCCAGCGCCGATTCCAGCTCCCGGGCCTGACGTCGGGCCTTGGCATCCCCCTTGGCGGCTTGCTTGCTCAGAGCCACCAGTTGCAGCACTTCGCGGGGCAGGGCGTTGCCGATGCCGGTGATCGCGCCGGTGGCGTTGCAGTTGACGAAACCGTGTACGACTTGGGTGTCAACGCCGACCATCAGGGTTACGTCATCGTCCTTGGAGGTGATGTTTTCAGCGGCGTAGCGCAGGTCGGCGCCACCACCGAACTCCTTGAAGCCGATCAGGTTCGGGTACTCACGGCGCAGTTCGAAGAACAGGTCGGCACGGGTCGCGAAGCCGTAGTAAGGGCTGTTGTAGATCACTGCCGGCAGGTTCGGTGCGGCTTGCAGAATCGCGGAGAAGTGCGCCTTTTGCGCGGCGAGCGAAGCGCCACGGGACAGCACCCGTGGAATCACCATCAAACCCTGAGCACCGACTTTGGCCGCATGGGCCGCGTGGGACACCGCTTCACGAGTGTTGATGGCGCCAGTACCGACGATCGTTGGAATCCCTGCAGCCACCAGTCGCGCCACGCCTTCCTGGCGCTCGGCCTCGGTGAGCAGCGGCCAGTCACCCATGGAGCCGCAATACACGACAGCGCTCATGCCGATATCGATCAGCTCGCGACCCTTGGCCACCAACGCATCGAAGTCCGGTTTGCGTGCGGCGGTGCACGGTGTCATCAGGGCGGGCATGCAGCCGGTGAAGATGTTGTCGCTCATTATTGTTCTCCTTGGAACGGTCATTCAGATGGGTTTGGGAAAGCAGCGCAGCGGCTCAGATGCCCCACGCGAACGGATCGTCTTCGTCGATCAGCAGCGTGCTGTCGGCGGTCATGTAGGCGCGGCCGGTGATGAACGGGCGCACGCGTTCACCTTCCCGTTCGAAGCGACCTTCGAACTGGCTGCCTGTGATGCTGGCCTGCACCCAGCGCTGGCCGGGCTGAAGTTTTTCATCGGCGGCCAGGCAGGCGAGTTTGGCGCTGGTGCCGGTGCCGCACGGGGAGCGGTCGTAGGCTTTGCCGGGACACATGACGAAGTTGCGGCTGTCGGCGTGGTCGTCATCGGCGAACAGTTCGACGTGGTCGATGACAGCGCCATCCTCGCCATGAATGCCTTGGTCTTCGAGAGCCTTGAGCATTTTCCAGGTGAAGTCGGTCAGGGTTTCGACGTTGTCCATCGTCAGCGTCTGGCCGTGCTCCGACACCAGGAAAAACCAGTTGCCGCCATAGGCGATATCGCCGAGGAAGCGTCCGTAGCCCGGCACCTCGACCGCCACTTGTTTGCGCAATCGATAAGCCGGCACGTTGCCCAAGGTCACGGCGCCGTCCTCATGCAACGTCGCGCTGACGGGGCCGACCGGTGTGTCGATCTTGTGCACGCCTGGAGCGATCAGCCCCAGGTGCTGCAAGGAGGCGATCAGGCCGATGGTGCCGTGGCCGCACATGCCCAGATAACCGGCGTTGTTGAAGAAGATCACCCCGCAGGTGGCGTCCGGCGACACCGGCTCGCAATACAGCGCGCCCACCAGCACATCGTTGCCACGTGGTTCCAGCAGGCAGGCCCGGCGCCAGCGGTCGTGCTGGTTGCGCAGGGCATCGCGCTTTTCGGCCATGGTGTTGCCCGGCAGATCGGGGAAACCCTTCATCACCAGACGCGTGGGTTCACCGCCGGTGTGGGAATCAATGACGTGTACGCGATTCATGTTCGTGTCCCTTCAAGAGGTTTCAATAAGCGCCGGCAGCGCGCGGGTTGGCAGCGGAGGCCGGGGACGGCGAAGCGACTTCGCTTTCATCCTCTTCGGACTCCAGGCGCAGCAGGTGCGCCGGTACGCCAGTGGCGGCGCCCCAGTAATAAATGCCGGTGGCGAAAGCGGCGACGACCAGCGTGTCGAAAGGGTGGGCGAGGATGCCCAGACCACCGAAAGTGCCGAGTTTCGACAGGACGATGGTTACGGTGTAGAAGGCGATCAGCCACGCGGATGAGCGCACTTGATGGGCAAGGCTCAGATGTCTGGTCGGAACGAAACGGCCACACAGCAGGTACACGACAAACATCAGGATTTGCAGGCCGAGCAGCCAGGACACGGTGTCCCAGCCCGACCAGTAGACGATCAGCGCCGCGATGATGAACGACACCGGCCCCAGCACGCCCATGCACTTGACTCGAAACGGGCGCGGCATGTCTGGCGCATTGCGACGCAGCGCGGCGACGGTCACCGGGGCTACGGCGTAGCTCAACACCAGTGCGGCGGATACCACGTTGATCAGCGCTTCCCAGGACGGGAACGGCAGGGTCCAGAACACCGACAGGGCAAAGGTCAGCCACAGTGCCGGGCGCGGGATGCCGGATTTCTCATCGATGCGGGTGAAGACTTTGAAGAAGGTGCCGGTCTGCGCCCAGCCGTAGATCACTCGTGGCGTGGCATTCATGTAGATGTTGCCGCAGCCGCTGGGCGAGATCACCGCGTCGGCAACCACCAGATAGGCCAGCCAGCCCACGCCGAGCGCCAGGGCGATATCGCGATACGGCAGGGCGAATTCCTTGGAAACCCCGGCCCAGCCATTGGCGAGCAGTTCAGTCGGGATGCCGCCAAGGAACGCCGTTTGCAGCAACACGTATATTGCAGTCGACAGCAGCACCGAAAGGATCAGCGCAATGGGAATCGTGCGTTGTGGATTCTTCACTTCGCTGGCCACCGAGATGATCGGGGTCAGGCCGAGATAGGCAAAGATCACGCCGCCGGCAGAAACCGCCATCTCGATGCCCGAGAGCCCGAAAGGTGCGAAACCCTGAACCTGAAAGTTCTCCGGTTTGAAGAAGGTGAACAGCACACCGATCACCAGCAGCGGCACGATGAACTTGAACACGCTCACCAGGTTGTTGGCCTTGGCGAAGGTCTTCACGCTGCGGTAGTTGAGCAGGAAGAACACGCAGAGCAGCGCGAACTGCACTAGCCAGCCCAGCACTGTTGGATCACCGCTGCCGGCTTTGGTCAGGCCGGGAAACCACGCCGCCGCGTACTGGCGAGAGGCAACCACCTCGATCGCCACCAGGCTGGAAAACGCGATCAGCGTGATGAAACCCATCAGATAACCAAGCAGCGGGCCGTGGCTGTAGACCGGATAACGCACCACTCCGCCGGCCCGGGGCAGCGCGGCGCCCAGTTCGCAGTAGACGATGCCCAACAGCAATACGGCGAAACCGCCCAGCAGCCAGGAAAAAATCCCCGCCGGCCCGGCAATCGCAGAGACGTGACTGGCCGCGAACAGCCACCCCGAACCGAAGATCGCTCCGAGCCCGATAAAAGTGAGGTCGATCAATGAAAGCTGTTTTTTGAACTTGCCTTGGCCTGACATGGCGTCGCCTTCTTGTGAGTTATTGGATAGGCAGGTGTATGTCACTGGGACGGGCCAACATTGAACTCATCGGCCGTCGCGTGATTGATGTTTTGCGCAGGGATGGATGACGAAATCAGCACAATTGCACTGAACGACGGCAGGCCTCGACAGGCTGCTGACGTTGCTGCACTCTGCACGCGAACGCCGTTTGGCGGGCCGTTGGCCGATTCACCCGCGAAGGAAAACACCGACGATGCAGAACGCATTTGCGCGCCTGTGCGAGGGCGATGAGCACAATCGCCCCCAGACCCTCGAAGCCTTGGTGGCGGGCGTTGCTGCGCTGTTGCCGATGCTCGACGTGATCCCGAATGCGGTGATTTTCATCAAGGATCCGGACGCGCGTTACGTCCTGGCCAACCGTACACTGGTGCAGCGCTGCGGGTTGAAAGACCTGAAGCCGCTGCTCGGCAAAACCAGTGCGCAGGTATTTCCCGCGCAACTGGGACCGGGCTACACCGAGCAGGATCGGCGGGTGCTGGAAGAAGGGTGGATGCTGGAGGATCAGCTGGAATTGCACCTCTACGGCAGCCGCGAACCGGGTTGGTGCCTGACCCATAAGCGACCGTTGTACAACCGCGATGGCGCGATCATCGGTCTGGCGGGGATTTCGGTGGATCTGCAATCGGCCAGCGAAACCCACCCGGCCTTCGAGCGGCTGGCCGCCGTCGACGAGCACATTCGAACGCATTTCAATCGGCGGGTGACACTGGGCGAGCTGACGCGGATCGCCGGTATTTCGGTGGCGCAACTGGAGCGCTACTGCAAACGCGTGTTCCACCTGACGCCCCGGCAGATGATCCAGAAGGTACGGCTGGAACATGCCCATCGCTTGCTGCACACCGACCTGCCGATCACCGAAGTCGCCCTGCAGTGCGGCTACACCGACCACAGCGCCTTCACTCGCCAATTCAAGGCCTCGACCGGATTCACACCGCGTCAGTACCGGCAGGCGACGGAGCAATGAACGGTTCCCGGGTCATTGCGGATAAACTGAGCCCGTCAGTCCCAAGTTGCGCAGGTAAAACGAGATGAACCGGATACAGATACGCCATTGCGCGTATTTTCTTTGCGCGATCATGCTGACGTTGACGACAGGCTGCTCCAGCAAGGCTCGCTATGCGACCGTGGGTGATCGCTGCTATGCCAAAGCCGTGCCGACGATGGGCGAGGGTGGCCTGGCCTGGGGACAGACCCTGGGCCAGGCACAGAAAAAGTCCATGGATAACTGCATGCGCTACGCAAGCCGCTCCGGCGGTACGCCCGGTACTTGTCAGGTGGTGTTGGCCAAGTGCAAGAATTAACAGGGCGCTATAGCCACCCACATCACATCGACCGAAAAGGACTTCAGTGAATCTTCATCTTGAAATCGAGCGGATTTTTACCGAACAGGCCTTCGCAAGGCCCCTGTTTTATTCCTGCCCGGGAGGACTGCGTTTCGAACTCTCCGAAACCGGAGGAATGATCGAACAGTTCCTGTTGGCCTTGCGAAAATCGACCGAGATCTGTACCGACATTTTCAGTGACGAGCCCACGCTGGTGACGTGCCTGCGCTTTCACTCCGGCGGCCAGCGATTTGCCCATCGAGCGTTGCTTCAGTCCGTTCGATCTGCAGGTATCGAGATACCTGCAGAACGCTCGATCTGGAGTGAACGCACCGATCCGGATGACTGGTTCTGCAAAAGCGAGCCCGAGTACTGGATCAACCTCGCGTTCGAAGTGCCCGCAAGGATGCTTCAGGCATTGCTCTGGTGCGCACTGGCCACGGATTTTGGTGCGATTGCGCCGAATCCACGCTGCGCGATCTACCTGTTCAACCTGAAGGCCGGAGTGATGGTTTTTCCTTACGACGACCGAGGGATGGACGTGGTCGGGCCCAACAAGGATCTGCTTTCAAGGCTGTATCGCCGGCATCATGCATATCTTCTCGATTACGACCGGCCCGCGATGGACGCTGACTTCGCGGGCTTCTTCTGAGCCTGGGTCCAACCCGGGCATTCAGGCCCGGGCCTGATCAGCGTGCGCGTTTCAACGATTGCGAAAGAGCCTGTTTGGCGATCAGTGAGGCAACGTCCTTCGCACCGAAACAGCGGAATCTGACGCTGTACGCGTCGGTGTCGAGACGGACGATCTTCGTCACGAAACCACCTTCGACGGTGACCTTGCGGATCGATGTCATCGGTAGTTCGACGTCGAGTGTCCCGTCCTGAGCCATGCGGTTCATGGCATTGGCGTTCAAGTGAACAGCGTTCTGGGTCACGGTTACTTTGCCGCCCAGAACCCGCCGTAGTGATTTCTGAACCCCTCGAGCACGCCGGCCAACACGCCGACATTGCCGCTGCCGACGACCTCGTAGAACTCGCCCACATCCTCGTAGTTCACTTCGGCGTCGGTCACCAGAAAATTGGCCATCTTCGACTTCAATACTGTTTCGGCCATCCCTGCATCTCCTTTGTTTGATTACAGTCCAGAAACTCAGACGCCTGTTTACCTGACAAAAAACAAAATCACCATGTGTTTACTTCGTTCATTCATACGTCGCAGTTCTCACTGCCCGTAACTGTCTGTCTGGAGTTCTCTCGATGCCCTCGCTCAAAACACTGCCCGCCGCATTGCTGGGGCTGGCCCTTGCCTGTCCGGTCGAAGCCGAGTCTCAGGGCATGGAGTTGGGGCAGGTGCTGATCGGGGCTGAAGAACAGACTGGCGAAGACCTTTCGCTGGAGGAGGCCAAGGCCCGGTTGGCACAGGTTCCCGGTGGCACCAACGTGGTCGATATGCGCCGCCCGATGCAGGGGCGGGTGGCAAGCAATCAGGATGTGCTGGCGTATCAGCCGGGCGTATATGCGCAGTCGGCGGGCAACGAAGGGGTGAAGATCTCGATTCGCGGCTCGGGCATCAATCGGGCTCCCGGTGCTCACGCGTCGGGGTTGTACACGATGCTCGACGGTCTGCCGCTGAGCGGGCCCGGCGGTACGCCCTACGAGTTGCTGGAGCCGCTGTGGCTTGACCATGTGGAAGTGTTGCGCGGTGCCAATGGTTTTGATCGTGGTGCGCTGGCGTTGGGTGGGGCGGTCGATTACATCAGCCACACCGGCTACAACGCGCCGTTGCTGAATGTGCGTTACGTCATGGGCAGCCACGGCTATGCGCAACGGCAAGTCAGCTCGGGCCAGGTGCTGGGCGATTTCGATTACTACCTGTCGATGACCGATGCACACTCCGATGGTTATCAGGATCACACCACCAGCAAGAGCCAGGGTGTGATCGCCAACTTCGGTTATCGCTTCAATCCGAATCTGGAAACGCGCTTCTACATCCGTCACCGTGAGACTGACAACGACCTCGCCGGGCGGGTGACCAAGCATTCCATCGAACATGATCCGCGTGCGGCCAACCCGGCCTACGTGACGCGCAACGACAGCCGCGATCAGCCGGGCAGCACCTTCATCGGTAACAAGACCACGTACTACATCGATGACGATTCGAGCATCCAGACCGGTCTGGTTTATCACGATTACCCGATGGACCTGCGCGAAGGCCCGAACCGCTTGAAGGTCGCGTACACCGATGTCAGCGGCACGTTCGACTACAAGCGCCGCGACACGCTCTGGGGCATGGAGAGCAACAGCACCATGGGCCTGCGGGTGACCAAACACCTGCCCAACGACGGGGCCAGCGAACGGGTGCGAATTCCTACCGGCAACACCGCCCGCTATGCGCCGGGCACGCCTATGCGCAACTTCACTTATCAGGGTTCGGACTCTGTCCTGCACGTGGGCAACGATCTGGAAATCGCCGACGACCTGTGGCTGACCACCGGCCTCGCAGCGATCTACACCCGCCGCGAAAGCGCCGTGACCTATCCCGAAGGTGGCGGCAAGACCAGCCTCGGTGACTGGGACTATGCACCACGTCTGGGCCTGCGTTATCAGGTGACGCCGGATCTGCAACTGTTCGGCAACCTCAGCCGCTCGGTCGAAGCGCCGCATCCGTGGTCATTGATCTACAGCTCCAACGTACGGTTCCCGGCGGGCAGCGGCGCCGCCACCGGTACCCAGCGTGATCCGGTCAAACTGCAGAACCAGACCGCGACGACGCTGGAACTCGGCGGCCGTGGCGACAGCGCACTCGGCGAATGGAGCCTGGCGTGGTACTACGCCCAGGTGCGCCACGAATTGCTCTCGGTATTGCCGGACGCCAACGCCACTATACCTTACGAACTCAACGCCAGCCCGACCGTGCACCAAGGTGTCGAAGCCAGCCTGAACAGCAACCTGTGGTCAGCGAACGATGGTGGCAAGTTGAGCCTGCGCCAAGCCTACACCTTCAGCGACTTCCACTACCGCGACGACGACCGCTTCGGTGATAACCGCCTGCCAGGACTGCCGATGCATTATTACCAAGGTGAACTGCGCTACGACTTCCCGAAGGGTTTCTTCGCGGCAGTCAACACGCAACTGGTGTCGAAAGTCGCGGTGGATTACGCCAACAGCTACTACGCCGACCCTTACGCCACCTTCGGCGCGACCCTCGGTTACAACGCACCGAAGGGCGACTGGCAGACCTGGCTGGATATGCGCAACCTGACCGACAAGCACTACGCCGCTACCGTTACGCCGGGCTACGACGATAAAGGCCTGGACGCCGCACGCTCCACGCCGGGCGAGGGCATGGCGATGTATGTCGGAGTGTCGTGGAGTCTGCTTTGATCCGACGAAAGCGCGGTGATTGAAACCGTTCGATCACCGGACACCCGAACCTTCGTCCAATTGCCCGATCCTGCTCGCCGGCGTACTGTGACCGGTGGTAAGGAGTGACAACATGAAAGACGCAATCCGCCTCGGCGACTCTACCACCCACGGTGGCAAGGTCCTCGAAGCCTTCTCCCAGACCGATCTCAACGGCAAGCCGATTGCCGCGATCGGTCCTGAGGTCAGTTGAGCCCCCGATAGACTGGCCTAAGCTAATGCAAAAAAGATATTTGTTCGGATCTTTATATATCGTTTAGTTTTGATTCACAGATGAATCAAAAGCATCAAACCGACAGACCCCCGATTGCCATGACGGCACACGCTGAATCGATCACAGGCTCTTCAGGTTTGATTCACACGGGAGTGAATCATGCCGCATACCTTGGACATCACCGCATTACCGACCCTTGACCTGTCGCAGCTCGACGGTACGCCGCAGCAGCGCCAGGCCTTTCTCGATGAGTTGCGTCACGCCGCACGGGACGTCGGGTTTTTCTACCTGACCGGCCATGGCATCGACGCCAATCTTCTCAAGCAGGTTCAGGATCACGCCCGCCAGTTTTTCGCCTTGCCCGACAGTGAAAAAGCCGCTGTCGGGATGATCAATTCGCCGCATTTTCGCGGTTACAACCGCGCAGCTTCGGAGATCACTCGCGGCCAGCCGGATCAACGTGAACAGTTCGATCTGGGTGCCGAGCGTGAGGTATTGCCGCTGACGGCCGACAGTCCGCTGTGGGCGCGTCTGCAAGGGCCCAATCAATGGCCCGAAGCGTTGCCGCAACTCAAACCATTGCTGCTCGATTGGCAGCAAGCAATGACCCAAATGTCTTTGCGCCTGCTGCGCGCTTTCGCCCAGGCACTCGCGCTGCCGGAGAACGCCTTCGACCGGTTGTACGGCGACAAACCCAACGAACACATCAAGCTGATGCGCTATCCGGGGCAGTCCTCGACGGCGAGCAACCAGGGCGTCGGCGCGCACAAGGATTCGGGTTTTCTCAGCTTTCTGCTGCAAGACCAGCAGGCCGGACTGCAAGTGGAAATCGAAGAGGGGCGCTGGATCGATGCGTTACCTCGGGACAACACCCTGGTGGTCAACATCGGCGAATTGCTGGAACTGGCCACCAACGGTTACCTGCGCGCCACGGTGCATCGGGTGGTCTCGCCGCCGGCGGGTAGCGAGCGCTTGTCCATCGCGTTTTTCCTTGGCGCACAACTCGACGCGGTGGTGCCGCTGTACCCGCTGCCGACGGTGTTGCTGCGCGAAGCGCGGGGGCCGGCGAGCGATCCGCTCAATCCGCTGTTCCGCGATGTCGGCTGGAATTACCTCAAGGGCCGGCTGCGTTCGCACCCTGATGTGGCGCGTCGCTTCTATGCCGACGCCTTGCTGCCCGAACCAGCGGCTCGCAAGACCGCCAACGCCTGATCCATCACTCGCTAAAGGATTCTCCTCATGTTGAAAACAGCAGGCTTGACCCTGGCCGTCCTCGGCGCGCTGGTGACTTCGTTTGGCGCTCAAGCGCTAGAGCCGTTGCGCGTTGCTGCCGATCCGGTGCCCCACGCGCAGATTCTGGCCTACATCCAGAAGATCGATCCGCAACTGAACCTCAAGGTGATCGAAATCCCGCAGGGCGTGAACTCCAACGAACTGCTGGTGCACGGCGATGTGGACGCCAACTACTTCCAGCATCTGCCGTACCTGCAATCCCAGGAAAAGGCCCTTGGCGAGAAACTCGCAGTGGCCGCGACGGTGCACATCGAACCGTTGGGCATCTACTCCCATCGCCACAAAACCGTCGCCCAGGTACCGGACAAGGGCACGGTCGCGGTGCCCAATAACGTCACTAACTTGAGCCGTGCGCTTTACCTGTTGCAGGACAACGGCCTGATCAAACTCAAACCCGGGTTCAATGACCCGGCGGCCGATCAGGCAACGCCCAAGGACATCGCCGAAAACCCGAAACACCTGAAGATCCTTGAAATCGAATCGCCGCAACTGCCCCGCGCACTGGATGACGTGGACCTGGCGGTGATCAACGGCAACTACGCGCTGGAAGCCGGGCTGGTGCCGGCCAGGGATGCGCTGGGGCTGGAGAAGGCTGAGCACAACCCTTATGCCAACATTCTGGTGACGACGCCGAAACTGGAGAGCGATCCGCGTATCCAGCAACTGGCCAAGGACCTGACTTCGCCGCAAGTGGCCAAGTACATCGCCGAGAACTTCAAGGGCTCGGTGATTCCGGTAGCGGACGCCAAGCCGTGATCGTCGTCGAGCAGTTGAGCAAAACCTATCTGTCATCGCCAACACCGGCGTTGGATCGGGTGTCGCTGAGTATTCCCGATGGCGCGATCTACGGGATTCTCGGGCGTAGCGGCGCGGGGAAATCGACGCTGCTTCGCTGCCTCAATCTGCTCGAACGCCCGGACTCCGGGCGGATAATGCTGGACGGCGAAGACCTCACCGCGCTGTCCGATAGCGAACTGCGTCGTCAGCGTCAGCGCATCGGCATGATCTTCCAGGGTTTCAACCTGCTGCATTCGCGCGATGTGTTCGACAACGTCGCGGTGCCGCTGGAAATTGCCAAAGTCGCCAAACCACAGCGTCATGAACGGGTTCGGGAACTGCTGGATCTGGTAGGCCTGAGCGACAAGGCTGAAGCCTTTCCTTCGCAACTGTCCGGCGGGCAGAAGCAGCGGGTCGGGATCGCCCGGGCCCTGGCGGCGCGGCCGGCGTATCTGTTGTCGGATGAAGCCACCAGCGCCCTCGACCCGGAAACCACCGCGTCGATTCTGGAGCTGCTGCGCGACATCAATCGTCAGCTCGGACTGACCATCGTGCTGATCACTCATGAACTGGACGTGGTGCGATCGATCTGCGATCACGTCGCTTCCATGGCCAACGGAAGGCTGGTGGAGGCGGGGCCGGTCGCCAGATTGCTGGCCACTCCGGATTCCGCGCTCGGTGCCTCGCTGAGGCCCAGTTGCGGTTTGCCGCTGGGTCACGACGCGCCGGGGCTGAGTTTTCTGCGGCAATACGGCGTGCGGGCGGCCCACTCATGAACCGTACCGTCGACTGGATTGAAATCCTGCAACTGGTGCTCAACGCAACCGGTGAAACCCTGTACATGGTGCTGCTCGCCGGGCTGTTCACGCTGTTGATCGGCCTGCCGCTGGGGGTGTTGCTTTTCATCAGTCGCCGTCAGGGTCTGTACCCGTTGCCCCGGATCAATCAGGCACTGGGCGCGATCATCAACCTCGGTCGTTCGCTGCCGTTCGTGGTGATGCTGATTGCCCTGATTCCGCTGACCCGGATGGTGGTCGGTACCACGCTGGGCAGCACGGCCGCCGTGGTACCGATCACCATCGGTGCCTTTCCGTTTTTTGCGCGGATCGTCGAAAACGCCCTGGACGAAGTCGAAAAGGGCCGGATCGAAGCGATCCTCGCTATGGGCGGTGACATCCGCCACGTGATTTTTAAAGTGCTGTTGCCCGAAGCGCTGCCGGCCTTGCTAGCGGGTATCACCCTGACGCTGGTGATGCTGATCGGTTTTTCCTCCATGGCCGGGGTTATCGGTGGCGGCGGGCTCGGCGATCTGGCCATCCGTTACGGCTATCAGCGGTTCAACAATGAAGTGATGGTCGCCACTGTGGTGGTGCTGGTCATCCTCGTCCAGGGCGTGCAGAGCCTGGGCGATCGGCTGGTGCGATCGCTGGCTCATCGACGCTGAGTGTCGGTTGCTGGTTTACTTTTTGAGGGGCGTGACGAGCACCGTTTCGTCGGTGTCGAGCACGAACACCGCCAGCAGGCGCGCGGGCTGGGTGTCGCTGGCGTTGGCACTCACCAGATGCACGGAGCCCGGCTCCTCGACGAAGTTTTCGCCGACGTGGTAGATCTTCTCCGGCTCGCCTTTTACTTTTATGCGGAATGAGCCTTCCAGAACCGTGGCGTAGATGAAGGCGGTTTTCGGATGGGTGTGGGACGGTGATGCCGCTCCCGGCCCGTATTCGACGACCACGCCTCTCATGCTTTTGCCGGGGATGTTGGGAATCGGCCGATCAAAGACTACCGAGACCTTGCCGGCGGGTGGCTCGGCGGCCGACACGGCGCTGATCGACAGCGCTGCGAATAGGGCAGTCAGCAAAAATCGGATAACCATGATTTGTCTCCTTGGCAGACAGGGAAGGGAATGGCGCGAATGACTATCGCGCGGTCGACCGAGCAATCCAGTCTTCAAAACGGATGGCCCCCAGACGCGAGTGCTTGCCGGTGACCAGCGATTGATCGTCGAGCAACGTCCCGTAGTAGCGCGCGTGCACGTCCGGCACGACCTTGCGGTTATCCTGGCTCGCTTGCAGAAAGCGTCGGACCAGTTCGTCCAGCGGCAGCGCTTCAGGCCCGCCGACATCCACTGAGCCGTTGAGCGGAGCGGCCAGGACGATGTCTACCAGCGCCGCCACCACGTCATCAGAAGCAATCGGCTGAATTAGCGCTGGTGGCACATGAAGTTCATCGGCGACAGCAAAGGACTCAGCGATGCCGCCGACAAACTCGAAAAACTGCGTGGCCCGCAGGATCGAGTAAGGCATGCCGGACGCCTTGATCAGGTTTTCCTGGGCTACCTTGGCGCGCATATAGCCGGCCTCGGGCAAGCGCTCACACCCGACAATCGACAGTGCAACATGATGACGCACCCCGGCAGCCGCCTCGGCCGCCAGCAGGTTACGGCTCGAGGTCTCGAAAAAATCGAGGACGGCTTGATCCTCCCACGACGGAGCATTGGCCACGTCGACCACCACATCGGTACCGTCCATGGCGGCTGCCAGTCCTTCGCGGGTGATGCTGTTGACGCCCGTGCTGGGGCTGGCGGCGAGTACGTCATGGCCGCGCTCGCGAAGAAGGGGCACCAGTTTCGAGCCGATGAGGCCGGAGCCTCCGATAACGACGATCTTCATGGGTCTCTCTCCTCGATGACGCCAACTATTGGCGTCGGTGGGATAGAGATTGCCGATGCGAAGGAGCGAAGTCCTTGCGGCGACCTTGGGTTTGCCTTGTCGACCCCTTGCATTTTTGTCCAGCCAGCACCCCGCAATGGACGCAGTGGCGTGTTCAAGTCAGGCGTATTATCGTTCTCGACTTCTCACCACCTGCCGCCGGGAACACGGAGTTGAAGGCGCGTCGCAAAGGGACGTTCGCTGTGCCATTCACGTTTGAAGACTATGTACTTGATCAGGAGCGTCGCGAGCTGACCTTGCGCGGGCAGGTCGTGTCCGTCGGCCCGCAGGTCTTCGATCTGTTGCTGCTGTTCGTCAGCAACCCCGAACGCGTGTTGAGCAAGGACGAGTTGCTCGGCACGGTATGGAGCGGGCGCATCGTTTCCGAATCGACGATCACCAGCCACATCAACGCCGTGCGCAAGGCCATCGGTGATACCGGCGATGAGCAGCGTCTGCTGCGCACGGTCGCCCGCAAGGGCTATCGTTTCATTGGCCGGGTCAGTGCCGATATGACCGAGCCGGTGCCTGAAACCGACGAGGGCTCAACTGCAGCGCCCCACGCACTGGTGCTGCCGGACAAACCCTCGATCACCGTCCTGCCTTTCTATAATCTGAGCGGCGATCCCGAACAGGACTACTTTGCCGACGGCGTCGTGGAGGACATCATCGCGGCCTTGTCGCGTTTGCGCTGGTTGTTCGTCATCGCACGCAATTCGAGCTTCACGTTCAAGGGGCGCACGGTGGATGCCCAGGGGGTCGGGCAGGAACTGGGCGTGCGCTATGTGCTGGAAGGCAGTGTGCGCAAATGCGGAAACCGGGTGCGCATCACCGGGCAACTGATCGACGCCACGAACGGCGCGCACATCTGGGCCGAGCGTTTCGAAGGCACCCTCGACGACATCTTCAAGCTACAGGATCAAATCACCGAAAGTGTCGTCGGGGCCATTGCGCCACAACTGGAACGCGCGGAGATCGAGCGCGCCAAACGCAAGCCGACGGAAAGCCTGGATGCCTACGATTACTACCTGCGCGCCATGGCAAAGCTTCACAGCGGTACCCAGGAGGCCATCGAGCAAGCGCTGCCGATGTTCTACAAGACCCTCGAACTCGATCCGGAATTCGCATCGGCCTATGGCATGGCCGCCTGGTGTCACTTCTGGCGCAAGCTCAATGGCTGGATGACGGATCGGCCGGCCGAGATCGCCGAAGGCATTCGTCTGGCGCGTCTGGCGGTCACGCTGGGGCGCGATGACGCGGTGGCGTTGACGCGCGGCGGACATGCGCTTGCGCACCTGGCCGGTGATGTGGACGCCGGCATCGCCTTGCTCGACCGCGCGCGCCTGCTCAATCCCAATCTCGCACCCGCGTGGTTTCTTGGTGGAATCCTGCGTGCGCTTCGCGGTGAAACCGCGTCCGCCATCAAGGACTTGAACCATGCCGCTCGCTTGAGCCCGCTGGATCCGGAAATGTTCAGAATGCACGTCGGCATGGCCCTGGCGCATTACTTCGCCGGGGACTTCGAGGCCTCGGCAGATTTCGCCGAAAAAGCCTTGGGCAACCTGCCGACGCTGTTGGTGGGGGCGGCGCTGGTGGCGGCCAGCCACGCGCTGGGCGGGCGTCCGGATAAAGCCCGCTGGGCGATGCAGCGCTTGCAGACGCTGAACCCGGCGTTGCGCCTGGGCCACCTCAAGGACTGGCTGCCGATTCAACGGCCCGAGGATTTTGTCCGGTTCATTGAAGGGCTTCGACTGGCGGGGTTGCCGGAGTGATTGCTTGATTGCACCTATTCCGATCCCGCGGACAGCACGGCTGTACCGGGCCTAAGCTAATACCAAAACGGTATTTGTTTGTCGTTTTTAAGATCGTTTAGCTTTTACTGACTCACCAATCAGACTTTCAAATAATAGAACCCTCGATTGCCATGACGGCACGCGCTGAATCGATCAAAGGCTCTGCAGAATTTTCTTGCTGATGGGCGCCACAATCTGGCCCATCGACTTTAAGGATTTGTATGAGTGCGCCTGTCGCCGTGGCCTGCGAGCCGCTGATTCGTGTACGTGACCTGAGCAAGACCTTTGGCTCGAACCGCGCGCTGGATCGGGTCAGCCTGGAGATTTTTCCCGCCGAAGTGGTGGCGCTGCTCGGCGCCAACGGTGCGGGCAAATCGACGCTGGTGAAGATCCTCGCCGGCAGCCAGACCCACGATGGCGGCGAGATCTGGATCGATGGACAGCCCCGGCACTTCAGTTCACCGCTGTCGGCGCGCCGCTTCGGCATCGTCGCGGTTCATCAGCAGATCAACGAGGGCATCGCACCCGGATTGAGCGTTGCGGAGAACCTGCTGCTCGACGAGCTGTGCCGCCCCGACGCCGACTTCTGGCTCAATCGCAAACGCCTGCTGGAGCGCGCCGCGAGCATCGCCGCCAGGCTCGGTCTGGTGCTGCCGCTGGAGCAACCGATCGAACACCTCGGCCAGGCCGAACGGCAACTGGTGGTGCTGGCCCGCGCCTTTGCCCTGCAGCCACGGTTGCTGATTCTCGATGAGCCCACGGCGGCGCTCTCGGATGCCGAAGCGCAGCGCCTGTTCGGCCTGATCGACACGCTGCGCAGCGGGGGCGTGGCGATCATTTATATCTCCCATCGCCTGTCGGATCTGCAACGGGTGGCGGATCGCGCCATCGTCCTGCGTGACGGGCAACTGGCCGGCGAATTCAGTGCCCGGCAATTGCCTCAGGCGCTGGAAGCCATGTTCGGTCAGGCGCTGGAGGCGCATGTTTACACGTCGCGAGCAGCGGGACGCGAAGTGCTGAAGCTGCGCGACGTGAAGCTGCTGCCGCGCACCCGTGCTTTTAACCTGACCCTTCATGATGGCGAAGTAGTGGTGCTGACTGGATTGCTCGGCGCCGGCAAAAGCGAAATCGCCGAAGTGCTGTTCGGTCTGCGCAATCCGTTGTCCGGCTCTCTGCAACTGGACGGCCTCGACTGGCAACCGGGCTCGCCCCGACAGGCGATCCAGAGCGGCGTGTTCTTCGTCGCCGAAGACCGCGCCAGTCAATCGTTGGTGCCGGATTTTTCATTGCGCCGAACCCTGACCTTGCCGTTTCTCGAACGCTTCACCCGTGGCGGTTTCATCCGCAACCGAGCCGAGGCGACGGCGGTGGAGGCGCAAGTCGCGGCGCTGGGAATCAAGACCGCCGGCATCGATGTGCCGATGAGTGCGTTGTCCGGCGGCAATCAACAGAAGGTCGTGCTCGGTCGCTGGCTACTCGGCGAGGGCAGGGTGTTGATTCTCGATGAGCCGTTTCAGGGCGTTGATGTCCGTGCCCGACGCGAGATCTGTCAGTTGCTGCGCGATAGCGCCAACGTTCGCGCGACGCTGGTGATCTGTTCGGATGTCGATGAAGCCCTGGAGATCGCTGACCGGATTCTGCTGGTACGCGATCACGCGGTGGTCGCCGAATACCCGCGTGCCGGCCTGGATCGCTCCACCCTGGTTGCCGCGTTAGCCGGCACCGATCCGCAAAGTTCTTTTGTTCAAGCCGCGCCAAGGAGTAGAGCGAGTGCCTGATTCGAGTTCCCTTTTGTCATCCGTCCCGGCGACATCCGAGCGCTTCGTGCAGGCGCTGATTCGCTACGGCCTGCTGTGGGTGCTGGCATTGATCGTGGTGTTTTTCAGTGTCGCGGAACCGGCGTTTCTGCGGGTCGGCAACCTGTTCAGCATCCTGCAGTCGGTGTCGATTGTTGCGCTGCTGGCGTTGGGCGTGACGCTGACCATGGCTGTCGGCGGGCTGGATCTGTCGATCGGTGCGGTGGCGGCCATGAGTCTGATGATTGCCAGTTACGTGATGGTGGTGCTCGGCTGGGGCGCGGTGCCGGCAGTGCTGATCAGCCTCGCGGGCGGTGCGCTGGTCGGGCTGCTCAACGGCTGGCTGATCGTGAAGATGCGCGTGCCGGACATTCTCGCGACGCTCGGCAGCATGTTTCTGGTGATCGGTGTGCAACTGATTCCCACGGGCGGACGCTCGATTGCGGTGGGCATGACCCTGCCCAATGGCGATGAAGCCGAGGGCGCGTTCAGTGCGCTGTTTCTCGCGCTTGGGCGCGGGCGGCTTTGGGACGTTGTGCCGATTCCGGTGTTGATAACGGCGGTTGTCGCGGTAGCGGTGTGGCTGTTTCTCGAACGCACGCGTATCGGTCGGTTGTTCTATGCGATTGGCGGTAACGAGCAGGCGGCGCGTCTGGCTGGTGCGCCGGTGCAACGCTTCAAGTTGCTCGCTTACTTGCTCTCGGCGCTGCTGGCATCGCTCGGTGGTTTGCTGCTGGCGGCGCGGTTGGGACGCGGTGACGTCAGCTCCGGCAATGGCCTGGTACTCGACGCGCTGGGCGCTGCGCTGATCGGTTTTGCCGTGCTCGGGGCGAAGAAGCCCAACGCGTTCGGCACGCTGGTCGGCGCATTGCTGGTGGCCTCGTTGCTCAACGGCCTGACCATGCTCAACGCGCCGTATTACGCGCAGGATTTCGTCAAGGGACTGGTACTGGTGCTGGCCCTGATGTTCACCTTCGGCCTCGCGCATCGGGCGCGCTGAGCCGGTTCATTGATGCTTCAAGGAAAGATCCATGCACGGTTCAATCAAGCAGTTCGCACGTCATTGCCTCGCGGGGGCGTTGCTCTCGCCCCTGGCCCTCAATGCGCAGGCCAAGGCCTTGCCGGGGGCACCGGCACCGTTCGACAAGGGGCAGGTCCAGATCGCGCTGGTGGGCTATTTATTTTCCGGGGATTTCCCTGAAGCCTATCTGCGCGGCGTGGAGAAACAGACCGAAGCGCTGGGCGCCAACCTGCGGGTGTTCGACGCGCGGCAACAGGCAGCCAGTCAGGGTGAAATGATCGATCAGGCCGCCGACCTTGGCGTCGACGGCATCATCGTCCAGTTGGGGCTAGCGGAAACCCTCAAAGGCCCGATCGACCGGGCACTCGCCAAAGGCATCAAGGTCGTTGCCTTCGACGTCGATCTGAACACGCCGCAGGTAACTCAGGTCGAGCAGGACCACCACGCACTGGCGCGTCTGGCACTCGATCAAGCGGTGAAGGACAACGGCACCCGCTTCGACGCCGGGTATGTCTACATCAGCGGCTTCACACCTATGGAGCGCCGCGACGAGATCTGGCGCCAGGTCAAGACGAGTAATCCGGGGATCATCGAAAAGGCGCGCTTCGGCACGCTCAATCCGCCGATTGCCAATTCGGTGGCCGATCAGGCCAGCGCCGTGCTGCGGGCCAATCCGGGGATCAGCGTGATCTTCGCGCCGTTCGACGAGTTCGCCAAAGGCGCGAAGATCGCCGTGGACGAGGCCGGTCTGAGCCGCAAGGTGAAGATCTACAGCGCCGATATTTCCACCGCCGACATCCAGATCATGAAAGAGCCGGACAGCGCCTGGGCCGCCACCGCCGCGGTCAATCCACAAGTGGCCGGGGCGATCAGTGTGCGCAGTCTGGCGATGCTGATCGCCGGGGAAAATCCGGGGCACAAGGTGCTGGTGCCGCCGACCCTGATCACCCGTCAGCAGCTGCTGGATCTGGACGTGAAAAACGTGCGGGACCTGGGGCAGAAGCTGCCGGCGTTCGGTGACTCCGCCAATGTCGCGCGGGCACCGTGGATTCCCGTGGCGAACTGAGGAGCCGACATGCAAGACAAGGCTGCGCGCCTGCGCAAGAGCCGTTCGCCAAAAGCCGATGTGGCGCTGGGCGAACGGCTGCCACCGGGGCAGGTGCTGACGGAGCGTTTTCCGATCCTGCACGAAGGCGAGGTGCCAGCGTATGACCTGGCGACGTGGTCGCTGCGTCTGTTCGGCGCCATGGCCAACCCGGTCGAGCTGAGCTACGCCGGTCTGCAAGCGCTGCCACAACGCTCGTTGCAATGCGACATTCATTGCGTGACACGCTGGTCGAAGTTCGACACCCGCTGGAGCGGGGTGCACCTGCAAGACCTGTTGCAGACCCTGGACATCCGCCCGACGTCGACCTTCGTCATGGCTCATGCCGATCACGATTACCAGACCAACCTGCGTCTCGATGACCTGTTGCACCCGGAGAGCTTGCTGGCCACCCATTACGACGGTCAGCCGCTGACCGCGCAACATGGTTGGCCACTGCGTCTGGTAGTGGCGGGGCGGTACTTCTGGAAGAGCGCGAAATGGCTGCGCGGGCTCGAATTCGTCGATCAGGAACACCCGGGCTTCTGGGAGCGCAGCGGCTTTCATTTGCACGCCGATCCATTCATTGAACAGCGTTTCAGCGGCGATGCGTTGGACATTGCCGAAGATGCCTGGCGGGAAAAGGACTTCGACTGACGACATTTAACTTCGCACCGGAAAAACACAGATAAATAACGTTCTCTACAACAACGTGGAGTGCGTTTTTTTGTGCGTGATTAGTTATTCGTTAGTTGGGTGATCATGTTGTTTGGTCAACACAAGTGTTGCTCGGACAACACTCCGTTCGTCGGGTATAACCTAAGCGTTATTGGTTCTTTTGCGGCAGGCGACCGCTCGTCTAGCATCGGTAAACAGGGGGTTCTACTAACTTTGGAGTTCTTGCGTTCTAACAGTCGATAGTTGTTCAACGCACTTCGATACCTTTCTGTATATCAAAACTACAGCAGAAATTGCCGTGCACTGATTGCCGACACTTCATGATTCGGCAGCGGCCGGTTATTAACTGCGATTCAAGGAGCTGTCGCATGATTCACCGTTCGCGTTCATTACTCGCCATCGCTGTTGTCAGTGCAATCTGGCAACTTCCTGCGCAAGCCGAAGAGACTTCCGCGCGCGTCGACGATGACACACGGCTGGGTACCGTGCTGGTCACCGGGACCCGGGGCACCGCGCGCACGGTGCTGGATTCGCCGGTGCCGGTGGATGTGTTGACCGCCGAGGACCTGAAGACCGCCGGCGCCAGTGGCGGCGAGCTGGGCCAGGCATTGCAGACGCTGTTGCCGTCGTTCAGTTTTCCGCGTCAGTCCAACTCCGGCGGTGCCGACCACGTGCGCGCCGCTCAACTGCGTGGCATGAGCCCGGATCAGGTGCTGGTGCTGGTCAACGGCAAGCGCCGCCACACCTCGGCAGTGGTCAATGACTCGTCGAAAATCGGTCGCGGCACAGCGCCGGTGGATTTCAACTCGATCCCGATCAGCGCGATCAAACGCATTGAAGTACTGCGCGACGGCGCGGGGGCGCAGTACGGCTCGGACGCGATTGCCGGGGTCATCAATATCATCCTCGACGACGCGCCGGAAGGCGGCGAAGTCTCCACCAGCTACGGCGCCTACCACACCCATCAGGACGCCATTGGCAAAACCACCACCGATGGCCAGAACAGCGTGACCACCGCCAAGATCGGTACGCGGCTGGGCGAGGAGGGCGGTTTCATTCGCGGCGGCACCGAGTACAAGGATCGCAATCCGACCAACCGTGCCGGGTTCGACGGTTTCGCCGATACCCCGGGCCAGCGCAACTACGTGATGGGCGATGGCGTGGCGCGAGACGTCAACGCCTGGTTCAACGGCGAATTGCCGCTGGCCGGGGGCAAGGCCTACAGCTTCGGCACCTACAACCAGCGCCACACCACCGGCGCCGAGTTCTATCGTTACCCGTCCGAGCAACCGCAGTTCTACCCCAATGGCTACCTGCCACAATCCCTTGGCGACAACACCGACATTTCTGCCACCGCCGGTTTCAAAGGCCTGATCGGTGAGGACTGGGACTTCGACAGCAGCCTGACCCATGGTCGCAACCGTTTCGAATCAGCGACCCGTCGCACCCTCAACGTCAGCCTCGGCGCGGACTCGCCGACTCGCTTCGACACGGGTGATTATGAGTTGCGCCAGACCACGGCCAACCTGGATTTCAGTCGCGAACTGCGCCTCGGCGGTCGCTCGTTTGTGCTGGCGGTGGGCGGTGAGTATCGCTACGAGAACTACCTGACGTTTGCCGGGGACGAGGCCTCCTGGATTGGCTCCGGGGCCGATGGCGCCAACGGTCTGCGCCCGAGTGAAGAGTCGGATCTGGATCGCAACGTGTTCGGCACCTACGCCGAATTGTCCGGTGATCTCACCGACCGCTTCTTCGTCGACGCCGCCACGCGCTGGGAACATTACGACGACGCCGGCAGTAAACTCACCGGCAAGCTCAGCGGTCGCTACAAGTTGACCGATCAATGGGCGTTGCGCGGTGCGGTGTCGAACAACTTCCGCGCGCCATCGCTGGCTCAGAGCGGTTTCCAGCACACCACCAGCAACTTCGGCGACGGCGGCACGCTCACCGACATCCGTGTGCTGTCGGTCAATGACCCGATTGCCCGCGCATTGGGCGCGGAGAAACTCGATCCGGAGACCTCGAAGAACTTCAGCCTCGGCCTGACGTTCCAGTTGAACGAACGCTTCGATGCGTCGCTCGACGTGTTCCGCATCGACGTCAAAGACCGCATCACTCTGTCCCAGCGCATCGGCAGCGACGCGCTGGAAAACTACATCAACGACAATTTCGGCGTGCCGGGCGTCCACGACGTCAACTTTTTCACCAACGCCGCCGACACCCGCACCGACGGTGCCGAACTGGTGCTCAACTATCATCAGCCGTTCTACGAAGGGCAACTGGGCCTGACCACCGCGTACACCTACAACCACACCAAGGTCACCAGTACCAAAGGCACGCCGTCGCAACTGACCGCACTGGGGATCGGCAACGACGCGCTGGTCGGCGTCGAGGAGCGCAATACCCTGACCGACGCCGCGCCCAAGGATCGCTTCGTGTTCTCCGCCAACTGGACCAGCGAGCACTGGGGCCTGCTCGGCCGTCTGACCCGTCAGGGCGAGACCACTCGGGTGTTCGATTTTGGCGACTCGCAGCCTGAACAAACCTACGGCGCGGTGTGGCAACTGGACGCCGAGGTGACCTACAAAATCACCCCGAAATTCAGCATCGCCCTGGGCGGCAACAACCTGACCGACAACTACCCGGAACGCTCCGGCTCGGCCATCAACTACGGTGGCAACCTGCCGTACGACGTGCTGTCGCCGATCGGCACCAACGGCGCTTATTACTACGCCACCGCCACTTACGGCTTCTGAGCCTTGCCGCCATGGATGGCGGACCCCTATGCAGGATTGAAGCATGCAGGATGAACCATGAGCAAAACCAACGGCCCCCAACGCCATCTGCCGGTGTTTCAGGCGTTGCTGATCACGCTCGGCATGGTCATCACCACCGACATTCTCAAAACCGCGCCGACCGTTGCCTTGAATGTCGGGCCGGAACTTTTCTATTGGGTCTGGGTACTCGGCGCACTGGCGTCGATGGCCGGGGCCTTGTGCTTTGCCGAGATGGCGACCGCGTTTCCGCATCCGGGCGGTGACTATCATTTCCTACGCACCGCTTATGGAGAACGCATGGGTTTCCTGTTTGCCTGGTCGCGATTTTCGGTGATGCACACTGGGTGGATCGCGTTGTCGGCATTCATGTTTGCCGACTACTTCAATGCGGTCGTACCGTTGGGGCATTACGGATCGGGGGTGTTTGCCGGTGCGATCATCGCCGCGTTGATGCTGCTGAATCTGACGGGCAAACACATTGGTTTCATTACTCAGTCTGTGTTGGTCGGGCTGCTTTCCGTAGGCTTTCTGAGCATCGCCAGTGCCGGGGTCTGGCTGGCGTGGCAAGGGATCGAACCAACGCTGTCCGGCGATCCGGTCGTGCCCGAACGCACGGGCGCGACAGGGTTTTCTGCGGCGATGATCTTCGTGTTTCTGGCGTTCGGCGGCTGGAGCGATGCGGCGACTTTGTCCGCCGAAGTGCGCGATGGTCGACGCGGCATTTTCATCGCCATGCTCGGTGCACTGACGGTGCTGATGGCGATCTATCTGGCGCTGAATTGGGCGTTCGTCCAAGGTCTTGGATTCGAAGGCCTGGCAGCAAGCAATGCGCCGGCGGTGGAACTGTTGAACCGCGCCTTTGGGGCCCCCGGCGTGCTACTGATTCTGCTGATGGTCGGTATCGCGGCTATCGCTACCATCAACTCGACCTTGCTGGTCGGCGCCCGCACTACCTACGCCGCCGCCCGCGATGTGCCGCAATTGCACCGCTTCGGTGAATGGGACGAGCGTGATGGCGTACCGCGCAAGGCGTTGCTGGCGGAAGGGGCGGTGGCGTTGTTGCTGGTGCTGTTCGGCAGTTTTACTCAAAGCGGTTTCAATACCATGGTCGAGTACCTGACGCCGGTGTACTGGTTGTTCCTGAGTTTGAGCAGCCTGGCGTTGATTATTCTGCGGCGGCGCTTTCCCGAGGTGCCCCGGCCGGTCAGGGTGCCGCTTTATCCGCTGCTGCCGCTGCTGTTTTTTGGGTTGTGCTTGTTCATGCTGTATTCCAGCGTGACGGTGGTGGGGGTGGGGGCATTTTTGGGGATCGGGGTGTTGGTGGTTGGCGCGTTGTTGCTGGCCGGATTGAGCCGCCTGGTGTCGACACCTCGGCAGGCTCTTCAACACACCACCGATTAGAACGATACCGCCGCCGGCTGAGACAAACGCAATACCGACAAATCACCCGTAATGCGCTTGTACGCCAAGCGAATCGCCTCGATGTCGCTCTCACGCTTCGGGCTGCTTTCGTGCAGGATAACGATGACCTTGGTCGCAAGCCGTTCGGGCACTTTCGCGCCGTGATCCTTCCACTGTCCATAAGCGTCGAACACGGTGAAGCCGTCCGGGAACCGCGACGTCACTTCCTGATCGAGAAACTCACGCCAGCGCGCCGGGCTCACCACACTGTCCTTGCCTTCCAGCGGCCCCACCGAGAAGTACAACTCGGTGCGCACCCACTGCGCCTGCGCCGGCCGCGTGGCGTCGCCTTGCAGGGTGGAACTGACGGGATCTTTGGTATGCACGGAAACCGGAGAAGGGCTGGCACACCCGGCGATCGCCAGAAACAGTGCTGCCAATAGAAAACGTTGCGGCATGGAACTTCCTTATTGTTAAGAACTGTCCCGAATTATAGAGGGGGCGGTTAATAGCGATAAAAGATTAAAAAGTGAATCGCTGTTGCACTAATGGAATAAGCAGGCAAGGTAAAAATAATGCCCGCTGGTTAGAACGATTATTTCTTTGAGTTATTTGCTTGGTGTTGGATCGAATATCTATGACATGCAAAAAACTGCTGACGCATTTTCCGGATCTGTCATTGCTTCTGATCTGATGCTGCAACGGTTCAAGTCGCACGGAACGCTGCACTTGAAGCGTTTGAACAGCTCTTTTTGCTGTTCGATGGACAGCTTGTTGCGGATTTTCCAACCCTTAGAATCCGTTCCATCAACTTCTCATTCAGTTCTTGAATCCTCAGGGAGCTTCACCATGATGAACGCCATGCAGATGCCAATGCCGATGAATGCCAACATGCCAATGATGCCGATGACAGGCATGCCGATGATGATGGCAACCATGTCCTGCGAAATGAAGGACGACGGCATGATGTGCAAGATGATGCCGGCCGCTGGCATGGACATGGCCATGTTCAAGAACAGCGCTGAAATGATGCAGATGATGATGGACTGCGGCATGCCGATGATGATGCATTGCGGCAACATGAGCATGATGTGCATGTCCCCGGCGGCCATGGCCATGCCGATGATGAACATGATGATGCCAATGCCGATGATGGGCATGCCGATGCCATCGATGAAGTGCGTGATGGAATGCACCATGATGGCTGACAGCATGATGTGCAAGATCATGCCGATGCCGGGCATGAACATGGACATGATGAAAAACTGCTGTGCCTTGATGATGAAAATGATGAACGATTGCAGCATGCCCATGATGATGAGCTGCAACGGCATGCCGATGATGTGCTGCACCTGCTGATTCTTTAGGCATGAAAAAGCCCGACCGGGATGATCCCGGTCGGGCTTTTTGCTGTCTGTCTGTTTGTCAGTCCAGGCGTTCGGGGTAGGTCACCACCAGATACGCCACTGCTTCACTGTCGGCAGGGTTGCGATAACGGTGGGGCTGGTCGGCGTAAAACAGGATCGAGTCGCCAGTCGAAAGCAGATAGCGCTCGTCGTTGACGCTGATTTCCAGTACGCCCTGGGCCACCACCAGATTTTCCTGCACACCGGGGGCGTGGCCGTCGCAGTGGTCCTCGCCCAGCGGGCTCAGACGCAATTCGTAGAATTCCGATTGGCGCGCCATGTCGAAGGGGAACAGTGCACGACTGACGAACGCACCATTGGCACTGACCAGTCGCTTGCTCTGCCTCGCCGACAAAACGGCCACACCTTCGAATGCGCGGTGCTCCAGAAACGCTGCTACCGACACCTTCAAGCCTTTGGCAATTTTGCACAGAACCTTGATCGACGGCACGCTGCGGCCGGACTCGATCTGCGCCAGCATCGCCCGGCTCACGCCGCACTGGCGGGCGAGGGCATCCAGCGACAGATGCCGCTTGCCACGCAGGCGTTGCAGGTTCTGCGCGACGCGCTCGCAGATCGGGTCTTCTTCCAGTGATTCGAGGTTGTTCAGATCCAGCACGGGTTCGTCGGCGCTCGCCAGAAAGCGCGAGGGTTCACGTGCGTTCACGCTTGACGCGGCTCGTCGGAACGAGCGGCCTGCACCCACTGAAAAGCCTGGTAGCCGGCGTTGCGCGCATACATTTCCCACATGGCCCGAGCCCGTTGCTGGGCTTGACGGCGTTTGCGGTAGGCGGCGAAGTCGATCAGGTTGTCGGTTGGATTCATGGCGCACTTCACTGTGATCAATGACGGGATGAACTGAGAGTACGCCGATATTTTTATAACGATAAATACTGATTTTGTATTTATTAATTCTTTTAAGTTATTTAATCAGCGCCCCTCATGCTGTTTGCGATAAGCCCCCGGTTGCACCCCCACCGACTTGGCAAACGCCCGTGTGAACGCGGCAATCGATTGATAGCCCACGGCAGCGCAAGCCTGCTCGACCGTGTGATTGTTCTTCAGCAACTGGCAGGCATGGCGGATGCGCAGTGCCAGCAATACCTGTCCTGGCGACTGGCCTGCGAGTTCGTTGAAGCGTTTGAAAAACGCCGAGCGTGAGAGTCCGATGCAGGCCGCCATGCTTTCCAGTGACCACGGCAGTTGCGGTTGCTCGATCAGTCGGTCCAGCAGCGGCGCGAATTGCGGATTGCGCGCCAGCGCTACCAGACCGCCGAGTGACGGGTTGTCGGCCATCTGCTGGCGCAGCACATACAGAAACAGCAGATGACTCAGCCGCTCCAGCAGCGCCGAAGAGGGCGTCGGCTGGCGTTCGCATTCTTCCAGGATCAACTCGAACAAGGCCCGCGCCGCACTGGAAGAAGGATCTCCCGCTCGCAGGACGATCCAGTGCGGTAGGCCTTCGATGATCAGCGACGACAGCCCCGACTTGAAGTGGAAGAACCCGCAGACCAGCCCGACGCCATCCACTGCCTGTCTGTCCAGAGCCGTCATGGTCATGCGCGGCAAGGTCCGCGCGATGCCTGAGTCTTCAGCGCTGGATAGCCGATAGTTGAGGTCGCGCAGCAGGAACAACGCATCGCCGGCATTCAGGCGTAAGGCCTGAGTCTCGCCCTCGATGTGTAGCCAGCAATGGCCCTGAACGATGAGGTGAAAACTGGCCCGCGCCAGGCCATGCGTGCTGGCGTGCCAGGCGCCGCAATAGCGTCCGACGTGAAACAGGCTGGCGTCGAGTTCGAGGCTCTCTAATAACCAATCAACCAGTGGGCTGGGCGAAATCATCTAATGGAAACACTCAGGAGCAAGTAATCGCTACTTTAGAATATGGATCGGAATTCTTATAACCAACAGACTGGCCAGACACCCCGACTACAGGAGTCCAGCCCATGTCACGCGTCACACTACACACCTTGCAAAGCGCGCCCGAAGCGGCCCGGCCGTTTCTTGAGAATGCGCAGAAGAATTCCGGTTTCATTCCGAACCTGCTGGCCGTTCTGGCCAACGCGCCGGCCGCGCTGGAAACCTACGTTACGGTATCGGTGCTCAATGGCAAAGCCGAGCTGAGCCTGGCCGAGCGCGAAGTGGTGCAGTTGATCGCAGCGACTAACCATGGTTGCGATTTCTGTGTCGCAGGTCATACCGCCGTTGCACTCAACAAGGCAAAACTGCCGCAGGAAGTGGTCAGCGCCTTGCGCGAGCGGGTGACCGTTCCCGAGCAAAAGCTTGAGACGCTGGCGGCGTTCACCCGTGAAGTTATCGCCACCCGTGGCAACGTCAGTGAGCAGACCTACAACCAGTTCAAGGCCGCCGGTTACACCGAAGGCAACGCGCTGGAAGTGATTCTCGGCGTGAGCCTGGCGACCCTGTGCAACTTCGCCAACGTGTTCGCCGATACGCCGCTCAACCCGGAGCTGGCGCCGTACCGCGCGTGACCGGCGGATCGATTCAGGCAGCGTGGTCTATGGTTGACGCTGCGTACAAGGAGAGAAACGACATGCTCGATCCGGCATTGAGTCAATGGCTGGACACTCACGCCCAGGCCCTGGACCTGGGCGAAAGCGATCCGCAGCAAGTGCTGACACAACTGGCGGCGGCCGATGTGCTGCGAGTCGGTATCAGTCCGTCATTGGGCGGCAGCGGCGGCGACATCAGCGACGCCGTGGAAGTGCTGGCCGAAGTGGCCAGCCATTCGCTGGCAGCGGCTTTTGTGTTCTGGGGCCAGCGGGCGTTTATCGAATACCTGCTGCAGAGCCCGAACGTGGCACTGCGCGAGCGGCTGTTGCCCTCGTTGATCAGCGGAGAACTGGCCGGCGCGACCGGGCTGTCGAACGCGATGAAATTCCTCGCAGGCATCGAAGCCCTGCAAGTGCGCGCTCGCACCGAAGGCAACGGCTGGAGCCTCGACGGTCGGTTGCATTGGGTGACCAATCTGCGCAAAAGCGGGTTTGTCGTCGCCGCTGCGATTGAGCACGAGGAGGGCGGCTCACCGTTTGTCCTGGCGATTCCCGGCGAGGCCTCAGGCGTGTTGCGTTCGGCGGATCTGCAACTGATGGGCTTGCAGTCGAGCAACACCGCGGCCATCGATTTTGCCCAGGTGCAGGTCGGTCGCGAGTGGTTGTTGCATGACGATGCGCGGGCGTTTCTGCCGGCGGTGCGTCCGGCGTTTCTCGGCTTGCAATGTGGTCTGGCCATTGGTCTGGCACGGCGCGCCTTGAGCGAAGTGCAAAGCCATTTGCAGGACGGTCGCTCGATCCTGCTGGAGCCGCTGCACGAACAGCGCGAACAGTTGCAACAAACGGTGGAGCAACTCAAACAGGGCCTGCTCGATGGCCGCTTCCTGGCAAGGCCCGCTGCGTTGTTTCAACTGCGCATTGCCCTTGCCGAATCGGCGGCCAGCGCTGTGCAACTGGAGTTGCAGGCCAGTGGCGGCAAAGCCTATCTGACCGAACATGGCAGCGGGTTCGCCCGGCGCTGGCGCGAGTCGGCGTTCGTGCCGATCGTCACGCCGAGCCTGGTGCAATTGCGCGCCGAACTGCAACGGCAGAAACGGGAAGCGGCGGTATGACTCAGCCGTTGCTGCATGCCCGCGACATCAGTCTCGGCTATCCGCGCGCCGAAGGCTGGCACACGGTGCTGGAGGCGTTCGACTTGCAGTTGCAGCCGGGTGAAGTGGTGTCGATCCTCGGCCCCAGCGGCGTCGGCAAGTCCAGTCTGTTGCGGGTGCTGGCGGGGTTGCAACCGGCGCAGCACGGCAGCGTCAGCGTGCTCGGTGAACCGCTGAGCGGTCCGCATCCACGGGTGGCGGTGGCGTTTCAAGACCCGAGCCTGTTGCCCTGGCTGACGCTGGAAAAGAACGTGGCGTTCGGCCTCGACTTCGCCCGTCAACCGCACCTGAGTGCCGAGCAACGCAAGGCACGGGTCGACCACGCCATCGCCGCTGTCGGCCTGGAACATGTCCGGCAGTTTCACCCGGCGCAGTTGTCCGGCGGCATGGCCCAGCGCACCGCACTGGCCCGGTGCCTGGCACGGCAGCCGCAAGTTCTGTTGCTCGACGAACCGTTCGGTGCGCTGGATGAAATCACCCGCGCCGACATGCAACAGCTGTTGCTGCAACTGATCGCCGAGCACAACACTGCAGCGCTGCTGATCACTCACGACATTGACGAAGCCCTGCTGCTTTCCGGGCGGATTCTGCTACTGGGTAACAGCCCGGCGCGGATCCTCGGCGAATGGCGCGTCGACCTGCCTCAGCCCCGCGCCGAGCTGGTGGACGAACTGGGTGCACTGCGTATCGATATCCTCAAAACCCTTCGGCGGGCGAGCCGCAATCCACTTACCCAACCTTTGCCCGAACCGTCGGAGATTGATCATGTGCCTGGACGACTTCACTCACACACGTCGTGACTTCCTCAAACTCAGCGCCTTACTGACCGCAGGCGGCGCACTGCCGCTGCTCAACAGCCTCAATGCCCGGGCTGCGTCGGAGCCGAATGCGCCGGTGCGCATCGGCTACCTGCCGATCACGGACGCCACGCCATTGCTGGTGGCGCACAACAATGGGCTGTTCGAAGCCGAAGGCATCCAGGCCGAGCGCCCGGTGCTGTTGCGCAGTTGGGCGCAGGTGATCGAGGCGTTCCTGTCGGGGCAGGTCAACGTAATTCACCTGCTGTCGCCAATGACAGTCTGGGCCCGTTACGGCAGTAAGGTGCCGGCCAAGGTTGTGGCCTGGAACCATGTCGGCGGCTCCGGCCTGACCGTGGCCCCGGGCATCACCGAAGTCAGGCAACTGGGCGGGCAGTCGGTGGCGATTCCGTTCTGGTACTCGATCCACAACGTGGTGGTACAGCAACTGTTCCGCGATCACGGGTTGCAGCCAGTGAGCAAACCGGCGAACGCTGTGCTGGCCGCCAACGAGGTCAACCTGCTGGTATTGCCACCTTCGGACATGCCGCCGGCACTCGCCAGCAAACGCATCGCCGGGTACATCGTCGCCGAGCCGTTCAATGCGCTGGCCGAAGAACTCAAGGTCGGGCGGGTGCAGCGTTTCACCGGCGATGTCTGGCGCAATCACGCCTGCTGCGTGGTGTTCATGCACGAGCAGGATCTGAACAACCGGCCCGAGTGGTCGCAGAAGGTGGTCAATGCCATCGTCAAGGCGCAGCTGTGGACCCGGGACAACCGCGCCGAAGCCGCGAAGCTGTTATCCAGGGACGGCGACAATCGCTATACACCTCACGCCCGGAGCGTATTGGACCGGGTACTGGCGCCGGCCACCGGGGAGCGCGAGCAGTACCTGGTCAGCGGTGCAATCCGGCACCGTCATTGGGATGAACAGCGTATCGACTTTCAACCTTACCCCTATCCCAGTTACACCGAAGAACTGATCAAACGCCTCAAGGACACGTTGATCGAGGGCGACAAAGGCTTCCTCGCCAATCTCGACCCGCAGCACACGGCCAGGGATCTGGTAGACGACCGCTTTGTGCGTAACGCCATCGCAGCGGTCGGCGGGATGAACGCGTTCGGTTTGCCCGAAGGCTTTGAGCGCAGCGAGGAGTTCAGTCTCTGATGAACAAACCGAGTTCACCCATCGCGCATGGGTTGTTGGGTGCGGCAGGATTGCTGGGGTTGTTATTGCTGTGGTGGCTGGGGGTGCATCTGGTCGGTGGGGGCGATGCTCTGGCAGTGCGTTTTTCTCCAGAGGCGACCTTTTCCAGTCTGTTTGAATTACTGGGGCGGGCCGAACTCTACGAGCATGTGCTCGTCAGCCTGAAACGGATCCTGGTCGGCTTGCTGCTGGCCTTGCTGATTGGCGTGCCGTTGGGGCTGCTGATCGGCAGCCACCGACACCTCGAGTCGGCCACCACACCGGCCTTTCAGTTCCTCAGAATGATCTCGCCATTGTCGTGGATGCCGGTGGTGGTGATGCTGATGGGGGTGGGCGACCAACCGATCTACTTTCTGCTGAGCTTCGCGGCGATCTGGCCGATTCTGCTCAACACTGCCGCCGGAGTACGGCAACTCGATCCTCGTTGGCTGCAACTGAGCCGCAGCCTCAGTGCGACTCGCTGGGAAACCTTGCGCAAAGTCATCCTGCCGGGTGTGATCGGCCATGTGTTGACTGGTGTGCGTTTGTCCATCGGTATTCTGTGGATCGTGCTGGTGCCGTGCGAAATGCTTGGTGTCAGTGCGGGGCTGGGGTACTTCATCCTCGATACGCGGGATCGACTGGCGTACTCGGAACTGATGGCGATGGTGCTGTTGATCGGTGTGCTCGGATTTGCCCTCGATGCGCTGGCTCGCGGGTTGCACCGACGCTGGGCGCCAGCTTGATATCCGTGCATGACACGTATGTGCTTGGTGGGTGCACGACAAAAAAAGGCGCGTGAGTTTTTCACTCACGCGCCTTTCATTCATTTGCTGGCGTTCAACACGATCCGATATCGCGCCTTGCCACTGCGCAAATGGTCAATGGCTTCGTTGACCTTGCTCATTGGGAATTCCTCGACCTGCGGCAGGATTTGATGCCGTGCGCAGAACTCCAGCATGGTCGCTGCCGTGCCGGGCGATCCAACCGGCGAGGCGGACAAGGATTTCTGCTGGGGAATCAGGTTGAATACATGCACCGGAATTGCATCGGGCACGATGCCGACGAAGTGCAACCGACCTTTGCCCCGCAGGGTGGCGAGCATGGCCGTCCAGTCAAGGTTGGCATTGGCGGTAATCAGCAGGAAGTCCAGAGTACCGGCAATCGCTTTCAAGGCATTGCTGTCGGTGGAAGCGACGACCTTGTGGGCGCCGAGGCGCTTGGCTTCGTCCTGTTTGCTCAGAGATGAGGTGAACGCCGTGACGTCGCAGCCCCAGGCATTGAGGAACCGCAGTGCCAGATGGCCGAGGCCGCCGATCCCGACGACACCCACCCTGTCCGTGGGTTTGATATCAAATTCGACGAGCGGGTTGAATACTGTGGAGCCTGCACAGAACAGCGGGCCGGCCAATGCCGGGTCGAGGTCTTTGGGCAGTGGCAGTGCCCAGGCCCAATGGGTGCGCAGGCGGTCGGCAAACCCGCCGTGACTGCCGATGATCGTGGGTTTGGCCGTGGCGCAAAGGTGATGCGAGCCTCCCATGCAGGAAGAGCAATGCATGCAGCTGCCCTTGTACCAGCCGATGCCAACCCGCTGGCCGACTTCGAGGCCGCGGACCTGCGGGCCTGCACGCACGATGCGGCCAACCACTTCGTGACCGGGAATGAACGGGTATTGGCTGATGCCCCAATCGTTGTCGATCAGCGACTGGTCGGAGTGACAGACGCCGCAGTATTCCACGGCGACTTCGACTTCTTCATCCCCGAGCGGGCCGGGATCGTAACTGTAACGCTCCAGCGGAGCGCCGGCCGAGGTGGCGGCCCAGCCGGTGAACGTCGTCGGTTCGGTGTTATTGCTCACAGGACACCTCCAGGTCTGGCGCTGCGGACGCAGCCTGAAGAGTCTAGCGTGTCATCGAGCGGGCGCTATCCAGGTGTCCAGCACGCGCCGGTCCAGTTCTTCCCAATCCGCCATGCCCAGCACGCGTGTGGTGTTGAGCCCGCGCAGATAACCACGTAACTGATAGGCCACGGCCCGCACGGTTTCGGAGTCGGCCGCGTCCTGACCCAGCACAGTCTCGTATTCGATGAGGTATTCAGCTACACGGTCGCGGAATTCGGGCAGGACGGCATCGCGGATCAGATCAAAGGTTCGCACGGAAAATCCTCATTTGTTTTCGTTGTGATCGAGTGTGCAGCAGTCTGCACGCTGCGCAACTATTGGTTCAAGTAATAGTGACCATCAAGAAACGCAAGTTCTGCTTTGTGGCCGACAGGCGGAAAATCGCCTCCATCGAAACGCAGCTCAAGGAATTTGCGCGATGAAGACTTTGACCCGACTGGCTTTGGTCGCCCTGCTGATGGGCGGGGTAGCCACCACTGCACCGACTTACGCAGCCGACGCCGGTACGTGCCATTTTCTTCCTATCGGCGGCGCCAGCAGCGGGCTGCAGCACTCGCAAACCGTGGGTGTGCTGTACAGCGAAAATACGCTGGAGAACCAGCAATACCTGGAGCGCTACCACGACGTGGCGGTGAACGGTGCCAAGGATGCGCTCGATGCGCGGATCCGCGAGGCCTTCGTCAACAGTTCCGACCCGGAACTGGCCATCGACTGGTTGATGAGCTCGCTGCAACAGCAGTTTCTCTCGGTGACGGTCTACGACAGCCTGGATCAACTGGTGCAGGCCCATCCGGACGTGGTGGTGATGCTCGACACCCACAACCGTCTGCTGACCCAGCGCAACAGTCAGGTCGAAGCGCGCTTCGCCGCACGTTTCTACGACGCCAACTTGCAATACATCGGCAAGGCCGAAGGTGCGGTGGAAAAACAGATGCCGTCGGTGTGGGTTCACAACAAGGCAGTGCCCGAGATTGCAGCCCAGATCGAAAAACAACGCGACCTGCAATTCAGCGCCTTGAAGCAGTTCGATGATTCGCTCAAGGCCCTGGTGAGTGCAGGCTGAACACTTTTATTAAAACTGCAACGGCCGCGCTCGTGACGCTGAACGTTGCTTGAGAACCGAACCTTTTATTTTCAGGATTTTATCCATGCGTGCCTTTTTTATCCCTGCCATGGCTTCTGCCACTTTGCTGCTGACCGCCTGCGCCTCCGCGCCGAATGACCCGACGCTGACCTTGCAGACGCACAAGACCCCGGCCCAGTACGCCGAATGCGTCGTGCCGAAATTGCAGGGTCATGCGATGAATCCGACGGTCTCCCAGACCCAGCGCAGCTACCGGATCGTGGTGCCGAGCAAGGTGTCGGCCGACAACGTGCTGGAAGCCTACAAGGCACAGGACGGTGGCAAGGTGTTTTTGTACGAGCGCCACTTGCTGGCTTCCAGTTTCATGCCGTCGAGTTTTGAACGGGCAGCCCAGGATTGTCTGTAACGCCTGACAGTCAACGTTTTTGACGATGCTCCTTTGGTTGGCCGCAACCAACCAATTTCTTTGCCCCGCACCTTGCGGGGCTTTTTTTTGCCCGGCGTTTCGGTCATTCGGCGCTACGCTGGAAAGCGAACAAGGTTTCTCGGGAGTAAGGGCCTATGAAGAAAAACAGCATCGACACAGAGGCGGAACAGCCTTCTGCGCTGATCGACGCCAGAATCGCTGAACTGAACGACTGGCGTGGCCAAAAACTGGCCGAGATTCGCGCGATCATTCACGAGGCCGACCCGCAGGTTGTCGAGGAGTGGAAGTGGCGGGGCGTTCCGGTCTGGTCCCACGGTGGCATCATTTGCACAGGGGAGACCTACAAGGCTGTAGTGAAAATGACCTTTGCCAAAGGTGCTGCGCTGGAGGACCCCTCGGGGTTGTTCAATGCCAGTCTGGACGGCAATACCCGGCGGGCGATTGATGTTCACGAACACGACGAGATCGATGCAAAGGCACTGAAAGCACTGGTGTGTTCGGCGATTACGTTGAATACAAGAAAATAATTTGCCGTTGAGGCAGAGATGAAACGGAGGAGGGTGAAACGAGGAAAAAATGGCAGGGGCGGCTGGATTCGAACCAACGCATGGCAGGATCAAAACCTGCTGCCTTACCGCTTGGCGACGCCCCTGTGGCTATTGCTGTCAGTCCGAGAGGACCTCTGCAACAGTGGGCGGCACTTTACCAGCGCTCTTGCATTCTGGGAACCCCTCAGACAAATAAATTTCATGGAAAACAGCTACTTATTTCTCGGAGCGGCCGAAGGGCCGGATTTTCAAGACGTCTCGGCGGTCCAGGCGCCAGAATCCTTCGGGCGCCTGGACCCGATTTCACACCAACGTACTCGGCGCCACCCCCAACAAACCCGTCAACGTGTTCATGATCGCCTGCTGACGGGCGCGGTCCGTCTGGTGCCTGGCCTCGGCGGCAGCGACGTCGGCGTGGCAGTGCGGGCAGATCGATTCGTGTGGGTGGATGTATTGCAGGCAGCTGCGGCACAGCGCCAGTTGCACAGGGATGCGTCCTTCCTCAGGCGCTTTCTGGCCCTGATTGACCCAGGCCAGCTTGATCACCTGGCCACTGTCGCTGACGCTGCTGACCTGCTCGCCGGTGTCGATGCGTTCGGTGATCAGGTCAAAGCGTCCGACAGCAAAAGAGCGCTGCGCCGCGTCTTCGATCTTGACGATGCGCTCGCGCAGTCCGCGTTTCTGCAATTCCAGGGTGCGGTAATGGCAGTATGGATTGTTGCCGGGTTTGCCCAGCAGCGAGTGCGATGTCCAGGTGCAGCCGCCCCGGCACACGTCGTTGTAATAGCAGCTGCGGCAATAGCCCCACAGGTCGTCGACCGAGCGCAGACGGCCGAAGTGAATGCCTTCGCTGTAATGCCAGATATCGTGCAGGCTCATGTTGCGCACGTTGCCGCCGGAGAAACCGACGGTCGCCAGTGACGGGCAGCCTTTCACCGTGCCGTCGGCTTCGAGCGCCAGTACGGTCTGACCCGCCGCGCAGCCGCTCCAGTGCACGCGTTCGTCACCGAAGCCACGCCACAAATGTTCGTAAGGGCCGTAGTAGCCGATGTTGTTGCCGACGTTCATCAACAGGCCGCGATCCACGCCTTCGCGGTACAGGCGCGCGAGCAGCGGCATCACTTCCAGCAATTGATAGGGTTGCAGCAGCAGTTCCGGGTGATCCACGGCATTGCCCATGGCCACGGTGATCTGGATCTGCCAGTGGGTGGCGCCGAGTTCGATGATGGTGTCCATCAACTCCGGCAAGTCAGGCAAGGTGGCCGCACCGATCTGGGTGTTGACGCTCACCGCCAGCCCGGACGCCTTGGCCCGGCGCAGGGTGTCGACCGCCTTGTCGAACGAACCGGGCACGTTACGCACCTTGTCGTGCAACGGCGCGAGCCCATCCAGAGAAATCCCGACTCCGTTGAGTCCTGCATCGACCGCTGCCTGCATCTTCGCCGGCGTCAGATTGCGCCCACCGGTCTGGATCGCGCAGTACATGCCGTGGTCGTGGATGGCCTGGATCAGTTGCGTCCAGTCCTTGCGCAAATAGGCTTCGCCGCCGATCAGGGTGATCTCGCGGGTGCCGAGGGCGGCGAGGGAATCGATGACATCGAGGCATTCACGGGTGTTGAGTTCATCGGGGCGTCGGTGCCCAGCGCGTGAGCCGCAATGCAGGCATTTGAGGTCGCAGGCCAGGGTGATTTCCCAGACCACGTGCACCGGCACGTAGCGTTTTAGATCGGTGTCACTGAGGTAGCGGGCAGGGCGGATGTCTGTCATGGGAGATCCTTGCGCACGATCCTGTGCGCGGCACGATTGGACTGACCTCGATTCGCTGCAGACCGGGCGGGGCCAGCAGTGACCTCGCCCGGGGCCTGCGGTTTAGCGTGCTTCCAGACGCGCGATTTCTGCGTTCAGTTGCTCAAGGGCACTGCGCAATGCGCCCTGATGGGCCAGTTGCTGTTCGCCCTGTTGCACCACGGTTTTCAGCTGCGCCAGATCGCCACTGGTTTGCGCCTGTTGCACGGCCACGGCGTAGAGCGGCTGGAAGTGACGCTCGTGGGGTTGCGGCTCGATGGTCGGCGCCTGATGCACGGCAACGTGCCTCACGTAATGCCACTGGCCGCCCTCGTTGTAACGGTAATCGACAAAGCCGCTGGTCCAGTCGTCGAGGATGCCCTTGAGGCTGAAGGTCTGCGCAATCTGGCTCAGCGGACCGCTCGGGCTGCCATCGAGGGTGAGAATGATGTAATTCTCGGTCGATGGGGTCAGCCGGGCTTCGGAATAGTCGCCCCAGACCCGGGCATGGAAATTGACCGGCGGCCAGGTGCTTTGAAAGACGCTGGCAGCGCCGCTGACTTTTTTACGCACGGTATCGACCACAAGGTCGAGGGTCAGGACTGGTGCGCCGAGCAAGGAATTACTGGCGATGAGGCGGGTATGAAAAAGTCCAATCGACATGGTGCTTACTCCCTTAAGTGAATGGCGGACTCAGTGGTCGAATCAGCGGGCCTGCAACTTGCTGATTTCGCTCTTGGCGGCGTCCAGTGCCTTTTGCAGTTGGGGTTGCTGATCCAGTTGCTGCTGGGCGAGCTTCGCCAGGTTTTTCATCTGGGCCAGGTCGCCGCTGGCGATGGCGCTCTGGATCGGTGCGGCATACAGCGGCAGGATCGGCGGATGCGGAAGAATCACCGGGCCGGGATGGAACGGCTGGAAGACATTCGAGGGCACCTCGACCAGATGGGCCGGCACGTTGTTCAGTTCGTGCCAGCGTTGCCCGTCGAAATACTCGTAATTGGCCACGCCCTCACGCCAGTCGGTGCCGACCACCAGCTGAATCTTGAAGTTCACGATGGAGTTGGAGCCGGGGCCGCCTTCATTGCCCTCGGCGGTAATCAGGATTTTACTGACACCGGGCTTCATGACCGTCAAGTAGGTGTATTCGCCCCAGACATCCGAATCGATGTCCAGCGGAGGATTGGTTGCCTGAGTGATGGCGGAGGTGCCGCTGACTTCATGCTGCGGTGTGGAAACCAGCAGGTTGAGCGCAAGGCTTTGGGCCCCCGGCTGACCCGTTCCGATCCGATAGCTCACGGGGAACAAGCCGACATTTTGTTGCTGAACTGAACCAGACATGTGAATTGCCTCCATTGCAATGTGGTTGATGGCCTTAGTGTTTTTCCAGACGGGAAACTTCTTTGGCCAGTTTTTCGTACGCGGTTTGCAGCTCCTTCGCTTCCGGCTTCGTTGAATCGCGCTGCTTCAACAAAGTCTTCATCTGTTGCAGATCGCCTCCCGTGATGGCGCTCTGGATGGCGACGCCGTAAGGCGGCATGTTGTGTTTTGAGCCAGTCATATCGAGGGTTTCCTCGTGGTGGTTGCCGAACATCCCCTTCAGGCGAGGGGCGTCTTTCCTGACAGGCAGGCGACAGCCAGCGGCAGGAAACACTGGCGACAGTGGTGCCTGGCGAGGTGAAGGCCTGATCCGTCCGGATCCGTCAAATCGTGGTGATTGAATGGGCGCCGATGCGACGCCGTGGGCGTCAGCCGAAACCGTCCGGTCTGCTGTCCGGCCTGCTGCTCGGAGTCGGGAGGCGCGTCTGCCGTGGCAGAGGGCAAGAGAAGTTCGCCTGTACGTTGGTCATCTTTCTGTCCTTGATAGAAAGCAACGAAACACAGGGATAGGTTGTTCACTCATCAAGAGTGCATTAACCCGCAAGCACAAAAACCATCCCTGATTTTTCTTCCAGTGCTGCTGATGGCGTTCGTCGAGAGACGATTGCCCAGTGGCCAGCATATCGCCAGCCACGCAACCCTAGCCCTGTTTACCGGGGCCTGCCAGAAAAAGCGCCGAACGGTCGTGGCCGCTGCTATCCTGCGCGAATCATGAAGCAGGCAGTGGATAAGCGCGCTGTATGAACACGAATCGTGACCAGTTTCCCTTGCCCGAAGACCTAAAGGTCTTCCTCACCGTCATCCGCAAAAACAGCTTCGCCAGCGCCGCCGACGAGTTGGGCTATTCGCCGGCGTACGTCAGCAAGCGCGTCGCAGTGCTCGAAACCACGCTTTCGACAAAACTGTTGCACCGCACCACCCGACGCATTGCACTGACCGACGACGGCGAGCGGGTGCGGATCTGGGCGGAGAAACTGCTGGGTGATTTCGATGATTTTCTCGGCGAGATTGCCCAGGCCCGGCACCAGCCGGCGGGTTCGCTGCACATTTGCAGCAGCTTCGGTTTCGGCCGCAATCACGTCGCGCCGGCGATCAGTGAACTGTCCCGAACGTGCCCGAAACTCGACATTCGGCTCGACGTGTTCGACCGCGTGGTCGATCTGGTGGGCGAGGGCTTTGATCTGGAAATTCTCGTCGGCGATGATCTGCCGGGCCAGCATCTGGCGCGCAAACTGGTGAGCAACCGGCGGGTGCTGTGCGCCACGCCGGGGTACCTCGAACGCCGGGGCACACCGCAATCGCTTGAAGACCTGAAAGACCACGATTGCCTGGTGCTCAAGGAGCGCAACAATTCATTCGGCATCTGGAACCTGACCCGCGACGGGCAAGAAGAATCGGTGCGGGTCAGCGGCCCGTTGTCCTCCAACAGTGGCGAAATCGTGATGGAGTGGGCCTTGAGCGGCGGCGGAATTCTGTTGCGCTCGATGTGGGACGTCAAACCGATGCTCGAACAGGGGCGGCTGGTGCAGGTGCTGGCGGATTACACCCAGAGCGCCAATGTCTGGGCGGTGTACCCCACACGGCTCAGCGAGTCGGCCAAGTTGCGGGTGTGTGTGGAGTTTCTCGAAGAGTATTTCCGCGACTTGTCCGTCGAATGAGAAACCGGGTGGTTCAGTGAGCCACCCGGTTTTTTGTGTTCAGCCCAGCCAGGGATTTTCCGCGAGATGGCGCGCTTCAAACGCGCGAATCTGCCCGGCCCGCTGCAGCGTCGTGCCGATGGCGTCCAGCCCCAGCAACAGTGACTGTTTGCGCAGTTCATCAATCTCGAAAGCGATCCGTGTTCCGTCTGCCAGTTCGATGGTCTGCTCGGGCAGGTTCACACGGACATGCGCGGTCGCCGGAACGCTGATGATGTCGGCAACTTTCTTGAACTGCGCGGCATCGAGCTGAATCGCCAACACGCCGTTGCGTTGACAGTTGTCGTAGAAGATCCCGGCAAACGTGGTGCCGATCAGTGCCCGGATCCCGACCTGCTTCAAACCCCACACCGCGTGCTCACGACTGGAGCCGCAACCAAAATTGGGGCCGGTCACCAGAAACGTGGCGTCCTGCCAGGCCGGTTGATTGAGTACGAAGTCAGGGTTGGGTTCGCCGGAGGCGAGAAAACGCACATCGAAAAACAGCCCCCGATCCAGACCCTGGCGATCAATACCCTTGAGGAACTGCTTGGGCATGATCACATCGGTGTCGATGTTGGCCGCCAGAAACGGCGCGGCGCTGCCGCTGATGGTGGTGAACGGTTGCATGGCTCAAACTCCTGGCGCGAAGGCGCGAACGTCAGTCAAATGTCCGGTAATGGCGGCTGCGGCGACCATTGCCGGGCTCATCAGGTGCGTGCGCGCCCCGGCGCCCTGACGACCTTCGAAGTTGCGATTGGTGCTGGACGCGCAGCGATCACCGGGCGCGAGCACGTCGTCGTTCATCGCCAGGCACATCGAGCAACCCGATTGCCGCCATTCGAAACCGGCGTCGCGAAAGATCTGCGCCAGCCCTTCGTCTTCCGCCTGATCGCGAACCTGCGTCGAGCCGGGCACGATCATCGCCCGCACGTGGGGCGCCACGTGCTTGCCGCGCACCACGCGGCAACGTCACGCAAGTCTTCGATCCGCGCATTGGTGCAGGAGCCGATAAAGGCGTGGCTGATGACCACTTCGCTCAGCGGCGTGCCGGGTGTCAGGCCCATGTAATCGAGGGCGCGTTGCAGGCCTTGGCGCAGAATCGGATCGGGCTGGCTGGCCGGATCCGGCACTCGCCCGCCGACCGGGGCGGCCTGATCCGGGCTGGTGCCCCAGGTGACCATCGGTTCCAGCGCCGAGACATCCAGGCTGACTTCACTGTCGAACACCGCGCCATGGTCGCTGTGCAAGGCTTTCCAGCGCTCGACCGCCTGCTCCCAGATTTCCCCTTTCGGTGCGCGCGGCTTGAGTTGCAGATAGGCGAAGACCTTGTCGTCCGGCGCCATGAACGCTCCGCGAGCGCCGGCCTCCACGGCCATGTTGCAGATGGTCATGCGTGCTTCGACGCTGAGATCGCTGATCGCCGGGCCGGTGAATTCGATGGCGTAACCGGTGGCCCCTGAAGCACCGATCTGCTCGATCAGCGCCATGATGATGTCTTTCGACGTGACGCCCGCACCCATCTCGCCGTTCACCGTCACCCGCATGGTCTTCAGGCGTTTGTAGACCAGGGTCTGCGTCGCCAGCAGGTGCTCGATTTCCGAGGTGCCGATGCCAAAACCGAAAGCGCCCAGTGCGCCGTAAGTGGTGGTGTGGCTGTCACCGGCCGCCACCACCATGCCCGGCAGAATGAAACCCTGTTCCGGCGCCACGACGTGTTCGATGCCCTGACGCTTGTCCAGCACATCGAAAAGCTCGATGCCAAAGTCGCGGCAGTTCTCTTCGAAATACGACACCTGCCGCGCACCGCCGGCGTCGGGCATGGTCGCGATGCGCATCGGCGCCGTGGGGTTCACATGATCGACCACCGCCAATGTCGCAGCGGGCCGCCAGACTTTGCGTCCGGCGTCGCGCAATCCGCTGAAGGCTTGCGGGCTGGTGTATTCGTTGGCGACCTGGCGGTCGATGTAAAGCAGCACGTGGCCCTGATCGTCGAGATCGCAGACGGTGTGGCTGTCGATGTGTTTCTGGTACAGGGTTCTGGGGCTGGGCATGGCGTTGGCTCTTTTCTGTCAGGGGCAAAAAACGGCTACTGACAGAATATTGATCGCAGAAACGGCATCAAGAGCGCTTTGGTGAAGTGGTTGAACACGGAATGTGAGTAATTGCCTCAAGCCTTGGCGCGCATTCCGCGCATCGGGTCGTCGAGCAATTCGAACTGTTCGGCCATGAAGTCGATCAGCATGCGCAGGGATGGCAGCATGCCGTGGTGGCTGGCGAACACTGTGTAGGTCATTTCCGTGCGCGGCGCCCGGTCCGGTTAATGGCGCGTTGGTTGTCGCGGTGAGGTCGATGTCTGCCAGCTCCGGAGCGGAGGGACGGATATCCGCGCCCTCTGCACTTCAGTGCAGACACTGACGATCAGCAGGCCTACTTCGGATAAAGCGGCGGCAACCCGCTATCGCCCACCGGATCCTGCACCCGCTCCGCCGTCGGAATCGTGCGAATCGCGCGCCACAAATCCTCACCCTGCCAATGCTGGCCGGTCTCGCTGTACAGCGCGCCGTTCAAACCGTCGAGTGCGTCGGACAGTGGCACGAAACGGGCGGCCATGTCGGCCAGGGTTTCCGGTTGCTGGCGGGCCCAGGCGTCGAGGGCCTGGCGGGTGGCCTGGGGGTCGTTGGCCTGGCTGGCACGTTTGATGTCGTCGAGCAGGGTGCGCGGACTCGGGCCGGTTTGCGCGGCGCGCAGGATTGCCGGTTGCCAGCGGGCGCGCCACCAGAGGCCGAAGCCGAGCAGGGTGGTGCAGGCCAGGATCAGCGTGCTGAGTTTCCACCACCACAGCGCTTCGCTGTCGGCGGTGTTGAAGGATTGCGCGCTGCCGGCCGGGGTGTCGACCTGCAGGCTCGGGTTGGTCACCACTTGCAGGGTGCGGGCCGGCAGGCTGGTGTGTTCCAGGTGATCTTCGAAGGTGTTCCACCACACCACGTCCACGGTCGGCAGTTCGATCGAACCGCTGCGGCTCGGCACCAGCGCTTCGCGTTCTTCACGGCTGCCGATCAGACCGCGCTCGCTGCTCTGGTTGTTGAGCACCGGTTGGTCCGGGTAGCGACGCAAGCCATTGGCTTCGGTGGCGGGCAGGGCGGGCAGTTGCGAACTGGCCAGGCCTTCGACCTTGAGGGTCAGGCTGCGGGTCAGGGAGTCGCCGACCTGGGTGTGATCCGGTTCCGGATTCCAGCTTTCGCTCAGGCTCAGGCTACGGGCCGGCAGCCACGGCGCGTCGGCCGGATAAGTGATGGGTTTGGGTTTGACCGTCAGCGGGATTTCCGTCGAGGTCACTCGTAACACTTTGCCCGGTTTCGGACCCTGTGCGTTGGCGTCCTTGGCAGGCTGGGTGTCCACCCGCGTGGCACTGAAGGTTTGCGGGGTGATGGTCAGCAAACCGCTGTGCTGCGGGAAGATCGCGTAGCGCATTTCGATCACGCCATGCCGCACGCCGTTGATGTCTTTTTCGTAGGTGCGTGTATCGCCCAGCTGTTCGACTCGTGCATCGGTGATCTGCAACGGGGTGACGCTGCTGTCGTCGTACAGCGACACCGAATGGTAGATGCGCAGGGTCAGGACGGCCTGGGCCTGCACATAGACGCTGGACTGGTCGAGGCTGGACTCGATGAACACCGGGTCGAGCACATTCTTTTCTTCGGTGACGTCGCTTTCCACCACCTGCACGGTGATCGGCTGGCTCTGGGTTTCGCCCAGTTTCAATGACGGAATTTCAACGCTGCCGTTCTGTTTTGGCAGCAGGGTGATGATCCAGCGGGTGGTGGCGCGGTTCTCGTTGTTGAGCGTGTTCAGTTGGTTGACCTGACGCGTGCCGCGCACTTCGAACAGCGGTTCGAGCGGGGTCAGATCAGGCTTGCCGAACTGTGTGACGTCGTTGGATTCGAGGGTGAGTTCCACCGTCTCGCCGGAGTTCAGGCGACTGCGATCCACACTGGCCGTCAGCTCGGCCGCCTGAGCGGTAGCCGTGCAGATCAGCAGGGGTAGCAAGAGAGCGGTGAAACGGGTCATCGAGTGTTTTCCTGATCCTGATGTTGTTGCTGTTCGTACCAGAATTTGCGTCGCAGCAATTCGCCCGGATCGTCCGGGATTTTGCCCAGCCATTGTTCCAGTGCCTGACGCTGCTCGCCTTCGAGGTTGTCCTCGCCGGGGCTAAGCGTCGGGGCCGTGTTCTGTTCCGCGTCCGGTGCGCTGTCCGGCAATTCATCGGGGCCCGGTTGCGGCGGGGTAGTCGGCGGCGGTTCGCTGGCTGACTCCGCAGGCTGGGCCTCACTTTGTGCGTCTTTCTTGATCGCCGGTGGCGGCGCAGTGGCGGGCGGTGGTTCGTCGCCCGGCATATTCTGCTGCGTCGGTTGCTTCTCGGGCTCGCTCGGCGGCGGAGTATTTTTCTGCTTGAGCAGGTTTTCCACCAGCGCCTTGTTGGTCAGCGCCGGGCGCAAGTCCGGCTGCAGCTCCAGGGCCTGTTCGTAGGCGTCGATGGCCGCTTCCAGCTCACCGCTTTTCGCCAGTGCGTTACCACGATTGTAGTGGGCGCGGGCATCGCTGCCCTCGGCGAAGCGCTCGGCGGCGCCACTGTAATCGCCGGCCTCGTACAACGCCAGCCCTTGCCATTGGTGGTCTTCGAAGTGTTGCGCAGCCTCGGCCGGACGCTTCTGTTTCAGCAGATGCAAACCCTGTTGGTCGGGGCGCAGCCACAGGTCTTCGAAATTGAAAGCGTAGCTCGGTTGCGGCAGACAGAAGAGCAGCGGCAGACAGAACAACCAGCCACGGCGCCCGGCGCACGCGGCCAGCAGCAACAACGGCAACAGCAGCCAGTAACCCTGATCGGCCCAAGTGTCGAGACGCAGGGTCTGGCCGTCATTGCGCAGGCTGCGCGGGCCATCGAGCAGGCCGAGGCTGCGCAGATCCGATTCATCCAGTCGTGCACTGTGGTACTCGCCGCCCACCGAATTGAGGAAGGCACCGAGGCCGGGGCTGTCGAGTTGCGGCACGCGGATCGCACCCTGGGCGTCCTTGAGGAAACTGCCGTCCTCCTGAGCAATCGGCGCGCCCTCGGCGGTGCCGATGCCAAGCATCAGCAATTGCGCCGATTGCCCGCTCAACGCATGACGAATGCCCTGGCGTTCTTCATCGGACAACGAAGAGCCGATCAGCAGAATACGTCCCTGGCCCAGCGCGCCTTGTTCCAGCAATGCCAGCGCCTTGCTCACCGCAAGATCAGCGCGATGGCCGCTCTCTGGCATCAGCGATGGTTTGAGGGCGTCGAGCAGATTGCGACTGGTCGCCAGATCATCCGACAGCGGCACCAGCGTGTGGGCGCTGCCGGCATAAACGACGATGGCGGTCTGCGCATCGCTGCGTGCTTTGAGCAGATCGAACAGTTTGCGCCGGCCCTGTTCCAGACGGGTCGGCGGCGAGTCGGTGGCGAGCATTTCCGGGGTCAGTTCCAGCACCACCACCAGCGGATCGGCCGGCTTCTGGCTGGTCTGTTCGACCCGTTCCCAGCTCGGTCCGAGCAGCGCCAGAATGGTCAGCAACCACGCGACACCCAACGCAACCCACGGCAACTTGCTGTCGCGACCGCTGCCGCCACTGAGCAATGCGGCATGGAACGCCGGCGGCAGAATCATCTGCCAGCGTCCGGCGCGTTTCTGCCGGTGCCAGAGCTGCCAGATCAACCAGCCGAGCAGCGGCAACAGCAGCAACCACCAAGGACGGAACCAGTGCGGCCAGAGGGCGATCATCGGCGCCTCCGCAGACGCAAACGCTTGAGGCGCTCGCGCCAGTCAGGCAGGGGGCTTTGCAGATACAGCTCCTTGGTGAACAGGCGTTGCAACGGGTTGTCCGGCCACAATTCGCGGGCGACCAGCAACATGCTCAACAGCAACGCAAGCGCCAGTGGCCATTGATACAAGGCCTGGGCCGGGCGCGCCTGGGTCGGTTGCTGGGCCACCGGTTCCAGTTGGTCGAGGGTGTCCTTGATCGCTTGCAGTTCCTTGCCGTCGCGGGCGCGGAAGTAGCGTCCGCCGGTAGCGTCGGCAATGGCCTTGAGCGCCGGCTCGTCGAGGTCGAGGGTCGGGTTACCGCCAAGCAGTGCCGTGGCACCACTTTCTTCCGGGTCGGCGCCGATGCCGATCGGATAGATTTTCACGCCTTCGTTGGCCGCCAGTTTTGCGGCGGTCAGCGGCTCGATCTCCCCGCCGTTGTTGGCACCGTCAGTCACCAGAATCAGCACGCGGCTCTGCGCCGGGCGCATGCGCAGGCGTTTGAGCGCCAGACCGATGGCGTCGCCAATCGCGGTGTTCTTGCCCGCGATGCCGATCCGCGCTTCGTCGAGCCACACGCGCACGGTGCGCCGGTCAAACGTCAGCGGTGCTTGCAGGTAAGCCTGGCTGCCGAACAGGATCAAACCGACCCGGTCGCCGTCGCGGCTTTCCAGGAAGTCACCGAGCAAATGCTGGACCAGCGACAGGCGACTGACATCTTCGTCGTTCCATTGCATGTCGGGGAAATCCATCGAGCCGGACACGTCCACCGCCACCAGCAGATCGCGACCGCTGGCGGCAATCGGCAGCGGCTCACCGAGCCATTGCGGGCGGGCGGCGGCGATCAGCAGCAACAACCACAGCAGCATGTACGGTGCTTGCTGACGCCAGGCCGGCAGATTGGCCCGGGCGCGGCGGCGGGCGAGGCCTTCGAGGTCACCGAGGAAACTCACCTTCAGCGCCGGCTCGCCGCTGTCCGCCACGGGCAGCACAAGGCGCATCAGCCACGGCAGTGGCAACAGCACAAAGATCCACGGCCAGGCGAACTCAAACATGCTTGCGGATCCACGTGTCGACGGCTTGCGTCAGGCCGGCGATGGCCTTGTCGTCGAGTTTGCATTCGGGCTTGTAGGCGCCTTCCACCAGCACCATCCAGCGAGTCAGGCCGGCGGCAGGGCAACGGTTGTCGAGGAACGCCAGCCATTTGCGCCCGTTGAGGGTGTGGCTCTGGCTGTAGGGGTAATGGTTGCGGCACAGGCGTTTTAGCAGGCCGTTCAGTTGTTGCAGCCAGGCGCCAGCCGGTGCGCCGTCATAGGGTTTGACCATTTGCGCCAGTTCGGCGAGCGCGGCAATGCGCACCGGATCGAGTGGGATCTCGGCGCGCACGACGGGTTTTTTCTTGATCGGAATGAAACGGCGCAGGCGCCACAACGCGTAGCCGATCAGTGGCAGCAGCAAAAGCAGCAGCCACCAGCCCGGCGCCGGCGGCCAGAAGGCAATCGGTGGTGGGGAAATCAGCGGTTGCAGTTGTTCGAGGCCGTTCATCGAACTTTCCCTGGGCGCTGCGGATTAAGGAATTCGCGCATCTGCTCGACCATTTCGCTCTGGGTGCTCAACGGCATCAGCAACACACGCAGCTTCTGCGCGAGCAATTCCCAGCGGGCGATGCGTGCTTCGGCCTGGGCGCGATAGGTCTGGCGCAGGTCGAAGTTGAGGGTGTCGAGTTCCAGTTGCGCGCCGCGTTCGGCAAATCTCAGCAGCCCGGCGGCGGGCAGGGCGTGATCCAGTGGATCGGACAGCGGCAGCATCAGCAGGTCGCAATGACGCGACAGCAGACTCAGTTGCTGCTCGGCGCTGTCGCTCAAGGCGCGCTCGTCACAGATGACGATCACCAGACTGCCCGGACGCAATACTTCACGGGCCCGGCGCAACGCGACACCAAACGCATCGCGATCGGGCTCCCGCTCACTGTGCAGCGACTGATTGACCTTCACCAGCCGATTGAGCAGTTGCAGCAGGCTCTGCTTGCTGCGGCGCGGCTTGATCTCGTAATGCTCGTTGTCGCCGAACACCAGCCCGCCGACCCGGTCGTTGTGGCCCAGCGCGGCCCAGCCGATCAGCGCCGCCGCTTGCGCCGCTAGCACCGATTTGAACATCAGCCCGGAACCGAAGAACAGCCGCGTGCTTTGCTCGACCATGATGAAAATCGGCCGCTCGCGTTCTTCATGGAACAGCTTGGTGTGCGGCTCCTGAGTCCGCGCAGTCACGCGCCAGTCGATGGTGCGTACATCGTCGCCAGCCTGATAGACCCGCACCTGATCAAAGTCGACGCCACGGCCGCGGAATTTCGAGTGATGCAGGCCGATCAGCGGGCTGCGCTGGCTCGGCGTGGAAAACAGCTGCACTTCGCGCACGCGGTGGCGCATCTCGATCAATTCGGCGAGGGAGATGCGGATACCGGGTTCGGACGGCAGGGAGGCGTTCATCGGGGTCAAGCGACGGCTACGACGTCGAGAATCCGTTGCACCACCCGATCCTGATCGATGCCGGCAGCTTCGGCCTCGAACGACAGAATGATGCGGTGACGCAACACGTCGAACAGCACAGCCTGGATGTCTTCCGGGCTGACGAAGTCGCGACCGGCCAGCCACGCGTGGGCGCGGGCGCAACGGTCGAGGGCGATGGAGCCGCGCGGGCTGGCGCCATAGGCGATCCACTCGGCCATTTCCGGGTCGAACTTGGCCGGGTTGCGTGTGGCCATGACCAATTGCACGAGGTATTCCTCCACGGCGTCCGCCATGTACAGACCGAGGATTTCCTTGCGTGCGGCGAAGATCGCCTGCTGGCTGACCCGGCGCTCGGGTTTGGTTTCGCCGTTCAGGGCTTCGCCCCGGGCCTGTTGCAGGATCCGGCGTTCGACAGCCGCGTCGGGGAAACCGATCTTCACGTGCATCAGGAAACGGTCGAGCTGCGCTTCCGGCAGCGGATAGGTGCCTTCCTGCTCAATCGGGTTCTGCGTGGCCATCACCAGAAACAGCGGCGACAGCTCGTAGGTGCTGCGCCCGACACTGACCTGACGCTCGGCCATGGCTTCGAGCAAGGCCGACTGGACCTTGGCCGGGGCACGGTTGATTTCGTCCGCCAGCACCAGGTTGTGGAAGATCGGGCCTTGCTGGAACACGAAACTGCCGGTTTCCGGGCGATAGATCTCGGTGCCGGTGATGTCGGCAGGCAAAAGGTCCGGGGTGAACTGGATGCGATGGAACTGGGCTTCGATGCCCTCGGCGAGCTCTTTGATCGCTTTGGTCTTGGCCAGGCCCGGAGCGCCCTCGACCAGCATGTGGCCGTCGGCGAGCAGGGCAATGAGCAAGCGCTCGATGAGTTTTTCCTGGCCGAGAATCTGCGTTGAAAGAAAGGTTCGCAGCGCCAGCAGCGCTTCACGATGTTCCATCGATGACTGTTCCTGGAAAGGGTGGCCACAGGCGTTCGGATAACGCCGGGGCAGGGGGCGTTACTTTAATCCATCGCAGGGGGTGGCGACTAACGGCATTTTGCGCAAAGTGCGGGAAATGACCGGGGCAATTGTTGGAATTTTGTAGGGTGGGGGAGGTGCGGTGTTCTTTCGGGCCCTTTCGTACGCGAAAGGGCCGGCCCAGAGACCCTCAAATCTGGCTGATAAAGGTGCCAGTACCGTCAAGAATGTTCTTCAGGGTTTCCTCGACCTCGGCCAGATCCACCATGTCCGGGTTATAGGTGATTTCCAGCACATCGTCGCCATTCAGCGCATCGGCATCCGCCGCGGCGATTTCGATCTTCAGCAGGGTTTTGGTCAGGGTGACTTTCACGCCGTCGAGGGTGGACGGTTCGCCATCCAGCGTGATCTCCAGCTCATCCTCGTCCGGATAGCGGCTCATCAGAAACATTTCGCCCTTGTCGCTGTGGCAGCAGAGCATGGCCATGTTGTCTTCTTCGTCGTCGCACGGGTTGACGATCAAAAGGGCGGTGGTCATTTGCATGGGAATTCCTGCCTCGGCGGGCTTGTTGGTCGCAATTGGGCGCGATTCTGCCAGCCTCCGGGAATTTCTGCATGTGAGAGTGTCAGAGGACGTGTCGTGAACGCGACGCAGGTCAATGGTCCATTCCTGGCACGCCTGTACCGTAAAACCGGGGATTCAGACCGGCGTTCTGCCCCATGAATGCTAGTGTTTACCGATGCGCCTGCCCGGGTTTACGTGCCAATGACCGAATATGTCGCAGCACCGCAAGCAGACACATTGTCGCACCCATTAAGCTGCGCAACGGATGAGCACCCGTAAAGACATTGTCGGTATGCCGCACAGTCGTTTTTGCAGATGCCCATTCATGGAAGGTGAATGTGACCTGAGTGTCTCGTCCAGCTTCACCCACCTGTCACCCTGTTTCCTCTGCCCGAGATTCAGGAACAGGGCGACGGAACGCCCCGAAAGGGGTTTTGCACGCGACGCTTTCCATCAATAACAAGCCCAAGCGGAGTACCACAGATGGCGTTCTTCACCGCAGCCAGCAAAGCCGACTTCCAGCACCAACTGCAAGCGGCACTGGCGCAGCACATCAGTGAACAGGCACTGCCACAAGTGGCGCTGTTCGCTGAACAATTCTTCGGCATCATTTCCCTGGACGAGCTGACCCAACGTCGCCTCTCCGACCTCGCTGGCTGTACTCTTTCTGCGTGGCGCCTGCTTGAGCGCTTCGATCACGCGCAACCGCAAGTGCGCGTCTACAACCCCGATTACGAACGTCACGGCTGGCAGTCGACCCACACCGCGGTCGAAGTGCTGCACCACGACCTGCCATTTCTGGTCGACTCGGTGCGCACCGAGCTGAACCGCCGCGGCTACAGCATCCACACCCTGCAGACCACCGTGCTCAGCGTACGTCGTGGCAGCAAGGGCGAGTTGCTGGAAATCCTGCCGAAGGGCACCACCGGCGAAGGCATCCTGCACGAGTCGCTGATGTACCTGGAAATCGACCGCTGCGCCAACGCGGCCGAACTGAATGTGCTGAGCAAGGAACTGGAACAGGTTCTGGGTGAAGTCCGCGTCGCGGTCGCCGATTTCGAGCCGATGAAGGCCAAGGTGCAGGAAATCCTCACCAAGCTCGATAACAGCGCATTCGCCGTCGATGCCGGCGAGAAGAACGAAATCAAGAGCTTCCTGGAATGGCTGGTGGGCAACCACTTCACCTTCCTCGGCTACGAAGAATTCACCGTGGTCGATCAGGCCGATGGCGGCCACATCGAATACGACCAGAATTCGTTCCTCGGCCTGACCAGGATGCTGCGCACCGGTCTGACCAACGAAGACCGCCACATCGAAGACTACGCCGTGAACTACCTGCGCGAACCGACGCTGCTGTCGTTCGCCAAGGCTGCACATCCGAGCCGCGTACACCGTCCGGCCTACCCGGATTACGTGTCGATCCGTGAAATCGACGCCGACGGCAAAGTCATCAAGGAACACCGCTTCATGGGCCTGTACACCTCGTCGGTGTATGGCGAAAGCGTACGTGTCATCCCGTTCATCCGCCGCAAGGTCGAGGAAATCGAGCGTCGCTCCGGCTTCCAGGCCAAGGCTCACCTGGGCAAGGAACTGGCCCAGGTTCTGGAAGTACTGCCGCGTGACGACCTGTTCCAGACCCCGGTCGACGAACTGTTCAGCACCGTGATGTCGATCGTGCAGATCCAGGAACGCAACAAGATCCGCGTGTTCCTGCGCAAAGACCCTTACGGTCGCTTCTGCTACTGCCTGGCCTACGTGCCGCGCGACATCTACTCCACCGAAGTCCGCCAGAAAATCCAGCAAGTGCTGATGGAGCGCCTGAAGGCGACCGACTGCGAGTTCTGGACCTTCTTCTCCGAGTCCGTGCTGGCCCGCGTGCAACTGATCCTGCGCGTCGATCCGAAAAACCGCATCGACATCGACCCGCTGCAACTGGAAAACGAAGTCATCCAGGCCTGCCGCAGCTGGCAGGACGACTACAACTCGCTGATCATCGAAAACTTTGGCGAAGCCAACGGCACCAACGTGCTGGCTGACTTCCCGAAAGGCTTCCCGGCTGGCTACCGCGAGCGTTTCGCTGCGCATTCGGCCGTGGTCGACATGCAGCACCTGCTCAACCTGAGCGAGAAGAAGCCGCTGGCCATGAGCTTCTACCAGCCGCTGGCCGCCGGCCCGCGCGAGCTGCACTGCAAGCTGTATCACGCCGATACCCCGCTGGCACTGTCCGACGTGCTGCCGATCCTGGAAAACCTCGGCCTGCGCGTGCTGGGTGAGTTCCCTTACCGCCTGCGTCACAACAACGGTCGCGAGTTCTGGATCCACGACTTCGCGTTCACCGCTGCCGAAGGCATGGACCTGGACATCCAGCAGCTCAATGACACCCTGCAGGACGCGTTCGTCCATATCGTGCGCGGCGATGCCGAGAACGATGCGTTCAACCGTCTGGTGCTGACCGCCGGCCTGCCATGGCGCGACGTCGCTCTGCTGCGTGCCTACGCGCGCTACCTGAAGCAGATTCGCCTGGGCTTCGACCTTGGCTACATCGCCAGCACCCTGAACAACCACACCGACATCGCTCGCGAACTGACCCGGTTGTTCAAGACCCGCTTCTACCTGGCGCGCAAGCTGGGCAGCGATGATCTGGACGACAAGCAACTGCGTCTGGAACAGGCAATCCTGACTGCACTGGACGACGTTCAAGTCCTCAACGAAGACCGCATCCTGCGTCGTTACCTGGACCTGATCAAAGCGACCCTGCGTACCAACTTCTACCAGACCGACGCCAACGGCCAGAACAAGTCGTACTTCAGCTTCAAGTTCAACCCGCACTTGATCCCTGAACTGCCGAAGCCGGTTCCGAAGTTCGAAATCTTCGTTTATTCGCCTCGTGTCGAAGGCGTGCACCTGCGCTTCGGCAACGTTGCTCGTGGTGGCCTGCGCTGGTCCGACCGTGAAGAAGACTTCCGTACCGAAGTCCTGGGCCTGGTAAAAGCCCAGCAAGTGAAGAACTCGGTCATCGTGCCGGTGGGTGCGAAGGGCGGCTTCCTGCCGCGTCGCCTGCCACTGGGCGGCAGCCGTGACGAGATCGCGGCCGAGGGCATCGCCTGCTACCGCATCTTCATCTCGGGCCTGCTGGACATCACCGACAACCTGAAGGACGGCAAACTGGTACCGCCGGTCAACGTCGTGCGTCATGACGACGATGACCCGTACCTGGTGGTCGCGGCGGACAAGGGCACTGCAACCTTCTCCGACATCGCCAACGGCATTGCCATCGACTACGGCTTCTGGCTGGGTGACGCGTTCGCGTCCGGTGGTTCGGCCGGTTACGACCACAAGAAGATGGGCATCACCGCCAAGGGCGCGTGGGTCGGCGTACAGCGCCACTTCCGCGAGCGCGGCATCAATGTCCAGGAAGACAGCGTGACTGTGGTCGGCATCGGCGACATGGCCGGCGACGTATTCGGTAACGGCCTGTTGATGTCCGACAAGCTGCAACTGGTTGCCGCGTTCAACCACATGCACATCTTTATCGATCCAAACCCGAACCCGGCGACCAGCTTCGTCGAGCGTCAGCGCATGTTCGACCTGCCGCGTTCGGCATGGTCCGACTACGACACCAGCATCATGTCCGAAGGCGGCGGTATCTTCTCGCGCAGCGCGAAGAGCATTGCCATCTCGCCACAGATGAAAGAGCGCTTCGACATCCAGGCCGACAAACTGACCCCGACCGAACTGCTGAACGCCTTGCTCAAGGCGCCGGTGGACCTGCTGTGGAACGGCGGTATCGGTACCTACGTCAAAGCCAGTAGCGAAAGCCACGCCGATGTCGGCGACAAGGCCAACGATGCACTGCGCGTGAACGGCAACGAGCTGCGCTGCAAGGTTGTGGGCGAGGGCGGTAACCTCGGCATGACTCAACTGGGTCGTGTGGAGTTCGGCCTGAATGGCGGCGGTTCCAACACCGACTTCATCGACAACGCCGGTGGCGTGGACTGCTCCGACCACGAAGTGAACATCAAGATCCTGCTGAACGAAGTGGTTCAGGCCGGCGACATGACAGGCAAGCAACGCGATCAGTTGCTGGCGAGCATGACCGACGAAGTCGGTGGTCTGGTGCTGGGCAACAACTACAAGCAGACCCAGGCCCTGTCCCTGGCGGCCCGCCGTGCCTACGAGCGTGCCGCCGAGTACAAGCGCCTGATGAGCGATCTGGAAGGCCGTGGCAAGCTGGACCGCGCCATCGAGTATCTGCCGACCGAGGAGCAGCTCACCGAGCGCGCCGCGACCGGCAAGGGCCTGACGCGTCCTGAGCTGTCGGTGCTGATCTCGTACAGCAAGATCGACCTCAAGCAGCAGCTGCTGGACTCGCTGGTGCCGGACGACGACTACCTGACCCGTGACATGGAAACCGCGTTCCCGCCGAGTCTGGTCAGCAAGTTCGCCGATGCCATGCGTCGTCACCGTCTGAAGCGCGAGATCGTCAGCACCCAGATCGCCAACGATCTGGTCAACCACATGGGCATCACCTTCGTTCAGCGACTCAAAGAGTCCACCGGCATGACCCCGGCGAACGTGGCGGGCGCTTACGTGATCGTGCGCGACATCTTCCACCTCCCGCACTGGTTCCGTCAGATCGAAGCGCTGGACTATCAGGTCTCCGCTGACGTGCAACTGGAGCTGATGGACGAGCTGATGCGTCTGGGCCGTCGCGCTACGCGCTGGTTCCTGCGTGCCCGTCGCAACGAGCAGAACGCTGCCCGTGACGTCGCGCATTTCGGTCCGCACCTGAAGGAGCTGGGCCTGAAGCTGGACGAACTGCTGAGCGGCGAAATCCGTGAAAACTGGCAGGAGCGTTATCAGGCTTACGTGGCTGCCGGTGTACCGGAACTGCTGGCGCGTATGGTGGCGGGGACTACCCACCTCTACACGCTGCTGCCGATCATCGAGGCTGCCGACGTGACTGGCCAGGACCCGGCCGAAGTGGCCAAGGCGTACTTCGCCGTGGGCAGCGCGCTGGACATCACCTGGTACATCTCGCAGATCAGCGCCTTGCCGGTTGAAAACAACTGGCAGGCCCTGGCCCGTGAAGCGTTCCGCGACGACGTCGACTGGCAGCAACGCGCGATCACCATCGCCGTTCTGCAAGCGGGCGGCGGCAACCTGGACGTCGAAGAGCGTCTGGGACTGTGGATGGCGCAACACGACGCGATGATCCAGCGCTGGCGCGCCATGCTGGTGGAAATCCGTGCCGCCAGCGGCACCGACTACGCCATGTACGCGGTGGCCAACCGTGAGCTGAACGACGTGGCGCTGAGCGGTCAGGCGGTTGTGCCTGCTGCGGCGACTGCGGAGCTTGAGCTTGCTTGAGTAGCCGTTGAATGAAAAAGCCCCTGCATTGTGAGATGCGGGGGCTTTTTTTTGCCTGATGGTTTTATCGTTACTGCAAGTTATGTCCTTGTTTGTTATCAAGCATCGACACTTTATCTGTCGGCCTGGTCAACAAATTACTGAGCGACTGGTCAAACTTCTGCAACGCCCTAACCTGAACTTCCTGCTGCTGATTAATATCCGCAACAATCTCCTCCGAACGCTTGAAGTCCGCCCACACCGGCGTCAACTCTTTCGCCTCGGACCCTTTGGCCGTCCCGATGTAATTGAACTTCCCGTCATAGAAGTCCGCACTCACATCGGCCTTGATGTCCGAACTGCGGGAAGTAATCAACTGGCTATGAGTATCGACGATCGCCACCACATCCGGATTGGCCGCACGTAGGCTTTGCATGTCCGGATACACCGTGACCGAGCCGAACTGGCGTTGCAGCGAGGCTTTCACCCAGTCCACGGCCATGTCCGGTTTCGAAGTGGCGACGTAGGCGTCATGGATCGGCTGCACCAATAAACTCTGGCCGAAACCGGTGCCGGCGTTGGCCTGATACTCACGCAGGTATTCGCGGTTGGTCTGGGTGCTCGGGCTGTAGACCACGCCCAGCGAGACACCGGGACCGCTTTTTACCTGAGCGGCGCTGCTGCGGCCGACAGGTTGGGTGAACAGTGTGTCGAGAGAGGAAACCGCTTTGGGGGCGGTAGGAACTGAACAGGCGGACAACGCTAAAACCGATATCGCCAAGGTACTGGCAAAGGCAAGTTTCATGGTGAGTCTCCCGTGAAGCAACTTCAGTCGGAAAGTCAGAGGTGTCGGGGTTGATTAAATGGAACCGGCGACAGTTGCCTCAGACTACTCCCGCGAAGCTGAAAACAACCTGACAATTTGCTGAATGACTGTCATGCAATAGTTTTATTGGCTGTAAGCGTTCTTGACTAATTGCCGCGAGAAATAAAAAAGGCGCAAATCAATAATTTGCGCCTTTTATTTATGGCTGGTTAAACAATCATCAGTTTTTCAATGGGATCAACACTTGCTCTTCCGGCGACAGCACCATGAACACCAGCAACTTCGCAGGTTTGGTTTTGCTGGCGTTTTTCGACACCAGATGTTCGGAACCGGCAGGTTCGTACCAGAACTGGCCCTTCTTGTAGGTGATCGCTTGTTCGCCTTTGACCTGGGAAGTCACTTCGCCTTCGAGCACATAGGCCATGGCAGTGCCGTCATGCTTGTGGGCGATGGAGGACTGGCCGGGTTTGTAGTCGACTTCGATCATCATGGCTTTTTTGCCGGGGACGTTTTTCAGCATCTGGTCCTGCAGGACCGAAACCTTCTCGGAAGCATCGTGGGCCATGACAGCGGCAGAAACAGACAGGGCGAGGGCGGCGGCGAAAATGGGCAGGAGTTTCATGGCGGGTCACCTGTGAAGTGGGGGAGTCGGCTTTCACAGTAGTCCGCGACGTGATGCATTCAAACGGCCAATATTCGGGAAGATCGGGTGACCAATCCGGATTCCCCACAAGCCAGAAAAACCACAGCCTTCGACAGCCTCACAGGTTTTCCCGAGGCTGCCGAAGGCTGCATTTTTCTTGAGTTTTAAACGATAGGAAATGAGTTGAAGTCGACGCTGTTAGCCAGCCGACTATCGATCAAGTCAATAAACCCCTGCGCCTCAGGCCGGTTGAAGTGCGCCTGCATCGCCGCCTCGGATTGCCAGCGAGCACTGACGGTCCAGCGGTGGCTGTCGTCAGGGCAACGGTCGACCAGATAGGAATCGCAGCCCGGCGTTTCGCGAAGGGTTTCGACGATCTTCTGCAACTGCCTGCCCAGCTCTTCGGAGCGGCCGGCCGCAGCCTGCACCTGTACGGTGTTGATCACTTCGTTGGACATTGCTCACACTCCTGAATCAGGCCGGACGAATCCTGCTCATTGAGGGATAACGCCTGTGCAGAATAGGCCTGCACCTCCGGATCACCAATAACCAATCGGCGGGTAATCCGTTAGACCAATCTATCAGGCGACCTGTTGCAGAATGTCGCGCAGGCGGTCCAGCGCAATATCGATATCCAGCGTCTCGATGGCGCCGAAACCGAAGTACATTCCGCTTCTGGCCGGCTGCTGGTAATAGAAGCCGTCGATGGCGTACAGCCCGACTTCGACCTTTTTCGCCAGTTCGATCACCAGCGGCAAGTCGATCGGCACGCGGCAAAACACTGCCATATGGAAGCCTGCGCTCGCCGGTACGGCCTCCAGCCACGGCGACAGGTCGGTGGCCATGCGCGCCAGGATCCGCTCGCGGCGCTGAGCGTAAACGGTGTGACAGCGGCGTATGTGCTTGAGCAGGCAGCCCTCGGCGATGAACTTGGCCAGCGCCCATTGCGGAAGGGTGGAGGCGTGCAGGTCGGTGAGCTGCTTGGCGCGGATCACCGCTTCGAGAATCGCCGGCGGCAGGATCGCGTAACCGAGGCGCAACTCTGGCAGCAGGGTCTTGGAGAAGGTGCCGACATAAGCGACGATGCCGCGCTGATCGAGGTTGTGCAGCGAATCCGTCGGCCGGCCCTCGTAGCGAAACTCGCTGTCATAGTCGTCTTCGATGATAATTGCGCCCAGCTCGTAGGCCCGGGCCAGCAAGGCCTCGCGCCGCGCGTGGCTCATCGGCATCCCCAGCGGGAACTGGTGCGATGGCGTCACATAGATCAACCGTGTGCCATCGGGGATCTGCTCGACCTGAATCCCTTCCGCATCCACCGGCACCCCGACCACGGTAGCGCCATGAGTGCCGAACAGCAGCCGCGCCGGCGGATAACCTGGATCTTCCATCGCCACCAGGCTGCCGGGGCGCAGCAGCACCCGTGCGATCAGGTCCAGCGCCTGCTGCGCGCCGTTGCACACCACGATGTCCTCGTCCTGGCAGTTCACGCCACGAGAAAACGCGATGTGCCGGGCAATTGCATTGCGCAGCGCCGGCAACCCTTCCGCCACGCTGTAAAAACCCTTGGAACCCGCCATTTGCCGCATGGCGTGGGAGACGCAGCGGCGCCAGTCATCGTGGGGGAACTGGCCCTTGCTGGTGGCGCCACCGATGAAGTCGTAGCGCAGCGAGCCTTCCAGCGTCGGGTGGCGCAGGAACACCGGCAGGTTGCACCAGCTCTCGATCACCTCGGAACTGGCCAGCTCGGAATGGCTTTGCTTGCGCTGCACCGGCGTCGAGCGGGCGTTGACGTAGGTGCCTTTGCCGATGACGCCGGTGAGGAAGTTTTCGTAAGTCAGCTGCGCGTAAGTATCGGAAATGGTCTTGCGCGAAATCCCCAGTTGCTCAGCGAGCAAGCGGCTCGGCGGCAGCTGCGTGCCGGCGGCCAGACGCCCGGACTCGATGGCGCCGCGCAGTTGCTGATACAACTGACCGGCCAGATCCTTGCGGCCGTTGATCACAACATGAAGTTCCATACCGACGGGGCTCCTGGGGGCGAATGAGGCTGATTGTGCGCCCGCCAGATTACTCCCGAATGCACGCGGGGCAGAAGTTGCGCGGAGTAAAAACCGGAAATTGGTCAAGGATCAGTGGTCTGCCGGTTTTCCGTGCAATTGGGGCTGTAATGCTGGTCGGCCAGCGCTTACCGTGAAATCACTCTTCTGCTGCCCGAGACCCGCCCATGTCCCCGCGTCTGGATTACTACAGCGCTTCACCCAAAGCCATGAAAGCGATGATTGCCCTGGAAGCGCTGACCAGCAGCCTGAGCATCGAGGCGCCGTTGCTGCACCTGATCAAGATCCGCGCCTCGCAACTCAACGGCTGCGCGTTCTGCACCGACATGCATTCGGTGGAAGCGCGGCGGGCAGGGGAGACGGAACGGCGGCTGTACGCCATCGCGGTCTGGCGTGACAGCGGCTTCTTCAACCTGCGCGAGCGGGCGGCGCTGGCCTGGACCGACGCGGTAACGCTGCTGGCGGAAAGTCATGTGCCGGATGACGTCTATGAGCAAGCGCGAACACAGTTCAACGAAGGCGAACTGGTGGACCTGACCATGGCCGTCAGCACCATCAGCAGCTGGAATCGCCTGGCGGTAAGTTTTCGGCAAGTCCCCAGTGACTGATCTACGAAACTAGTTCGGCGGCCGCTGCGGTTTCACCGACGTGCCAAACGCATTGCCCATCCGCGTACTGGTAGCCGCCGGCGTCGCCAGTCCCACCTGATTCGGCGGGCGCTTGTTGACCGGCACATTCATCGCTTCCTGATTCTTCTGCGCAGCCGCCGCGCCGTCGGGGTTGTTGCCCATCTGCTGGCTCAGACAGTCGTAATTCGGCGCCTTGTAAACGCCCACGCTCACCTCGACGCAACCCACTGCCTGCTCGGCCTGCACGCCGCCCGACAGGGTCAACAACAGCCCGCTCAGCGTCAATGTCCACAGTGATTTCATGTGTGCCTCCTGGCCGGCCCAAAGGGGCCGCTCTGGCTCAAGAGTCTAGTGCAACGGCGGCACCGATCCCGTGATGGTTTTTTTGCAGTGGCCGTCACACCAGATTCATAAACAGCCCTCAGGATGACGGTTTTCAGGGATACATCAGCCGTGCAGCGAGGCCGTGCCAGGGAGGATGTTGTGCGCTCAGCGCTCGTGCGCCAGCTCTGTCTGGGGCTGCTGCTTGGCTTGTTTCTGAGCCGTGCCAGCGCCGACCCGATGCCGGCATCGATGCGCATGACGCTGCACATCCCGGCCCAGGAACTGGCCCGCGCCCTCGATCAGTTCAGCCGCGCCACCGGCATGGCGGTGCTGGTCGACAGCCAGTTGAGTCGTGGTCGACGCTCGTTGGCGGTGGATGGCGAATTCACCGCCGCCGAAGCGTTGCGGCGGATGCTCGGTGGCAGCGGCTTGATGGCCAAGTACAGCCGCGACGACGCATTCACTTTGCAGGTGGCGCAAGTCGAGGACGTGCCGTTGCCGGCGGAGAAACCGACCTCCGCCAGCGCAGCGGTCAACCGCAGTTACGCCACGGCGGTGCAGGCGGCCATCGAGCGCAACCTGTGCCGTTCGCCGCTGACCCGGCCTGGCAGTTTTCGCGCGGTGTTACAGCTGTGGATCGGTCGCGACGGCGTGGTGCAGCACAACCGGTTGGTCACCACCACCGGCGATGTTCGGCGCGATGCAGCGCTGGTAGACAGTTTTCACACGCTCAAAATCGACCGGCCCACACCCGGCGCATTGCGCCAGCCAGTCACCTTGCTGTTGTTACCCGAATCGTCAGGAAAGCGCATGGAATGCACACAATGGGAAGGAGTTTCCGGGGGATGAAAGACGCCGGACAAAGTTCGATGGTCCAGCTGTTCCTGACGTCCTACGAGGACTTTCGGGTGCGCCTGCGACGCCGTCTCGGCTCGGAGGACCTGGCCAACGACGTGCTGCAAGAAACCTGGCTGCGGCTCGACCGCATGGAAGCGCCACCGAACCTGCTGCGGCCCAACGCCTACCTCTATCGCATGGCCCTGAACATCGCCGCCGACCGCCGCCAGGCCGATGCGCGGCTGCTCACCGGCAGCGAAGTTGAAGAACTGCTGCAAGTCAGCGACGAAGCGCTGGACCCGATGCGCGTGGTCGGCGGCCAGAAGGAAATCCAGTCGCTGCTCAGCGCCCTCTACGAACTGCCGGCCCGGCGCCGCCGGATCTTCATCGCCGCACGGCTGGAAGAAGCGCCGCACCTGGAAATCTCCCAGCGTTTTGGCATTTCCACGCGCATGGTCGAGAAGGAAATCAAGGCTGCACTCGGACACTGCGCGGCCAAACTGGAAAGAAAAGTGTTTCAGCGGTTCGGTCGCGGGGCCGGAAAACCGTCTAGTGAATGAAGCTCCCGATCAACCCGTCGAGTACCTGTGCGTTTGAACATCTTCCGTCTGACACCTGCCGAGCCCACGCCTGCCGAGCGTCTGCAAAGCGAAGCCCGCGACTGGCTGATCCTGCTGACCTCCGGCCGCGCCACGGTCGCCGACGCCCGAGCGCTGCGCCAGTGGTGCGCCCAAAGCCCCGAACACGCCCGCGCCTTCGAAGAGTGCAAGGCGTTGTGGCACCTGCTGCAACCGGCGGCGGAAGCGATGCAGGCGCCACGCCGGTTTGGACGACGGGCGTTTCTCGGCGGCGCGATTGCGGCGTCGGCGGCTTTCTTGCTGGTGCGCGGCACGATTCCGGGCGGGTTCTCCGGGCTCGGCGCGGATTACATCACTGAAGTCGGCCAGCAACGCCGGGTCGAACCGGCCGATGGTTTGAGCCTGGAACTGAACACCCAGACCCGCATCAACCAGCGTTCGGTAGATGAGGGCGTGCAAGGCTTTGAACTGGTCAGCGGCGAAGTCGAAGTGCAGACCGCACGCCTGCCGATGGCGATGCAGGCCGGTAGCGGCTGGTTGCGAGCGAGCAGGGCGCGGTTCAACCTGCGCAACCTCGATCAACAGGTGTGCGTGACGTGCCTGGATGGCGCGGTGGATGTGGAAGTCGAAGGTCGCAACCTGCGCCTGGAACCGGGCCAGCAACTGACCTACGACGCACAACGGGTCGGCAGCGTACAAAGCGTCGACACCGCCGCAGTGAGCAATTGGCGTCAGCAGGTGCTGGTGTTCAACGGCACGACCCTCAGCCAGATGATCGACGAGATCAACCGCTACCGCCCGGGCATGTTGCTGTTGCTCAACCGCGAACTCGGCCAGCGCCGCGTACAAGCACGTTTCTCCCTCGACCAACTGGCCGGCGTGGGCGCGCTGATTCGCGATGCCTACGGCGTCAAATGCACCGAGCTGCCGGGCGGCGTCGTAGTCCTCAGCTAACTGACGCAACCCCCACAAACACCCTAAAACCCTGTGGGAGCTGGCTTGCCAGCGATGGCGGCATGTCAGGCAATGATATGTTGGATGTGCAGGCCCCATCGCTGGCAAGCCAGCTCCCACAGGTTTTTGAGGAGGCAGGACTTACTGCAACGGCCCCATCACCTGCCGATACTTCTCCACCCCCTGCGGTGTCTGCCGGGTCAACCGTACCTCCAACCCCAACGGATCCTCCCGCCGATTTCCGCTCAACTGCCGCCACCCCTTGTCCATCTCCCAAACCCGCACCTGCAAATCACTCACCTCATTCAACACCGCCACCCCAGCGGTCGGCGCCGGCAACGGATACCGACTGCGCGCCGGCGCCACCGCGCGATACAACGTATCCCCCTTGAGCCACCAGCGCACCCGCTGCAACGCCCCCGGCTGATCCGCCGCACTGCGAATGATGTCCAGCCGAAACCCCTTGCTGTCACTGCTGCGCACCGTAAGCGCAGGCGGGGCCGTCGCCGGTTCATCCTCAGTGCCAACCTTCTTCGGCTCCGTCAACTCGATCCCGGCGCGCATCTCCACATCCCGCTGCATCTGATTCAACGCCCGCAACAGGCTATCGCTCTGCTCACCGCTGGCCTGCAAATGGCGGTCGGCGCGGGTGACACTGTCCAGCCCCTTCCAGGCAATCAGACTGACCACCGCCATCAACAGAATCGCGACCATCACCTCGATCAGCGTAAAACCTTGTTGTCTGTTCATTGCACGCTGATCCGGCCCGAAGCATCGCGCAGCACACTCAACCGATTGAGCCCGTCAGACAGCGTCAACTGCAGCGGCGGATTGATCCACTCCGCGTTCAGCACCACTTTCTGCTTCGGCTCCACCCGCACCTCCAGCTTCGGACTCTGCCACGGGCGCGGCCGCAACTGCGGGTCCCGCTCGAAATGATCAAAGCCCTTGCCACTGTCACTGCGCCGACTGAACCGAAACCCCTTGCCATCGCTCAACCACGCAATCGGCCGACCGTCGGCGCGGGCCTCGGCCTGAGCAATCTGCAGCAACTGCGCCACGCGCTCGGCGTCCTTGCGCAGCAACTGCAACGGATCGGGCTTGATACTCAAACTGATCGCTGCACTGGCGATGCCGATGATCACCAGCACCACCATCAACTCGATCAACGTAAAACCCTGCTGCCTGCCCCGGTTCATCGAATGCGCACTCCCTTGCGTCCAGCCCCGTCCCAAAAAACCATCCTGCACGGCCAACATGTAAGGCGTGTGAAATAAAACCGTGAGAATTGCCGCGTAGTCTGGTCACCGGGACTAAAAGGAGATTCAGCCCATGAGATTCACCGCACGCTTTTCACCCCCCCAAATCATCCAGGCCGCCGCACTGCTGGCCGCCCTGGCCGGCATCGCCACATGGTCATCCCTGCTCCTGACCACCGCCGAATCCCACACCCCGGCGGCCACGCCGCAACTGCTCGCGGCGCGCAGCGACAATCCGGCGTTGCAATGGTTCTCCAACCGCACGGCGCCGGTGGAGATCAAGGTGAGTGGGGTGATGGCGGGGAGCCGCGGGGCGGTGGCGATCCTCAGCCTCAACGACGGACCGCCGAGGAGTTTTTTGCAGGGGGAGCGGGTGAGTCCTGGGGTGAAGTTGGTGGCGGTGGAGGGGGATGGGGTGGTGATTGAGCAGGGTGGGGAGAGGGTAAGGTTGGGGGTGGAGAGGTTGGGGGATGGGGTGGAGATGCCTGGGTTGGTGAGGCCGTAACTTTATAGAGGGAGCGTGACTTTGGCGTTTCAGTCGGTTGGTGGGTAATGGATCGGCGGGGATGTACTTTACCGCTCTCGGCCAAAAGCGGCCGGTCGTGAATCGCAGCTTCAGGCTAGAGGTGGCTCGCATGGTAGCTGTAGGCTATCATCGATTGGGTTCACAATAATGAACTGTTCAGCCACAGTAGAAGGTGTCGTCGGACTTAACACTTTACTTTGTCTCCAGTCAAATAATCTAAAAACTAATTTTCAGAGGCAATCAAACAATGTTGAACGATGGATTGAATGTAGTAATATCAGGAGATAACTCTGAAAATCAATATGTACAAGTGCCTATAAAGAAAAAAGACTTCGGTGAGTTTATTACCAACTTACTCGGACAGCCTGAAAATATTAGTGGTGTAACGGCAGGAACCTTCGAAGCTTCTCACGAGTGGTTAGTTCATTTGCATTACCTAATTGATCAGCGAATAAAACAACAGTCCTCAAGCGCTCTTGTCGATTTTTCAGCAAAACTAAAATATGACAAAGGGCCGGATCGAAAAATAACAACGATTGATGGGTTGCTTCACTTTAATGAGGCAAAGATTGTTTCAACTAAAAGTATCTCAATTACATGGACGTACCTTGTCAGCTTTCCCAACAAGCCAGCCCCCGAAAAGCAAGAGATTTCAGTTCAGCTTATTACAGAAAGAACTGCAAGCTTAAGCTCTGAGCTTCCGCTTGTTGGTCGAACTATAACGACCTCCACGGGGATAGCTAAGTTTTCGGTATCTCACACTGAGCGAACTTGGGGCGACGATATCGCTTCTTTGTTGGAACGTGAAATAGATACTATTTTTGAAGCGGAAACATGGTTTTCTAGAATTGCTGGATACTCTGTGTTTGTCGTGGCTCTGAGCATGCTGGCTATAGGTATTTTCTTACCTGACTATATTGAGCAGCTCATAAGAGAAAAAGAAGTAGCTGATATTTTTTTAAGTGTTATGCCGGCTGGGGTTGCGCCGGAATCACTTACAATGAATGAGAAGTTAAATCTTGTCATTAAGCTATTGGATCCAACTAATAAGCTTTTTACTGGTCAGGGTTGGTATAAGGGAGTTTCTTTTATTGCCGGAATAGGCTTGTCGGTTGCGACGTTGATAATATTCTCTAGGGAAAATCCTTCGTTTATTTTAATGACTAAGAAGGATAGAGAGGTCGCTTCAAAGCTTAAGGTGTCTAATAATAGGCACTTTATAAAACAAATTGCCTCTTACGCTTTAGCTGTGTCTGCAGGCGTTGTGGGGAATTATGCTTACTACTATTTAAACCTGTAGTAAAGGGGTAGGCCGAAGCTTTGTTAGGTAAGAATAAACCCAAAAAAGGGGATGGATTTATTTTTCGAGAATAGATCAATCCCCTTTGTTTCTATGAAGCAAGCTTTAATATAGGGAATCACAGAATGGAAGCCAGTGATGAATAAATTCGTTCCTCCAGAATTCACCAAAGCTAGCTATAACTGCCCTCATTGCCATGCCTTCGCCGGTATGTCTTGGGAAATGTTGACTACTGCTGGGTTCACTACCCCCACCGGCTTTATTTCCGCGCAATGTCACAGCTGCAGAAAAAGAAACATCTGGCGCTCAAGCGTGATTGATAAAGATTCCTCCCTTACGCTATCAAACATTCTTCGGGCAGACATGGTTTATCCACTTTCAGTGAGCGCAGCACCTGCTCACCCGCAAATGCCAGAGTTGATAAGGGATGACTTTGAGGAAGCCCGCCAGATTGCATCGATCTCGCCCCGCTCAGCTGCTGCTCTGCTAAGACTATGTCTAGAAAAGCTCTGTCAACACCTTACAGGCACAACCAATAAGATAGATACGCAGATTGCTGATCTCGTAGAAAAAGGATTACCCCGTAAGATCCAGCAAGCGTTGGATACAGTCCGGGTTATTGGGAATGAGGCGGTTCATCCTGGAACTCTCGACCTTCGAGATAGCGAGAAATTCGTCTACCCATTATTCCAATTGATCAACCTCATTATTGAAGACCAGATTGCTAGCCCTAGTGCTATCAATGACCTTTTTGATTTGCTCCCCGAGGAAAAACGCAAAGGAATTGAGCAGAGGGACGCACGAAGGAAAGCTGCGGAAGAGAAATGATTTAGTGCGAATGGTTGTTGGAGTTACCTCCTTCATCCATCGCCGTTCCTGTCACATCGATTTTTCCATTTACCTGCAGGTTCCCATTCAAGGTGACCTGCGGGATTTCCAAAGTCGCTGAGGGCGCCTTCACCACCACCGGTTCGCCGGTCTCCACCGTGATGTTCCGCCCACACTTCAACAACAGCGCCCCCACGCAATCCAACGTCATGACCCCGGCTGCACGGTCGTAGGTCTAAACAGTTCTAGGAAAAAGGTGGCTGATTTATTTCCAGAGAATCATCTGGCCGACCTCTCAACCTCATGGAGGCGCCGCTGTGAGGTCTCGACAAACGCCGGCGTTTAATAAGACATCTCCAAACACTCTCTCAGGCTACACACCCTTGCGCCGTTGCCTACAGCTACGCCAGAATCCGCCGGCTTGTGCGCTTTGTACCTGGTCTTTATCGTCTACGTGTCGCTGGTAACCCAGCGACCGGGTTTAGCGACCTGACCAGGTATAAGCTCAACGACGCTCCAGTTTGTCGCAGTTTTTTGCGATGACGATATGGTGGCTGTGCGTGGGAGACCTTCGGGTCTGCCGGGTCTTATACCTCTCGGTTCGCTAACCCACGTACAGCCGCCACCCTTACCTGTTTAGCGACAGGTGTTGGTGGTTCCACCAGGTATAAAAATGGAGCTTCACCATGATCAAACCAACACCCAACCCGCCTGAAACCGACTCGGTTTCCCCCTACGAATCCATCGATTCCAGAAAACTCCACGAAGCCGCCGACCGCGCGCTCGACCATTACCTCTGTCCGCCCGGCTCCACGCCGCCCCCACGTAGAACCCGCGGGATGTATGCCGTGACTGCGGACAACAAAAACGAAGAACTGCTGATTGATGCCAGTGAAACTCTCGCTTCAGCTCAAACCATTGCCCAGAACATCGCCAGTCTGGTGCCGGCTTCGCAGCGTCGGGCGTTGGTGGGCATTGCGCAGTTGATCATGCTCGGGGAGTTGGCGGTGAATCGGGCGTTGGATAATTTGCAATTGCCGGTGAGGCAGACTTTGGGATCACCTGCTGATTAAACAGGTGTCAATTCTGGCGCCTTCGCGAGCAAGCCCGCTCCCAAGGAAAGGGGACTGAATTATTTCATTCAGTCCCCTTTGTTTCTTAACCCGCGTCACCGCTATCTGGTGCTGAAGACTCATCCGGACATTCATCAGCCCATCGCGTTACCGTCATGTCTTTGAGCTGCTCACCCATGGTGTCAACGCGCAAGCAGGCGTCTTTCTTTGAATAGAACAGGATGCAGCGCGAGCTATCAAAAGAGCAGGTATCGAGTTCCAGGAAATCGTGTGCAGCCAGCTCCCTCTCGACGCCACTGTATTCATAGCCATCGCGGGTGTGCATCCGGGTTGGCTTCCATCCTTGTTTGATCAATTTGGATCTGGTCGTCACCAGGCGCTCAGCGACGGCGATGCCTGCTGGCCCGTATTTGTCGTTTGCCGCTTGCGAGCCATCAGCGAATGCGACGCTTGGACCCGTGCAACAAATGGCGATGAGGAGGATCGGGGCCTTCATTTAGCCGTTCTCGTGATTTTTCTTGCAGTGTAATAAATGACGCCTATCAAAAAGTGCTTGAGCTCCCACGCCCAAGCGCCCGCGAGCATGCAGATAACCAGAAAATGAAAATATTGAGCAAATTCTGTAAAGGGCACTTTTTGTGCGCTTTTTCCAACCAGTCCAAGAGTCATCAGGCTGATGCAAAAAGTACTCAAACACCGTAAGGCGAGATAGCAAATGTCTATGATGTTGGTCGTGTACACCCAGCTTTTTGCGGATTCAGAAAACAAGGCAGACCACACCAGATGAAACGCGCTTGCGTAGATGAAGCTCAGGCTTAGGCGTTGCGCCACGTCAACACCGGAACTGAGGTAAAACTCCGAATAGAATTGGTCGAGAGAAATGCCTACCGGACGAAAGAGGTCGAGGAGGGGAAACAGGACAACCCCACCTGCGAGATAGATAGCTACAAAAGCGATGATTTTCATCCTGCACTCCATTGCTCCGTAAACGGCATCGGTTGACGACTTTTCGGCTAGGGCAAGCCGATAGCATAGTCATCCTTGTCACATCCGTTTATTTGGCCTGGGAGCAATGTCTCAAGCCTGACCATTGGCGGCGTCAGGTTCATACCTGGATGTCTTTTTCGAACGCCTGTAGTTGCCTTATCGGGTCCCAACCGCTCGGCGACGCTTGAGCTTCGCTCCACCAAAGCATCCCGCTGGAGACCCATGATCTACGCAATTCAGCATGAGCCGCGGTCGTGTCGTCGTAGCCAAACTGCGTACCGCAGCACGGGCAGATGGCAAACGAAGAGCAGCCCAGTTCGTCGTACGGAGCCTCTTCAAGCCCGGTGTATCCACAAACCGGACAAAGATATGAAACGTTGCCTGCAATCATCCCGACTCCGGATTACTGGCCTATAGGATCTGTTGTCGGCGTGCTCGATGATCTCTGGAGCTTTATTCCGACTCTTTTCAACTGACACCCAAAACGTAAAAAAGGGGACTGATTAGTTCCATAAAATAAATCAGTCCCCTTTGTTTTTGAATTTCTATATGAGACGCGGCACGCTCAGCGCCCATGATGTGGAGAACTTTCCCACTTCACTCAAGCAGAAGCTTGTTTTGATGCAATGGAGTGCAATCTCGTTGCTTTCTGCGATGGCTGTACTGGTTGCTTTGGGGAAATCAGGAGTACTCAAGTGACCGGATGAGGCGCTTGTTCAGCCTCGTTTGAACGCTCGGAGTGGCTACAGACGAAGGCGCCACAAGAATGAAAAAGCATACAATCGTAGCAGCCCTCGCCCTAGTGACCACGCTCTACGTCGGCTACTACGAAGCCCTTGAGGACGGAGACATCGAGACCATTGTCTTCATCAAAAAGCAACCGACGTTTCAGATGAAGTTCTACAACATCCACGCTAACGATGGAGAGATCAGGAAGGTAGAACGCCTGACAGCAGAGGAGCGGGGGTGGATTATTGATTACTGCAGGTATCGCTTGGGAATCGACACAGACCTGAAGACTCAGGATGGCGTCGAGATGTGCCGCAAAAAATAGAAATGCTCATTTGGCCGAGGTCGTCAGTTACAGCTGACAACCTCGGCCATTTTCTTTCCGGCTGTTGATCTAAAGCGCTCAGCCGCTTACGTCTTCACCTCAACATGATCCAACGCCTGATTCACCGCCAGCTCGCTCAACATCACCAACTGCGCAATCCCGATCGCAGTCTTGCGATGAGCAGGCTCCAGCGTGGCCGCAAAGTTGTTGAGCATTTCGCTGGCCGACCCCAGTGATTCGCTGGCGTTGGCGAGCAGAGATTCGGTGTTGTAGGCCGGGTTGGCCAGATACATGGGGTCGTGTTTGTGGTGGCTGCCCATGATGCGTTGTTGCGGGGTGAGGTAGTGGTCGAGGGCGCGTTCGGCGGCTTCGTTGAGGGTTCGGGAGTCGGGGAATTTGTAGGGTGAAACCGGATCGGTTTCGGGTGGGTTTGGTGTTGGCTTGAACATAGATGTAGCTCCATATGGGACTTAAGGAGCCATCACTCTCGCTACCAAACGAGTGGTGGTGGCCATACGAAGGTTGGTAGACCGGCCCATATGGAAAATCCGGCGCGCCCGAGGACGCCCTGCGCATGGCCACCATAAGACAAATGCCGAAAGGGCATCTGCGCTAGGTGACGTTATGCGTCATATGGGAGGTCGGGCTACCAAACCCGATCACTGTTTTTCAGTGACCCGGAAACGATAAGACCCGCACCCCAGACGCACAAGCCGGCGGATTCTGGCGTAGTCGTAGGCAATGACGCAAGGCGTTGTAGCCTTGAGGAAGTAACGCTGAGTGTCTTTAAACGGCATTGAAAAAATCGGTTAAACAGGCTATCGGCACAGCGTCCGTTCGTGCGGTAGAGGAGGGGCCGCCAGTGATTGAGCAGGGTGAAAGACGAACCCAAGAGAATGACCGTTGGTCGTAAACATCCGACTACCTGTCAGATCTGACAGGTGACGCTTCCTGCGATCCTCGATTGAATCACTCCGTCAAACCAATCCCACGAAACGGAGTTACTGACATGTCTACATCCAAGTCCAATGCCACCGTACCCGCGATCCTCTCTATCAGGGATTCCAAGGGTGAAGTACCTCAAAACGGAATAACCTCTGATACCACTGTGAGTGTCGCAGGTCTCTCGGAATCAGGGACGAACGTCGGTGTGTTCGATGGAACAATCTTGAAAGGTAATGTCCTTGCTGACGCAGAAGGCCAATGGTTACTGGCCTTAAGTGGGCTGACCGCGGGCGTGCACAGCATTACCGCCTCTGCTGACGGATCTGTGTCACCTCCCAGAACATTTTCAGTGGTTCAACAGTAGAAAATAGATTCAATGGTTGCGAGTGAAGATCGGGAGATTTGAGGCGCGAGGTCCTCAAGGATCCCGATCTGTTCTCCCTCGGGCCTGGCGTTTTTGAGCAGACCAGAGCTATGGGGTATCCGGGCGGCTGAGCAGTGTTTCAAGCCTCGCCAGCGGCGGCGCTTCCCGGCTGCGGTCAAAGACTTGCACACCAACCTTCAACAACCGCCCATTCTCCGCCCCCCCAATCACCTGCTCACACCGCAACAACAACCGTCCTTGATCACACTCAACCGCCTTAACCCCCATCGGCAATCTCCCTTCCAACCGGAGTTCCGCCATCCGACTCTGCGCCGCAATCATCGCAATCGAACGATCCCGCAAAACCCCGCTGCTCTGCGTCATCAACCCCGCCACACGAACAGCGGCGGACATGGCCACGGCGATGATCGCCAGCGCGACAAGCACTTCAATCAGAGTGAATCCGGCTTGCGGGGAGGGGGTGCGCATCGGGGGCTCGGGCAGTCGGGCAGCCCTTGACGCTAACGCCCGTGCTTGACGGCTTGACGACGAAAACACCCGAGGATTTTCAACATCCCTGACATATCTTCTTGCAACACTGCGCGTCGAATCGAATCAAGCCAGGGAATGACGAGATGGATATCGCGCAATTCAAACAGCCCAGTCGACCGAGCCGGATGCCCCGTGGGCAGCAGGGTTTCACGCTGATCGAGATCATGGTGGTCGTGGTGATTCTCGGGATTCTGGCGGCGATGGTGGTGCCCAAGGTGCTCGACCGGCCGGATCAGGCGCGGGCCACGGCGGCGAAGCAGGACATTGGCGGGTTGATGCAGGCGCTGAAGCTGTATCGCCTCGATCACGGCACTTACCCGAGCCAGAGCCAGGGCCTGAAGGTGCTGGTGGAGCGGCCGGCCGATGCGAATAACAGCAACTGGCGCTCGTACCTGGAGCGCCTGCCGAATGACCCGTGGGGTCGTCCTTATCAGTACCTCAATCCCGGTGCCAACGGCGAGATCGATATCTTTTCTCTCGGCGCCGACGGCCAGCCTGACGGCGACGGCGTGAATGCCGACATTGGTTCCTGGCAGTTGTAAGACCGGTCATGAACAGCCAATCGAACCAGCAGGGGATGGCGATCATCAGTGCGCTGCTGATTGCGGCGGTGGTCGCGGTGATCGCCGCCGGCATGCTGACCCGCCAGAGCGTTTCGACCCGGGCGCTGGAAGCCGAACAACTGCGCGTGCAGGGCCGTTGGCTGTTGCACGGCGGGTTGGAGATCAGCCGGCAATTGTTGTGGGACGCGCGGCAGCGCGATCCGCTGACCCGGCTCGATCAACCCTGGGCGCAGCGCTTGAACACCCAAGGTTTCGAGGGGCGGCTGGAGGACGAGCAGGGCAAGTTCAACCTGCGCAATCTGGTGGCCAACGAGCGGATCGATGACGCGCAGGTGCAGGCGTTCGAGCGCTTGTGCGAGTTGATTGGTGTCAGCAGCGGCTTGAGTCGGCGCATCAGTCAGCGGGTGATCGGCTCTTATCCGCACTTGTTGAATGCCCAAGTGGTGGACAAGCCTGTGGCGAAAAACACCTTCGACAGCGGGCGCGCCACGTCGCCGTCCGCGTCGCGCAAACCGCAGTCGCCGACCTTGCCGATGCTGCGCACGCTTGATGATTTGCGCAGTGTCGACGGGGTCAACGATGCGGTTTTGGCGAAACTGGCGCCGTACCTGACGGTGATTCCGGCGACCACCTGGCTCAACGGCAACACCGCCACGGCGCCGGTGCTGGCGGCTTATGTGCCGGGGCTTTCGCTGGAGCGGGCGCAGGCGTTAATCAATGAGCGCGACGCCGGGCGCTGGTTTATCAATCGCGGGGATTTCGTCAATCGCCTGCGCCTGCCGCAACTGGAGATCACCAGCGTCAAGGTCGGCATCACCAGCGATTGGTTTCGGCTGCGCGGGCAGGCGCGGCGGGATCAGCGGCGGGTGAGCCTCGATGCGTTGTTGCATCGCAGCCAGGATCGTTTGCCGCAAGTGATCTGGTCGCGGGTGGGCGTATGAGCCAGTTGCGCGTGAATTTGCCGCCGCTGGCGGAGCTGGGTCTCGACAGTGAAGTGGATTGTGCGTGGCTGGATCGTCAGGGGCAGGTCACTCGCCAGGAACGCGTGCGGCTCGACACGCTGCCGAAGCAACCGCTGGTGTGCTTTCTGCACCCGTCGGACAGCCTGTTGGCGAGCATCGATTTGCCGCCGCTGCCCGCGAATAAAACTGCTGCGGCGGTGCAATGTGCGGCACAGGCCTTGATGCTCGGCGACAGCGCCGAGATGCACATCGCCCACAGCACTCGCAATGAAAGCGGCCAGGTGCAGATTGCCTGGGTCGCACGCAAGGATTTGCAGCACCTCGGGCAATTCGGCCTGAACCTCAAAGGCCTGTACCCGGCGGCCTACAGCTTGCCGGTGATGGCCGGCGGCGTTGGCTGCCTGCACGACGATCATCTGTTGCTGCGCCACGGCCCGAATGCGGCGCAGGTGCAGCCGATGATCGACGAAGCGTGGCTGCTGGAAACCGGTCTGCCGGCGCACTGGATCGGTGACGGCGCGCCGGAAGCGGTGCAGTCGACATTGCCCGACACGCAGCGAAACGCCGGCCCGTTGCCGAACTGGGGCCTGCACGGCGGCCTCCAGCAACCGGGCACCGAACATCGCGGTTGGGGCAGGGCGCTTGGCTGCTGTGCGCTGGCACTGGCGGTTTGGGTGATCGGTTTGAACCTGTACGCCGCTCGCGAGGCCGGGCAGGGCCAGCAGCTCAAGGCGCAGATGGCACAGCGGGTGAAGCAGGCGTTCCCCGAGTTGCCGGTGATCCTCAATCCGCTGCAACAGGCCCGTCAGCAAATCGCCGCTCGCCAGCAAGGTGCGACGGATGCGCCGGGTCAGGACTTCACGCGGCTGGTGTTGCAGGCCGGCAGCGGTATGCCGTCCATGGCCGGCACGGTGCAGCGGTTGGAGTTTGTCGACGGCGCGTTGCAATTGAGTCTGCTGCCCGAGGCGCGGCGTTCGGGCAATGACAAGGAATGGCAAGACACGCTGGCCCAGGCCGGCATCAGCATCAGCCCGAATGACGACGGTTGGGTCTTGCGCCCGGCCGGCGAGGCGACCGCCGCCACCGACAACGACGACAGCAGCGGAGCCGAAGATGAATAGCCCCTCGCTTGCGAAATACCGCGCCGGTTGGCAGCGCTTCAATGCTCAGTTGCAGGCCCGCTGGCAGCCGTTGGCCGTGCGGGAAAAACGCATGGTCGTCGGCATGGCGGCGCTGCTGTTGGGGCTGTTTGTGTGGGTGGCGTTGATTCAGCCGCCACTGAAGAAGATCGCCGCGTCGCAAGTCGAAACCCCGAAACTGCGCGCCCAGGCCGAAGCGCTGGAAGTGTTGTTGCGCGACGTCAGCGTGCGCCCGGACGGGCAGAACCTCGAGCAGTCGCTGCAGCAGACCTTGCAGGCCAGCGGACTGGGCGGCCATTACCAATTGGCGGCCGCGTCCGCCGGCTGGCAGTTGACCTTCGACGCGGCACCCGCCGACGCCGTGCTCGACTGGCTGCTGAGCCAACCCCGGAATTTTTCACTGCAAGTGGTCGAGGCCCGTCTGCAACGCGCAGACGACGCCGCGACCGATGACACGGCCGGCACTCTGTCGGGCACCGTACGCATGGATCAGGCGCTGGGCGCTAAGGAAGCTTCATGAAGGGGTCAGGGTCCAAACGCATGGCGTTGCCGATGCTGTTGATGGCATTGAGCGCGTGCAGTAACACCACACCATCGAATCAACCGCCGCTGCTGGTGGACAGCGAACTCGGCCGGCCGCTGGCCAACACCCAGCGCAGTGGCGACGCGGTGCTCGACCGCGAGCGCGCGCAGGCTCAGGCAAGACCGGCGCCGAAGCAATTGCACAACATCACCGAGCGCGCCCGCAGTGGCGGTTCGGCGCGGGGCACGACGTTGCCGGCCAATCCGTTGGGCGATCAACCGGTGACGCTGAATTTTGTCGATGCGGATATTCAAGCGGTGGTGCGGGCGTTGTCGCGCTCCACCGGCCAGCAGTTTCTGGTGGATCCTCGGGTCAAGGGCAACCTGACGCTGGTGTCTGAAGGCCAGGTGCCGGCGCATCAGGCTTATGACATGTTGCTGGCGGCACTGCGCATGCAGGGCTTCAGCGTGGTGGACGTGGGCGGCGTGGCGCAGGTGGTGCCGGAGGCTGACGCCAAACTGCTCGGCGGACCGATCTACAGCGCTGACAAACCGGCCGGCAACGGCATGCTCACCCGCACGTTCCGCCTGCAATACGAGAACGCGGTGAACCTGATCCCGGTGCTGCGCCCGATCGTGTCACCGAACAACCCGATCAACGCCTATCCGGGCAACAACACCATCGTCGTCACTGACTACGCCGAGAACCTCACGCGGGTCGCGCAACTGATTCAAGGCATCGACACGCCGAGCGCCATCGACACCGACGTGGTGCAGATCCAGAACGGCATCGCTGCCGATATCGCGCCGATGGTCGCCGACCTGCTCGACGCACCGGGCAACGATCCAACCCAGAAGATCGCGGTGATCGGCGACCCGCGCTCCAACACCATCATCATCCGCGCCGGCAGCCCCGAGCGCACGGAGCTGGCGCGCAACCTGATCTACAAACTCGACAACGCCCAGAGCAACCCGAGCAACTTGCACGTGGTGTATCTGCGCAACGCTCAGGCCGGCAAACTGGCCCAGGCCCTGCGCGGTTTGTTGACCGGCGAGAGCGACAGCGGCACCAGCGACAGTGCGCGTTCGGTGCTCAGTGCGATGGGCAGTTCCACCAACTCGAATGGTGGGCAGAACAGCCAGAGCAGCACGCAAACCAACGGCTCCACTTCGACCACCAACAACGGCAGCACCGGCGGCAGTTACGCCCAGGGCAGCAGCGCCACCAGCGGTAGCGGCAATGCGCCAAGCAGCGAACAGAACGTCGCCTTCAGCGCCGGCGGCGTGACCATTCAGGCGGACGCGACCACCAACACCTTGCTGATTTCCGCGCCGGAACCGCTGTACCGCAACCTGCGTGAAGTCATCGATTTGCTCGACCAGCGCCGCGCGCAAGTGGTGATCGAAAGCCTGATCGTCGAAGTCGGCGAGGACGATGCCAGCGAATTCGGCGTGCAATGGCAGACCGGCAATCTGGCCGGCAACGGCGTGATCGGCGGCGCCAACCTTGGCGGTTCGGGGATCAACGTCAACGGCAAGACCAGTGTCGACGTGCTGCCCAAAGGCCTGAACCTCGGTTACGTCAACGGCACCGTCGACATCCCCGGCATCGGCAAGATTCTCGACCTGAAAGTGCTGGCCCGGGCGCTGAAGAGCAAGGGTGGCACCAACGTGCTGTCGACGCCGAACCTGCTGACTCTGGACAACGAAGCGGCGAGCATTTTTGTCGGCCAGACCATCCCGTTTGTCAGTGGCAGTTATGTCACCGGCGGCGGGGGCACCAGCAACAACCCGTTCCAGACCGTGACCCGCGAAGAGGTCGGCTTGAAGCTCAACGTGCGGCCGCAGATATCCGAGGGCGGCACGGTGAAGCTCGACATCTATCAGGAAGTCAGCAGCATCGACGAGCGCGCTTCGGCGGCTTCGACGTCGGCGGGGATCGTCACCAGCAAACGTGCGATCGACACCAGCATCCTGCTCGACGACGGGCAGATCATGGTGCTCGGCGGTCTGCTGCAGGATGGCTACAGTCAGAGCAACGACGCGGTGCCATGGCTGGGCAGCATTCCCGGGATCGGCGCGCTGTTTCGCAATGAGCGCCGCTCGATCACCAAGACCAACCTGATGGTGTTCCTACGCCCGTACATCATTCGCGACAGCGCGGCGGGGCGCAGCATCACCCTCAACCGCTACGACTTCATGCGCCGCGCTCAGGGCGGTCTGCAACCGGAACGCAGCTGGGCGATGCCGGACATGCAGGCGCCGCAGTTGCCGACCGCTGCGCAGGGCGTGCCGGCACCGGTGTCCGGCCCGCGCGCGACCATCAAAGCGGTGCCGCTGCAATGAGCGCATTGCCTTACGCCTGGGCCAAGGCGCAGCGGATCCTGCTGCGCGACGGCGTGCTGACGGTGTGCCCGTCGACGCCGGGCTGGTCGATCAGCGAGGTGCGCCGGCAGTTCGGTGCGGCCAGGCTTGAGCGGGTGCGCGATGACGAACTCGACGGCTTGCTCGCTGCTGCTTACGCCGATACCGGGAGCGCGGCGGCGGTGGTCGGTGCGGCGGAGAACGAAGTCGACCTCGACCGCCTGATGCAGGACATGCCGGAAATCACCGACCTGCTCGACACTCAGGACGGCGCGCCGGTGATCCGCATGATCAACGCCTTGCTCACCCAGGCGGCGCGGGACGAGGCCAGCGACATTCACATCGAACCGTTCGAAACCCATTCGGTGGTGCGCTACCGGGTCGACGGCACCTTGCGCGACGTGGTCTCGCCGCGCAAAGCGTTGCACGGTGCGCTGGTGTCGCGGATCAAGATCATGGCGCAGCTCGATATCGCCGAAAAACGCTTGCCGCAGGATGGCCGCATTGCGTTGCGCGTCGCGGGGCGGCCCATCGACATTCGTGTTTCCACCGTGCCCACCGGTCATGGCGAGCGGGTGGTGATGCGTCTGCTCGACAAACAAGCCGGGCGCCTGCATCTGGAAACCCTGGGCATGGACGCGCAGGTGCTGGCGAAACTCGATCACCTGATCCGCCAGCCCCACGGCATTGTGCTGGTCACCGGCCCGACTGGTAGCGGCAAGACGACGAGTTTGTATGCGGCGCTGGCGCGGCTCGATGCGAGCACCAGCAACATCCTCACCGTGGAAGACCCGGTGGAGTACGACCTGCCGGGCATCAGCCAGATTCAGGTCAACGCCAAGATCGACATGACCTTCGCCCTCGCGCTGCGGGCGATTCTGCGGCAAGACCCGGACATCATCATGATCGGCGAGATCCGCGATTTGGAAACCGCGCAGATCGCAGTGCAGGCTTCGCTGACTGGTCACCTGGTGCTGGCGACGTTGCACACCAACGACGCGGTGTCGGCGGTCAACCGTTTGATCGACATGGGTGTCGAGCCGTTTCTGCTGGCCTCATCGATGCTCGGTGTTTTGGCCCAGCGTTTGGTGCGGCGCTTGTGCAATCAGTGCAAACAGGAAGACCCGGCGACGCCCGGCACCTGGCGTCCGGTCGGTTGTGCGGCGTGCAATCACACCGGTTACAGCGGTCGCACCGGAATTCATGAATTGTTCTGCATCGATGACGACATCCGCACCCTGATTCACCAAGGGGCAGGGGAGCAGGCGTTGCGCGCGGCGGCGAGCAAGGCCGGGATGTTCAGCCTGCGCGAGGACGGCGAACGCTGGATTCGCAGCGGTGTCACAGCGCCGGAAGAAATCCTTCGCGTGACACGGGACGCCTGATGAATCGCTATCGTTTTGAAGCCGCCGATGCCAGCGGCAAGATCGAATCCGGGCATCTTGAAGCGGAGAGTCAGGGCGCCGCGTTTGGCGTGTTGCGCGGTCGTGGCTTGACGGCGTTGTCGGTGGAGAAGGAAAGCAATGTCTCCCAGCATGGCGGCGGTGGCTTGTTCAGCGCCAAGCTGTCGGACAACGATCTGGCCTGGGCCACGCGACAGCTATCGAGCTTGCTCGGTGCCAGTCTGCCACTGGAAGCGGCGCTGAGTGCCACGGTCGAACAAGCCGAGAAAAAACACATCGCTCACACCCTCAGCGCCGTACGCGCGGACGTGCGCAGCGGCATGCGCCTGGCCGAAGCACTGGCGGCGCGGCCACGGGATTTTCCGGAGATTTACCGGGCGCTGATTGCGGCGGGTGAGGAGTCAGGCGATCTGGCGCAGGTGATGGAGCGGCTTGCGGATTACATCGAAGAACGCAACAACCTGCGCGGCAAGATTCTCACCGCGTTCATCTATCCGGGCGTGGTCGGGCTGGTGTCGATCGGCATTGTGATTTTCCTGTTGAGCTACGTGGTGCCGCAGGTGGTCAGCGCGTTTTCCCAGGCGCGGCAGGATCTGCCGGGGCTGACTTTGGCGATGCTCAATGCCAGTGACTTCATCCGTGCCTGGGGCTGGTTGTGCGCCGGGATCATGGCCGGCGCGTTCTGGAGCTGGCGCCTGTATTTGCGCAACCCGGCGGCGCGCTTGAGTTGGCATCATCGGGTGCTGAAGTTGCCTCTGATCGGGCGGTTTGTGCTGGGGCTGAACACCGCACGGTTCGCCTCGACCCTGGCAATTCTCGGCGGCGCCGGGGTGCCTTTGTTAAGAGCATTGGAAGCGGCGCGGCAGACCTTGTCCAATGATCGCTTGAGCCTGAGCGTCAATGAGGCCACCGCCAAGGTGCGAGAGGGCGTCAATCTGGCGGCTGCGCTGAAAGTAGAGAACGTGTTTCCGCCGGTGCTGATTCACCTGATCGCCAGCGGCGAGAAAACCGGTGCGCTGCCGCCGATGCTGGAGCGTGCGGCGCAAACCCTGTCCCGCGATATCGAACGCCGGGCCATGGGCATGACTGCGTTGCTTGAGCCGCTGATGATCGTAGTGATGGGCGGGGTGGTGCTGGTGATCGTGATGGCGGTGTTGCTGCCGATCATCGAGATCAACCAACTCGTGCAGTAGTTTTTTCAACTTTTTTGCCGGCGCCCGGATCTCACCCGAGCGCGAAAACCAGCATCCTCGGGTTCTCCTTTCTGTCATCTGCAACGGCCCTTCAAGGGCTGTGGCCGATTCCCTCGAAAAGCTTGCCTTAGACACTCCGTACACCCCCCCGGAACACCCGAGAATTACCTCGAAAATCACCTCGCACCTCCCGAGGTTTTTTCCTTTATCTGTCACCGGAAACTGCGAATTTCTCAGTGCGACTTAACCACGGACCCCGCTTGCGAAGGTCAGCGGTGAGTCCTCCCAGTGTCATGCAAGCCTTCCGAAAACCTGTGTTCCCAACCTAGTTGAAAAGGAGATTCTTCATGTTCAAGCGCACTCTGATCGCAGCTTCCCTGACCGTCGCTGCCCTGGCTTCCGCCCAGGCCATGGCTGCCAACGTAACCGGTGGTGGCGCGACTCTGCCTGCCGCTCTGTACAAAGGCTCTAGCAACAGCATCCTGCCAGCCAACTTCAGCTACCTGGGTACCGGTAGCGGCACCGGCAAGACCGCTTTCCTGACCAACAACTCGGCACTGTTCAATACCACCGGTTCGGTCCACTTCGCCGGTAGCGACTCGATCCTCAGCGCTTCGGAAATCAGCACCTACAACACCAACTTCGGCGCTTCGTACGGCCCGCTGATCCAACTGCCTTCGGTGGCCACTTCGGTTGCCATTCCGTACAAAAAATCCGGTCAGACCGCTCTGAACCTGACCAGCGCTCAGCTGTGCGACGTGTTCTCCGGCACTGCCAAGACCTGGGGTCAACTGCTGGGCAACTCCGATGCCACCCCGGTTCGTGTGGTTTATCGCACCACTTCCAGCGGCACCTCGGAAATCCTCACCCGTCACCTGAACAACGTCTGCTCGACCAAGTTCTCGGTCAACTCGACCTTCGCCAACTCGCTGCTGCCAGCCGGCACCACATTGCCATCGAGCTTCGTCGGTGTTGCCAACACTGCTGACGTCGCTGTTGCGGTGAACGCGGTTGACGGTTCCATCGGTTATGTCGGTCCGGACGGCGTGAACGCCAGCAGCAACGCCGTGGTGTCCCGCGTCAACGGCGTGCAGCCGACCCCGGCCAACGTGACTACCGCGCTGTCTTCGGTTGCACTGCCAACCACTCCGTCGAACCCTGCCCAGTGGGCACCGGTTGTCGCCAACCCATCCAGCGGTTACCCGATCGCTGCCTACACCAACCTGATCTTCGGCCAGTGCTACAAGGATGCAACCGTGGCCGCTGACATCAAATCCTTCCTGACCACTCACTACAGCGTGCCGGGCAACGCTGCAGCGACCATCAACCACGGCTTCAGCGTTGTTCCGACCAACTGGAAAAACGCCGTCACCGCCAACTTCATCACCAACACCAGCGGCAACAACCTGGACATCAACAACGCCAGCGTGTGCAACGCTATCGGTCGTCCTTTGTAAGCTTCGCGTTAATCCGCAACACGAATGGCAGCCCTTCGGGCTGCCATTTTTTTTGCTCGTCACGGATGGCCGGGGCGGGCAGTTACACCTCATTCATGAAGTTTGTGTGACATCGGTTCGGTCGCGTCCCTCGCCAACCGCCTATGTCGTAACAGCAGGTTGTCGCCGACCTGCGGCAATCAAAAGGACTCGTAGTGATGCTTGCTCGCCCATCCCGTCGCCGTACCCGCGTTCAGTCGTTAAAACGTGATGCCATAGACCCGGCGCTGTGGCTGCTCAAGCCATTGGCCCAGGCCGTGGCGTTGTGTCTGGTGGCGGGCGGTGCGCAGGCGCAGACGGCGTTCAGTTCGAACTGGTTCGCCGCCAAGGGCGCTGCGCAGCAAGCGGCGGCAGCCCGCCCGAGCAGCGGTGGTTTGCCGGGCATGACCCCGCCACTGGCGCAGCAGCAACGGGCCAATCAACAGCTACAGCGTTCGATACAGACCTTGAACAACACGGTTGCGGCGATTGCTGCGCAACAGGCTGCGCAGGCGGCCGGGCGCGCAGCGGCGCTGGGTTCGGTGCAGGTGGTGCCGGACGGTCTGGGCGCCGGCGGTCTGCAGGTCGATAACAGCCTCGCGCAAGGCTGGCAGAACGCCAAAGGCCCGCAGCAGACCCAGGCCGACGGCAAGACCAACGTGCGCATCGAGCAGACCGCCGACAAGGCGATTCTCAATTGGGAAACCTTCAACGTCGGGCGCAACACCACTGTGGAATTCGCCCAGCAGGCCAATTGGGCAGTGCTCAACCGGGTCAACGATCCGGCCGCTCGCCCGAGCCAGATCCAGGGTCAGATCAAGGGCGCCGGCACGGTGATGCTGATCAACCGCAACGGCATCGTGTTCAGCGGCAGCAGCCAGGTCAACGTGCGCAACCTGGTGGCCGCCGCGGCGAACATCACCGACATTCAGTTCCGTGACCGGGGCCTGTATTTCGACAGCAGTGGCAGCCAGCCGACCTTCACCGACGCTGCCGGCAAGGTACTGGTCGAGCGCGGCGCATCGATCCAGACCGCCGGCCCCGCGACGTCCACCGATGCCGGCGGCTACGCACTGTTGCTCGGCAGCGAAGTGCAGAACGACGGCAGCATCAGCACCGCCAAGGGCCAGACCGTGCTCGGTGCCGGTGACCGCTTCTACATCCGCAAAGGCTCGGGCACCGAGGGCAACGGCTTTTCCACGACCTTCGGCAGCGAAGTGATTCCCGGCTTCAACAACGGCAGCAGTGCCGGCAAGGTCAGCAACAACGGCTTGATCCAGGCCGCCACCGGCGACATCACCCTGACCGGCCACGAAGTCGTGCAGAACGGCGTGCTGCTGGCCAGTACTTCGGTGGCCACGCGTGGCACCATTCACCTGCTCAACCCGGCGACCGATACCAGCGGCAGTGTCACGCTGGGACAGGGCAGTGCCACGGCGATCATGCTCGACAGCAGTGATCTGACCGCACTCGACAGCCAGCAAAAAGCCGCGCTGACCGGCGTCAGCCCCAACAACAAGGTGCGCAGCGACCAGTCGCGCATCGAGATTCAGAGCGGCGGCAGTGTCGAGTTCCAGAATGGCTCGATCACCCTCGCCACCGGCGGCCAGGTGGCCGTGGCGGCAGGGCGGCGCAGTCTGGTGCGCGACGGGGCGCTGATCGATGTGTCCGGGGCCATCGGCGTGAAAGTCGCGATGGAAGCCAACAACATCAAAATCAACGTCCAGGGCAATGAGCAGCGCGACGCGTCGGTCAACCGCGAAAAAGGCGCGCTCAACAGCAATGACGTGTGGGTCGATGTGCGTGAGCTGGTGTATGTGCCGGCGGGCACCAACGGCTATGCGACGGATCGCTGGTACACCGCCGGTGGCTTGCTTGAGGTCGGTGGCTATCTTGGCACTCAGGGCCACAGCATCGGCGAATGGATGGCCCAGGGGGGCGCGGTGAGTTTTGCCGGCAACGATGTGGTCACCGAGAAAGGCTCGTTGATCAATCTGTCTGGCGGCACGCTCGATGTGCAGAGCGGCGAGATCCGCCAGAGCTGGCTGCGTGGCGCCGACGGGCGCCTGTACGAAGTCTCGCGGGCACCGGGGGACATGCTCTACAGCGGACTGTACAAAGGTTATGAGGACAGCAGCGAACGCTGGGGCCAGACCCGCTATTACTACAGCTCGTTGATTGCCCCGCGATCGCGCCAGGAGTCCGGCTATACCGTGGGTCGCGATGCCGGGCAACTGGTGATCGGCACGACCAATGCCGTGCTCGACGGGCAGTTGCTCGGCGAGGTGTATCAGGGGGAGCGTCAGCCCCAGGCGCCGCGCGCGCCGCTGGATGGTTATGTACAGAGCCAGACCGCGCTGGCGCGTCGGGCACAACTGATCGTCGGCAGCTATGACCCCGCCTATGTGGCGGCAGCCGGCGGCTTGCTGTACGGGCTGAATCCTTTGCTCGATCAGGTGCAGATCGGTGGCGAACCGATGCTCGCGGGCGCTGACCGGGATCTGCTGACGGCAGTCTCCGACGCGCGCAAGGGAAAACTGTTCCTCGACGCCGGGCAGCTCAACGGCTTCAGGCTCGGGGCGTTGAAGGTCGCGGCCAAGGATCGCATTACCCTGGATGCCGCGTTGCAGGTCGATGCCGGTGGCGAGATCACCCTGTACGGGCCGGATGTCCAGGTCAATGCCGACCTGAGTGCCCGTGGCGGCAGTATCCGTCTGGGCAACGTGCTCAATCAGTTGCAGACCAGCAGCGTCACCGACACCCGAATCACCCCGGTCGCTGGCAATCCGGAACGGGTCACTGTGGCCCAGGGCGTGCAACTCGATACTCGCGGGCTGTGGACCAATCAACGCACCAACCCCGACGACGCGGCCAGTCTGGCCTGGCTGGACGGAGGGTCGATTTCGATCCGCAGCAGCGGCGATATCAATATCCAGAGCGACAGCCTGCTCGATGTATCTTCCGGCGCGGCGATACTGGCCAACGGCAAGACCCGTGGCGCCAAGGGTGGCAATGTCACGCTGGAATCGGCAGCCAACAGTGCCGCCGGCACTTCGCAACTCACCTTGGATGGCGAGCTGCGCGGTTACGGCGTGACGGGCGGCGGTACGTTGTTGGTGCAAGCCAACAAGGTGATGATTGGCGCGGCTGACGAAGCGCGGGCGAAATCGACGCTGCAACTGGCGCCGAGCCTTTTCAGCAAAGGTTTTTCGGCCTACAGCGTGATTGGCTTGAACGGCCTCGAAGTGGCCCGTGAAACGCAGATTAATGTGACCACGCCGGTCTACCGTTTTACCGACGATGCCGCGAACCAGGTCAGTGGCGGCGATCCGCGCACGGCGCTGGAGTTATGGACACCGACGTTATTCCAAGAGAGCCCGACCAAAGCGCTGTTGACCCAACGTGCTGGCGCCAGCCTGTCGCTGCAGGCCGGTCCGAGCCTCGTGGGGCTGATCGACCCGCGCAACGCCACACTGACCCTCGGCACGGGTTCACGCCTGAGCGTCGATCCTGGGCAACGCATCAACCTGCGCGGGGCGGGGCAGATCACCGTCGACGGTGCGCTGCAGGCCTGGGGCGGCACGATTGATATCCGCCAGCAGCAGTTCGGCAGCATTGACCCGGCTCAGAGCCAGCAGGAAGCGCCGACGCAGGCGCACAACCGGTCAATCTGGATCGGTGAACACGCGGTGCTCGATGTGGCGGGGCGCGCCGCCACGGCGGTCGATGCCTTGGGAAGGGTGTATGGCCAAGTCGGCAAGGGCGGCAGCATCATCATTGGCGGTGAAATCGATTCGAAGAAAGCCACGGCAACTTCGGCCGACGCTTATGTGATCGTGCGCCAGGGCGCGCGGCTTGACGCTTCGGGCACCCAGGCGGTGCTGGACATTGCCGGGCAGGGCCCGACCACGGTTGCCACCGACGGCGGGCGTATTTCCCTGAGTTCCTACAACGGCCTGTTCATCGACGGCGACCTGCGTGCCGCAGCCGGTGGTGCCGGCGCTGGCGGCGGGCGGCTGGACATCGCCCTGGAAACGCCGCTGTACCGCCTCAACACCGCCAGCAACGAGGTCCGTCGACCCCGGGAAATCATCATCGGCCAGGGTGTCGGCAAGACCACCCTGGCGGCCGACCTTGAGCCAGGCGAAGCCGCGCCCATGCTGACTTACGGCAGTGCCCGGCTGAGCGCCGATGCCTTGATGGCCGGCGGCTTCGATCATCTGGGGCTGCTGAGCAATGGCCTGGTTTCGTTCGATGGCGACGTCAACCTGCATTTGAATCAGAGCCTGAGCCTGTATGCCGGCGCGATTTCCCTGGCCGAAGGTTCGAGCGGTAATGCACGGATCAATCTGTCTGCGCCTTACCTGCGGTTGCTGGGGCCGGGCGCGTATTACGACTCCAGCGCCTTTATCCGGCCTCGGGTCATGCACGCGCCGACGCCCGATATCTCGGCGGCGCAGTTCACCGCCAGCGCCAACCTGCTGGATATCGGTAACAGCCTGTCGTTCGGCACCAAGGGCAATATCCTGCAACTCAATGCGCCGGCCCTTGAGGTCGGTCGCCGCAGCTTCGCCGACGTCACACTGGCCAGTCAGGGCGACCTGCGGTTTATCGGCTCTACCACGCAAACCTATGCCGACCTGTGGACGGCGGGTGACTTGAATCTTGGCGCCGCGCAGATTTATCCAGTGAGCGGGATCCACGCCCGGGTGCGCGCCGGCTTCCAGCAGCAGACCGATCCTGGCGACGGCACTTTGCGCATTTTCGCTCAGGGCGGCACGCCGACGGCATTGCCTTACTCGGTGTTCGGCGAGTTGATCCTCGCCGCCAGCCACATTGAGCAAGGCGGGGTGGTGCGGGCACCGCTCGGCCTGATCACTCTGGGTGAGAGCAGCAAGTCGGTGCAGACCCGCGAGGTTGCGTTGTTGCCCGGCAGTCTCACGTCAGTCAGCGCCGCCGGACTGGTCATGCCTTACGGCGGCACGACTGACGGCATCGACTACCGCTATAACGGCAGTCCGGTGCTGTTGAGGGGCATCGTCGGCGCCACGACCGGGGTGGCCGTGCAGTCGCAGTATCTGGATGTCGCGCAAGGCGCGGTGATTGACCTGTCGGGCGGGGGCGATCTGCGCGGCGCCGGTTTCGTCTCCGGGCGTGGCGGCTCCACCGATGCCCGCTACAACCCGCTGGTGCGCAATGCCGCTGACGGCACGTTCAGCCTGCCGGGCCTGGCGAGCAATCCGGTCTACGCAATCTTGCCGGGCAATCAGAGTGTCTATGCCCCGTTGGTCGCCGAGGCTGGCGCGGTCGATCCGCGCATCGGTCAACAGGTCACGATCGGTGCGGGCGTGCCGGGTTTGCCAGCCGGCACCTATACCTTGCTGCCTTCGACGTTTGCCTTGCTGCCCGGGGCGTTCCGGGTCGAGGTCAACGGCCAGGCGGCGCCGGCGGCCATGGGTGGCGCGCTGCAAATGCGCAATGGTTCATGGACCAGCAGCGGCCGGATGTCGATTGCCAATACCGGTGTGCGTGACAGTCTGCCGAGCACGCTGACACTGACGTCAGCCGATGTACTGCGCCGCTATTCGCAATACAACGAAACCAGCTACAGCCAGTTCATCACCAGCGACGCGGTGCGGCGGGGAGTACCACGCGCACTGGCACCGATGGATGGCAAAACCCTCGAGCTGAACCTGCAGCATGGTGAAGAACATGCCATTGCCCTGGATTTCAACGGGCAGGTGCTGTTCAAGCCCGCCGAGGGCGGCGTGACGGGCACGGCCGTTGTGCGCGATCCGTCTTCGGGCATTCTCGAAGTGCTGGGCGCCGGCCATGAGCCGACGCCGGGTTTTCGTGGTGTCTCACTTTACGCCGACAGCCTCAATCGCCTGAATGCCGGACGTCTGGCCATCGGCGCTGCGCCGACCGTGGACTACGGCGCCGGCGGTAATATCGTGACCTTCACCAGCGGCGGCTCGGGCAACGACATCTTCTTGCGTGAGGGGGCGATCCTCTCGGCGCCGGAAGTGCTGCTGCGCACCCATAACATCGGTGGCGGCATCACCATCGAGGCGGGGGCAGGGATCAACACTCTGGGGCGCGGCGAGGTCTCGTTCGACTCCACCAACGGCTTTGTCTATCAGCCGGGACAGGCCAGCCTGTTGCTGGTTTCCAATGGCTGGAACAGTGTGCTTGCACCAGAGAAAGCCGTCGACCGTACCGGTGCCGGCAGTATCCATATCGGCACTTGCACGCTGGCGCCGTACAGCAACCCGGCGATCCTGTATTCCAACGGCAGTATCACCGCCGCCACCGACAACCACTTCGAACTCGATGAGGCAGTGCGTTTCGGCACCCGCCATCTGACCCTGGCGGTCGGCGCGGTCAATGTCGGCAATACACAGGCCCTGAGCGATGCGGCGGGCCGGGTGCCAGTCGGTCTGACCCTGAGCCAGAACGTGCTCAACCGTTTGCTGCAGGGCGACACCCGGTTCGGGGCACCGGCCCTGGAGTCGCTGAACCTGACCGCTCGCGACTCGTTCAACTTCTTTGGCACCACCACACTCGACACGCTGGATCCACAAACCGGCCAGAGCAAACTGCAGAATCTGATTCTGACGACCCCGGCGATCTACGGCCAGGGCGGCAGCGACGACGTAGCCACCTTGCGTACCGCCAACCTGATCTGGAACGGTGCCACCCAGGCGCCGGGAGCATTGGTCAGCGGTGGCGCGGGCACCGGACGCGGCACCCTGCAGATCGAGGCGCAGCGCATCGAATTCGGCTACGGGCCGAATCCGCAGCCCAGCGGTCTGGATCAGAATGACCGTCTGGCGCTGGGTTTTGCCAACGTCAACCTCAGCGCCAGCGAGCGCATCACCGCCAACCACAAGGGCAGTCTTGCGGTGTATCAGGAGCAGGGCGCGTACGACCCGGTCAAGGGTTACGCCTACAGCGGCGGCAGCCTCACGCTGCGCACGCCGTTGCTGACGGGTGAAGCCGCGTCGATCAACACGTTCAAGGCGGGCAATAACCTGACCCTGACCGGCAGCGCTACCGGCGCGGCAGCCGATGCGCTGGGCGCGGAACTGACCCTGGATGCCCGCAATGTTGTCCTCGACAGCCGGATCGCGCTGGCCAGCGGCAAACTGGTGGTCAAGGCCGAGAATGACCTGGCCCTGACCGGCAATGCGCAGCTGGATCTGGCCGGACGCACCTTGCCGTTCAACGACGTCAACAAATACAGCTGGGGCGGCGATGTATCGCTGTTCAGCAACAGCGGCAATATCCGTCAGGCGGCCGGCTCGCGCATCGACCTGTCGGCGCAGAACAATCAGGCCGGCAATCTCAGCGCAGTGGCGCTCGCTGCGGGCGCCGGGGTGGTCGATCTGCAAGGCCGGATCCTCGGCGCCAGCAGCGGTCATTACGATGCCGGCGGCACCTGGGTGCCGTACAAGGCCGGGGGCGTGGAGATTCGTGCGCAGCAACTGGGTGGTGATCTGAATCAACAATTCGCCGCACTCAACCAGCGCCTGAACGACGGCCAGGTGTTCGGCAGCCGCAGCTTCCAGTTCAAACAGGGCGATCTGCTGATCGGCGATGGCCTGCGCGCCGGCGAGGTCAATCTCTCGCTCGACAATGGTCACCTGAGTGTGGCCGGCACGATCGACGCCAGTGGCGAGCGGGTCGGCAGCATTCGTCTGTCCGGCAAAAACGGTTTGACCCTGGGCGGTAGTTCCGTGCTCGACGCTCACGGTCGTGTGCTGCGGGTCGACAGCTACGGCAAGATCATCGATGCGCCGAACCGGGCGATGGTCGAGCTCGATTCCGGGGCCGGGGTGCTGACGCTGGCCTCCGGCGCGAGGATTGATCTGCGCCACGGCACCGATGCCGCGTTGGGCAGTCTGCCCGGACAAAACGATGGGCGGGCACGGGGCACCCTGGAGCTGAACGCGCCGCGTCTGGGCGCCGGTGATATTGCGATCGATGCCAATGGCGCACTGAACATTCAAGGCGCGCGTTCCATTGGCCTCAACGCCGTGCGCCGCTACACGGACGCTCGCGACGGCGTTGATCCGGCAGCGAGCGGCCGGCCGTATCAGGTGATCGATCAGGCGCTGTTCGATCGGATTCATGGCGACAGCGACACCTTCATCAACACGGCACTGAGCAACAGTGACCTGCTGCAACGCAAACTGGCGGGGTTGAACAACGCGACTTACCGCGATGCCTTCCATCTGCGCCCGGGCGTGGAAATCGCCAGCAAGACCGCCGACGGCGATCTGCTGGTAGAAGGCGATATCGACCTGTCGCGCTATCGCTACGCGAGCCTCAACCCGCACACGCAGAAAACTGCGTTGTATGGCTCCGGTGAGTCGGCGAGTCTGGTGATGCGGGCCGGTGGCAACCTCGATATCTACGGCAGTATCAACGACGGTTTCGCGCCGCCATCGGAAACCGTGGATGACGCCGGCTGGAAACTGCTGCCGGGCGTGCAGCCGTTCGGTGGCGATCTGATCGTGCCGGGCAGTGGCGTGACGCTGGCCGAGGGGACGCTGTTCCCGAGCGGCACGACCTTGAACTACGACTTGCCGATCCAGGCGGCCACCTTCGCCAGCGGCACGTTGTTGCCAACCCAGGCGGTGCTGGCCGGTGAGTACACCTTGAATGCCGGCAGCGTGTTGTCCGCTGCCGTACACGATTCGGCGGGCAACTTGCTGTACGCCGCCGGCACGCTGCTCACACAGAACGTGACCTTGCCGATCGGCAGTCGCCTGGGCGCCGGTACCCGTCTGGAGACTGCCACCGCGCTGCAGGCCATGAGCTGGCCGAAAGGCGTGCCGCTGCCGGGCACGCTCGGTGCGGATAACGTGCTTGCCGGGGTCAAATTGAGCGGTGCGCTGGCGCTGCTGCGTGGCTCGCTGATTCCGTCGATGACGGATGTGGTGCTGGCTGACGGTACGGCTTTCATTGAACTGCGCGGTTACACCAACACCACTCAGCAGGGTCGTAACTGGGCCGTGGCGAGCATGTTGCCGGCGGGCAGTACGTCGTGGTCGATGCGTCTGGTGGCCGGCTCCGATCTGGATGCCGCTGACAGCCGTGCGCTGAAACCGCTGACCAGCGACGGCAACCTGCGCCTGGCCGATACCCACTACGGCTTGAAAGTGACCGAGAAAAAACTCGACACGACCTGGGTCGACGGCAACCCGATGGGTTATCCGGAAGGCACGGTGGTCAGCGATGATGAGCTGTATCTGTGTGACGTGTTCCCCGGCGCCTGCCTGGCGCCGGCCAAATTCCTCTGGGTTGAGGGCAACATTGCCGGGATGCCGGCGGGCACCCCGGTGCTCGAGGCCGATCTGTGGTGGTGTGATGCGGACCCGTTTTCCTGTGCGCCGAACAAGGGCGGGATCAGCACCACGACCCACTCGCAGATGTTCAGCGTGTTGCGCACCGGCACCGGCGATCTCGACCTGTTGGCAGCTGGCAACCTGAGCATGGATTCGGCGTTCGGTGTCTACACCGCCGGCACCCAATCGAGCGACGTCGATCCGCGCTACAACCTGCGCCGTGGCACCTTGACCGACAACGGTTCGGTGCTGGGCAGCCAGGGCGCCGATTACGAAAAATGGGTCAATGGCGGTAGCGACAGCCTGTATCAGGCCTGGTATCCGCAGGAAGGCGGCAACCTGACGATCAATGCCGGCGGCTCGGTGTCCGGCGACGCCGTGGGGCGTCGAGGCCTCAACCCCCTGGCCAAGCTTCGCGAGCAAGTTGCCAGCGTCTCGGTGGGCAACTGGCTCTGGCGCCAGGGCACCGGCAACAGCGATGTGCCGACCGCCTGGTGGATCAACTTTGGCAGCTATGCAACCCAACCCCTGCCGGATCAAGGCGCCGATAGTGGCCCTTATCTGGTTGGCTTCACCGGTTTTGGTGCGCTGGGCGGCGGCAACGTCAGCCTGCGCGCCGGCGGCGACGGCGGCATGCTTCGGCCATTGGGCGACAGCGGGTTGAACCCGCGCAGCCAGGGCTTGATCGTCGCGGTCGGCAGCACCGGACGGGTCGGCAGCGACGGCAGCCTGCAATTGACCGGCGGTGGCGACATGGACATCCGCATCGGTGGCTCGCTCAACCCGTCGCTGCAAGCGAGCGTCGGGCGCAGTGGCAACGCCTCACCGAACCATGACTTGCAGGGCGCCTTGATCAACCTGCGCGGCGCGGCGCAGCTGTCGGGCGGGGCGCTCGGCGCAATCAATCTGCAATACGGTGCGGCACCGGCGTTGCAGGATGCGCGCGAAACCCGTGCCTTCGACCCGTTCACCTCGACCCTGGGCATTGCCTCCGGTGGTCTGGTCCTGATCCCCGGTGACTCTGGCATGCGTCTGAGCACGCGTGGCGATCTGGTGCTCGGTGGCGCGGCGGACCCGGGGCGCGTGCGTCTGCAAAACAGCACGCCGTTCACCGATGCCGCTGGCGTCGTGCATGGCGGTGGCGGGCTGGCGGGCTTCTCGCTGTGGACCGATCACACCGCTATCGATCTGTTTTCAGCCGGGGGCAATCTGACCCCAAGCACCCAATTGGCCGAGACCAGCACGGCAGGGCCGTTGACGAATCGCAACAGCTCGCCGAGCGACCTGCGGTTTGTCTATCCGTCGATCTTGCGCGCCGTGGCCGCTCAAGGTTCGATCTATGCCGGCACGTCAGCGGTGTCCGTCTCCAGCGCGTTTCCTGCTGCACCGGCTTATTCGCTGGTGCTGGCACCTTCAGCCGCTGGCCAACTGGAAATGCTCGCCGGCGACTCGATTTACGCCGGCGGCTATGCCATCGATCAGTCCGGTGCCAGCCGGGCCGCCATCGCCACGCCGTTCGCGCCGGCGTTCAGCGGTTATGCACAATACGGCAGCAGCAAGCCGCTCCTGAGCAATTACAGCGTTGATGGCGTGGCACCGAGTCAGAACCTGCGTTATCCGTTGTTTGCGTTCGGCGCCGACACGTATTCGGGCACCAGCGGTGTGCAGGCGCCGGCACGTTTCTACGCATTGGCCGGTGATCTGGTCGGCGTGCGCAGTGGTGAAACCTTGCGCTTCAGCAACTCACTGCGCACCTGGTATGTCGCGGCTGCTCCAGTGTGGATGCTGGCCGGGCGCGATATCGTCGCGGCCGGCACCGACCTCGGCAAACCGACTGCTGCGCCGTCGGATCTGGGCTGGAGCTCCGATGCCATTGCCTCTTCGGGCAATCTGTTTGTTCATAACGGTGCGCGTGATGTTTCGCGGGTCTCGGCGGGGCGCGACATCCTCTACAGCAGCTTCGACATTGCCGGTCCCGGCCTGCTCGACGTCAATGCCGGGCGCAATATCCTTATGGAAGATCGCGCGAGCATCACCAGCCTCGGGCCGATTGTGCAGGGCGATGGTCGGCCCGGTGCCAGCGTGGTGTTGCAGGCTGGCATCGGTGCACAAGGTGCGGATTACGGACGTTTCATCGCCCGCTATCTGAACCGGGACAATCTCGCTGACGCGAATCTGTCCCTTGCTGCACAACCGGGCAAAGTGGTGAAAAACTACCTCGGCGAACTGCAAAGCTGGCTGACCCTGGGATATGGTTTCAGCGGTAGCGAAGAGCAGGCGCAAGCGTTCTTCGCCGCATTGCCGGGTACCGAGCAAGCGATCTTCGCCCGTCAGGTGTACTTCGCCGAATTGCGTGCCGGTGGCCTGGAATACAACGATGTCGATGGTCCACGCAAAGGCAGTTACTTGCGCGGTCGTAATGCCATTGCTGCGCTTTTTCCGACCACCGATGTGGCCGGCAACCCGATCCGTTATGACGGCGACATCACTCTTTACGGAGGCGCCGGGGTCAAGACCCTGTTCGGCGGCGATATCCAGATGCTCACACCCGGCGGTGGTCAGGTGTTCGGCATCGAAGGCGCGGCGCCGCCCTCGACGGCGGGGATCATCACCCAGGGTTCGGGCAATATTCAGCTCTATTCCCAGGGCAGCATTCTGCTGGGGCAGAGCCGGATCATGACGACGTTTGGTGGCTCGATCCTCGGCTGGTCGGCCGAAGGCGACATCAACGCCGGTCGTGGCTCGAAAACCACCGTGGTCTACACCCCGCCGAAACGCGTGTACGACACTTGGGGCAACGTGACACTGTCGCCATCGGTGCCAAGCACCGGCGCCGGTATCGCCACGCTCAACCCGATTGCCGAAGTGGCACCGGGGGATATCGACCTGATCGCACCACTGGGCACCATCGATGCGGGCGAGGCGGGGATTCGCGTCTCGGGCAACGTCAACATCGCCGCGCTGACGGTGGTCAACGCCGCCAACATCTCGGTGCAGGGCAAGGCGACCGGCGTGCCGGTGGTCTCGGCGGTCAACACTGGAGCGATCACTTCGGCCAGTTCCGCTGCGTCGTCGGCAACTCAGGCGGCGGAAGATGTTGCCCGTCAGCAACAAGCCGCATCACGCCAGAACCAGGCCTCGGTGTTCACCGTGCAGGTACTGAGCTTCGGCAACGAACAACTGGCCCCGACCCGCGATGGCGCCAGCCGCACGCCGACACCGGGCTACAACCCCAACAGCCCGGTGCAGGTGCTGGGCGCCGGGGCGCTGGATGAACAGGCGAAACAGCAGCTGACCGAGGAGGAGCGGGGACAGCTGACGTTGTAAAGGGCTCTCGTGTAGTACGCTTCGGGCGGCCGTTTGGCCGCCCTTTTTTTATGGTGATGAGGTTCGTGGGTATTGTCGTCGGGTGTGGACTAACGTCAGTATTTTGATGCGCCCGTTCACTCGATAGACCAGCAGATAGTTTGGATTGACCACCATTTCCCGAGTGCCTGGCGCTCGACCGGATCGGTAACCGTAGGGAATTGATGAAAGCCTTTGCGTTGCTACACCCACCTTGTGCTGCAGAGCCGTTGAAGCGTTTGAGTTGTATTGTTCAATGTAATCGATAATGTCAGCCAGATCGTCCAGAGCTTGATCGCTCCATTCAAGCGGCAGCGCGTCGATTCTTGCGTCTCTCTTCTAATAGCTGATCGAGCCGCACCATGGCTTCCTTGTGGGGAATGCCCGGGCGAGGGTCATCCAGTACAGCCTGCACCTTAGCGCGAAACCAGCGATCGTAGCTCTCGGCCTCTTCTTCGGATTCGAAGTCAGCGTAAAACGGGGAATGCAATATGCTCATAGTGATCTCCGTGATCAATCTCAGCAGTTTAAGGGGGAATTGCCCATTGTCGTCACTGGCAGACGATGTACCCCATGAGCCCTAGAGGAACCATGGGATAACGAAGCCCAGTATCTGCAAGCGCCCCTTTGGAATCTGCCGGACGTTTCCCTCCGTTGTCCGGCAATCTCGATCACCGCTGTAGGCCTATTCCCGCTCTCAGTTTTTCAGGTTTTCAGCCTACAAATCCGCGCGCGTCTTCCTACAAAATGCATTCAGAACGCATAGGGAATACTCACCTTCGCCCACAACATTTCCCCCTCTGGCCGGTTCTCCACGTCGAACTCCTTGGCCCAGCGAATCTCCGCGCTGGCGTATTTGAGGAAAGTGAAGTGCAGTGCCGGGCCGATGGCGAAGACCTTGCCGCGTACGCCGTCGTTCACGTCTTCGCCGGCGAATTGCACGGTGTGGCCGAACTGTTTGTCGTCGGTGGTCTGCTTGAGGTAGTAGCCGTTGACGCCGAGCATCAGGTCGTCGGTGATCTTGTAGCTGGCCGAGTAATCGAAGTGGAAGATCTGCCCGGACTTGTAGTCGGTGTCCTTGTTTTTCTCGTTGAAGCTGTAGGTGGTTTTCATCGACACCTCGGTGCGCTCGGTCGGCAGCCAGGTGAAGGAAAACAGCGGTTTGTAGGTGTAGAAATTGTTGCTGGTGTTGGCCAGGCGGTCGACGCTGTACTCGCCGGTGGGCACGGTGATTTCCACGGCGGCGCCGAGAGTCAGGTTCTTGCCCATGTCCCACAGGATGATTGGCGCGATGGTGGTATCGCCCATGCCTTCGCGGGTGTCGCTCAAGCCGAACACCGAGACTTCCTGCTTGAGCCACGGCTGGGCGATGTAACCGGCCAGACGTCCGCCGAAAATCCGCACCGGGCTCAGGTAGTCGAGACGCGGGATCACGGCCGTGGATTCGATCTCGACGTTTGGCACCTTGCCGCCCAGCGAACTGATGTTGAGCTTCGTCGATTTGTAGTGGTTGTAGTAAAGATTGAAGGCGACCATGTTCTCGGGAAGGCTGTCGACTTCCAGCGGCAGCATGAAGAACCCGTCGGTGCCGGGGCCGATGTTGTCGACGCCGGCTTCGGTGGCCAGCGCCGGCAGGGTCGCGGCGCAGCCGAGCAGGCTCAGCGCCAGTCGTACAGGGAATGTCGCGCGGTTCGGGGTCATGTCCGTCCTCATTATTATTGTGTTTGGGCGCAACGCCGGCACGCAGGGCGCCCGGCCACTATAGAAATAAGCCCTTGGCGCACGACGGGGCAGGGTATTGGCGGACACGGAAGGGGGCTTCTGCGGACACTTCGTCAACCCTGTGCTAACTTCCTTCGACATAACCGGTAACAAAAATAACAATTCAGCGTGATCCGGAATGTCAGCCCCCATGAACGCAAAACTCCAAGACCCCACCTTCGATTTGGCGCTGGTGTCGCCATTTCTGTTGCAGACCCTGGCCGAAGTCGCCGCCAGCAAGGGCCTGGAGCCGCAAAGCCTGTGCCGTGGCCTGGGCTTTGACGTCGAGGATCTGCAGGATCCGTCGCAGCGGATTTCCTATCGCCAGGCCGTGGCCATGATCCAGCGGGCGCTCAAGGCCTTGCCCAATCAGGGGTTGGGCCTGTGGGTCGGTGCGCAGAACGTGCTCGGCACCCTGGGGTTGCTCGGGCACGTGCTGTCGCTGTGCAAAAACTTGCGCGATGCGTTCGAACTGGGGATTCGCCATCAACACACGTCAGGCGGGATCGTGGTGATCAGCGTGGATGTGGTGGGCGAGCAGGTGTACGTCGACGTGGAGTGCCGCTTGCCGTTCGCTGAGGTGCAGATATTCGCCGTCGAAGAGTTTTACGCCAGCCTGCTGGTCTACGGTCGGGCGCTGGTGGGTGAGACGTTCAAGCCGATTGCCGTGGAGTTTGTGCATGCCGCGCCGGATTACGTCGATGAATACCGGCGCCTGCTGGGGCCGGACGTGCGCTTCGGCTGTCTGCACAACCGCATGCTGATCGACGTGCAATGGCTGGATGTGAACCTGCCCAATCACCATTCGCTGGCGTTGCGTCAGGCAGTCAAATTGCTGGAGCTGGAAGCGGCGCAGGTGCATCAGAAGCTCGATCTGATTCAGGCCGTGGAACGCGCCATTGCCCGGGACCTGAGCCGGGGCAGCCACATCGAAAAGATCGCCGGCGACCTGAACATGAGCAGCCGCACCTTGCGCCGGCGGCTGACCGAACACTCACTGACCTTCGAAGCGTTGCTGGAGCAAGTGCGCCAGGCGCGAACCATGAGCCTGCTGGCCAATCCCGACATGCCGATCGAGCGTATTACCGAGGAAGTCGGCTACAGCGACGTGCGCAGTTTTCGCCGCGCGTTCAAGCGCTGGACAGGGAAGAGCCCGAGTGCGTGGCGCAGCGAGTGCGTCATCTGATCCCACACAAATCCTCCGGCTACAGTTAAACTCCGCGCTCTTTCCAAGGAGTCGACATGAGTTACTACCAGCCGGGCATTCTCGCCACCCCAGTTCCGCCGCAAGCACGTCACCTGTTTTTCGCCCTCGAGTCGGTTGAAGCGCTGCCGCAGGCGATCGACAACCTGCTGAACCTGGTGGACGGCAAGTCGGCGGTAGTCGGTTTCGGTGAATCCTTGGTCAAGGCCCTGAATGTGAACATCGATGGCCTGCGCAGCTTTCCGGCGCTGACCGGCGTTGGCGTGGAAAACCCGTCGACCCAGCACGCCCTGTGGGTCTGGCTGCACGGTGTCGACCGCGGCGAGCTGCTCAACCGCAGTACCGCACTTGAGGCCGCACTGGCCCCGGCGTTGCGTCTGGTGCAGATGCAGGAAGCCTTCCGCCACAAGGACGGCCATGACCTCACCGGTTATGAAGACGGCACTGAGAACCCGCACGACGAAGCCGCCATCGCCGCCGCACTGCAAAGTGAAGGCGCCGACGGTCTGGTTGGTGGCAGCTTTGCTGCGATCCAGCAATGGCAGCACGACCTCAAGGGTTTCCATGCACTGTCCGCTGAAGACAAGGACAACATCATGGGCCGTCGCCTGAGCGACAACGAAGAGATCGACGACGCACCGGTGTCCGCCCACGTCAAGCGTACCGCCCAGGAAAGCTTCGCCCCGGAGGCCTTCGTCGTGCGCCGTTCGATGCCGTGGATCGAAGGCGACCGCGCCGGCCTGATGTTCCTGGCGTTCGGTTTCTCCCTCGATGCCTTCGAAGCGCAACTGCGCCGCATGAGCGGTCTGGAAGACGGCATCACCGACGGTCTGTACCGCATCAGCCGGCCGATCACCGGTGGCTACTACTGGTGCCCGCCGCTGCAAAACGGCCACCTCGACCTGCGCGCGTTGCGCATCGGCTAAGGCGTGACGATGAAAGTGGTGCGCTGGGGCATGATCGGTTGCGGCAGTGTCGCCGAACGCAAGAGCGGGCCGGCCTTCTACAAAGCCCCCGGCTCGGCGTTGGTGGCGGTGATGGGGCGACGCCTCGAAGCCGTGTCCGATTACGCCGCGCGTCACGGCATCGCCCGGACTTACACCGACGTCGATGCCCTGATCAATGACCCCGAGGTGGACGCGGTGTATATCGCCACGCCACCCGACAGCCACCACGCTTACAGCCTGAAAGTCGCCGCCGCCGGCAAGCATTGCTGCGTGGAAAAACCCATGGCCCTCAACGCCAGGCAAAGCCGCGAGATGCAGCAAGTGTTTGCCGATGCCGGTCTGCACTTGTTCGTCTCCTATTACCGCCGTTCGTTGCCGCGTTTCCAGCAGGTGCGGCAATGGCTGGAACAGGGTCGCATAGGGGAAGTCCGGCACCTGAGCTGGACGCTGACCAAGGCGCCGTCGCCCAGGGATCTGGATGGCAGCGCCAACTGGCGCACCGATCCGGCGGTGGCCGGTGGCGGCTATTTCGCGGATCTGGCCAGCCATGGTTTTGACCTGTTCCAGTACCTGCTCGGCGATATTGTCGAGGTGGCCGGGTTCACGGCGCGTCAGGCCGGGTTGTACGCGGCGGAAGATGCGGTCAGCGCCAGTTGGCGATTCGCATCGGGTGCGCTGGGCATGGGCTGCTGGAGCTTTGTTGCGGACCGGCGCGAGGATCGGGTCGAGATCATCGGCAGCCAAGGGCGGATCGGCTTTTCGGTGTTCGACGAGCATCCGGTCGAGCTGCGCGCCGATGAGGGCATCAGCCTGGAAATCCCCCATCACGAACACATCCAGTGGCACCACGTGCTGGGCATGAACGCGCAGATTCGCGGCGAATCACTGCATCCGGCGACAGGGGCAGAGGCCCTGAAGATCGATTGGGTCATGGATCAAATCCTCAAGCGCCACTGAAGGCGCATCTAACCTTATGCTCATTCGGTATTTCTCAAGCTTGTCATAACGTCTCTAAGATCACGTCATAACTCGTTATAACAAGTGATCTCGTGATGACCGATAACGTTCTCTCTCTGGGCAGTGTCCCGTTGCACACCCAACTGCGCGACGTGCTGCGCGCCCGCATTCTCGACGGCGAATACCCGCAAGACAGCCAGATGCCGTCTGAAAGCGAGCTCGGCACGCTGTTCAAGGTCAGCCGCATCACCGTGCGCCAGGCCCTGGGCGATCTGCAGAAAGAAGGGCTGATCTTCAAGATCCATGGCAAAGGCACCTTCGTCGCCAAACCCAAGACCTTCCAGAATGTCAGCACCTTGCAAGGCCTCGCCGAGTCCATGACCGGTCGTGGCTATGAGGTGATCAACCGCCTGCGCAGTTTCAAATTCATCGCCGCCGACAAACTGGTCGCCGAGCGTTTGCAGGTTGCCGAAGGCGAAATCGTCGCGCAGATCAAACGCGTGCGCCTGATCAACCGCGAGCCGATCTCGCTGGAAATCACCTACCTGCCCAAAGCCATAGGCGAGCGGTTGGAGAAGGCCGATCTGGTGACCCGCGACATCTTCCTGATCCTCGAAAACGACTGCGGCATTGCCCTCGGCCACGCCGATCTGGCCATCGACGCGGTGCTGGCCGACAGCGACCTGACCCAGGCGCTGAACGTCGAGGCCGGCTCGCCGATCATGCGCATCGAGCGCCTGACCCACGACGCCAACGGCCAGCCGCTGGACTTCGAACACCTTTACTACCGTGGCGATGCGTTCCAGTACCGCCTGCGGATCGACCGGCAAAAAGGGGCGTGACATGACCCGCAATACCTTAGAGCAGGAATACGACATCGTCGTGATCGGCGGCGGCACCGCCGGCCCGATGGCCGCGATCAAGGCCAAGGAAAAGAACAAGGAACTGCGCGTGTTGTTGGTCGACAAGGCCAACGTCAAGCGCAGCGGTGCGATCAGCATGGGCATGGACGGCCTGAACAACGCAATCATTCCCGGCCACTCGACGCCGGAGCAGTACACCAAGGAAATCACCATTGCCAACGACGGCATCGTCAATCAGGCGGCGGTGTACGCCTACGCGACCCACAGTTTCGAAACCATCGAACAGCTCGACCGCTGGGGTGTGAAGTTCGAGAAGGACGAAACCGGCGATTACGCGGTGAAGAAAGTCCACCACATGGGCGCCTACGTGCTGCCGATGCCGGAAGGGCACGACATCAAGAAAGTCCTTTATCGCCAGTTGAAGCGCGCGCGGGTGAGCATCACCAACCGACTGGTCTGCACACGCTTGCTGACCGACGAGGAGGGCGCCGTCAACGGTGTGATGGGGTTTGACTGCCGCACCGCCGACTTCCATGTGATCAAGGCCAAGGCAGTGATCCTCGCCTGTGGCGCGGCCGGGCGACTCGGTCTGCCGTCCTCGGGTTACCTGATGGGCACCTATGAAAACCCGACCAATGCCGGCGACGGCTATGCGATGGCGTACCACGCCGGGGCCGAGCTGGCGAACCTCGAGTGCTTTCAGATCAACCCGCTGATCAAGGACTACAACGGCCCGGCCTGCGCCTACGTCACTGGCCCGCTCGGTGGCTACACCGCCAACAACAAGGGTGAACGCTTCATCGAATGCGACTACTGGAGCGGGCAGATGATGTGGGAGTTCCACCAGGAGCTGGAAAGCGGTAACGGTCCGGTATTCCTCAAACTCGATCACCTGGCCGAGGAAACCATCCAGAACATCGAGGAAATCCTCCACAGCAACGAGCGCCCGAGCCGCGGCCAGTTCCACGCCAATCGCGGCACCGATTACCGCACGCAGATGGTCGAGATGCACATCTCGGAAATCGGTTTTTGCAGCGGCCACTCGGCGTCCGGGGTGTGGGTCAACGAACGGGCGGAAACGTCGGTGAAAGGTTTGTACTCGGCCGGTGACATGGCCGCCGTGCCGCACAACTACATGCTCGGCGCGTTCACCTACGGCTGGTTCGCCGGACATAACGCAGCGGACTTTGTCGCCGGGCGCGAGTTCTCCGCTTTGGATGTCGAGCAGATCGAGAAGGAAAAGGCCCGGGTCTACGCACCGCTGGACCGCGAACACGGCCTGCCACCGGCGCAGGTTGAGTACAAGCTGCGGCGCTTCGTCAACGACTACCTGCAACCACCGAAAGTGACGAAGAAGATGGAAATCGGCCTGCAACGTTTCAGCGACATCGAACGCGATCTCAACGAAATGAAGGCCAACAACGCCCACGAACTGATGCGCGCCATGGAAACCAGTGTGATCCGCGACTGCGCCGAAATGGCCGCTCGCGCCTCGCTGTTCCGCGCCGAAAGTCGCTGGGGCCTCTACCACTACCGCGTCGATCACCCGCAACGGGACGACCGCGAATGGTTCTGCCACTGCCACCTGAAGAAGGGCGAAGACGGGCGCATGATCAGTTTCAAGAAAGCCGTCGAGCCTTACATCATTCCCCTCGATGCCGAGGAAATGCAGGCCTACGACCGTTTGCGGGTTGGCGCTTTCGCCGCTTGAGGCATCACTAGAGAGAGTCTGGACCATGGCCTATCAAGCCCAGGAAATCTTCTTCCGCTCCAATGCTCCCGTCACCGTGGACGAGGACAAATGCATCGCCGAAAAGGGCTGCACCGTGTGCGTCGACGTTTGCCCGATGGACCTGCTGGCGATCAACCCGGCCACGCAAAAGGCCTACATGGCTTTCGATGAGTGCTGGTACTGCATGCCCTGCGAAAAGGACTGCCCGACCGGTGCGGTGAAAGTCGAAATCCCGTATCTGCTTCGCTAAAACGCTATCCGGCAACACCGGACGCCTGCTTCAAGACACCCCCTCGTTTCCCACCGCGCCCTGATCGCGGCGGAGACGAACATCCTATAAATGATTCGAGGGGATTCAACCATGTTGCGTGCAGCAATCGCCGGTCTGGTACTGGCTTCGTTCACCTTGTCTGCTTCGGCCGAAACCATCCGCATCGCCATCGGAACCCAGGACACCACCATCAACTGCGCCGCCGGCGGGCTGTTGATTCGCGAGCTGGGCCTGCTCGACAAATACCTGCCCCACGACGGCGCCTACAAGGACGCCAAGTACGACGTACAGTGGAAGAACTTCACCAGCGGCGCGCCGCTGACCAACGAGATGGTCGCCGGCAAACTCGACTTCGGCGCCATGGCCGATTTCCCCGGTGCGTTCAACGGCGTGGCGTTCGAAACAGCCGGCAAACACAGCCTGTTCATCAGCGTGTTGTCGGGCAGCATCAAGGGCAGCGGCAACGGCATTGTGGTGCCGAGCGCGTCGGGCGTTCAGTCTTTGAGCGAACTCAAGGGCAAGACCATTTCCGTGCCGTTCGCCTCCACCGCCCACGGCATGTTGCTGCGCGCTGTGGCGGAGCAGGGTTGGGATCCGCTCAAGGATGTGAACATCATCGCCCAGCCGCCGGAGGTCGCAGGTTCCGCGTTGCAGGCCGGCAAGATCGACGCCCACGCTGACTTTGTGCCGTTCGCCGAACTGTTCCCGAGCCGTGGTTTTGCCCGCAAGATCTACGACGGCGCCCAGGCCAATGCGCCGACCTTCCACGGTGCGCTGGTGGATCAGGCCTACGCGAAAAAGTACCCGGAAATCGTTGTCGCCTATTTGCGCGCAAGCATCGAAGCCAATCAGCTGCTGGCCGCCGAACCGGAGAAGTACAGCGAACTGATCGCCAAGGTCACCGGTGTCGATGCCGAGGTCAATTACCTGTTCCACGGCCCGCTCGGCGTGCAGACCCGTGACCTGAGCTGGAAACCGGAATATCGCCAGGCCGTGGGCACCGCCATCGACACGCTGAAGCTGCTGAAGAAGGCCGATCGCGGGCTCGATCTGAATACCTTTATCGACGATCAGTACATCCGCGCGGCGTTCAAGGCCTCGAATCTGGATTACACCGCGCAACTGGCCAATTACGCGCAGACGCCGTTGAAGTCTGTCGATGCGGTGACCGGAAAGGCCATTTCGGATTTCAGCCATGTCGCCGAAATCTGGGTGCGCGGTGAGGACAAGGTCCGGCGTTATTCCTCGGCTGAAGAGGCGTTCACGGCGTTGGCCGGCCTGAAGTCGGAAGGCAAGAACATCCGGGCGGTGTATGCCCAGGCGAGTGACAGCGGGATCAAGTTGCTGGCGGAGCAGGCGTGGTTTGCCAGTGATGGGAAGGGGCACCTCAGCGCGTTTTTGTTGAAGGGGCAGGCGCAGCAATTTGCGTCGGAACAGGGAGGCAAGGTGTTTGATTTCACCGATGCCACCGCGCAGGCCGTGGCCAGTCGCTAATCATGAAAATCTCAAAAAAACGCTGGATATCAAGAGCAGCCTCGCTGCTGCTCTGCCTGCTCTTCTGGCAACTAGCCGCCAGCCACCACTGGAACCTCGGCCTGGTCACCTTCGCCAACGTTCCGACCCCATTGGCCGTGATCGAAGCCGCATTGGGCCTGGGCGACTCCGGCAAGCTCATCCAGCACCTTAGCGCGAGCCTCGGCCGGGTCTTCGCCGGTTACCTCGCAGCGCTGATCATAGGCATCGCCCTGGGCCTGGCCATCGGCCGTTCAAAATGGGCTGAAGACCTGCTGCTGCCGCCACTGGAAGTGCTGCGTCCAATCCCGGCCGTGGCGTGGATTCCACTGGCCATTCTGATGTTCCCGTCGTCGGAATTGTCGATGGTGTTCATCACCTTCACCGGTGCGCTGTTCCCGATCCTGCTCAACACCGTGCACGGCGTCGAAGGCGTCGACCCGCGCCTGATTGCCTCGGCCAAAAGCCTGGGAGCCGGGCGCCGGGCGATCCTGTTGGAAGTGATCCTGCCGGGCGCCGCGCCCAGCATCATCACGGGCCTCGCCATCGGCATGGGCACGTCGTGGTTCTGTCTGGTGACCGCCGAAATGATCTCCGGCCAGTTCGGCATCGGTTACTACACCTGGGAGTCCTACACGATTCAGAACTACGCCGACATCGTGGTCGGCATGTTGCTGATCGGCGTGTTGGGCATGGGCAGCAGCCTGCTGATCAAACGCCTTGGCGGCCTGTTCACGCCCTGGCACCGACCACGAGGAAAAGCCTGATGAGCGTGATGCAAGCCCCGGAAGGGCGGATCGACATCCGCCAGTTATCCATCGTCCTCGGCGAGGGCCGGCACGCGTTCGAAGCGGTGCAGGGGCTGGATTGCCAGATCGAGCCGGGCCAGTTCGTGTGCATTCTCGGGCCGTCCGGTTGCGGCAAATCGACTTTGCTCGGCGCGCTGGCCGGGCATCTGCAACCTCACGGCGGGCAGTTGAAAGTCGACGGCGCCGAAGTGTCCGGCCCGTCACCGCAGCGCGGCATGGTGTTCCAGCATCACACCCTGTTCCCGTGGCGCACGGTGCGTGACAACGTCGCTTTCGGCCTGAAGATGCGTGGCATCGGTAAAAGCGAACGCCATCGTGCCGCCGATGACATCCTCAAACTGGTTGGCCTCGAAGGATTCGCCGAACGCTGGCCGGATCAGCTCTCCGGCGGCATGCAGCAACGGGTAGAAATCGCCCGGGTGCTGGTCAACCGGCCACGGCTGTTGCTGATGGACGAACCCTTCGGTGCGCTGGACGCGTTGACCCGCCTGAACATGCAGGAACTGTTGCTGGACATCTGGACGCGGATTCGCACCACCGTGGTGTTCGTCACCCATGACATCGACGAAGCGCTGTTCCTCGCCGACCGCTTGCTGGTGATGAGCGCACGGCCGGGGCGGATCATCGAAGACCTGCGCCTGGACTTCCCACGGCCACGCACCACCGAACTGGTGACCAGCCACGCGTTCTCGCGCCTCAAGCGCCACTGCCTCGATCTGCTGCGCCATGACAACGACCGACCGCTGCCGCGCCTGAACCCGCTCGGTTTGCCTCCTGAAAACGCCTTGCCGAGATTTGCCCTGTGACCTCATTTTTTGCTGTGACCGATAACGAAGACATTCTCGCCCTGCAACCACGACTGACCGCTGATGACGCCGGAGTGCGCCGGATTGCCCTGATCGATCTGGCCGACCTTGAAGAGCCGGATGGCTTGCTCTGGCTGGTTGAGCGGTTGGCCGAAGACCCTGCCGAAGAGGTGCGTGCCGAAGCAGCGCGTCTATTGGAAGCCTGGGAAGACGAACCGGTGGTTGAAGCGCTGTGTCAGGCGCTGACGGATCCGTCGCCGGCGGTGCAGGCTGCTGCGGCTCAGAGCCTGAGCCTGCTCAAGACCGAAGCGGCGGGAAGGGTGATTTTGCCGTGGACCGCTCATGTCGAAACCAGCGTGCGAATTGCCGCGTTTCGGGCCTTGCGCGAATTGCGTTTCCCCGGCGCCGCGCCTGCCGCGATTCAGGCATTGAACGATGCTGATGCGAGTGTGCGTCGCGAAGCCGTTGGTGTGCTCGGCTGGCTCAAACAGCTGGATGCCTTGCCGGCGCTGGCACGCTTGGCCAGTGCTGACCCAGACACCGAAGTACGCCGCGCCGCTACCGGCGCCTTGGGCCTGGCGAGTGGCGCAGATGTGCTGCCCGCCTTGAGTCAGGCCTTGCAGGACGACGCCTGGCAAGTGCGCGAAGAAGCCGCGACAACGCTCGGCAAGGTCGGCCACACCGACGCCGGGCCGGCTCTGATCGAAGCCTTAAGCGACGATTACTGGCAGGTTCGTCTGCGCGCAACCCGCAGCCTTGGCCGTTTGCGTTACGTGCCGGCACTCGACGCCCTGATCGACACCCTCGGTCATCGCATCAGCAACCTGCGCAAGGAAGCTGCGCTGGCGCTGGGCGAGTTGAATGATCGCGGCGCCGTGGCCGCGTTGCAGGCCGCGCAGGACGACGGCGACCCGGAAGTGCGCAAAGCGGTGCGAATTGCCTTGAGTCAGTTGCAATGAATCCGCTGGCGATCGGCAATTCCCAAAGTGAGCACCGGTTGCGGCTGAGCTGGCCGGATGGCCGCGAGCAGCTGCTTGACCATGCCGAACTGCGCCGCCAGTGCCCGTGCTCGCAATGCCGGGCGTTCCGCCTGCGGGGCTCGGCTCCGCTAGTGGATGATCGAGTGCGTGTAATCGAACTCAACCCGCAGGGTTACGGCCTGCAACTGGTGTTCAGCGACGGCCATCAACGCGGGATCTATCCATGGCAGTTCCTGGCGCAACTGACACCGTAGGTTCGCCGCATTCAACCGTGGCTCAGAAGGATTTGCTGACGCTGGCCACCACCGTCGCCGTGCACACATCCTTGAAGCCCCAGTTGCTCAGGCACTGGCTCTGCGACAGGTCGGTGTCGATGTAGCTCAGGCCCAGCACTACGCCGGCCAGGTTGTGGGTCAGTTTGACTTCCCACTCCCGGTAGGATTCTTCGCCATGTCCGGACGCCGAGTACAGATGCGGGTCCTTGAAGTCCATGTTGCCGTAGCGCAGCTTCAGCCCGGAATCCAACGGCAATTCGGTTTCATAGCCGATGTAGCTGTAGAGCGAACTCTGTTTGCTGTCGATGCCCGGCGCATCACTGGAGTAGTACGCCGCGAGTTTCACGCCGTAGGCGCTGAGAATCGAGTACACCTCGCTCTGGTTGAACTGGCTCTCCTTGGGATACGCGTATTTGATGTAGCCCAGATCCAGACTCACGGCTTCGGTCGCCTGCCACAGCCAGCCGGCGTAGTAATCAACTTCCTGACGGGTTTTCAGGCCGCCGCCGAAATCGACGTTCGAACTCCACGCGCCGAGGTACAGGCCGCTGCTGTGGGCCAGGGTCAAACCGGCCTGCACCACGGGATCGTTCTGGGTCTGGGAGATGCCGCGGGTGCGGTAGTCGCTGGCCAGAGTCAGGTCGACCAGCACCGCGAAATCATCGTTCAAGGGAATCGCGTGGCTGCTTAAAGGCAGCAGGCTCAAGGAAGTGAGGGCGAGCAGGGGCATGGCTTTCATGTGAAGTCCCGATGTTGTGATTGTTATGGGCAGGAAGCGGGCAAGGCTGCGCCGAACCCCGGCGGCTGGCGCGGGGGCGGGCAGGGGATACGGCGATCGTTATTAGAGGGTAGGGGCGTAGACCTGACGGCCGGCGAACCAGGTTTGCAGGACCTGAGTGTCATGCAGGGCCTTGTCGTCGACGCTGAACACGTCGCGATCGAGGACGATGAAATCGGCCTGCTTGCCCGGGCTCAGCGAGCCGATTTGTTGCTCCAGGCCGATGGTGCGCGCGGCGTTGACGGTGTAGGCGTAGAACATGGTTTCGCGGTCCAGGCGTTCGTCGGCGTTGAGCACGCCCAACGGCCCGGTGCGGGTGATGGCCTGGGCCATGGCGTTCCACGGATTCGGCGAGGACACCGGCCAGTCGCTGGCGCCAGCAATCGTCGCGCCCTGCTTGAGCAGCGAATGTGCCGGGTATTGATAGCGGAAGGCGAGGGCGCTGACGTAAGGCTTGATCATGTCGGTGGTGTAGTCGTCGGCGCTGGCCCACAGCAGTTGCATCGAGGCAATCACGTTCAGCGGCTTGAAGCGGGCGAATTCCTTGGGATTGACCATTTGCAGGTGGGTGATCGAGTGCGTCACGCCGCTTTGTCGATCCTTGCGTGCCTGGGCGATACCGTTCAGTGATTCACGCACGGCGCGGTCACCGATGGCGTGGATGTGCACCAGCCAACCGCGCTGGTCGATGGCGCTGACCAGTTCGCCGAAGTGCTGTGGATCGATCAGCAGTTCGCCCTGTTTGTGCGAGTTGCTGTAGGGATCGATCATCGCCGCGCTCTGGGCCGGGTATTCGATCACACCGTCAGCGAAGATCTTGATCCCCGGCAGGGTCAGGTTGGGGATGCCCTGAAACTGCCGGCGAACCTTGTCGAGGGTATCGAGATCGGCCGGCACGCTTTTCGGGTTGGCCACCAGCAGTGCGGCGACGTGGGCGGTCATGCCGCCGCTTTCCGACAGGGCCTTGTAGGCCGGCAACACGCCGACGGTTTTCTCGGTGGGCTTGAGGGCGAACACCGGTTCGCCAGGCGCGGCGTTGGCGGCGGGGTCCATCCACGCGGTGATGCCGAGGCTGTTGTTGAAACGCACCGCCGATTGCGCAGCCTTGAGCAGGTCGGCAGGGCTCGGCACCGGCATTTTCGAGGCGACGCGATCCCAACCGGCATCGACCACAAAGCCGTTCGGCTCACCGCTGGGCAGTTTGCCGATGGTGTCTTTTTCGGCTTCCGGCAGGTTTTTGAGCAGCGCGGCGTCGATGCCCGCACGCTTGAGCATCACGTTGTTGGCCCATGCGGTGTGATGATCGCTGCCGGTGAACACCACCGGCACGTCGGCCCATTCGCCGTGGTTGAAGATCTTGCCTAGGGCCTCAGCCTTGGCCCAGTACGCCGAACTCATTCCGGCCACGCTCAACACATCGCCATGCCGGGCCTTGCCGTCGTCACGCCAGTCGCGCAGGCGCTTTTCCAGTTCATCGAGTTCAACTACCTCGTCTTCCATGTTCGCCGAGACCATCTCCAGTCCGCCGAAAATCGCATGGGAATGGCTGTCGATCAAGCCGGGCATCATGGCCTTGCCTTGAAGGTCGATCACTTGGGTGCCGGGTTCGATCAAGGCTTTGATCTGTGCATCGGTGCCGACTTTCAACACCTTGCCGTTCTCCACGGCCAGCGCCTGAACCTGCGGTTGAGCGCGGTCGGCGGTGAAAATCTTGCCATTGAGCAGCACCAGATCGGTAGCGGCCATGGCTTCCATCGAGGCAAAACTCACAGCGGCGATCAGCACATTTTTTGCGAAATGCGGGATGAATCTTTTCATTGAACATTTCCTTGTTATTGCGTCTGATGGCCAGATTAGTGGCTGCCAACGCCCGACAGAACGCCTCCCTCACGAAAAACGTTTTTGCCTGAATGGAAAAAGCATGGACAAGCTGGGTGCACTGAAAATGTTTGTGGTCACCGCGCAGCTCGGCAGTTTCAGCCGCGCTGCCGAGCAACTGGGCAAGACCCCGTCGGCCCTGACCAAAGCGGTCAATCATCTGGAATCCGAGCTCGGCGCGCGGCTGTTCGAGCGCAGCACGCGGCGGATACTGCTGACTGAAATCGGCCGGCTCTATCTGGAAACCGCACGCCAGGTGCTGCAACGGCTGGACGAGGCCAGCGAAGAAATCGAGCAGTTGCAGCATGGCCTGCGCGGCAGCCTGAAAATCACCGCACCGCTGGCTTACGGCCGGGCGTTTCTCGATCAGGTGTGTGACGGCTTTTTGCAGCAATACCCGCAGATCAGCCTGCAAGTGGATTTGTGCGATGAATTCGTCAATCTGCTGGAAAGCGGCTACGACCTGGCGCTGCGCGAAGGGCACGATGATTTGCCGGGGCTGATTGCCCGGGTGGTTGGCAGCAATCGTCTTGCACTTTGCGGAAGCCCCGAATACCTGGCGCGCAAGGGCTTGCCGGTGACGCCTCAAACCCTCGACCAGCATGAGTGGCTGCTGTACCGGCATCCGTTGCTCAGCCGCGAATTCTGGTGGGCCGAACGCGACGGCCAGCGCCTGAGCCTGGCGCAACCGGCGGCGCCGCTGTTGCGCAGTGACAATTACGATTTGCTGCTGGCCAGCGCTTTGGCCGGGCGCGGCTTGTTGCACACGCCGCTGTGGAGCGCCGCGCCGTACATCGCCGACGGGCGACTGGTGCGGGTCATGGCCGATTACGAGATCGACCCGGACAGCTTTGGCCCGCACATTCTGGCGGTGTACCCGAGCCATCGGCGGGCGACGGCCAAGGTTATGGCGTTTATCGACTACATCGCAGAGTTTCTGGCGGAGCGTGGTTTGAGCTGACTGGCGGTGCTTGTCAGGAAATTCCCGCAAGAGTACAAATGTACTCCATGACAAATCTGACTCCCCGCCGTACCGCTATCCTGACCTTTATCCGCGAACGCATCGCCGAACACGGTCAGCCCCCAAGCCTCGCTGAAATCAGCGAGGCTTTTGGTTTTGCCTCCCGCAGCGTGGCGCGCAAGCATGTGCTGGCGCTCACCGAAGCCGGGTTTATCGAGGTCAACCCGCATCAGGCCCGGGGCATTCGCCTGCTCGGGCAGCCGGCGCGGCCGGAACTGCTCGAAGTCCCGGTACTCGGCCGGGTAGCTGCCGGTGCGCCCATCGGCGCCGATGCCGACCTGCACAATCGGCTGATGCTCGACCCCGCACTGTTCTCCCGCACGCCCGACTACATGCTGCGGGTGCAGGGCGACTCGATGATCGAGGACGGCATTCTCGACGGCGATCTGGTCGGCGTACGCCGCAACTCCGAGGCGCTCAACGGCCAGATCGTGGTGGCGCGGCTCGACGGCGAGGTCACCATCAAACGCTTCGAGCGGGTCGGCGATGAGGTTCGCCTGTTGCCCCGCAACCCGGCGTACCAGCCGATTGTGGTGCGTGACGATCAGGACCTGGCCATCGAAGGGGTGTTCTGCGGTCTGGTGAGGCAAGGCTGATGGGTGCCGTCGTTGCGCTGGATACGCTGTTCAATGGCGGCCAGATCTGGAAGGGCCGGCCTGCGCCACCCACCACCAGCCCGCAACCCACCGGGCACGCGGCGCTGGATGCGGCCTTGCCCAGTGGCGGCTGGCCGGAAGCGGCGCTGAGTGAAATCCTCCTGGCCGGGCCCGGCGTTGGCGAACTGCAACTGGTGTGGCCGACGTTGGCGCGTCTGTCGGCGGCGGGCGAGCGCATCGTGCTGGTGGCGCCGCCATTCGTGCCGTACCCGCAGGCGTGGGCCAATGCGGGAGTCGATCTGCGCCAGTTGTCGGTGATCCAGGCCAGCGAACGTGATGCCTTGTGGGCGGCGGAACAATGCCTGCGTTCGGGCAGTTGTGGCGCGGTGCTGTGCTGGCCGCACAAGGCCGATGACCGCGCCTTGCGCCGTTTGCAGGTGGCGGCGGAAACCGGCCAGACCCTGGCGTTCGCGTGGCGGCCATTGAGCGAAGCGATCAACCCCTCGCCGGCCGCGCTGCGCATTGCCATCGATGCCCGCCCGGCGCAATTGCGCGTGCTCAAGTGCCGGGGCGGTCTGGCGCGCAGCGCACCGATCGCCTTCGCTGTGGGGCATTGAGGTCGCCATGCGCTGGGTTTGCATTCTGTTCCCGCAATTGGCCCTCGACGCCGTGCTGCGTCAGCGCCCCGATCCCGAACAACCGTTGGCGCTGCTCAGCGGCCCGGCCCAGCGCCGGGTGCTGCAAGCGGTCAACCCGGCGGCGCGGGCACTGGGCTTGCGTCCCGGGCAATCGATGACCGCCGCGCAGGCCATGAGCAAAGGGTTCACCACCGTCGATTACGACGCGGCTGAGGTCGAGCACTGGCAGCAGTTTCTCGCCGCCTGGGCCTATCGTTTCAGCGCCCAGGTCAGCGTGCATTACCCGCGCACCGTGGTGTTCGAAATCGAATCGAGCCTCGGGCTGTTCGGTTCCTGGACGCAGTTCGAGGCGCGATTACGCACGGAACTGACGGAGCTGGGTTTTCGTCACCGCATCGTCGCCGCGCCCAACCCGGTAGCGGCGCGAATACTGGCCAACGCCTACGACGGATTGGTGGTGCCCGACGGTGAAGCCTTGCGCCATCACCTCGGGCAACTGCCGGTCGATCGCATCGGGCTTGAACCGAGCGTGGCCACGGCGCTGTCGCGCATGGGCCTGCGCAACCTTCATCAGGTGCAGAACCTGCCGCGTCAGGCCCTGGCCCGGCGTTTCGAGGCGCCGATGCTCAAGCATCTGGACACGCTGTTCGGCGCACGGCCGCTGGCGCTGGCGTTCTACCTGCCGCCGGACCGTTTCGATGTGCGCATCGAACTCAATTTCGACGTGCAATCCCATCAGGCGCTGCTGTTTCCATTGCGCCGCCTGACGTCCGATCTGTCGGCGTTCTTGTGCGGGCGCGACAGCGGCGTGCAGCGCTTCGATCTGCACCTGGAACACGCCGGGTTGCCGGACACATTGATCAAGGTCGGTCTGCTCAGCGCCGAACGCGACCCGGCGATGCTCTTCGAACTGGCCCGTGGCCGACTGGAGCAGGTGCAGGTCGAGGCCCCGGTGCGCGGTTTTCGTCTGCGCGCCGAGGATCTGCCGAGTTTCGTGCCGCAGTTTCAGGAACTGTTCGACGACCGTCCGCAGCAGACCTTGCCCTGGGAGCAACTGCGTGAACGCTTGCGCGCACGGCTGGGAGATGAGGCGGTCCAGGGCCTGCGCTTCCAGGCCGATCACCGACCTGAGTGCGCGTGGCAGAACGCCGATGACAAGCAGCCTTGTGCTGCGTTACCCGGCGTGCAGCGTCCGGGCTGGTTGCTGAGTGAGCCGCAGTCAGTACCCGAAGGTTCGGCGCGCATCCTCATGGGCCCGGAACGGATCGAGTCCGGCTGGTGGGACGGTGACGACGTGCGCCGCGACTATTACCTGATCCAGAACCGCGCCGGCCAGCAAGGCTGGGCGTACCGGGCAGTGGGTGAGGGCGGTCCGTTGTGGCTGCAGGGCTGGTTCGCGTGAACCAGGGTTATGCCGAGCTGCACTGCCTGTCGAATTTCAGTTTTCAGCGCGGTGCGTCCAGTGCGCTGGAGCTGTTTCAGCGCGCGAAAAAACACGGCTATCAGGCGTTGGCGATCACCGATGAGTGCACCCTCGCCGGGATCGTCCGTGCCTGGCAGGCGGCAAAATCCGTGGAGCTGCCGCTGATCATCGGTAGCGAAATCCGTATCGAAAACGGCCCGAAACTGGTGCTGCTGGTAGAAAGCATCGAGGGTTATCAGGCGCTGTGCGGCTTGATCACTCAGGCCCGAAGGCGCACGCAGAAAGGCCAGTATCAAGTGCTGCGCGAGGACTTCAGCGAGCCATTGCCGGGATTGCTGGTGCTGTGGGTGCCGGATACGGTCGATGACGTGGAAGAGGGCCGCTGGCTGAAGCAGACCTTCGGTGAACGGCTGTGGCTGGCCGTGCAGTTGCATCGCGGGCAGAACGATCAGCAACGGCTGGCCGCACTGCTGAGTCTGGCGGATGAACTGCAAATTCCAGCCGTGGCCAGCGGCGATGTGCACATGCACGCCCGTGGCCGCCGGGCCTTGCAGGACACCATGACCGCGATCCGCCATCACGTTCCGGTGGCCGAAGCGGGGATGCGCCTGCACCCCAATGGCGAGCGGCACTTGCGCAGCCTTGATGTGTTGAGCGAGTTGTATCCGCAGGCCTTGCTGGACGAATCGGTGAAACTGGCCCGGCGCTGCACGTTCGATTTAAGCCAATTGCGTTATCAGTATCCGAAAGAGCTGGTGCCCGATGGATACTCGGGTCGTTCCTGGCTGCGACAGTTGACTAAACAGGGCATCGCCTGGCGCTGGGAAAACGGCGCGCCCTTCAAGGTGCTGAGGCAGATCAACAAGGAACTGAAGCTGATCGCCGAACTCGGCTACGAAAGCTACTTCCTCACCGTGCACGACGTGGTGCGCTTCGCCCGGCAGCAGAAAATCCTTTGCCAGGGCCGGGGTTCGGCGGCCAACTCGGCGGTTTGTTTTGCTCTGGGCATCACCGAGATCGACCCGGATCGCACCACGCTGCTGTTCGAGCGCTTCATGTCGAGGGAGCGCAACGAGCCGCCGGACATCGACGTGGATTTCGAGCACGAACGCCGAGAAGAAGTCCTGCAATACGTGTTTCGTCGTTATGGCCGCCGTCGTGCGGCGCTGACGGCGGTGGTCAGCACCTATCACGCTGCCGGTGCGGTACGCGATGTGGCCAAGGCCCTCGGTTTGCCGCCAGACCAGATCAACGCGCTGGCCGATTGCTGCGGCCACTGGAGCGATGAAACACCGCCCGTGGAACGCCTGCGCGAAAACGGCTTCGACCCGGACAGCCCGATCCTGCACCGGGTGCTGAGCCTGACCGGGCAACTGATCGGCTTCCCCCGGCACCTGTCGCAGCACCCCGGTGGTTTCGTGATTTCCGAGCAACCGCTGGACACCCTGGTGCCGGTGGAAAACGCCGCGATGGCAGACCGCACCATCATTCAGTGGGACAAGGATGACCTCGATGCGGTCGGGCTGCTCAAGGTGGATATCCTTGCCCTCGGCATGCTCAGTGCGATTCGCCGCTGTTTCGACCTGCTGCGCCGTCATCGCAACCAGAATCTGAGCCTGGCCACGATCCCGCCTGACGACCGCCCGACCTACGACATGATCAGCCGCGCCGACACCATCGGCGTGTTCCAGATCGAGTCCCGGGCGCAGATGTCGATGCTGCCGCGTCTGCGCCCGCAAAACTTCTACGATCTGGTGATTGAAGTGGCCATCGTCCGGCCGGGGCCGATCCAGGGCGGGATGGTGCATCCATACCTGCGCCGGCGAAACAAGGAGGAAAAGGAAACCTATCCGTCACCGGAATTGGAAGTGGTGCTCAAACGCACCCTTGGCGTGCCGCTGTTTCAGGAACAGGTGATGCAGATCGCCATCGTCGCCGCCGATTACAGCCCCGGCGAGGCCGACCAGTTGCGCCGCTCCATGGCCGCGTGGAAACGCCACGGCGGGCTGGAACCGCACAAGGAACGGCTGGCCGCCGGCATGAAGAAAAACGGCTACAGCCCGGATTTCGCCGCGCAGATCTTCGAGCAGATCAAGGGCTTCGGCAGTTACGGTTTTCCCGAGTCTCACGCCGCCAGTTTTGCCTTGCTGACGTACGCCAGTTGCTGGCTCAAGTGCCATGAACCGGCGGCGTTCGCCTGTGCGCTGATCAACAGCTGGCCGATGGGTTTCTACAGCCCGGATCAGATTCTCCAGGATGCACGCCGCCATCATTTGCAAATCCGCCCGGTAGACGTGCGTGCCAGTGACTGGGATTGCAGCCTGGAGCCGATCACCGGCGAGCAACCGGCCATTCGTATGGGGTTGCGGATGATCAAAGGCTTTCGCGAGGAAGATGCCCGGTGCATTGAAAAGGCTCGGGCGAGGGGCGCGTTTGCCGATGTCGCCGATCTGGGCGAACGCGCCGGCCTCGACAGTCGGGCCCAGGCGTTGCTGGCGGATTCTGGAGCGTTACGTGGGCTGGCCGGCCACCGCCATCGGGCGCGCTGGGAGGTGGCCGGGGTGCAGAAACAGCTCGGGTTGTTTGCCGGGTTGCCGAGTCAGGAGGAGCCGGATGTGCTGCTGCCTACGCCGAGTGTCAGCGAAGACCTGTTCACCGACTACGCCACCCTGGGCACCACACTGGGGCCGCATCCGCTGACGCTGTTGCGCGATGAGTTGCGTGCGCGGCGCTGTCGCAGCTCCCGGGAGTTGCTGGAGGTCGAACACGGCCGGCCGGTCAGCGTCGCGGGGCTGGTGACCGGACGCCAGCGCCCGGCCACTGCCAGCGGCGTGACCTTCGTGACCCTGGAAGACGAGTTCGGCAACGTCAACGTGGTGGTCTGGCGTGATCTGGCCGAGCGCCAGCGTCAGGTGCTGGTGGGCTCACAATTACTCAAGGTCGATGGTCGCTGGGAGCGCGAAGGCGAGGTGCGGCACTTGATTGCCGGACGCTTGAGCGATCTCAGCCCGTTGCTCAACGGGATTCGGGTGCAAAGCCGCGATTTCCACTGACAAAACTGCTGATTCGAAAGCCAATTCACTGGCGTCAAAAAAACCTGTCCTCACTGATGGCACTTTGGCATAATGCCGGCCCTTTCCCGATCCCCCACGATTTTTGCCGTGCCGGGACACATCATTTTTCAGAAGGAATGCACAGTGAGAATGATCTCCCGGATGTTGGTCTCGGGCGTTGCGATTGCCGTCCTCGGCACCCTGGCCGGCTCGCTTTCCGGCTGCGCCACCGAAAGCTCCCGCGCACTGCCGGTGGCCAAGGTGGAAAGCGCCACTCGGGCCTGGACCGGTGTCCGTATCCCGATGGCCGTGGGCAAATTCGACAACCGTTCGAGCTACATGCGCGGGATCTTCTCCGACGGCGTCGACCGTCTCGGCGGCCAGGCCAAGACCATCCTGATCACTCACCTGCAGCAGACCAACCGTTTCTCCGTGCTCGACCGCGACAACATGGGCGAGATCCAGCAGGAGGCGGCGATCAAGGGCCAGGCCCAGCGTCTGAAAGGCGCCGATTACGTGGTCACCGGTGACGTCACCGAGTTCGGCCGCAAAGAGACCGGCGATCATCAGCTGTTCGGTATTCTCGGCCGTGGCAAGACCCAGGTCGCCTACGCCAAGGTCAACCTGAACATCGTCAACATCAGCACTTCCGAAGTGGTGTATTCGACCCAGGGCGCCGGCGAATACGCCTTGTCCAACCGCGAAATCATCGGCTTTGGCGGCACTGCTGCCTACGACTCCACCCTCAACGGCAAAGTCCTCGATCTTGCCATGCGCGAGGCGATCAATCGCCTGGTCGATGGCATGAACGCCGGCGCCTGGAAACCGGGCAACTGATAGACGCCCATCGCAAGGAGCAACACACCATGAATCTGTCCCTGTCTCGGTCGCTGATGGCCCTGACCGCCAGCGCCTTGCTGGCCGGTTGCAGCAGCCCGCAAACCCTGTACCAGTGGGAAGGCTACCAGCCACAAGTCTACGAATACTTCAAAAGCGAAACGCCGAAAGAGGCCCAGGCCGAAGCGCTGGAAGCCGATCTGCAAAAAATCCGCGCCAGTGGCAAGCCCGTACCGCCGGGTTACCACGCACACCTCGGTCTGCTGTACCTGAGCATGGGCAAGGACGATCAGATGGTGCAGCAATTGCGCACAGAGAAGACCCTGTTCCCCGAGTCCGGCACCTACATGGACTTCTTGCTCAAGAACGCCAAGACCGGAGACGCCAAATGATCTCCCGTGCCTTGAAACTGCTGGCCGCCGGCCTGGCGCTGACCGTTCTGGGTGGCTGCGTCGCACCGAAAACCGTGGACTATTCGGCGTACAAGCAAGCGCGTCCGAAGTCCATTCTGGTGCTGCCGCCGCTGAACACCTCGCCGGACGTCAAGGCGTCCTACAGCCTGTTGTCGCAAGTGACGTTCCCGCTGGCCGAGGCCGGTTACTACGTGCTGCCGATTACCCTGGTCGACGAGACGTTCCGCCAGAACGGCCTGACCACGCCGGATGACATCCATCAGGCGCCGGTCAACAAACTGCACGAAATCTTCGGTGCCGACGCGGCGCTGTACATCACCGTCAGCGAGTACGGCACGCGCTACATGGTGATCAGCAGCGAAACCGCAGTGACCGCCAGCGCCAAACTGGTGGACCTGAAAACCGGCGTCACTTTGTGGACCGGTGCAGCCCGGGCGTCGAGCGAAGAGGGCGGCAACAACAGTGGCGGCGGCCTGATCGGCGCGCTGATCACTGCTGCGGTAAAACAGATCGTCAACAGCTCCAGCGATGCTGGCTACCCGATTGCCGGTGTGGCCAGCAATCGACTGCTGTCGGCCGGACATCCGGCAGGCCTGCTGTATGGGCCACGGTCGCCGAAGTACGGCACTGACTGATTGACCTGTCACGGCAGCCCACCTCGGTGGGCTGCTTTTTATTTGGCAGGCCAGAACCGCTCGCCACCCCCCGGCGCCTCCGTCCACGCTTGCAACGAGCGGGTCGGCAAATCGAAGTAATCCCGGGTCCGCGCATAACCATGCCCACCCATGCGCCCAATCGCATCCAGCCCCAATTGATCGATGTACAGGGTTTTCGGGTCGATCAACTCGTCGCGCACATGCGCCATCAACACCTCGCCAAAGATGATTTCACGCGACTGGCCGATGTTCAGCGCCATCATCCGCCGACACTCCAGTGCCACCGGTGCCTCGCCGATTCGCGGACATTTGACCGAAGTGCCGGGGATCGCCGTCAGGCCGGCAGCCGTCAACTCATCGAAGCCCGGCGCGAACGGCACGGCGCAGACGTTCATGGCTTCCACCAGTGCATCGTTGACGATGTTGACGGTGAACTCCTGGTTCATCTGGATATTGCGGGTGGTGTCCTTGGGGCTCTGGTCGCCGTAGTTCTCGACACCGAGCGCGAGAATGGGCGGGTCCGCCGACAGCGCATTGAAGAAGCTGAACGGCGCCGCATTGACCCGGCCGTCGCCGTCGATGGTGGTGACCAGGGCAATCGGGCGCGGCACCACGCTGCCGATCAGGATCTTGTATTTTTCCCGTGGGCTCAGTTGGCTGAAATCGAAGCTGTGCATGGCAGTGTTCTCTAAAGAAGTGGATCGATGGCGCTCAACGGCGCTTCGGCGCTGTAGTCGTCGGCGAAGGGAATGGCCGGCCGGAACAGGGTTTTCCAATCCGGTCGGCCAAAGGCCCGGTCGCTGTGGCTGCGCATCAGTTTTTCGTATTGGCGCTGGGCCTGGCGTTGCAGAGTGGGGTAGTCGACGCCGTTGACCTGACCGTCGTGCATCACGCAGCGACCGTCGATGTAGCTGGCGATGCAGTCGTCGCCGCGCCCGGCCAGCAGCAGGTTTTTCAGTGGGTCGAACAGCGGGCCCAGATGCAGACCACGCAGGCTGAATACGGTGATGTCGGCTTTGGCCCCCGGTGCCAGACGCCCGAGATCGTCACGACCCAGCGCCTTGGCGCCGCCGAGGGTGGCGGCGTTGTACAGATCGAGGCTGCTGGTCCGCGCCGAGCCGCCCTCCTTCAATCGAGCGATGTTCAGACCGTGGCGCATGTTTGCCAGCAAGTCCGCCGGCCAGGTGTCGGTGCCGAGGGCGAAGTTGATGCCTTGGGCGCGATAGCGGCCGAATGAATTCAGCGCCTCGCCGTCGCGGGCAAACACCAGCGGGCAGTGCACCAGACTGGCGCCACCGTCGATGACCCGTTGCAGATCATCATCCCCCGAGGTGTAGATGCCGTGGGGCAACAGGCTGCGCGGGGTGAGCAGGTCGAGTTGCTGCAACCAGCCCAGCGGCGAGGTGCCGCGCAACTGTTCGACCATCGCCACTTCGCCAAGCGCCTGACAGCAGTGCAGACGCATCGGTGCATTCAGCTCGCGGCTCAATGCAGACGTACGCTGAAGCAGCGCCGGGGTGCAGGTCTGGATGCGATCCGGCAGCAGCGCACCGCGAATCAGCCCCGCGTGTGCGCCATCGAAATCCTTGAAAAACCGTTCGGCCGCGTCCAGTCCATCCAGACCGCGCGCCTCATCCCAGTGATGGGCGAGGGTGCCGTCGGCGCGCCAATAACTCATGCCGCTCATGTAGCAAGGGCCGAGATACGTGCGCAGCCCCAGTTCGCCCGCCACATTGGCCACAGCGGCGAACTCGTCGTAGGTCTCCGCCCATTCGCGGTAATACATCGAGGTGATCGGCATCGCCGTGGTGATGCCGTTGCGGATCAACTGGGTAAAGGCGTAGCGGTACTTGAAGACCTCTTCTTCCCGGCTGAACGACTCACGCGGGCCGCTCGCCAGATACTCCGCCGACCACATGCGGCCCATGGCGCGTTCGTCGCCGTTGTCCAGGGTCAGTACCGTGGAATCGAGATCGCCGAGGGCATCGAGGTCAATGAAACCGGGCCCGATCAGCGCATTGCCGTAATCGATCCACTGATCCACCGGCTCTTGATAACCGCGCCCGACAAATTCGATGCGCGAGCCGGCGAACACCACTTCGCCGTCACGCCACAGCACATGCTGCGTGCCGTCGAAACCGATCACGCAACTGGCCTTCAGGCCGATCCGTTTCACAGACGACTGCCCAGCAAACGACCGCCACTGGCAATCAGTTCACCGCCGCGATAGACCTGACGCATCGGCCGCGCGACCACGGCTTCGCCAAGGGTTTCGACCGGCATAAGCAGAAAGTCCGCCGGCCGGCCGATGTCGAAGCCGTAATCCTTGATCCCCAATGCGCGCGCACCGTTGACCGTTGCCGCGTCGAACGCCGCCGCCAGTTCATCGTCCTTGCCCAGGTCAAAACGGAACGCCAGCAACATCGCTCGTTCGAGCATGTCGCCATTGCCCATTGGCGACCACGCATCGCGGATGCCGTCGGAGCCGAGGCACACGTTGACGCCCGTCTCGCGCAGCGACAGAAACGGCGGCACCGCGCAGTCGGCCGGTGCCGAACTCATCAGCGAAATCCCCAGCGCGGCAAGGCGTTCGGCGACCGGCTTGACCTGGCTCCACGGCAACATGCCGAGGCAATAGGCATGGCTGATCATCACCCGGTTCTGCAGGTTGAAGCGCTCGGTGTAATCGGCGATCCGGGCGATCTGCCACAGGCCCAGTTCACCTTTGTCGTGCAGGTGAATATCGACGCCACGCTGAAAGTCGCGGGCCAGGTTGAACACGAAATCCAGTTGCGCAATCGGGTCGTTGTCGATGCCGCAGGGATCGAGTCCGCCGACGTTTTCCACGCCCAGGGCCATGGCTTCGCGCATCAGTTCGGCGGTGCCGGGGCGACTGATCAGACCGGTTTGCGGGAACACCACCAGTTGCAGGTCGATCAGGTCGTTGTAGCGTTCGCGCAGCTGTTGCATGGCTTCGACGTGACGCAGGCCGAATTCCGGATCGATGTCGACGTGGCAACGCATCGTCAGTGAACCTCGGGCGATGCAGTTTTCCAACAGCGCACCGGCCCGTTCGGCGATCGGCGCTTTGACTTCGCGCAGGACGCGGCGCTCGTTGCTGATGTAATCCTTGAGCGTCGGGCCCGCGCTGTTCGGGCGCCAGGGCTGGCCGTACAGGGTCTTGTCGAGGTGGACGTGGCTTTCCACCAGCGGGGCGGTCAGGAGCTGGTTCTGGCCGTCGATGTCGGTGGCGGCCAGTGGAGCATTGGAGGCCGGGCGGCGTTGGGTGAACTTGCCGTTTTCGATCAGCAGGTCTTCGGCAGGGGCGCCGTAGGCGCGGATGTTTCTGAGCCAGCGGGGGTGGGACATTTCATACCTCTGTTTCCATGTTGTCTGGGCGGGCCTCATCGCTGGCAAGCCAGCGATGGCCGCGACGCGGTCTCAAGTCAGGCGATCAACCTTTGAGCTTCGACCAGATCCGATCCTGCAGCTCCCGCGCCTTGTTGCTGCATTCCTTCTCCGGCCGCAGCCGGGAGGCGTATTCCTCGGGCATGTTGATCGCGTCCATGACCTTCCATTTCGCATCCAGCAACTGATCGCTCTGAATCCCGTTGGCATAGGCAATCGCGTTGGACACGGCCGCCGCGTTCTCGGGTTTCATCATCCAGTCGATAAAGATCTTCGCGTTACCCGGATGCGGGGCGCTTTTCGGTACGGCGAAGTTGTCCTGGAACATCGCCAGGCCTTCTTTCGGGTACACGTATTTGATCGTGCTCTTCTGCAAGGTGGCGCGGGCTGTCGAGCCGTTCCAGTTCTGCATCATGATCACTTCGCCCGAAGCCATACGGTCGACGGTGTTGTCGGAGCTGTACATCTTCAAAAACGGTTTCTGCTTTTGCAGCAGTTCGAGGATGCGCTTGGCGTCCTGCGGGTTTTCCGTGCATTCGTCGACGTTCAGGTAATGGCTGGCGGCATTGATCACGCTGCTGGAGGTGTCGAGGGCGGCGAGCTGGCCTTGCAGTTCCTTGCGCGGCTCGAAGAATTCTTTCCACGAGTCGTCGAGCTTGCCGCCCGGCACCCGGGCGCTGTCATAGGAGAAACCGGTGGTGCCCCACAGGTACGGCGCCGAATATTTGCGGCCCGGATCGAAGCTCGGATCGCGGAACGGCCCTTTGACGTACTGGAAGTTGTTCAGGGTCGGAGCGTCGATTTCCAGCAGCAGGTCCTGTTTGATCAGCGTCTGCATGATCGACTGCGACGGCACGATCACGTCATACGCCGCGCCGCCGGCCTGCAACTTGGCCAGCAGGGTTTCGTTGCTGTCATAGCCGTCCATGGTGACCTTGATCCCGGTCTCCTTTTCGAACTTGGCCAGCAGGTCTACCGGGTAGTAATCGGTCCAGTTGTAGAAGAACAATTCCTTGGGCTCGGCGGCATGGGCGCTGAACGCGGTGAAACAACTCAAGGCCAGACCGGATACTGCCAGACGCATGTTTTTCACTTTCATGAGAACGCTCCAGGTTTATTGTTGTTTGCCGCGTTGGCCGAGCCAGAAGGCCAGCACCACGAGAACGATGGAGATCACCAGCATCAGGGTTGAGATCGCGTTGATCTCGGGCGTCACGCCGGCCTTGATCGCCGAAAAGATGTACACCGGCAACGTGGTCGAACCAGGGCCGGCGACGAAGAAGGTCATGATGAAATCGTCGAGGCTGACCACGAACGCCAGCACCGAACCGGACAACACCGCCGGCCACAACAGCGGCAGCGTCACGCGGCGGAACACTTGCCATGGGTTGGCGTACAGGTCGTTGGCGGCCTCCAGCAGGCTCTTGTCCAGATCGTTCAGGCGTGCGCGAATTGGCAGGTAGGCGAACGGAATGCAGAAGCCGATGTGCGCGACAATCACCGTCATCAGGCCGAGCTTGATCCCTAGCGCCATGAACAGCAGCAGGGTCGCCACGGCGGTGACGATCTCCGGCAGGATCAGCGGCAGGTTGATCCCGCCTTCGACCATTTTCTGCCCGTAGAACGGCCGGTACGTCGCCAGCGCTGCGAGCAGCGCAATCGCCGTGGCGCACACGGTGGCGATGGTCGCGACGATGATCGAGTTCAGCGCGGCGGTCTGGATCGAAGGGTTGGCCAGGATCCGTCCGTACCAGGCGAACGAGAACTCGGTCCACACCGTCGCCGAGCGGTTGGCGTTGAAGCTGTAGACGATCAACACCAGGATCGGCACGTACAGATAGGCGAGGATCAGCAGGCTGATTTCCCGGGTCGCCGGGAGTTTTTTCAGGTGCAGAGAGATCATGCTTTCGCTCCCCGGTTCAGGGTTTTCACCGCGTTGCGGCTGTAGAGGGCGTAGAGCACCAATGACAACAGCAGAATCCCCAGCAGCAGGAACGACAGCGAACTGCCCAGCGGCCAGTTGCGCGCAGTGCCGAATTGCTGCTGGATCAGGTTGCCGATCATCAGGGTCTTGCCGCCGCCGAGAATCGCCGGGGTGATGAAGGCGCCGAGGCTCGGCACGAACACCAGCAACGCGCCGGCAATCACGCCGGGCATCGACAGCGGCAGGATGATCCGGCGCAGTGCGTGCCAGCGGTTGGCGCCCAGGTCATAAGCGGCTTCAACCAGACGCCAGTCGAGTTTTTCCAGGGTCGAGTAGATCGGCAGGATCATGAACGGCAGGAAGCTGTAGACCAGACCGACGCTGACCGCGAAGTCGTTGTAGAGCAGGGTGATGCCGCCGGCACTCGGGAACAGCGCGTTAAGGCTCTGGGCGACCCAGCCCTGTTCGCGCAGGATGATCAGCCACGCGTAGTTGCGGATCAGCAGGTTGGTCCAGAACGGAATGGTGATGAGCAACACCATCAGGTTGCGTCGGCGCGGGGTCAGGCTCGACATCCACAACGCCACCGGAAACCCGAACAGAAAGCACAACACGGTGGTGCCGCCGGCCTGGAACACCGAGCGCAACAGTGCCTGGGCGTAGACCCAGTTCAGTTCCAGCTCGCCGTCGAAACCTTCCTGGAAAAACAGCTGCACGTAACTCTGCAACTGCCATTGCGCCTGCCAGTCGACGCCGCCGTAGGTGTTGCGCGGCAGCAGGCTGATGTAACCCATGATCCCCAGCGGAATGGCGATCAGGGCGAGCAGGGTCAACACCACCGGGCTGAGCAACAGCGCGCGGTTGAGGGAGGGGGAAGTGCTGCTGACGCTCATCTCAGGCCTCCATCAACAGGCAGGCCTGGGGTGGCAGGCGCACCGCCACGGGCTCGCCGACCGCACGACAAGCGCTCAGGCCTTCGTTGTTTTCCCGCAGCATGACTTTTATGTCGTTGTTCAAGCGGCACTGGTACAGCGTTGCAGTGCCGACATACAGCACGGCCTCGATCACCCCGCGCAGATGATGGGGTTGATCCGCCGCGACCAGTTGCGAACGCTCGGGACGAAACGCCAGTTGCACGCTGCTGCCATTGACGCCTTGTGGCGGGCAGGGGATTTCCACCGGCATGCCGTTGGGCACGAAGAGGTTCTGGTTGTGCTCGCCGCGCTTGAGCTGGCCAGGGAGGAAGTTGATGTCGCCGATGAACTGGGCGACGAAGCGGTGCTGCGGGCGTTCATAGATGTCGGTCGGGGTGCCGATCTGCAGGATCTTGCCGGCGGACATCACCGCAATCCGGTCGGACAGGGTCAGGGCTTCTTCCTGATCGTGGGTGACAAAGATGAAGGTGATCCCGGCTTCCTGTTGCACACGCTTGAGTTCGACCTGCATTTCCTTGCGCAGCTTCAGGTCCAGCGCCGACAGCGGCTCGTCGAGCAACAGTACTTTCGGTTTCGGCGCCAGGGCCCGGGCCAGAGCCACGCGCTGCTGCTGGCCACCGGACAGTTCCGCCGGTTTGCGCCCGGCCAGGTGCTCCATCTGCACCAGCGCGAGCATCTCGTCGACCCGTCCGGGGATCGTCTTGCGATCAAGACCCTGCATCTCGAGGCCGAAGGCGATATTCTGCGCGACACTCATGTGCGGAAACAGCGCGTAACTCTGGAATACCGTGTTGACCCGACGCTTGAACGGCGGCAGGTGATTGACCGTTTCACCCGCCAGACGGATCTCGCCGTCGCTGACGTGTTCGAATCCGGCGATGGTGCGCAGCAAGGTGGTTTTGCCGCAGCCCGAGGGGCCGAGCAGGGTGAAGAATTCATTGTCGGCGATGTTCACCGAGACATTGTCGAGGGCTGGCGCGAGGCCGGGATCGTCGGAGTACCGTTTGGAGACATTACGCACTTCAATTGCTATTGGTTGACCCATAATGGTGCAATCCTCTAATTATTGTATGCAATATCTGAATGCAATTTAGAAATACCCGGATTAATCTGCTTGCGCAACCCCCCATTTCCCAGACTGAGTCTCTCGTCGGGCAGCGTTGCCAGCATTGAAGGAGCTGTTGAATGACCGAGAAGAAAACGGAAACCACGGTCGACCGCGTCTACCAAGGGGTTTACGAGGCGATCAGCAAGCGCTCGCTGCGTCCGGGAATGAAACTGGGCGAGGCGTCGCTGGCGGAATTGTTCAATGTCAGCCGCACGTCGGTTCGCGCCGCGCTCAAGCAACTGGAGGCCGACGGACTGGTCACCACCGAGCCCAATAAAGGTGCGTCGGTGTCGCTACCCAGCGATGAAGAGATCCGTTCGCTGTTCGAAACCCGGCGTCTGATCGAGATCGGCATCGTCACCGAGCTGTGCCGGCGCAAGGACTCCGCCGCGATGCAGGATCTGCGCGAGCATCTATTGCTGGAAGATGAAGCCCACGCAGCCGGCGACCACGAGCGGTTGATTCACCTGCTCGGCGAGTTCCACCTCAAACTGGCCCGCAGCCTGAACAACCCGGTGTTGCTCGACTGGTTCCAGAAGCTGATATCCCGCGCCTCGCTGTACGCCGCCGCGCTGGATGACGACAGCCACGAAGCTTGCCGCGACGACGAACACTTGCGCCTGATCGAATACATCGAGGCCGGCAACCAGAGCGCGGCGATCGAGCTGACCTGTATGCATCTGGATGGCATTCAGAAGGCGATTCTTGATGTCGCTGCCAAGCTGAAAACCGGTTATCACCCGCTCAAGCACTTGATCGAGGTGTGAATTCCGGTCGCCAGTGAAATCAGCTATACCTCTAATGAAACCATTGCCCCCCGCAAGGCTCGAAACAGACGGGCGTGACGTCACTGGACGTAGCGACATATCGGACAAACCATAAGGCGTTGGATCAAACGATGCAGTTCTTATCCGATAGCCACGGGTGTGACGGCTGGCAAGGCGAGATGGCCGGACGCATCCGTGCGTTCGACTGGAGCGGTACGGATCTGGGCCCCCTCGAAACATGGCCGGCCAGCCTGTGCAGCACGGTGCAGTTGATGCTCGCCTCGCCGTTGCCGATGGTCATGCTCTGGGGCCATGCCGGTTACATGATCTACAACGACGCCTACTCGCGGTTCGCCGGCGGCCGGCACCCGTATCTGCTGGGTGTGCCGGTGGAACTGGGCTGGCCGGAAGTCGCTGATTTCAACCGGCATGTGGTCGACACATGCCTGGCTGGCGGTACGCTGTCCTATCGCAACAAAGAACTGGTCCTGCTACGCGCCGGCGTTCCCGAAGATGTCTGGATGGACCTTTATTACAGTCCGGTCGCTGACGATGCGGGAGTACCTTCCGGCGTGATGGCGATGGTGGTGGAAACCACCGAACTGGTGCTGTCAGAACGCCTGCGCCAGGCTGCCGAAGACGCCTATCGCGCCGACAATGAGCGAGTGCGTCTGGCGCTGAATGCCGGGGCATTGCTCGGTTCATTTGTCTGGGACGTGAGAAACAACGTGCTGTCGGCGGACGAGCGCTTTGCCCGGACCTTTTCCTTCCCGCCGGATCAGGACCTGACCAACCTGCCGCAGCACATTGCCGAAGCGCACATTCATCCCGATGACCGCGTCTGGGTGCAGGAGTGCGTCGAAAACTCGGTACGCACCGGCGAGCCCTACAACGCCGAATACCGAGTGATCCGCGCTGACGGCAGCCATTCATGGGTGCTGGCAAGCGGCTGTTGTGAGTTCGATGAACAGGGCCAGCCGTTCCGTTTCCCCGGGGTACTGATCGACATCCATGAACGCAAGACCGCTGAAGAATCCCTGCTTAAATTCACCCGAAACCTTGAGCAGCGCGTGGCTGATGAAGTGGAAGCACGCCTCAACGCCGAAGAGCAATTGCGCCAGTCGCAGAAGCTCGAAGCCATCGGCGGCCTCACCGGCGGCGTGGCTCACGACTTCAACAACCTGCTGCAGGTGATCGCTGGCAACCTGCACCTGTTGGCGCGGCATGAGCCGAACAACGCCAATGTGCAACGCCGGGTCAGCGCGTCGCTGGCGGCGGTCGAGCGCGGCGCCAAGCTGTCCTCGCAACTGCTGGCGTTCGCCCGGCGTCAGCCGCTGTCGCCGGCGGTGTGCGATCCACGGCAAATCTTCGAAGGTGTCGGCGAATTGCTGCAACGGGCACTGGGAGAAACCATTCAGATCGACGTGCAGTTGCCCGTAGAACCGTGGCACATCAACGTCGATCGTAATCAACTGGAAAACGCGATTCTCAATCTGGCGATCAACGCCCGGGATGCCATGAAGGGCGAGGGCACCATCGTCCTCGGCGCCACCAATACTTCACTGGATCGGGCGTTCTGCGCCGGCAAGGGCATTGTGCCGGGGGATTTCGTGCGGGTCTCGGTCAGCGACAGCGGCGTGGGCATTGCCCCGCACATGCTGGAACAGGTGTTCGAGCCGTTCTTCACCACCAAGGCCGACGGGCAGGGCACGGGCCTCGGATTAAGCATGGTGTTCGGTTTTGTCAAACAGAGCGGCGGGCATGTCGAGATCGACAGCCAGATCGGCGAGGGTACGCGGGTTCAGTTGTATTTCCCGCGCAGTTTGCGGCCGCTGATCGATGAGACGCCTGACGTGCGCCGTCAGCAGGCCGGTGGCAATGAAACGATTCTGGTGGTCGAGGACAACGAAGCCGTACGCACTTCGGCGGTGGAGCTGTTGCGCGAAGAAGGCTATCGGGTATTGATCGCCGGTAATGGCGATGCGGCCATGCAGATGCTGCTGGAAGGCGCCCGAGTCGACCTGATCTTCACCGACGTGGTCATGCCCGGGCTGATCAAAAGCTCCGATCTCGCCGCCTGGGCCAAGGTGCAAATGCCGCCGGTGGCCGTGCTGTTCACCTCCGGCCACACCCGCGACATCATCTCGCGCAATCACCAGCTCAGCCCCGACACTCATTTGCTCGGCAAGCCCTACGGGCCGGAAGCGTTGTTGCAGATGATCCGTGCGGTGCTGAGTGCCTGAGCAATTCTTCTTCAGACCAAGGTTGGCCAATGACTTCCAAGCGCAGCTCCAGTTCCACCGCCGGCATGGTCCGGGTGCGCGGTGCCCGCGAACACAATCTGCAGAACGTCGACGTCGATATTCCCCGGGATGCGCTGGTGGTGTTCACCGGCGTGTCCGGGTCGGGCAAGTCGTCGCTGGCGTTCTCCACCTTGTATGCCGAAGCGCAGCGCCGCTATTTTGAATCGGTAGCGCCCTACGCGCGGCGGCTGATCGACCAGGTCGGCGTGCCGGACGTCGACTCCATCGACGGTCTGCCACCGGCGGTGGCGCTGCAACAGCAACGCGGCACGCCCAGTACACGCTCGTCGGTGGGCAGCGTGACCACGCTGTCGAGCCTGATCCGCATGCTGTATTCCCGCGCCGGGAGTTACCCGCCAGGCCAGCCGATGCTGTACGCCGAGGATTTTTCACCGAACACGCCGCAAGGTGCCTGCCCGGAATGCCACGGATTGGGTCGGGTCTATGAAGTGACCGAAGCCTTGATGGTGCCCGATCCGGAGCTGACCATCCGCCAGCGCGCCGTGGCGTCCTGGCCGCTGGCCTGGCAGGGGCAGAACCTGCGCGACATCCTGGTGACCATGGGCATTGATGTCGACATCCCCTGGCGCAAACTGCCGAAAAAACAGCGCGACTGGATTCTGTTCACCGAAGAGACGCCAACGGTTCCGGTATATGCCGGGCTGACGCCGGAAGAAACCCGTGTGGCTCTGGAACGCAAGATGGAGCCGAGCTATCAAGGCACCTTCACCGGCGCCCGACGCTACATCCTGCATACGTTTACCCATTCGCAAAGTGCGCTGATGAAGAAGCGCGTTTCGCAGTTCATGCTCGGCAGCCTGTGCCCGTTGTGCGATGGCAAACGCCTGAAACGCGAGGCGCTATCGGTAACGTTTGCCGGCCACGACATCGGCGAGTTGTCGCGGATGCCGCTGCTGCAAGTCGCCGAGGTCTTGAAACCGGTGGCGGACGCGAGCTGGCTGGAACACGCCGATGAAACCGGCGAAACCCTGACCCACGGCCAGACCCGCGAAGCCCACCAGCAGCGTGTCGCCCATGGCGCCAGTGGCCACGCCAACGCGCCAGACGTGCGCCATACGCCCAACCTGTCGCTGGAAAAACGCCTGGCGGCACAGCGCATCGCCGAGGACCTGCTTGAGCGGGTCAGCACCCTGACCGATCTCGGTCTCGGTTATCTGGCGCTGGAGCGCAGTACGCCGACTCTCTCGTCCGGGGAGTTGCAGCGCCTGCGCCTGGCCACGCAACTGGGCTCGCAACTGTTTGGTGTGATTTACGTGCTTGATGAACCCTCCGCCGGTCTGCATCCGGCCGACGGCGAGGCGTTGTTCGATGCCTTGCAGCGGCTCAAGGCTGACGGCAACAGTGTGTTTGTGGTCGAGCACGATCTGGACACCATGCGCCGCGCTGACTGGTTGATCGATGTCGGCCCGGCGGCGGGCGAGAAGGGCGGGCAGATTCTCTACAGCGGTCCGCCTGCCGGGCTTTCAGCCATCGAGCAGTCGCAGACCCGCGCCTATCTGTTCGCCGAACAGCAACGGCCGACCCGCACCGCGCGTAAACCGTCGGGCTGGCTGAAGCTCGATGGCGTCACGCGCAACAACCTCAACAACCTCAGCGCCGAATTTCCGTTGGGCTGTTTCACTTCGGTCACCGGGGTCTCCGGTTCCGGCAAGTCGAGCCTGGTCAGCCAGGCGCTGCTGGAACTGGTCGGCGTGCAGCTCGGGCGCAGCGCCAGTGACGCTGAACCGGAAGAACTCAATCTGGAAGACGATACGCCGACCGCCAGCACCGGCCAGGTCAGCGCCGGGCTGGAGTCGATCAAGCGTCTGGTGCAGGTCGATCAGAAGCCCATCGGCCGCACGCCACGCTCCAATCTGGCGACCTACACAGGGCTGTTCGACAACGTGCGCAAGCTGTTCGCCGCCACCCCTCAGGCGCAAGAGGCGGGCTACGACGCCGGGCAGTTTTCCTTCAACGTCGCCAAGGGCCGTTGCCCGACTTGCGAGGGCGAGGGGTTTGTCAGTGTCGAGTTGCTGTTCATGCCGAGCGTCTATGCGCCGTGCCCAACCTGTCATGGCGCACGTTACAACCCCGAGACGCTTGCGGTTCAGTGGCAGGGGTTGAGCATTGCTCAGGTGCTGCAATTGACCGTGGACGAGGCGGTGACGGTGTTTGCCGAGCAACCGGCGATCCGCCGCTCACTGGAAGTGCTGCGCGATATCGGACTCGATTACCTGCGCCTCGGTCAACCGGCGACCGAGTTGTCCGGAGGCGAGGCGCAGCGGATCAAACTGGCCACCGAGCTGCAGCGCAATGCCCGTGGTGCAACGTTGTATGTGCTGGACGAGCCCACTACCGGGCTGCACCCGCGAGACGTCGACCGCTTGCTGGAGCAACTGGACAATCTGGTGAGCGCAGGGCACACGGTGATTGTGGTCGAGCACGAAATGCGCGTGGTGGCGCAGAGCGACTGGGTGATCGATATCGGTCCGGGTGCTGGAGATCAGGGCGGCAAAATCGTCGTGGCCGGTACGCCGCAGAAAGTCGCCGCGAACAAGAAGAGCCGGACTGCGCCGTTTCTTGCCCGGGCGTTGAGCTGCTGATTGCAGCGCCTTGGCCGGCCTCATCGCGGGCAAGCCCGCCTCCAAAGGGGGAGGCGTTTTGTGCGGCGTATCAGGCGCCGTCGAGCGTACGGCGCACCTTGTCCAGCAATTCACTGATCTGGAACGGCTTGACCAGCATGTCCATGCCGGCACCGAGAAACACCTGACGGTTGATCGCGGTTTCCGCGTAACCGGTCATGAACAGGATCGGCAATCCTTCGCGCCAGCCGCGGGCAACGTCTGCCAGTTCGCGACCGCTCATGCGTGGCAGGCCAACGTCGGTCAGCAGCAGGTTGATCGAGGGCTCATTCTGCAGGCGTTCCAGCGCGGTTTCGACATCGCCGGCCTGGGTGCAGCGGTAACCGGCGTCTTCCAGCACTTCGGTGACGAACAGCCGCACCGACGGCATGTCCTCGACGATCAGCACATGCTCGCCGGAACCTTGCGGGTCGACGGCTGGCGGCACCAGATCGACGGCCGTCGGGTCGCTGGTGGCCGGCAGCATGATGGTCACTTCGGTGCCGCGCCGGGCGACGCTGCGGATGTGTGCATCGCCGCCGGACTGACGGGCGAAACCGTAAATCATCGACAACCCCAGACCGGTGCCCTGGCCCAATGGCTTGGTGGTGAAAAACGGGTCGAACACCTTGTCGATCAAGCTGTGCTCGATGCCGGTGCCGTCGTCGCGTACCGACAGCGCCACGTAGGAGCCATCGGTCAGGTTCGGGTCGCCGTGGGAGTACGCCGCATAGGTGCTGACCCAGATATTGCCGCCTTGCGGCAACGCATCCCGAGCATTGATGATCAGGTTGAGCACGGCGCTTTCCAGTTGAATCGGATCGACCAGGGCGATGGCCGGTTTGCTGGTCAGCTCAAGCTTGAGGGCGATGCGTTCGCCGATGGTGCGCACCAGCAACTCTTCGAGCGAGCGCACGTGATCGTTGATGTCCACCGGCCGGGTGTCCAGTGGCTGTTGCCGGGCAAAGGCCAGCAGGCGATGGGTGAGTGACGCGGCGCTCATCGCCGAATTCAGCGCGGCGTCGGCGTAGAACTGCACCTTGTCGAGACGGGCGTCGGCGACACGTTTCTGGATCAGTTCCAGGCTGGCGATGATCCCGGTCAGGAGGTTATTGAAGTCATGGGCGATGCCGCCGGTGAGCTTGCCCAGCGCGTCCATTTTCTGCACTTGCAGCAATTGAGCTTCGGCCCGTACCCGGTCGGCGACTTCCTTGGCCAGTTGCGTGGTGGTGTCGTCCAGCTGTGCCAGGTGCGAGCGTTCACGGTGACGGTGTTCGGTGACGTCTTCGACGAACACCAGGCTCAGTTCCGGCGTACGGTACGGGGAAATCTGCCACTGGGTTTCGCGGATTTCGCCCTGCACGCGCATGTTCAGCGTGCCTTTCCAGCGTTCTCCGTCCACCAGCCGCAGACGCAATTCCTTGAGGATGGCGCCCTGATCTTCGGCAAAGCACTCGTCGAGGATCTGCGCGTCGCGGTTGTCCTGGATCAGTTGGGCGAAGGCGTGGTTGCACTCGTGGACTTTCAGGGTTGCATCGATGACCGCAATCGGCGCCGAGACATTGACGAAGATTTCCCGGAAGCGTGCCTCGCTTTCGCGCAGGGCGTTCTCCGTGTCACGCACCCGCAGTAGGGTGCGCAGGGTCGCGAGCAAAACATCGGGATCGACCGGGTGAATCAGGTAGGCGTCAGCCCCGGCGTCGAGACCGGTGATGATGTCGCCGGTCTGGATCGACGCCGCCGACACATGGATCACCGGGAGCAGGGCAGTGCGAGAGTCGGCGCGCAGTTCACGGACGATGTCGAAACCGCTCATGTCCGGCAGGTTGACGTCGAGAATCAACGCATCCAGTGCTTCGCTGGCGATCAGCGCCAGACCTTCGCCACCGGTGCCGGCCTCCAGCACTTCGTAGCCATGGCGCTCCAGTCGTCGGCGCAAGGCATAGCGGGTGGCGACGTTGTCGTCGACGATCAGCAGGCGGATGTCATGTTTCATCGACGTTCTCCAAAGCGATCGCCAGCGGGATGATCACGAAAAAGGTCGAGCCGATGCCCGGTGCGCTGTCCATGCCGACTTCGCCACCCAGCAGCGCCGCAAAGCGCTTGCACAGGGACAACCCGAGCCCGGTGCCGCGCAGGCGTTTTTGCAGCGGTGAATCGACCTGTGAAAAGTCTTCGAACAGGGCGCCGTGCAACTCCGGGGCAATGCCGATGCCGGTGTCGCTAACTGCGAAACGCACCTTGTCCTGACCTTCAAGCCGTGCCGAAACCCGGACTTCGCCACGAGTGGTGAATTTCAGCGAGTTGGAGATGAAGTTGCGCAGGATCTGCGCCAGCTTCTTGTCATCGGTGTACAGGCGCGGCAGGCCCACCGGCTCTTCGAAAATCAGGTCCACGGCTGTAGCGTCGACAATCGGCCGGAACATCCCGCGCAACGCCGCGAACAGGTCGAACATGTCGAACCATGCCGGGGAAATGGTGATGCGCCCGGCCTCGATCTTCGCCAGATCGAGCAGGTCATCGACCATGTCGCTGAGTTCGCGGGCGGCGCTGCTGACGAACGCAACCTGCTTGTGCTGTTCGGGACTGAGCGGGCCGTCGAGTTCATCGGCCAGCAGGCTGTTGATGCTCAGGATTGAACCCAGCGGCGTACGGAATTCGTGGCTCATGTACGACAGGAAGCGGCTTTTCAGGTCCGACGCCTGGCGCAATTGCTCGGCCTGGATGTCGAGTTCGGCGTACAGGGCCAGTACGCCCTGATTGGTTTCGTCGAGTTCTTCGCGCAGCGCGGCGGTTTCGCTCTGCAATTGGGCGATCAGCGCTGATTGCTCGGCACTGTTCAAGGTCGGGGACTCAGCCATGGGCGGCCTCCAGGGCAACGACCAGCACCGTTACATCGTCACGCCCGCGACTGAAGTCGCGGTGCAGGATGCTGGCTATCACGGCGGGATGGCGGTGCACCAGGCCGGGGTAGTCTTGTAGGTTCCAACGGGACTGCAAGCCGTCGCTGTACATGATCAATAGATGTCCATTCACGTGAGCATAGTCAAAGGGCTGGGCTTTTCGGTATTGGCCGCCGACGATCCCCGGGTGCGAGGCCAGTCCGCGGGACTTGTCGGCGGTCACCAGACTGGCGCTGATGTTGCCGACACCGGCAAAGGTCAGGCTGTCGCGCGCGCCATGGAACTGCGCAAATGCGACGGCACCACCACGGGTGCCGATCATTTCCCGGTGCAGGTCTTCCATCAACTGCACCGGGGCGGCGAACGGGGTCAGGGCAAAGGCTTTTTCTCCGGCCCGTCCAGCCCGTTCCGCATCTTCGCCGTGGCCTAGACCATCGACGATCAGTGCGCTGAAGTCTTGCCCGTTGAACGCCAGATGCCAGACATCACCGCACGCGGGATCGTTGTGCAGTGAATGCTGACTGACTCCGAAGCGCATGTCGGGCAGGCTGTCATAGCGCGAGTAGAGGCGTGCCAGCAACACGGCGCCCCGAGCGTCGGAGTAGACGTCGAAGACTTCAGCCTGTCGGGATATTGTGCCGAGGCCGATACCGTGGGTGCCTCCCGTGGAAAAACCGTCGGTCAGACAGTCCTGCAGATCGAAGCCATTGGCCCTGTCGACCGCCAGCATCTCGATGCCGGACCCGCCAGCTCGGGGCAGGGCACGCAGGTGCAGTTCGCCGCGCCCGGCGTGCTTGAGCACATTGCTGGCGAGTTCCGTGGCCACCAGCGCTACGCGTCCGGCGTCGTGCTCGTCGAAGCCGTGCTGCTCGGCAAGTTTCTGCGCGATGCGCCGGGCGTGACCGATCTGACTGTTCTCTTCGATCAACAACACCTGGGTCAGTGACCCGCTGATATTCATGTCCATCGTGTGATCGTTATGCGCGTGCCTTGGCCAGGCGCGGTGTCCAGCTCGAACTCGTCCACCAGCCGCTTGGCACCGGTCAGGCCCAGGCCCAGACCGCTGCCGGAAGTCCAGCCATCGGTCATCGCCAGTTTGATGTCGGCAATGCCCGGGCCTTCATCGCGGAAGGTCAGGCGCAGACCGACCTTGTGGTTGTCGTCGAGGATCTGCCAGTCCATGTCGCCACCCCCGCCATACACCATGGTGTATGGCGCCAGCTCGCTGACGGCGGTCACCAGTTTGGTCAGGTCGATCAGGCGCATGCCACATTCGGTGGCCAGTTTGCGCGCCAGTTGCCGGGCGAGCACCACGTCTTGTTCGATGTTGATCGGTTGCGTACCGCTGCTGCGCACCGTCATTGCTGGCGTACCCGTTCCTGAAGCAGTTTCATGCCGCGCTCGACGTTCAACGCGGTGCTGACGCCGGGCAGGTTGAGGCCGAGTTCGACAAGCGTGATCGCCACCGCCGGCTGCATGCCGACCAGCATGGTTTCGGCGTCCATGATTTTCGAAAGGCCAGAGATCGTGCCGATCATCCGGCCGATGAACGAATCGACCATGTCCAGTGCCGAGATATCGATCAACACCCCGCGCGCCGAAGTTTTGCTGATGCGCTCGGACAGATCGTCCTGCAGGGTGAGGGCGAGTTGGTCATGCATGTCGACCTGGATGGTCACCAGCAGGAAGTCGCCCATTTGGAGAATCGGGATACGTTCCATCGCTTAAACCGTCTTGGCGAGAGTGATGCCCAGGCGGGTCAGGGCCAGTTTCAACGCATCGGCCAGGTTGGCCTTGGTCACCACGCCTTGCAGGTCGAGGCCAAGGTGCACGATGGTCTGGGCAATCTGCGGACGCACGCCGCTGATGATGCAATCGGCGCCCATCAGGCGGATCGCGGTGACGGTCTTGAGCAGGTGCTGGGCGACGAGAGTATCGACGGTCGGCACGCCGGTAATGTCGATGATGGCTATTTCCGAGCCGGTGTCGACGATGCGTTGCAGTAGCGATTCCATCACGACCTGGGTGCGTTGCGAATCGAGGGTGCCGATCATCGGCAGCGCGAGGACGCCGTCCCAGAGTTTGACCACCGGTGTGGACAGCTCCAGCAGTTCTTCCTGCTGACGCTTGATCACCGCTTCACGGGACTTCTGGAAGGTGCGGATGGTGTGCATGCCGAAGGCATCGAGCAGTTCGGAGATTTCCCAGAGCTGTTCGGCGAGCAGGGCGGGTTGATCCTGGTAATGGTTTTGCAACAAGGCAAACAGCGGGCGTTTGAGCGAGAAAATGAAACTGGCGGTTTGTTGCGAGTCCTGACCAAGCAGGGCGCGGCTGTAGGAGAGCTTTTCGAGGAACTGGCGGGTAGCCTCCCAACCCGGTGCGGCAATGTTGGTACCGCTGTCGTTTTCCAGCCCCGTGACCACCAGTTGCAGGAATTCGCTGGTCTGTTGCTGCACGTCGTGGTCTTTGAGGTTGCGGGTGGCACCGCTGTCGACCAGCCCTCGAGTCCATTCATCCAGCAGTTGTGCCTGTTTGTTTTTCATCGCACCAAGTGTGCTGTTCTGCAGTGCTGCCATGTGCCTGTTGCTCCGTCGCGAATGAGGGGCCGGTTTGCAGGAAAACGACCGGCGCGAAATGAATGACATTTGCCGTATGAAATAGTTGTTCGTTCCTGCGCGGATATTTTTGACCTTCCGCAAGGAGCGTTCCGGTAACTCTAGTCGGCATGGGTGGCGGCGGAGGTTTTTTGGCGGGTTTCGGGGGGGGCAGAAATGAAAGGGCCGCATCCTCTGGATGCGGCCCTTTTGCGCGGTTGGCGTTTATTTGCTTGGGTGTTTGGCTTGCAGTTCCTTGGCGGCGGCCAGGTGTTTTTCCAGGCCGGGCAGCATTTTCTGGGCAAAACCCTTGAGTTCTGTGGCGCCCTTGACCTGGTCGTCGGTCACGGTGCTCGCCTGTTTCTCGAACAGTTTGATGGCTTCTTCGTGAGCTTTGACCTGATTGTTGGCGTAGGCGGCATCGAAGGACTCATCGCGCATGTCGAGGATCTTTTCCTTGGCTTGTTTGACCAGCGTCGTGGAGTCCGGGACCTTGATGTCGTGGGCCTGGGCGATTGTGGCCAATTCATCGTTGGCCTTGCCATGGTCGGTGATCATCATGTTGGCGAAGGCCTTGATGTCGGCCGATTGGCTTTTCTCGAGCGCCAGGCGACTGGTTTCGATTTCAGCGATGCTGCCGGCAGCCGCGTTATCGACGAAGTCATTGTCGGTGGCGGCAAAGGCCGAGCCCATGCCGGTGCTCAAAACCACGGCCAGAAAAAGATGACGCAGATTGAATCCGTCCATTGGTGTTTCTCCACACAGGTATTTTGGGGGGTACTCAATGGAGATGCGCCGGCGGGCGAAGGTTTTATTGCATTTGCGAAAGGGCGACGAACGGGCACCGCTGGTCTGACAGGTGGTCGACAGAACCGGTCAACCGAGGCCATTCTGATAACTGGCCAGCGCAATCGGTCGCGTTGGCTGCCGATCAACTGACGGAGGTGTTCCATGCCGGTGACTCATGATCTGTTACAGGACTTGAAACTTACAAAGGAAGAGATCCAGCAACGACGCACCGCGGATCCACATCTGGATGCACTGATCAACAAGTATTCTCAGGCGGACGCCGAAGTCGTCAAGGCCGAGACCGCGACCTCGGATGCGCCCAGCGATGACACGTTGAAGAAACTCAAAGAGAAACGTTTGCAGGTCAAAGACAAGATCGTCGAGCAGTTGCAGGCGCGAACCTGACCGTCAGTCGCGCCATTGATCTTCGATGGTGCACGACTGGAACGACAGCCACGACGGCACCTCGAATGTACAGAGTCTTCACTTAGCGACTCTTTGCGAGGTGCCTTATGAATCCCAAATTCCCCAGTGAGGAGCAGGGTACATTCGACCCGGTTCCCACGCATCCCGAGCCCAACAGTCCGGCGCATACCGTCCGCCATCCTGAGGAGGAACGCAAGATTGCGGATGTGCCGGAAGATGAGGACCCGGAAAAATTTGATCGATCCAACAACTGACCGTCCGCCATCGCTGGCTCGTCGGCCCGCCGCATCGCAGCGATGGCGCCCGCTGATTCAATACGAATTTCAGGCCTTCATTTCAAGGCTGCATCCAGCGGCATCCGCACCATGTGCGTGGCCTTCAGTGAACCGAAATACAACCAGTCGCCATACTCGCGCGCCGTGGTGATCGGCGAGTAATTGCCGGCGCTGGCATCCTGCAGATTGGCAATCACCTTGCCGTCCAGATCCAGTCCCAGCACAAACCCGCGTTTTTCCAGCGGTTTGGGCAGGACGGTCATCGCCCGCACGAGCATCTTGCGCACGAACGGATGCCCGGCGGTGCGATCCAGCAGCGGATTGCGCGGCGTGTACAGCGCCACCCAGAAACGATCCCGACCATTGAACGCGAGGTTGTCGGGCAGGCCGGGCAGGTTGTCGATGAACAGGTCATGGGTGCCGGCCTTCGGCCCGGTCAGCCAGTAGCGGCTGATGCGGTAGGCACCGGTTTCGTTGACCAGCACATAGGCGTCATCCGGGCCGAGGGTCACGCCGTTGGCGAACTCAAGCTTGTCGAGCAGGACGCTGGTCTTGCCGGTCTGGAAGTCATAGCGCAGCAGACGCCCGTCACCGCCGTGCTCGATGATCGCTTCGCCGTCATGGCCGTAACCCCAGCGACTGGAGGCATCGCTGAAGTAGGCGTAATGCCCGGACTTGTCGATGGCCACGTCATCGGTAAAACCGAACTTCAGGCCATTGGCTTCGGTGGTCAGCGCGGTCAGTCGGCCCTGAGCATCGAGGGACAGCAAACCCTTGACCCCGTCGGCGATCACCAGCAAGCCATTCGGATGCCGCGCCAGTCCCAACGGCCGGCCGCCGGTATCGGCCAGCACTTTGCGTTGCTGACCGTCGAGGCTGGTACGGATCAGGCGCCCATCGTGCAGCCCGGTAATCAATGCGCCGTCCTCCAGCAGCAGGGCTTCCGGGCCTTCAATGTCGCTGGGGCCGACCTGTGCTGCGCTTTTCAGACGCTGATTTTCGGCATAGATGCCTTCGGTCAGCGACGGTGCCGGTTGCGGTGTCCACGCCACCGGTTCGACCTTGGTCGGCATCAGCAGCAGAAAGGCCAGAATCACGACGATCAGCAGCAAAATCAAATGGCGCAATTTCACACGTGAGCTCCCGCGAGCGCCAGATGCCGGGTCGCCCTGTCGCGCAGGGCCAGCATCGAGGCCGCCGATTCACGTTCGATGCGGCGCTTGAGCAGCAACTGATTGGCGATGCGCATGCCCAGACTTTCGAAGCGGTAATCAAGAGTGCGCACGAAGGCCGTTCCTTCCCCTGCGGCCGAGCATTCGTAAGTCAAATGCAACGACAGCCCATGATCGCCCTGGGCCCGGGCACACCAGCGCCGACCCGGCAGGTATTCGGTGACTTCCCAGCTCAAATGCCCCTCGCGGCCACCGGCATGAATGTCTTCCTCGAAACGCGCACCGGCATGCAACGGGCCGGCAGGGCCGTCGATTTTCAGCGAAGACGGATGCCATTCCGGCCAGCGGCTGACGGTGGCGGCGTAGGCGAGCACGGCAATCGGCTCGCCGGCGATGTCGATCGGATGCTGCATGCGGGTCATGGACGTTCTCGAATCGGTCAGAGGGGCGGGTTCCGGTTCCCAGTAGAGGGTGCCGAACAGGTAATCCATCAACGGCAGGACAATGTTGAAATTGCGCTCCTGCATGCGCTCGCGCCGATGATGCAACTCGTGCAGGCGGCGCATGTGGCGGATCCACGGCAGGCGGCTCAGCGGGTTTTGCGCCGGCAAGTGCTCGCAGGCGTGAAACACTTCATAGGCCAGGTAACCCAGCACCATGCTGCCGCCGAACAGTCCGGCGACGTTGGCGTTGACCTGTGAGAAAAGCCACCACAGGGGCAGGGTGATCACCAGTGTGTGCACCACGATCAGCCACGCCGGAAACAGGATCACCCGCCAGTCGCGGGCGCTGTCCCAAGTCATGTGGCCGGGGGTGAAGAAGCTGTGATGGTCGCCGGCATGGCGGGCGTAAAACATCTTGGCGAAGGCTTTCTTGTGATGCCCGAGGTGGCGGTGTACCACGTACACGCCGAAGTTGAAGAACAGCAGGGTCAGCGGCACGGCCAGCCATTCCAGTGGACGCACCTGATGCGCGCTGCTCCAGAACGCGCCGATCGCCAGCACGCCGAACAGCAGCACGAAGACGCCGTGCAGCCACGGGTTGTACAGAGGATGAATCGCCGCGCGATAGCGGCTGCGAAAAGCCTCGGTGGTCTGCCTCACTGCGGTCACCTGCGGAGATTGTTGTTATCCCGGCAGATTAGCCGATCCCGCCGTTTGTGCAGGGTCTACCTTGAGGTCACAACTGCCATGCTCCGGTGCATAGCGGTCGTCAGCTCAACGGGTTCCAGCGCTGCGACCAGTCATCATCGGCCTTGATCACTTCGCGCAGCAGATCGAACGCCTGTTGCAAGGTTGCCGAATCGCGGTCGCGGGAATAGACGAGATAGGTCGGATAACCGAATTCCGGGGCTTTGGTGACGACTTCCAGCGCGCCGCTTTCCAGATAGGTGCGAACGACGCGGGTGCGGAAGTAGCCGCTGCCGCCGTTTTCCAGAATGTATTGCAAGGCCAGCGGGCCGAGGTTGAAGCTCAGGGCTGCCTTGGCCTTTTCCGGCAGCGCGGCGTCGTGCTGCCGGCGGAAGTCGGTGCCCCAATCGATGTACACGTAAGGAGTGGGGCGGTTGGGCGTTCGGACCAGAATGAGTTTCTCTTCCAGCACTTGTTCGACCTGCAACCCCGGCCAGTATTCCGGTTGGTAGACGAGCGCGGCATCAAGTACGCCGAGTTCGAGCTGACGCAGCAGGTTCTCGCCGTCGCGGATGTCCATGCGCAGGGCATGGCTGGGGATTTTCTCGCGCAGTTCGGCGGCCCAACTGAGCATCAGGGGGTTGCACAGGCTGACCTCGCCACCGATGTGCAGCACGTTGTCGTAGCCTTCGGGCAGCGGCAGGTCGCGGCGGGCGGCTTCCCAGGTCTGCACCAGTTGATTGGCGTAGACCACGAAGGCCTCGCCATTGGCAGTCAGGCGCGCACCGGCGCGATTGCGCACGAACAGCGTGCTGCCCAACTGGCTTTCGAGCTTTTGCACCCGGGCGGTGATGGCGGTCTGGGTGACGAACAGCTTCTCGGCCGCCGCAGCGAGGCTGCCGTGGCGGACGATTTCCAGAAAGGTGCGGGCGAGGTCGATGTCCATGGGCGGGCCGGCGGTTGAGGTGCCGGCATTGTAGGCGCAGGCTCGCGATCGCGTCATCGTGCAATCGCGAGCTTGCATCGGGACTCAACCGGCCAACTCTGCCTCACGCATCCGCGCCCAATCCTCCACCAACCGCGCCGGCGTGCAGCACGTCTTGCGCTTGTAAACAAAGTTCCGGCACTTCTCGGAGAACTGATTGCGGTTGTACAGCATGTCTTCCTGCATCTCTTGCAACTCGGTTTCGCGGCATTGGCGGATCAGCTCATGATCAACCCGCAGCTTGCGTTTACGCACCGCCGCATACGTCGGATCGGTCAGCACCGAATTGGCTCGTTGCAGCAGCCACAAACCAAACTCGTCCGGGCAGCGCGGGCCGATTTCCTGAACCATGCCCAGTTGCAATGCCTGAGTGGCGCTGACGGGCAGGCAGGCCTGAGTCAGTTGTTCGGCCATGGCGGGGCCTACGGCGCGGGGCAGGCTGTAGGTCCAGTATTCCGAGCCGTACAGGCCCATGCTTTTGTAATGCGGGTTGAGCACGATATCGGCGCGGGCGAACACGATGTCAGCCGCCAGGGCGAGCATCACGCCACCGGCGCCGGCATTACCGGTAACGCCGCTGACCACCAGTTGCCGCGCACTGAGCAATTCTGCGCAGACATCATCGATGGCCTGGATATTGGCCCAGGCTTCGGCGCCCGGATCTTCGGCGGCTTGAATCACGTTCAGGTGCACACCGTTGGAGAAACTGCCGCGTCCACCCTTGATCAACAGCACTTGAGTGTCGCGGGATTTGGCCCAGCGCAGGGCTTCGACCATGCGATGGCACTGCTCGGTGCTCATGGCGCCGTTGTAGAACTCCAGAGTCAGCTCGCCGACATGCCCGGACTCACGATAGCGGATCGGCTGATATGCCTCATCGCTGAACGGCGCGTTGGCGATCGACCAGTCCAGCACCGGCACGTTCGCCAGTTGTCCGGCCAGCACATGCCGCGCCGGACGCTTGAAGGTTTCTTCACCCGGTTGCGGTTTGCGTCGCAGCGAGCCGATCCACAGGCTGTGATCACCGGTGGCCACCAGCACCGCATCGTCGTGTACCGCGAGGATCTCGCCGGGGATGCCGGTGCGCTGATCGAGGTGCGCGTCGTAGACGTAATACTGACCGCCGGCGAGACTGGCGAGCACGCCAGGCTGGCCGTCCGCCGCGTCGATGCAGCGTTTGATGAATCGCGAGCAGTCGTGCCAGCTGAAGGTGCGGTCGTCCTGTTTCATGTTCGGTTGCAGGCAGCCGCGAACCTTGGGATCGGTGTAGTCCAGGGGCACCGGGACGAAGCCGTCGATGAATTTCTCCACCACTTCGCGGATGCAACGGATCGCCGCGTCGCTGACCTGGCCGTTGTACAGCTCGGATTTGCGCAGGCCCGTCGGCAGGTTGAATTCGCAGGTGGCCCAGACCGGGCCGGCGTCCATTTCTTCCACCGCTTGCAGGGCGGTCACGCCCCAGGACGGCAGCTCACGCATGATCGCCCAGTCCAGCGCGCTGGCGCCGCGATCACCGACGATGCCGGGGTGAATGATCACCACAGGACGTTGCGGATTGCTCCACAGCGCATGGGGAACACGATCCTTGAGGAACGGGCAGATCACCAGGTCGGCGCCGCTGTTTTCGATCTGTTCGCAGACGGCGGTTTCGTCGGTGAACAATACGACGCTGGGCGAATGGCCCGCCTGACGCAGGTCCAGCCAGGCACGTTGAGTCAGACCGTTGAACGCCGACGACAAAAGAATGATGTTGAGTGATCGCATGATTGCTCTTCCTTGAAGGGTCAGCCGCAGGCTCTCGGTGAGCCGTCCGTGGCTATCGATGGAGGCGCAAGGTTAGAGACTGGCGTGGCCGGCGCCACTGATCGAGATCAACGTTGTGTCAGCCAATGTTGCCGTGGCGACAAAGCGTCTTATGCTCAATGGTTTGCATATCCTGATTTTTTATTACTTCAAATGTCCGCGACGCTATTGCACAGTCGCAGCCCTGATCAACGCCGGACGATCCCGGCGTATCCATGGATTTTCGCAGCGGGTGGAGCCCGTTTTCAGGGAGTAAGGCATGGGGAGTCACAACCCGCATTACCAGGTCATCGGGCAAATGTTCCAAAAGGACTACCGATGGTTATGCGCCGCAGTCAGCCGTACCCTCGGCTGCCCGCACAGCGCACAGGACATTGCTTCGGAAACCTTTCTGCGGGTGCTGGCATTGCCTGACCCGCTGGCGATTCGCGAACCCCGCGCGCTGTTGACTACGATTGCGCGACGGTTGGTCTATGAAGGCTGGCGCCGACAGGATCTCGAGCGCGCCTATCTGCAAAGCCTGGCCCTGGCGCCAGAGCCGGTGCATCCGTCACCCGAAGAACGGGCGTTGGTGATCGAAACGTTGCTGGCGGTGGATCGCTTGCTCAACGGTCTGTCGGCCAAGGCCAAGGCTGCGTTTCTCTATCACCAGCTCGATGGCCTGACCTATAGCGAAATCGGCGAACGCCTTGGCGTCTCCACCAGTCGCGTGCAGCAGTACATGGTCGAAGCCTTCAAACGTTGCTATCAGGCGATGCAGGTATGAGACCGGACGAAACGCTGATCGACGAAGCAGCTCAATGGATGGCGCTGTTGCAATCGGGGGATGTCAGCCTACAGGAGCGCGCAGCGTTCGACGCCTGGCGTGCGGCGGATCCACGGCATCAGCAAATCATCGAGCAGATGGGCGGCGGGCTGAGTCTGTTGCATCATTCGAACCTGCGCGGCTTGCCCCGTGAGAGTGTGCTGCACAGCCTGAATGCGCCTTCCAGCAGTCGCCGCCGATTCATCAGCGGCAGCCTGAGCGTGCTCGGCCTCGCGGTGCTGGCCGGGTTGCTCGGGCGACGTTTTGGCTGGTTGCCCGAGGCCGGCGAGTTGTCGACCGGAACAGGCGAGCGACGTGAATTCACCTTGGAGGATGGCAGCACCCTGACGCTGAACGCCCGCAGCCGCGTGGTGCCGCGATTCGACAGCGCAGAGCGTCTGCTGGCCCTGCGCAGCGGGGAACTGCTGATCGATGTGGCGAGAAATCCGGCCCGGCCGTTTGTGGTCGAAACCGAACACGGGCGGATGCGCGCCCTCGGTACGAAATTCCTGGTGCAGCGTGGTGAAGATTCGACGCGGCTGGTGATGCTGCACTCGCAAGTCGAAGTGGTCACTGCCAGCGGCGCGCGGCAAGTGGTGGGGGCGGGCGAGAGCTTGCTGTTCAACGGTCAGGAAATCCTCGCGCTGGAACGCAGCAAAGGGCAGGAAAGTGCATGGGTCCAAGGGCGACTCGAAGTGCGCGACCGCCCCCTCAGCGAAGTCATCGACAGCCTGCGCAGTTACCGTCGCGGCATTCTGTACCTGAGCCCCGACGTCGCCGGTCTGCGCCTCAGCGGCCTCTATCCGCTGGACGACAGCGACCGCACCCTGCAGTTGCTCGAACGCTCGCTGCCGATTCGCGTGACCTGGCACAACTCCTACTGGGTGAGCATCGAGGCACGGTTATAAAACCATAACTTCCTGGTCTATCCGCGACCCTATAAAAAGCGCCGGCCCGCTGCTCATTCCCTGCAGACGCCTTCAACAGGGAAGCCCCTCGATGTTCTCATTCAAACAACAATCAACCCGCCTGACGCTGGCCGCCGCGCTGGCGATGGGCATCGTTCCTTCGGCCGTTCTGGCGCAAGACACGGCGGCTCAGGTCTTCACCTTCGACATTGCTGCGGGTCCACTCGATGAGGTGCTGTTGGACATTTCGCGGCAGACCGGCGTACCGATTTCCTTCAGCCAGAATCTGGTCCAAGGCAAGCGCAGCAATGCGGTGCGCGGTGCGTTGGGTGGCCGGCAGGCGGTGGAGAAGGCGTTGCTCGGCAGCGGTCTGCAAGTCGATCAGGGCACTCAAGGGTTGAGCATTCGCCAGGCCGATGCGCCAGGCGCCGCACCGGTCAAGGCTGCCGCCGTGGTGCCCGCCAACAGCGCCGATTACCGCATGGAAAAGGTCACGGTCACCGGCTCGCGCATCGCCCGCGCCCAGTCCGATGGGGCGACACCGGTCAACGTCATCACCCACGAAGAAATGGAAGCGCGGGGCTACAAGAACGTCTATGACGCGCTCGCCACGCAAACCCAGAACACCGGCATGACCCAGGGCGAAGACTACGGCAACACCTGGCAGCCGGCCGCCAGCGCCCTCAACCTGCGTGGTCTTGGCCCCAACCACACGCTGGTGCTGATCAATGGCCGGCGGGTCGCCGATTACCCGACGCCGTACGACGGCAAGGTCAACTTCACCAACCTTGCGAACATTCCGTCGGCGATCATCGACCGCATCGAAATCCTCAGCAGCGGCGCCTCGGCGATCTACGGTTCGGATGCGATTGCCGGGGTGGTGAACATCATCCTCAAGGACAAAATGAATGGCGTCGACGTCAACCTCAAGGGCGGCACCAGCGAGCGCGGCGGCGGTGACAACCAACGCTTGCAGATCAGCGGCGGCGGCAGTTGGGGCGACTTCGATGGTTTGTTCGGACTTGAGCTGACCAATCGTGATCCGATCTGGGCTGATGACCGAGGTTTCATGCAGAGCGGGCCGCTGGCAGATGTCGGTTACCGTCGCGACCTGAGCAACAACCGTTATCTGGGACCGGGCTGCGGCGCCTACCAAGGCACGTTCGACAACAAGTTGTTCAACAGCGGCGGGCGCTGCCGCACCGACCAGATGTACAACGATTACTGGACGATCCAGACGCAAAAGGAAAACTACGACGGCTACACCCGCGGCACCTGGCATTTCAGCGACAGCGGTCAGGTGTTCGCCGACCTGATGTATGGCCTCGATCACATCCAGAACAACACCCGTGGCCCGTCCTTCACGTCGCCGGACTTCATCAACCAGAACAGCGGCAATCTGGAACGTTGGTATCGGCGTTTCGGCGAAGAGGAAATCGGCGGGCGCACCAGCAACAACAGCAAGTGGCGCGATACGTCATGGACAGGAACCCTCGGGCTGTCGGACAAGATCGCCGACACTGGCTGGCGGTATGACTTGGCGGCCAATCGCTCGGAATACAAAAGCGTGCGCACCACACGCTATACGCCGCTGTCGTCGATCCAGGACTTTTACCTCGGCCCGCAGCTCGGTACACGCGGCGGCTACCCGGTATTTTCCCCAGACGCCTCGCGTCTCGACCGGCCGTTGACGCCACAGGAATGGGAGCAGTTTCGCGGCAACCTGACGCAGAGCAGCAAGTCGGTGTCTACCAGCTACAACGCCTCGGTCAATGGCGATCTGTTTGACCTGCCGGCCGGCCCGGTTGGATTTGCTGGCGTACTGGAAGCAGGCAAACAGCAATACCGCATCGATCCGGACGACAGCCTCAACGATGGCAGTTTTTATGGCGTGACCCCGGCGCAAAGCTCCGGCGGTTCGCGCAAGCGATACGCGGCGGGTGGCGAGTTCAGCATTCCAGTCACTGACACGGTGCTGGCGACAGCGGCGGGGCGCTGGGACCAATACAAGTTCAGTGGCCGCACCGAGCAGCAGAAAACCTACAACCTTGGCCTGGAATGGCGGCCGATCACCAGCCTGTTGTTGCGCGGCAGCTACGGCACCAGTTTCCGAGCGCCCGACCTGAACTACATCTACCAGTCCGACAGCAACGGCTACTACCCTGCGCAGATTGATTACTACGGTTGCAGCCAGGGCGTGGAAGGCGCCTGTGATCGCGGGCGTGTCGATTACACCCAGAGCGGCACGGCGGATCTGGCATCCGAACGCGGAAAGTCCTGGACCTACGGCTTTGTCTGGTCGCCGTCGCGCAACTTCGACTTCTCCACCGACTTCTGGCGCGTGGAAATCGATGACCTGCTGACCACCGTCGACGAAAACCGCCTGTTGCAGGAAGAGAACGAATGCCGCAACGGCACTCAGGACATCAATTCGGCCAACTGTCAGTCCACTCTGGCACGCGTCGATCGTAATCCCGGCAATGCCGCCATCGATCCCAATCAGTTGCAGCGAGTACGGGTCAATGCGATCAACGCCGCCAGCGAGCGGGTCAGCGGTCTGGACTTCAAGAGCAACATTCGCTGGGGCGCCGGGCAGTACGGTGCGTTCAGTTCGGCGCTGGGCTACACCCTGGTGCTGTCGCATTTCTACAAGGAATCGGACGAAGCTCCGACCCAGGACTTGCGCACTTCGCGCAGCAACTACGACTGGCGCAGCAAGGTCAATGCCAGCCTGACCTGGGATTACCAGAAGGCCACGGCGACCCTGATGGGCATCCGTTATGGCTCCGTCACCAACGGCGCGGGCGACGGGCGTCTGTCACCGTGGACAGTGTTCAATGCCAGTGCGCGCTATCGCTTGAACGACCGGGCGAGTGTCGGACTGACCGTCAACAACCTGCTCAATCAGGTCAAACATGACGACTCGGCCGGCTGGCCGTATTACCCCACCGGCAACTACGACCCGTATGGGCGGCAGTGGTGGCTGGATGTGAGTTATCACTTCGGGGGATGAGACTTTTCCTCGGGAACGTCCTACGGAAACAAGCTGGTTTTGCGTGAAAACAGGGATATTTCCGACGACTTTTTCAGGTTGGTCGTCGGAAGCGTGATCTATAGCATCGGCTGTGACATTGAAGTCGTACACGGCCTGGACGTTCAGGCCTCTGATAATGGATGGATCATGCGTACTGCACACCTCGAATACGAAACGCCTGCTTATTCCACCTGCCATCAATGGCGCGTTGATCGTGCCAGATGTCCCATGGAGGACGTCGCGTTGCCCAGTGCAAAAGTACCCCGGTTGACGGGCTTGAAGAAGGTTGTGGGCAAGCCTGTCGAATTGCTCGTGCATGGCCGGAACATCGGTGATGACGCCATGCTGATCGTTCACCTCACGGATGAAGGCTTTGAGTTGAACGACGTCGTCGACATGCTTTCAACGTCTGAGCTTTATCAGCACGGTGACGTGGTCAAACTCATCACTGGCATGTCGGTCAGAACGGTACGGCGGCTGCTGAAGGAAGGAAAACCGGTACGGCTTGACCCGCAGCAGAGTGTCATCGCCTACCAATATGCATTGGTGCTGGAGTTGGCCATTCGGGCCTTCGGAGGGCAATCACGGGCGGAGGACTGGATGCAGAAACCCTCTACCTATTTTAACGGTCGCGTGCCGCTGGAATTGACCCTGCATCCATTGGGTTTTCAGATGGTGGAGCAGTATCTGGGGCAACTGATCTATGGGGTTTACCCATGAACCCCTTGCCGTGGGACAAACATTGGTATGCATGGCGGCTTGATCGCGAGGTTTACGGAGGTACGTGGGACAGCGGGATCGGATCGAGGCTGAAAGGCGGTCGATGGAATATACCCGGACGACGCGTCGTCTACGCGTCAGTCGATCCGTCGTCGGCCATTCTGGAGGTGGCAGCCAACCGCAGTTTCGATGCTCTGGACCGTGAGCCTTATGTTTTGACGTGTTTCGAAGTCATCAACAATGCGAAGGTAAAAATCGTGCAGCCTGAAGAGGTGCCGAACCCTTACTGGCTGAGCCCTGCACGGCCGTCACCCAATCAGCGATTGTTTGCCGACGCTTTACTGGCTGAACATCCGTTTGTACTGATTCCCTCGGTGGCAACCCGGCATTCGTGGAACTTGCTGGTGAGCTGCGATCTGGCGGAGGGGCAGTTCAGGATGGTTTCTCAGGAACGATTTGGACTGGATACCCGGTTACTGAAGGAAATGGTTTTGAGCTGATGAGCTGGCTTGTCTATTTGCATAACCTCATCACCCAACGGTCTAAACCGCGCCCTATAAATCCCTTCATGCCATCGCACATCCCTGCATAAACCAAAACGCAGGGATGGCTTTTCATGATTCATTTTTCACCCGTTAAATCCCCTTTGAGCCTGGCCTTGCTGCTGGCAATCAACACGTTGCCGGCCATCGCTGCCGAAAGCAATGCCACAGAACCGACGACCCAATTGCAACGGGTCGAAGTCACCGGCACCGCGATCCGCCGGGTCGATGCCGAAACGGCGGTACCGGTCACGATCCTTCGGGTGGAGGAACTGCAGAAGCAAGGTGTGACGACGACTGAAGAACTGGTCAACCGGATCTCTGCCAACCAGTCGTCCGTAGGTTCCGGACGTTCGGTGGGGTCGAGCAGTGGCGGGGCGTCTTATGCCGACTTGCGAGGCATTGGCCCGAACAAGACGCTGGTGCTGCTCAACGGGCGCCGCTTGAGCAACAACGCGACCAACGCCATCAATGGCTCCGGTGTGGATCTCAACACCATCCCGTTCGCCGCCATCGACCGGGTCGAAGTGCTGCGCGATGGGGCTTCGGCGTTGTATGGCACCGATGCCATCGGTGGGGTGATCAACTTCATCACCAAGACCAGCCTCACCGAAGGTCAGATCAGCACGAGTTACGACACGCCGACTCATTCCGGCGGCGGTGAAAGCCGTAACTTCAGCGGCAGTTGGGGCTTCGGTGATTTGCAGGACGATCGCTTCAACGTCTTCGGCGTTGTGAGTTACGACAAGCAGCAACGCCTGGCCGCCGAAGATCGTGCCTATACCTACAACTATCAGCCGGGGCGAGGGCTTGATTACACCTCCGGCACGGCGTCGCCCGCCAACTGGAGCCAGGGCAGCAACGCTACCAATCCATTGGCCGGTTCCGGTTGCAATGCACCGGGTCTGCTGTCACGTAACGGTATCTGCCGCCAGAGTCTGTGGAATTACCTCGATCTGGTCCCGGAAACCGAAAAGACCTCGGCCTTCGCCAAAGCCACCGGCAAGCTATCGGACGATCACAACGTCAGCCTCGAATACTTCTGGGCGCGCAATGAAAACCGCACACAGATCGGACCCGGCACCCTGATGGGTAATCAGGTCAATCCTGGTACGGCATTTTATCCGGGCAACGGCATCACCCCCGGGCCGAGCGGTTTTGCCCTTGATTCAACGCAACCGGTGGACGTGAACTGGCGCGAAACTGCGGTCGGTGCCCGCCGTCACGAAGACGACAACACCGGTCAGCGCCTGCTGTTGAGTTTCGACGGCACGCTGGTTGGGTGGGATTACAACCTTGGCGCTTCGTACAACCAGAACAAAGTGGTCAACACGATCCGCAGTGGCTACGTGAACGACCGCGCCGTAAGCCAGGGGATCGCCAATGGCGTGATCAACCCGTTCGGGCCGCAGACGGCTGCCGGTTCGGCATTGCTGGCGGCCAACGCGGTGGACGGCGATTACGCAACTGCCGTGGGTCGGGTGAAGGCGATTGACGGCCGTGTCAGCCGCGAGATCGGCGACTGGTTCGGCGCCGGTCCATCGGCATTGGCGCTGGGCGGCGAATACCGCAAGGAAGACTTCCATCAGGACTTCACTGCGTTTGCCGGTGATGTGCAGAGTCTCGGCGTGGACCCCAACGGCAGCGTGTCAGGGGATCGCAGCGTCTCGGCGCAATATGCCGAGGTCAATGTCCCGGTACTCGATAGCCTGGAATTGTCCGCCGCCGTGCGACACGACAAGTACAGCGATTTCGGAAGCACGACCAACCCGAAATACTCGTTCCGTTTCCAGCCGTTCAAGGAACTGGTGGTACGCGGCGCGTACAGCGAAGGTTTCCGCGCACCGTCGCTGTATGAACTCTATAACCCGAATTTCACCACCTTCACCAACGCCAACTACAACGACCCGCGCCTGTGTGCCGGTGGCAATCCGAGCAACGGCGGCATTGCCAACCGCGACTGTGCCCAGCAGTTCAACCGGACCACGGGCGGCAACACGGACCTGAGCCCGGAAACCGCGCGCAACGTCACCGTCGGTTTTGTTTATCAGCCGTTCGATCGCCTGACCACCGGGCTGGATTTCTGGTGGATCAGCATCGCCAACCAGATCGCCGAATTCCCCGAATCGGCGGTTTTCGAGAACCCGGAACTGTATCCGGAACGTTTGATCCGCAAGCCTGACGGCTCCATCGATCACGTCGTTACCGGTCTGGCCAACCTTGGCAAGATCAAGACCAACGGCGTCGACGTGAGCTTCGACTATCGCCTGCCGAGCACTTCCTTCGGTGATTTCGGCATCGGCCTGCAAGGGACCTATGTCAGCCGTTATGAGTATCAGCAGCAGCTCAAGGGCGATTTCATCGACAAGCTTGGAGATTTTCGCGGGGGGGACTTCGCGTCGGCCGGCGCAGTGGCCCGCTGGCGCCACAGCCTGACTGGCAGTTGGAACTACGGCCCGTTTGGCGCGAGTCTGACCAACCGCTACACCAGCGGTTATCACGACTCGGACCGCGAGAGCCACGATTACGTTGGCTCCTGCAACGTCTGGGACATGGCCGGCACCTACACCTGGCGCAAGACCCTGGCGGTGACGCTGGGGGTGAAAAACCTGTTCGATCGCGAGCCGCCATTCAGTAACCAGACCTACACGTTTCAGAGCGGCTACGACCCGAAATACGGCGACCCGTTCGGGCGAACGCTGTACACGCGGCTCAACTACAAGTTCTGAGAACGACCAGAAATGGCCGGTTTTAGTAACCCATCGTTCTAAAACCGGCCCTATAAAAAATGCCGGCCTGTTGCACAAAACAATCAGGCAGGCACGCGGTTAAAGGATCTGCCCATGTTTTCCAGACTCACTTTGCTGGGCGTATGTCTTCTGCTGAGCCCGGCGATATTTGCTCAGCCTCAGCATGCCCTCACGGTCTACGGCGAAGCCCCGAAGTACGCCCCGGACTTTCAGCACCTGGCCTACGCCAATCCCGATGCGCCCAAGGGCGGCAGCTTGCGGCGTTCTTCGCTGGAAAGCGGTCCGTTCGATCACCTGATTCCCTACATCGACAAAGGCACCGGGGTCGCGGAAATCGACGGCTGGCTTTATGCGCCGCTGGCTTATCGCAGCAAGGATGAACCCTACAGCGTCTACGGTCTGGTGGCGCAGCGGATGGAGCTGGATGCGGATCGACGCTGGGTACGTTTCTATCTCAATCCAGAGGCGCGTTTTGAAGACAGTACGCCAATCACCGCCGAGGACGTGCGCTACACCTTCGAACTGTTTACCACTCAGGGCAGCCTGAAGTACCGACAGCAGTTTCGCGATGTCGCCGAGGTGCAGGTCGAATCGCCAACCCAGGTGCGCTTCGTCTTCAAGAATAACGAAAGCCGCACCTTGCCGCTGGATCTGGCGGTGCTGCCCGTGCTGCCCGAGCACTGGTGGCGCACGCGGGACTTTGCCGAAGGCGTCGGTTTCGAGATTCCGCCCGGCAGCGGCCCTTATAGGGTCAGCGCGGTGGATGCCGGTCGCAGTGTGAAATTCCAGCGGGTTCAGGACTGGTGGGGCAAGGATCTGCCGGTCAGCCGCGGGCTCTATAACTTCGATCAGTTGAGTGTGGAGTTCTTCGCCGACACCGACGTGTCGCGACAAGTACTCAAGGCTGGCGGCTTCGATTACAACCGCGAATTCTCCGCCACCAGTTACACCATCGGTTATGCCGGCGCAGCGCTGGAGCAGGGCAAGTTGTTGCGTGAACACCTCGCACCCGGCGCGGCTCAAGGGACTCAGGGTTTCGTCTTCAACCTGCAGAAACCGATGTTTCAGGATCGCCGTGTGCGGCAGGCGATTGCCATGCTCTGGGATTTCGAATGGAGCAACCGGCAGATGATGCGCAGCATGTACCTGCGCCAGCGCAGTTTTTTTTCCCATAGCGCGCTGTCGGCCACGCAATTGCCGGACGCCGAAGAGTTGAAGATCCTCGAACCCTGGCGCGGCAAGATCCCCGATGAAGTGTTCAGCCAGGTATTCGAAGCGCCGCGTACCGACGGTAGCGGCAACATTCGCGCGCAACAGTTGCAGGCGTTGAAACTGCTGGAGGCCGCCGGCTGGAAACCCCATGGCGATCAACTGGTCAACGCTGCCGGCGAGCCGCTGCGATTCACTTTTCTCAACGGCCAGAAAGGCTTCGAGCGTTTGCTGTTGCCGTTCAAACGCAACCTTGCGCAGATCGGCATCGGTTTCGATATCCGTCAGGTTGACACCGCGCAATACACCAACCGCGTGCGCAATCGCGACTACGACATGATCGTCGTCGGTTACCCGGTGAGTCAGGCGCCGGGCCGTGAAATGTTCAATTACTTTGGTTCCGACGGTGCCGATGATCCGGGCTCCAACAACTACATGGTGCTGCGCGATCCGGCGGTTGATGCGTTGCTCGAAGGCGTGGTGCAGGCCGACAGCCGTGAAAGTCTCTTGCGCCATGCCCGTACCCTGGATCGGGTGCTGCAGTGGGGCTACTACTGGATTCCCAACTATTACCCGCCGGGCATTTCCACTGTGTGGTGGAACCGTTTCGGCCGGCCGGCAATTGCACCGCTGTATGACGCCGGCCTCGACACCTGGTGGGAAATCAGTTCCACGGCGTTGACCGCCACTCAGGCGCAAAAACAGCAAAAGGAGTTCGCCCATGTGGGGTTATAGCTTGCGGCGCCTGCTGCTGATCGTGCCGACCCTGTTGGCGATTCTGCTGGTGAACTTCGTGATCGTACAGGCTGCGCCCGGAGGTCCCGTGGAGCAGGCCATCGCCCGTCTGCAGGGAATCGGTGTCGGCGGGGCGGTAGGCGCTAGCCATGTCGAAACCATCGGCGGCGAGTCCCGCGCGAGCCGTGGCCTGGACCCGAAACTGGTGGCCGATATCGAGCGCCAGTACGGTTTCGACAAGCCCGCCAGCGAGCGCCTGTGGCTGATGCTCAAAAGCTACGCGCAACTGGACTTCGGCAAGAGTTTCTTCCGAGGCGCGACGGTCACTGAACTGATCTGGCGGAAACTCCCGGTGACCTTGTCGCTGGGGCTGTGGGCGACGTTGATCACCTATCTGGTGTCGATCCCGCTGGGCATTCGCAAGGCTGTGCACAACGGATCGGCGTTCGATGTCTGGAGCAGCGCGGCGATCATCATCGGTTATGCGATGCCCGGTTTTCTGTTCGCCCTGCTGTTGATCGTGGTGTTTGCCGGCGGCACCGCGCTGGACTGGTTTCCGGTGCGAGGTCTGGTTTCGGACAACTTCGCCGAGCTGACGCTGTGGGGCAAGGTGGCGGATTACTTCTGGCATCTGGTATTGCCGGTCAGTGCGCTGGTGATCGGCGGGTTCGCGACCCTGACGATCCTGACCAAGAACAGTTTTCTCAACGAAATCTCGCGGCTGTATGTGGTCACGGCCCGGGCCAAGGGGCTGAGCGAGCGGCAGGTGTTGTACGGCCATGTGTTTCGCAATGCGATGCTGCTGGTGGTCGCCGGGTTGCCCCAGGCACTGGTGACGGTGTTTTTCGGCGGCTCGCTGCTGATCGAGGTGATCTTCTCCCTCGACGGCCTCGGACGCCTGAGCTACGAAGCGGCGGTGTCGCGGGATTACCCGGTGGTGTTCGGTTCGCTGTTCATCTTCACCCTGTTCGGGCTCTTGATAAAACTGCTGGGCGACCTGTGCTACACGCTGGTCGATCCGCGTATCGACTTTACGGCGAGGGCTGCCTGATGCTGACACTTTCCCCCATCGGGCAGCGCCGCTGGGCGCGCTTCAAGGCTCATCGTCGCGGCTGGTGGTCATTGTGGCTGTTTCTCGCACTCTTCGGATTGAGCCTTGGAGGTGAACTGGTCGCCAACGACAAACCGCTGCTGGTGACGTTTCAAGGTGAATGGTATTTCCCGGCCTTCAAGCGTTACACCGAGCAGGATTTCGGCGGCGAGCTGTCATTTCAACCGGACTATCGCAGCGCCCAGGTGCGCGAGCTGATCGAGGGGCAGGGCGGGCGAATGTGGTTTGCGCCTATCCCGTTCGGTTTCGACACGGTCAATTACGACCTCACGGAACCGGCACCGAGCCCGCCCTCTGGCGAGAACTGGCTGGGTACCGATGATCAGGCGCGGGATGTACTGGCGCGGGTGATTTTCGGCACGCGGGTGTCGCTGCTGTTTGCCTTGGCACTGACCGCCACCAGTGCGCTTATCGGCATCGCCGCCGGCGCGTTGCAAGGCTATTACGGCGGTTGGGTCGATCTGCTCGGGCAGCGTTTGCTGGAGGTCTGGTCGGGGCTGCCGGTGCTGTATCTGCTGATCATTCTGTCCGGGTTCGTCGAGCCGAATTTCTGGTGGCTGCTGGGGATCATGGCGCTGTTTTCCTGGCTGAGCCTGGTGGACGTGGTGCGTGCCGAGTTCCTGCGCAGTCGAGGTCTGGAGTATGTGAAAGCCGCGCGGGCGCTGGGTGTCGGCAATGCGCAGGTGATCGTGCGGCACATTCTGCCCAATGCCATGAGTGCGACGCTGACGTACCTGCCGTTCATTCTTACCGGGGCGATTGCGACCTTGTCGGCACTGGACTTTCTCGGCTTCGGCATGCCGGCGGGCAGCGCTTCGCTGGGTGAGTTGATCGGTCAGGGCAAGACCAATCTGCAAGCGCCGTGGCTGGGCCTGACGGCGTTCTTTGCGCTTGCGCTGATTCTTTCATTGCTCGTCTTCATCGGCGAAGCCTGCCGTGATGCCTTCGACCCGAGGACTTGATATGCGTGAACATCTGATCGAAATACGCGACCTGCGCGTGGCCTTCAAAGGCCAGGAAGTGGTCCACGGCATCGACCTCGACATCCGCCCGGGTGAGTGCCTGGCGCTGGTGGGCGAGTCCGGTTCCGGCAAGTCGGTGACGGCCCACAGCATCCTGCAATTGCTTGATCCGAACATTACGCAGATTGATGGCAGCATCCGCTATGAGGGTGAAGAGTTGATTGGCGTGCATGAGCGCTATCTGCGGCAATTGCGCGGCAACCGGATCGCGATGATCTTTCAGGAACCGATGAGTTCGCTGAACCCGCTGCACAGCATCGAGCGGCAACTGGGCGAAAGCCTTGCATTGCACAAGGGGCTTGCGGGCGCGGCGGCGCGCAGACGGATTCTGGAGCTTTTGGACCTTGTGGGCATTCAACGCCCCCACGAACGCTTGAAGGCTTACCCCCATCAGCTCTCCGGCGGGCAACGGCAACGGGTGATGATTGCCATGGCGCTGGCCTGCGAGCCGCAGCTGCTGATCGCCGACGAGCCGACCACTGCCCTCGACGTTACCGTGCAACGCAAGATCCTGCTGTTACTCAAGTATCTGCAACAACGACTGGGCATGGCGCTGCTGATCATCAGTCATGACTTGAATCTGGTGCGCACCATCGCCCAGCGGGTGGCAGTGATGCGCGCCGGCGAGATCGTCGAACAAGCAACTTGCGAGCAGTTATTCCGGGCGCCGCAGCATCCCTACAGCATCGAACTGCTCAACGCCGAACCCGGCGGCGAGGCGCTGCAAAGGGGCGGTGCGGAGGATCTGCTGCAAGTGCGCGATCTCAATGTGCGCTTCCGGCTCGGTGGTGGCTGGCTGCGCCGCAAGTCTTGGCTGCACGCGGTCAATGGCATTGATCTGAGCCTGCAACGTGGCCGGACCCTGGGAATCGTCGGTGAATCCGGTTCGGGAAAATCCACCCTCGGGCAGGCGATCCTGCGCCTGATCGATGCCGAGGGCAGTATCCGCTTCGAGGGTGAAGCGCTGGAACATTTGAGCGGCAAACAACTGCGGCCGCTGCGCAAGCGCCTGCAAGTGGTGTTTCAGGACCCGTTCGGCAGCCTCAGTCCGCGCTTGTGCGTGGAGCAGATCATCGCCGAAGGTTTGCAGGTTCACAGTAACTTGAACGCGCAGGAGCGCGAGCAGGCCGTGATCGATGTGTTACGGGACGTAGGACTCGACCCGGCGACACGTCATCGCTATCCCCACGAGTTTTCCGGGGGGCAGCGGCAACGCATAGCCATCGCTCGGGCGCTGGTGCTCAAGCCGGATTTGATCCTGCTGGACGAACCTACTTCGGCACTGGATCGCACGGTGCAGAAACAGATCGTTGCGCTGTTGCGTCGGTTACAGCGGGAACATGGGCTGACGTATTTGTTCATAAGCCATGACCTGGCAGTAGTGCGGGCGCTGGCCCACGACCTGATCGTGATGAAGGATGGCGAGGTGGTGGAGCGAGGGGAGACGGACGAGTTGTTCGGCTCGGCGAAACATCCATATACGCGGGAGTTGCTGGCGGCATCGTTTGCCGGTTTGAACGCCTGAAACGACAAATCCCGCCACAGGGGCGGGATTTGTTTGCAGACTGGCTGCAGTCTTACGCCGGGAACAGCTCGGACAGTTTCATCGACAGCATCATGTCGCCTTCAACGCGCAGCTTGCCGCCCATGAAGGCTTGCATGCCGTCGGTTTCGCCGCTGACGATGCCTTTCAGGGTTTCGCTGTCCAGCACGAGCGTGCAGTTGGCGTCGGCGTTTTCGCCTTCCTGGATGTCGCAAGTGCCGTCTTTGACGATCAGGGCGTAGTGCTTGTCTTCGTCAGTGATGTTGAAACCGAAGATCAGATCCAGACCGGCAGCAGCGGCTGGGTTGAACTTGGCTTGCATTGCTTTTACGGCATCAGCTACGGAGGTCATGGTTCGATCCTTTTTGGTTGATTGCAGCAGGGTCACAGTAATCCGGACTCAGCGAAAAGTGATGAGTTCCGGGGCCTTCAGCAGTTGCAGGTGTGCATGACTGTTGAAGGAAGCCAGAGCCACCTCGCGACCGCGGTACTTCAGCTGGTTGAGCGAGGTGTTGACGATTTGCCAGTTCAGCTCAAAGGCCTGGCGTGCAGGCATTTGCGTAATCAGGTGGAGCAGGGCGGTGATGGTGCCGCCCGAGGTGAAGACCGCGATTTTCTGGGTGTTATCGGCTTGATCGAGTATGCGGTTCAGGCCGGCCTGGACCCGCTCGACAAAACCAAGCCAGCTTTCCAGCCCCGGTGTGTCGTAGGTGCCGGCCAGCCAGCGCTCGATGATCAGGGCGAAGATGCGCTGAAACTCACCACGGTTCTGAGCGGCATTGCGCAGGATTTCCAGTGCTTCGGGTTCTTCGGGCAGCATGGCCGGGAGCAGGGCGCGAATCACTGCGTCGGCGTCGAACTCGTTGAAGGCCGAATCGATTTCCACGGCGGGGACCGGCAGACCGAAAGCGGCGAACTGTTCCAGCGCGCTGTTGGCCGTGTGCTGCTGACGGCGCAGGTCACCGGACAGACAACGGTCGAAGCTGACGCCGAGTTCGGCGAGGTGGCGGCCGAGGATCTCTGCCTGGCGTACACCGGTCGGCGACAGGACGTCATAGTCGTCTGCACCGAAGGAGGCCTGGCCATGTCGAATCAAGTAGATGCTGCCCACGTCCGCGTCATCCCGGTACGTTGAAGGTTGTGGCGAGGTTATGGGGATGGCGTAGAGCTGTCAATGAAAAAACATACGCTTGTTTGAAATGCCCGTTACAGGGCTGTTTCCAGAGGTTTCACGGCTGGCCGCCGGGCGAGTGCATGAGTATGCTGGAGCCAATCCCCGCGCGCGTTTTTCAACGGCGCATCGTTTGAAGGAGTCACTGTGGAGTTTTTGACTGAATACGCCAGTTTCCTGGCCAAGACCGTCACACTGGTCATCGCCATTCTGGTGGTGCTGGCCAGTTTCGCTGCGTTGCGCAGCAAGGGCCGGCGTAAAGCCGCAGGCCAGTTGCAGGTCAGCAAGCTCAACGATTTCTATAAAGGTTTGCGTGAACGCCTGGAGCAGACCCTGCTCGACAAGGAGCAGCTCAAGGCCCTGCGCAAGGGCGAGGCCAAATCCGAGAAGAAACAGAAGAAGCACCCCGAAAGCAAACCCCGGGTGTTCGTGCTGGATTTCGATGGCGACATCAAGGCCTCCGCTACCGAGAGCCTGCGCCATGAAATCACTGCCTTGCTGACCCTGGCCACACCGAAGGACGAAGTCGTCCTGCGTCTTGAAAGCGGTGGCGGTATGGTGCACAGCTATGGTCTGGCGTCGTCGCAACTGGCGCGTATCCGTGAAGCCGGCGTGCCGTTGACCGTATGCATCGACAAGGTGGCGGCCAGCGGCGGCTACATGATGGCGTGCATCGGCGAGAAGATCATCAGTGCGCCATTCGCGATTCTTGGTTCCATCGGCGTGGTTGCGCAGTTGCCCAACGTCAACCGGCTGCTGAAAAAACATGACATCGATTTCGAAGTACTCACCGCTGGCGAATACAAGCGCACCCTGACGGTATTTGGCGAAAACACCGAGAAGGGCCGGGAAAAGTTCCAGGAAGACCTGGACATCACCCATAAGCTGTTCAAGAACTTCGTCGCTCGTTATCGCCCGCAACTGGCGATCGACGAAGTCGCCACCGGTGAAGTCTGGCTCGGCCTCGCGGCGCTGGAAAAACAACTGGTGGACGAACTCAAGACCAGTGACGAGTACCTGGCGGACCGGGCGAAAAACGCCGAGGTCTACCACCTGCACTATGCCGAGCGCAAAAGCCTGCAGGAGCGGATCGGCATGGCGGCCAGCGGTTCGGTGGATCGCGTGTTGCTGAACTGGTGGAGCCGGCTGACTCAGCAACGGTTCTGGTAACGGGTTCTACGCTCGTGTGGAATCTGCCATACGAGCGTATATCAACTTCAACGTATACTTCTGTCGTATATATTTCTTGTATTGCCTCGCATTGTTGTTTTATTGAATGTGAAAACATCAATTAATCCCGCTGTTTTCGAGGTCGCGTAGTCCTTAATCTGATTAATCATTTTTCAGATGATGGTTGTCGGACATGGATGTTAAAGATCGTGTTGAAGAAATGCCTGAAATGACGTCAGTCGAACAGGGCATTTTTTTTGAGCTAATGAAACAACAAATGCCGGCCTGGCTGCTTAACGCATCAGCCAATGATCGAGAAAACCTCTATAACAGCCTGAGGTCCAGCTACAAGTCCCGTAAGAACTCGCTCGAACAATTACAGGCATTGAAATCCCCGGAAAGCTTTTGTGCGCCATTGCTGAGCCAGGCCATGTCAGCACGGTTGGGGGAGCCGTTCGATGTCGCCGGTGCGCTATTCCAGCATGTGCGCTCGACATCAAGCCTGCTGGGGCTGCGCAAGAAACTGATATTGCCTATAGGCAGAGATCTGTTGAGCGCCGCTTGCGAGAACTTCGAACTGTCCGAAACACGGGCTGACAGTTATCACGAACGCTCCTTGCTTTACATTCCGCAGCGAGTGACCGGGGACGCCAATCGCCTATTGGCCATCGAACCCCATGAGTTCGCAATATTGTGTCGCGAACTGGATCTCGGGAAGCAATACCGTAAACATGTCGAAGCATTGTTTGGTGATGGATCTCGGCCTGCAACGCTTCAGGCTACTTCGATCACGTATTGGCGTGACCGGTTTGAAGTCGACAGGCATATCGCCTATTTGCGCGGGCACATCAGCGCCAATGTTTATCAAGCGCTCGGTTCGGTTGCCGTTTCGCAGCCTGGCAGCAAGACGCTCGATTATCAGAGTCTCGAAATGCTGGGTGTCAAACTGAGAGGGCCCATGGTCATTGGTTCGGTCATGGCGGATTCCGGCGATGCTGATCGTTGCGTCGTTTACCTGCCGCAAGACCCGGATCAGCCGCTGAGGGAGTATGCGTCCTTTCATGACGTCGAGATCGAATTGAGCAAGCGCTTGAAGAGCGCCGACTTCCTGAAGTCATTCATGCGCTTTGTCACGTTGCGGGATCGTCCGACCTTTCTCAACGGCGTGGAGGTACGGTTGTTGAACGTCACGCCTTTGCATCTCCCGTTTGAGACCCCGTATCTGCCACTGACGGTTGTGAGTCCTGAAGGCCGTGCGAAAACAGATCTCTTTCTGGCGGTCTTCGAGCATCGCGCCGCGCAAGTACGTGCCGATGCCAGAATGATGGTGGTCGCTACGGACGATGAGGATGAAAAAACACGTCAGGAAAGGCTGGAGCTCTACGAGTCCATCGGAATCAATGCATTGTTGTTTCTGGTTTCGTTCGTACCGCTTCTGGGAGAGCTCATGTGTGGCGTGGCCGGACTACAGTTGCTCAATGAAGTCTACGAGGGCATTGACAGCTGGGCGCATGGCGATCAGGAGAGTGCGACCGACTACCTGTTCGATACCCTTGAAAATCTGATAGTCATGGCGACGCTTTCCGCTGGTGGTGCTGCCGCAGGCAGAACCTACCGGGCCGTGCGCTCATCAAGTTTCGTACAGAGGCTTCAGCATGTGCCGGTTGCATGGAATGCCCGGCGGCTCTGGAGCCGTGACCTGTCGGCATTTCGTCTGCCGCAAACTGCGCCAGGCCTGTTTTCGCCCGATCAGCGAGGCTTGATCCTGCACGGCAACGATCAGTTTCTCAGATTGGGGAATGACGTAATGGCGGTCCATCCGGTGCCGGGCAGCGGCTTGTGGGAGGTCGGCAGTCCGTTCCGCTCGGCCCGATACAGGCCGCAGCTCGAGACCAATGGGTTCGGAGCATGGCGACATCAAAGCGAATCGCCACAGGATTGGGATTCGCTCACGCTGTTTCGTCGCATGGGGTATCGCGAAGAAACCCTGCCGGATGAGCGCGTCTTGCAAATCCTCGCCGCCAGCAATGTCGACGAGCCCGTGATGCGTCAGGTGATCATTAACTGCAGCAGACCCCCGGCGATACTGACGGACGCCGTTCGGCGCTTTCAGGCGGACGCTGATGCAGGGCGATTCATGGCGTCTGTGGCGTCATCTTCGCCCACACGGCTGGCAGACGCGGACCTGCAATTGTATCTGCTGACATCCGAGGGAGAATGGCCGCAGGATCTCATGATCGTTGTCAGGGATACCCAGGCAATCGAAGTCGCACGGTACGGTGCGCTCAATGCTTCTCGAACCGTGGCGATCACGCAGGAGGACGTGCAAAAAGGGGCGTTCCATGTTCCGTTGCTGGCGGCACTGAACGAGAGCGAACGCTTGCATCTGTTGGGGGAGGCGAGCGAAGACCCGGGCGTTCAGGCCACATTGCTGACCTCGCACATTGGCGAACTGGCGCTGTTTCAGCGAATGGCGCTGATGGACCGCCTGTATCGTCGGGCGGACCTTATCGAACGGCCACAGGCCGAGCCGATCCGCAAGGCATTCGCGAACCTGCCGGCCAGTGTCGCCGATGAATTGGTACGCCACGCTGATGCCAGCGAATGGCAGCAGCTTGAGTCTGGCAAGGTGCCGCTGCGACTGGCCGAAGAGGCGCGACGGTATCAACAGATTTTGCGTCTGAATCGTGCCTGCGAAGGGTTGTACCTCGACGCCGCCAGTGGTCGGGACGTGAACCAGTTGATCCTTGATACCTTGACTCATCTGCCGGGCTGGCCTGCTGATGTATTCATAGAGATTCGCGATTGGGCTGTACATGGCGAGGAAAACGCGTGTGTTGGCCCGCGTGATGCACGTTACAAGGTTTTTATCGAAACCTGTGCAGACCGATATGAGGGTCTGGGCACTGAGGAGAATCTCGTATCCAGCTCATTGACACGCACCCGTACAGATTTTTTTCGGGTTCTTTGGGAAAGTCTCCCTGTGCACAGTCGTCGTGCATTGGGGGCCGAGGCGGGAGCTGATGAATTGCGCCGCAAGATCACCTCTCTGGCGCTGGAGCGGCGCACGCAAGTCAACACCGTGTCGGGGAGCACAAGGGTCGCCGTGCGTTATCGCTCGCCCATGGGGTTGGCGGATCGACGAATCGAGCTCTCCCGTCCGCTGACGGCGGACTCAGCGACGGTAACGCGTCGGTCTGCCGTCCTGCTGCAACGCGCTCGTGAGCTGTATCCCTCATTTTCGTCCGTACAGATCGATCAGTTTCTGGCGACTCTGGACAGCGATGAGGTGGTAGCCATCAGGACACTGGAGCACGTGCGAGAGCAATACCAGGCGTTGCTCCAAGCGCTGGAGCGCTGGACTCACCGCAATACCTATTACCAGGTGGGCGATGAACCCAGGCAACAGGTGCCCACCCGGAACAAGGCACGGGCGACACGTGCGATATTGCGCGCCTGGCGCCGGGAATCATGCGTGTCCACGGCCACCGGCCTCGTTTCACATCGCCTGGCATTCGACGCGATGCCTTTGGGCGACATGCCGGTCATGATTGGCGACTTCAGCCATGTCGACGCGTTGCACATGAGTGCCGTGGGAGCCGGTGCCGGGCTGAACAGCTTCCTGCACAGTTTTCCGGGTTTGCGCATGTTGAGCCTGGCCGGCAATGAACTGACGCGCATTCCCCGTGCGATTGAAACAATGCCCGGGCTGAGGGTGCTGGATCTGAGTGACAACCGGATCTGGTTGATTGATCAGTCCCCGAATGCTCTGGCCCCTCTTGAGCATTTGCAGTCGCTGGATCTAAGTTTCAATCCGATGCTGGGCCGCCCGCCGCGGATCGCTTCGCTGCGCAGACTGCGTCACTTGGGGTTGCGAGAAACCGGCATCAGCGAGTGGCCGGCCGACATGGAGGGGCTGACGGCTCTGGAGACCCTCGATCTGCGCGACAATCGAATCGTCGACATTCCCGGGGCCGTGTTCAATGCGCCTGAGGTGTTGAACAGAGGAACCAACGCCGATGGCAATCCGTTATCGGCCACGAGCCTGCAGGCGATTGCCGCCTATCAGCAATCCCGGGGAATCAACCTGGGGGTCATCACTTCTGAGTATGTGAGTGCAGCGCGCTCGCCGTCCGAAGGCACAAGCTCGGATTGGGTGACCGGCTTGCCTGCAGTAAAGGTTTCCCGGGTGAAAGAGGTCTGGTCGGCGCTGTCCGCCGATCCGCAATCCAGGCCTTTTTTCGAGGCCCTGTTGCTATTGCGTGGCACTGCCGATTATTCACGCTCACTGGGTCAGCTGACTCAGCGAGTCTGGTCAGTGCTGGAGGCTGCGTGCGAGGACGACAGGCTTCGTCGTACGCTCTTTCGTATGGCCAGGTCTGGCCGAGTAAGCACGGCCAATGCTGCTGAGGTTTTCAGCGATCTCGAAGTCAGAGTCCTGTGTTCAAGGGCGGCAGCGGATCATACCGCTGCCGAGTCGCTGGAAGGGCGCCTGATCCGACTGCTGCGAGGGCGGTTTCGATTACAGGAGGTCGAACGACAAGCCTCAATGGACGCTGCTCATCGAGCCCGGTCGGGTTCGTTCACACGCGAGCAGACAATGGAACTGAGTCTGCTTTACCGGGTGCGGCTGGCGAACCGCCTGGAGCTGCCGGCTCAGCCCGATGCTTTGAATGTGCAACTTGAGGTCGAGGTCTCTGACGCGCAGATCAATCGGGTGTATCGCAAGGTCGCCACGGCTGAACAGACTTCGCAACTGCCGCAGTCGATGAGCAGCGAGGAATTCTGGTCTGAATACTTGATGACGACCCATGAAGAGGAGTTTTCCGTTGCCCTTGAACGCTGTGCGGCGTCCATGGCACAACTGGAACGGCACAATGAACTGTCCCGTGAAGTCGCGTCGCGGCAAGTGATGGCGATAATGGACAATCTGAGAAATGAAAATCAGCAGGTGCGGTTACGCTTGACCCACGAAGCATTGACCCGAAACCCGGGCCTGTCATTGCTGGACGGTGAGGGGAATGGCCGATTGGGGGGCGCTAGGCATTAAGTGCATGCCCCCGGACCTGCTGTTGCAGGTCCGGGGGCATGATCGTCAGCGGCGACGGAACAGCGGCAGCGGTTCGTCGGTGGCGGCCTGATAGGTCACCGAGAAGTCCTTGAGGCTTTCCAGTGCATCGTAAGGGTCTTTGTCTGCGCGCAGGGCGAAGGCATCGAAGCCGCAGCGGCGCATGTAGAACAGCTGGTCGCGCAGCACGTCGCCAATCGCTCGCAACTCGCCTTTGAAACCATAGCGGTCACGCAGCAGGCGGGCGTTGGAGTAGTTGCGGCCATCAGTGAATGCCGGGAAGTTCAGGGCAATCACCTGGAACTGGTCCACGTCATCGCCGATTTCCTCGGCTTCTTCGTCAGCGTCCAGCCACACACCCAGACCGCCATCGCGGGCCTTGAGCATGCGGGCGTGCTCACGCCACAGCTGCAACGGGACGATCAGGTCGTCGCAGTTGCTGATTTCGTCGATGTTGAAATCTTTGGGCAGCAGGTGCCAGGTTTCGTCGACGACCTCGTTGTTTTTAATGATTCGCTGCATAGACGCGTTCCTTGAAGAGGTCGATGCCAATACGCTGATAAGTGTCGATGAAGCGTTCGTCTTCGGTCCGTTGTTCCACGTACACGTCGATCAGCTTCGAGATCACGTCCGGCATGTCTTCCTGAGCGAACGACGGGCCGAGGATCTTGCCCAGGCTGGCGTCACGACTGGCGCTGCCACCGAGCGAGACCTGGTAGAACTCTTCACCTTTCTTGTCCACGCCGAGAATGCCGATATGGCCGACGTGGTGGTGACCGCAGGCGTTCATGCAGCCCGAGATATTCAGGTCCAGTTCGCCGATGTCGAACAGATAGTCCAGGTCGTCGAAACGGCGCTGGATCGATTCGGCGATCGGGATCGACTTGGCGTTGGCCAGGGAGCAGAAGTCGCCACCGGGGCAGCAGATGATGTCGGTCAGCAAGCCGATGTTCGGCGTGGCGAAACCACCTTCACGCAGTTCGCCCCACAGAGTGAACAGCTGGCTCTGCTCGACGTCGGCCAGAATGATGTTCTGCTCGTGGGAGGTGCGCAGTTGACCGAAGCTGTAGCGGTCGGCCAGATCGGCGACGGCGTCGAGCTGTTTGTCGGTGATATCGCCCGGAGCAACACCGGTCGGCTTCAGGGACAGGGTCACGGCCACGTAGCCCGGTTTTTTGTGCGCCAGGGTGTTGCGGGCGCGCCAGCGGGCGAAACCCGGGTGTTCCTTGTCGAGGGCTGCCAGTTCGGCGTCTTGATTGCTCAGCGCCTTGTAGTCCGGATCGACGAAATGTTTGGCGACACGATGCACTTCAGCTTCGGTCAGGGTGGTCTGGCCGCCTCGCAGGTGTTCCATTTCGGCGTCGACTTTCTGGGCGAATACTTCCGGTGTCAGCGCCTTGACGAGGATCTTGATCCGCGCCTTGTATTTGTTGTCACGACGGCCGTAGCGGTTGTAAACCCGCAGAATCGCGTCGAGGTAGCTCAACAGGTCCTGCCACGGCAGGAATTCGTTGATGAACGCGCCGACCACCGGAGTACGGCCCAGACCGCCGCCGACCAGCACGCGGAAACCAAGCTCGCCCGCGGCGTTGTGGACGGGTTCAAGGCCGATGTCGTGAACTTCGATGGCCGCACGGTCAGACGTCGAGCCATTGACGGCAATCTTGAACTTACGCGGCAGGTACGCAAACTCCGGGTGGAAGGTCGTCCACTGACGGACGATTTCGCACCACGGACGTGGGTCGATCAACTCGTCGGCCGCGACACCGGCGAACTGGTCGGTGGTGACGTTGCGCAGGCAGTTGCCGCTGGTCTGGATCGCGTGCATCTGCACGGTGGCCAGTTCCGCGAGGATGTCCGGGATGTCTTCGACCGCCGGCCAGTTGAACTGCACGTTCTGGCGAGTACTGATGTGGGCGTAGCCCTTGTCGTAGTCGCGGGCAATCTTCGCCATCATGCGCATCTGACGCGAGGTCAGTTGGCCGTAAGGCACCGCCACCCGCAGCATCGGCGCGAAGCGCTGGATGTACAGGCCATTTTGCAGGCGCAGGGGGCGGAATTCTTCTTCGCTCAGCTCACCTGCCAGATAGCGTCGGGTCTGATCACGGAACTGCTTGACGCGGTCCTCGATGATCCGCTGATCGTACTCGTCGTATACGTACATATAAGTCCTGTTCTCAGGCTTTGGGCTACTCGGAAAACGCTGCGTTTTCGCTTGCTGGAGTCCGATGGTGCCTCGGCAATTACGCGCGCACGGCCGCGCACTCCCTAATGGAGCCGGGGCAATATACCCGTTTGCAGTTATGCGCAAAAGTGATGTTTGAGTATATGTAAAGAACCAAATTGACTAACGAGAATCAGTGTCAGCTAACCCACATTTGTCGTGCGGACAATCATCGTCTTAACTGTGGTCGAGTCTTTCTGCAATCACCGATAAAACCGACAAGAGGCGATGCAATGAGCAACCCAACCAAAGCAAGGAAAAGCGATAGCAGCGTCGATGCCTGGGCCATTCTGTTCCTGATCATTCTGGTCGTCGGGACAGCGGTATTCTGGGTCAGTCATCAATAAACGACTTGTCCGGGCCCCGTTTGCGACGACTGTCCGACAAAAAACGGGATCAAGCGCCAATGGCCACTGGTTCGATGGCTATAATGCGTGGCCATTTTTCCTTGGGCCCGGATGATTCATGTTGAAGATTTTGCAACTGATCCTGCTGCTGTTCGGCGCGGTTTTCGGATCATGCGTGCGTGCAGAGTCTGTCCTGTTCCTCAACCCGGGTTCGACGCAGGAAGCGTTCTGGGTCAGTTATTCGCAATTCATGCAGGCGGCGGCCCGGGATCTGGGCATCGATCTGCAAATTCTTTATGCCCAGCGCCAGCCGGAATTGACGCTGGCCCAGGCGCGATTGGCGTTGCAGGGGCCGAGCCGACCCGATTATCTGGTCTTCGTCAATGAGCAGTACGTCGCCCCTCAGATCATGCGTATGGCCTACAACAGCGGTGTGAAGCTGTTCATCGTCAATGCTGCGCTCACGCCTAACCAGCAAGCGCTGGTCGGTGAACGGGCTGACCGCATCGGCAGTCTGGTGCCCAATGACGAAGAGGGTGGTTATCTGATGATGAAGGAGCTGATTCGCCTTCATCCCGCGGTGGCGCCCGGCGACACCATTGAGTTGCTGGCGTTCTCCGGCCTGAAAATCACGCCGTCGTCGCAATTGCGAGAGAAAGGCATGCAACGGGCGCTGGCCGAACATCCTCAAGTGCGTCTGCGGCAACTGGTTTACGGCGGCTGGAAGCAGCAACGTGCCTACGAGCAGGCCAGGCAATTGCTGGTTCGGTATCCCGACGTATCGCTGGTGTGGGCGGCCAATGATGAAATGGCGTTCGGTGCGATGCGGGCCTTTACCGAGGCCGGCAAGGTGCCCGGCAAGGATGTGTTGTTCAGTGCGGTCAACACGTCGCCGGCCGCTTTGCAGGCGGTGGTGGACGGCCGTTTGAGCGCCTTGCTTGGCGGACACTTCACGCTGGGCGGCTGGGCTTTGGTGGAACTGCACGATTATGAGCAGGGCGTCGATCTGAATCAGTACGGAGGCCGCGACCGGCAGGTCCCTTTGCTGCAACTGATCGACAAAAAGCACGCGCAGCAAATGCTCGACATGGGGGCGTCACCGGACTACGGCGTGCACTTTCGCAAGCTCTCGGCGAAGGGCCGCCCGGCCTCGTACCGCTATCCGTTCAACCTGCAAACCCTGATGCACTGAGGCTGTTCAGGCGCCCGCCAGATGCACCACCAATTGCACGATGCCGAACAGTGTCAGGGCGAACACGGCCGTGAACGCAATGCCCAGGAAGATGAAGTGGCTGGGCTTTCCATGGGTGAAATCCCTTGCCCGGTTCTTGCCGCTCTGAACCCCGAATGCTGCCGCCATGACGCTGTGCAGCATTTGCCAGAAGGTCGGAGGCTTGTTGTCGACTGGATCGTCCATAAATCCCTCGTCTGCCGTGTGTGTCAGACAAGCATAGTCAACCCATGAAAAAAGACCGCAGCCTGCGGGGCAGGCTGCGGTCTTTTGTTCCGGCTCTGGGTTAGTTGTCGTAACCCAGGTTCGGCGCCAGCCAGCGCTCGGTCAGGCTCAGTTCCTGGCCTTTGCGTGAGGTGTAGCTCTGGACCTGATCCTTGTCGATCTTGCCCACGGCGAAGTACTGCGCCTGCGGATGGGCAAAGTACCAGCCGCTGACCGCTGCCGCCGGGAACATCGCGTAGTGCTCGGTGAGGAACACGCCGCTGCGGCCGGCGCGCATTTCCTGGGCTTCGGGATCGAGCAGGGCGAACAGGGTGGCCTTCTCGGTGTGATCCGGGCACGCCGGGTAGCCCGGGGCAGGGCGAATGCCGGAATACTGCTCTTTGATCAACGCTTCGTTGTCGAGGGCTTCATCCTTGGCGTAACCCCAGTGCTCTTTACGCACCTGCTGGTGCAGCCATTCGGCGCAGGCTTCGGCCAAGCGGTCAGCCAGGGCCTTGACCATGATCGAGTTGTAATCGTCGCCAGCGTCCTGATAAGCCTTGGCCACTTCTTCGGCGCCGATCCCGGCGGTGGTGATGAAACCACCGACGTAGTCGGTCACTTCGCTGTCCTTCGGCGCGACGAAGTCGGCCAGGGAGAAGTTCGGCTTGCCGTCGGTCTTGATGATCTGCTGACGCAGGTGATGCAGGCGGGCCAGTGGCTTGCCGTCATCGCCGTACAGTTCGATATCGTCGTCGTGCACCTGATTGGCCGGCCAGAAACCGAACACCGCACGGGCGCTGATCAGCTTCTCGTCGATCAGCTTGGTCAGCATCTCGCGGGCGTCCTTGTACAGCGAGGTTGCCGCTTCACCGACGACTTCGTCCTCGAGGATGCGCGGGAACTTGCCGGCCAGGTCCCAGGAGATGAAGAACGGCGTCCAGTCGATGTACTCGGCCAGGACGTTTAGGTCGATGTTGTCCAGCACACGGGTGCCGGTGAAGGTTGGTTTGACCGGTGTGTAGGACGCCCAGTCGAACTGCGGTTTTTTCGCGATCGAGGCGGCGTAGCTCAGCCGTTCGGTACGGGCGCTGCGATTGGAGGTGCGTTCACGCACGTCGATGTACTCTTCGCGGGTCTTCTCGACGAAACCAGCCTTGAGTTCCTTGGACAGCAACTGCGTCGCCACGCCCACGGCGCGGGAAGCGTCGGTGACGTAGACCACTGCGTCGTTGCTGTACTTTGGCTCGATCTTCACCGCCGTGTGTGCCTTGGAGGTGGTCGCGCCGCCGATCATCAGCGGCAAGTGGAAGTTCTGGCGCTGCATCTCGCGGGCCACGTGGACCATCTCATCCAGCGACGGAGTGATCAGGCCGGACAGGCCGATGATGTCGCATTTCTCTTCGCGGGCCACCTGCAGGATCTTCTCCGCCGGCACCATCACGCCGAGGTCGACGATGTCGTAGCCGTTGCAACCCAGCACCACGCCGACGATGTTCTTGCCGATGTCGTGCACGTCGCCTTTCACGGTGGCCATCAGGATCTTGCCCTTGGCTTCCGGCTTGTCGCCTTTTTCCAGCTCGATGAATGGAATCAGGTGGGCCACGGCCTGTTTCATCACGCGGGCGGACTTCACCACCTGCGGCAGGAACATTTTGCCGGCGCCGAACAGGTCGCCGACAATGTTCATGCCCGCCATCAACGGGCCCTCGATCACTTCGATCGGGCGAGCGAAGGACTGGCGGGATTCTTCGGTGTCTTCGACGATATGGGTAGTGATGCCCTTGACCAGTGCGTGCTCCAGACGCTTGTTGACGTCCCAGCTGCGCCATTCTTCGGTCTCGGCTTCCTTGACGCTGCCGTCGCCCTTGTACTTGTCGGCGATGGCGAGGAGGGCGTCGGTGCCTTCCGGCGTGCGGTTGAGGATCACGTCTTCAACGGCGTCGCGCAGTTCTTGCGGGATCTGGTCGTAGATCTCCAGCTGACCGGCGTTGACGATACCCATGGTCAGGCCGGCGCGGATCGCGTACAGCAGGAACACCGAGTGGATCGCCTCACGCACCGGGTTGTTGCCGCGGAACGAGAACGACACGTTGGACACGCCGCCGGAGCTCAGGGCATACGGCAGCTCGTCGCGGATGTAGGCGCAGGCGTTGATGAAGTCCACAGCGTAGTTGTTGTGTTCTTCGATACCGGTGGCCACGGCGAAGATGTTCGGGTCGAAGATGATGTCTTCAGGCGGGAAGCCGACTTCGTTGACCAGAATATCGTAGGAGCGTTTGCAGATCTCTTTCTTGCGCGCTTCGGTGTCGGCCTGGCCGGCTTCGTCGAACGCCATCACTACAACTGCCGCGCCGTAACGCTTGCACAGCTTGGCGTGATGGATGAACTGCTCGACGCCTTCTTTCATGCTGATCGAGTTGACGATGCCCTTGCCCTGAATGCATTTGAGGCCGGCTTCGATCACGTCCCATTTCGAGGAGTCGATCATGATCGGTACGCGGGAGATGTCCGGTTCACCGGCTATCAGATTGAGGAAGGTCACCATGGCCTTCTTCGAATCGAGCATCCCTTCGTCCATGTTGATGTCGATCACCTGGGCGCCGGCCTCGACCTGCTGCAGGGCGACTTCCAGGGCTTCGGTGTAGTTGTCTTCACGGATCAGGCGGGCGAATTTCGCGGAACCGGTGATGTTGGTCCGCTCGCCGACGTTGACGAACAACGAGCTGCGATCGATGGTGAACGGTTCCAGACCCGACAGGCGGCAGGCCTTTGGAATGTCCGGAATCTGCCGTGGCGCGTAACCGGCGACGGCTTTGGCGATGGCTTCGATGTGGCCCGGGGTGGTGCCGCAGCAACCGCCGACAATATTGAGAAAACCGCTCTGGGCGAATTCTTCGATGACCTTGGCGGTGTCCACCGGCAGTTCGTCGTACTCGCCGAATTCGTTTGGCAGGCCAGCGTTCGGGTGCGCCGAGACGTGGGTGCTGGCCTTGTCCGACAGCTCTTCCAGGTACGGACGCAGTTCACGGGCGCCGAGGGCGCAGTTCAGACCGACCGAAATCGGCTTGGCGTGAGCCACGGAGTTCCAGAACGCTTCGGTGGTCTGGCCCGAGAGGGTCCGGCCGGAAGCGTCGGTGATGGTGCCGGAGATCATGATCGGCAATTCGATGTGCAGCTCTTCGAACACGCCTTGCACGGCGAAGATCGCAGCCTTGGCGTTGAGGGTGTCGAAGATGGTTTCGATCAGGATCAGGTCAGCGCCGCCCTCGATCAGGCCTTTGGTGGCCTCGGTGTAGTTTTCCACCAGCTCATCGAAGGTGACGTTGCGGTAGCCCGGGTTGTTGACGTCCGGCGACAACGAGCAGGTGCGACTTGTAGGACCGAGCACGCCGGCGACGAAGCGCGGCTTGTCCGGGTTCTCGGCGGTCTTGGCGTCGGCGACCTTGCGCGCCAGTCGTGCGCCTTCTACGTTGAGTTCGTAGGCCAGCTCTTCCATGCCGTAGTCGGCCATGGAAATGCGGGTGGCGTTGAAGGTGTTGGTCTCCAGGATGTCGGCACCGGCATCCAGGTAGGCTTTCTCGATACCGCCGATCACGTCGGGACGGGTAATGACCAACAGGTCGTTGTTACCCTTGACGTCGGTCGGCCAGTCGGCGAAACGCTTGCCGCGATAATCCTGCTCTTCGAGCTTGTAGCTCTGGATCATCGTGCCCATACCGCCATCGAGTATCAGGATGCGCTCTTTGAGGGCTTGCTTGAGAGCTTGAAGGCGGACGCTGCGATCGGACATTGGGACTACTCGAAAAGACCATGACGAAGGAGCGGGATCATAACAAACCTGTGCGGATTTAGAGCATGTGGCGCTTTTGCATGAATATCGCTCATGTTGGCACGGGCGTCATAACGGTAGAATCGCGGCGTTTTTTATTCAGGATCAGGATCAGGGAAATGTCGTACCGCGTCGTCAGCATGGTGTTGCTGTTTTTGAGCTTTGGCGCGGCGGCGCAAAGTCCTGCGATCTCGCCTTCCATTTCTTACACTCGCGACATCCAGCCGATCTTCACCGAGAAGTGCGTGGCCTGCCACGCGTGCTACGACTCCGCCTGCCAATTGAACCTGGGCAGCGGTGAGGGCGCGGCCCGGGGCGCAAGCAAAATGCCGGTCTACGACGGCGAGCGCACTCAGGCGGCGCCGACCACGCGGCTGTTCTACGACGCTTTTGGCAAGCGTGCCTGGCAGCAGAAAGACTTCTATTCTGTGCTCGACGCCCAGGGCAGTCAGGCGGCGCTGATGGCGCGCATGCTGGAGCTGGGGCACAAAACGCCACTGACTCCCAATGCCAAACTGCCGGAAGACATCGTCCTCGGTCTGCAGCGGGAAAACATGTGCGCGATGCCTGTCGAATTTGACGGCTATGCCGGTGCTCACCCGAAAGAGGGCATGCCGCTGGCGGTGACCGGCCTGTCCGATCAGCAATATCAGACGTTGCAGCGCTGGCTGGCGTCCGGCGCGCCGATCGATGAGCAAGGCCTGGCGCCGAGCGCCAAGGAAGCGCTGCAGATCGTGCAGTGGGAAAACCTGCTCAACCAGCCAGGGGCGCGGGAAAGTCTGGTCGGGCGCTGGTTGTTCGAACACTGGTTTCTGGCGCACATCTACTTCAAGGACGGTGAGCCGGGGCATTTCTTCCAGTGGGTGCGTTCGCGCACGCCGACCGGCCAGCCGATCGATCTGATTGCTACCCGCCGTCCGAATGACGACCCGGGCACCCAGGTGTATTACCGCCTGTGGCCGGTGCAGGGCGTGATCGTGCACAAGACCCACATCACTTATCCGCTGAGTGCGGCGAAGATGGCGCGGGTCAAAAGCCTGTTCTACAACGGCAATTGGCAGGTGCATGCGTTGCCGGGTTACGGGCCGCAGAGCCGGGCCAATCCGTTCGCGACCTTCGAGGCGATTCCGGCGCAGGCGCGGTATCAGTTCATGCTCGATAACGCCGAATACTTCGTGCGTACATTTATTCGCGGCCCGGTGTGCCGTGGGCAGATCGCAACCGACGTGATCCGCGACAACTTCTGGGCGCTGTTCCAGGCGCCGGAACATGACCTGTACATCACCGACCCGAATTATCGCGGCCAGGCCACACCGTTGCTGGCGATGCCGGGGCAGAACGACGATGTCGGCAGCGTCCTGAGCCTGTGGCACGACTATCGCAACAAGCGCAACAAGTACGAAGCCCTGCGCCGGGACAGCTACGCCGAACTGCCGGCGCCGAGCTGGTCGACCCTGTGGGCGGGTAACGACAATGCGCTGCTGAGTATCTTCCGCCACTTCGACAGCGCCTCGGTGACCAAAGGCCTGATCGGTGAAGTGCCACAAACCATGTGGCTGTTCGACTATCCGCTTTTGGAACGCACTTACTACCAGTTGGCAGTCAACTTCGATGTGTTCGGCAACGTCTCCCATCAGGCGCAGACACGGCTGTACTTCGACTTGATCCGCAATGGCGCCGAACAGAACTTCCTGCGCCTGATGCCGGCCGATTCCCGCGAGGATTACCTCGACGATTGGTATCAGAGCAGCGGCCAGTTCAAGATGTGGCTGGATTACGAGTCCATCGACGACGACAAGCCAACCGCGCTGAAACTCGACGAAAAAGACCCGAAACACGATTTCGCCATGCAGTTGCTCGCTCGCTACGGCGACCTCAACGCGCGGCCCGATCCGATCAACCGCTGCGTGGATGCCTACTGCTCGCGGCCGAACATCGACCCGGCGCTGCAAAACGCCGAACAGGCCCTGAGCCGCCTGACGGCGCGTCCTGCAGCCGGTCTGAAGGTGATCGATCAATTGCCGGAAGCGACGATGCTGCGCATCGAAACCCGCAGCGGCAAGCGTGAGGTCTACAGCCTGCTGCGCAACCGCGCCCACAGCAACGTGGCGTTCCTGCTCGGTGAATCGCTGCGCTATCAGCCGGGGCTCGATACCCTGACCATTTATCCGGGCGTGCTCAGCAGTTATCCGAACTTCATGTTCAACATCCCGGCGGATCAGGTTCCGGCGTTTGTCGATGCCATGGAAAGCGCCAAGGATGCACCGCAGTTCGAGAAGATCGTCGAACGCTGGGGCATTCGTCGCAGCCATCCGCAGTTCTGGTTCTATTTCCATGACCTGAGCCAGTACATCCACGAAACCGACCCGGTGGAAGAGGGCGTGCTGGATATGAACCGGTACGAGAATCTTTGATCGTTTGATCGTTTGATCAATGGCCGCTGTCCCAATCCTGTGTAGGACGGGATCGGGAGCGCCATCGATGTTGATTTCAGTGCAGGCCCTGCGAGCGCTCGCCGCGTGGGCGGTGGTCTGCCATCACTTCATGCAGATTTTCTTCGACTTCAAGGCGCGCGGGCCGATAGGGCAGCTGTTCATCGACAAAGGCGCGGTGGGCGTCGATATCTTTTTCGTGATCAGCGGGCTGGTGATTTTTCTGTCCACCGAAGGGAAGGCGCTGCCACCGGCGCGGTTTCTGCTGTATCGACTGTTTCGCATTGTCCCGGCGTATTGGCTCTACACCGTGCTGATGGCATTACTGGTGGTGTTTACCCGACCGCTGCTGCCGGATCAGACGGTGGACTGGCGTCATTTGCTCCTGTCGTTGCTGTTTATCCCGACGGAAAACCCCGGCGGCTACGGGATCTATCCGACCCTGAATGTCGGCTGGACACTCAATTATGAAATGTTGTTCTACGTGCTGTTTGCATGGGCATTGCTGTTCCGGTTGAACGTCCGCTTGCTGGTGGTTGGTGCGTTGCTGTTCACCGTGTGCCAGGCCTGGACCGGGTTTGGCTGGGTCAGTGAGTTCTATCGTTCGGATATCGTCTATGAATTTCTGCTCGGCATCGGTATCGGCATGCTGTATCGCAGGGGCTGGATCGGACAGGGTTTGTGGATGGCGCTGACGGTGATCGGCGCGGCGTTACTGGCGATCTATTATCTGCCGCCATCGCCCCGGTTGCTGAACTGGGGGATTCCGAGTGCGGTGCTGGTCATGGCGTGTATGGCGCTGGAGCTGCATGTCGAACGCAACCGTGTGCTCAAGCTGCTGGGCGACTGTTCCTACTCGGTTTATCTGATGCATGTTCTGGTGTTATCTGCTGGCGGATTTCTGGCACATCGCTATGGGATCAATCCATATTTGATGTTCCTCCCGTGTGCCGTGGCGATTGGCGTGGGCTCCTGGTTGAGTTATCAATGGGTAGAAAAGCGCAGTTATCAATGGCTTAGAACGCGAATCGACGGCAAACCAGCGGATTAGGCGATTGCGAACTATTCCTACGTAAATACTGGGACTTTGTGCCGCGCGCCGATTGGCGTAAACTCCGCCCAAGCCTGCGAGGAGTTTCCATGACCGCTATTACCATTACCGACGCCGCCCATGATTACCTGGCCGATCTGCTGTCCAAGCAGAACACCCCGGGCATCGGCATCCGCGTTTTCATCACCCAGCCTGGCACCCAGTACGCCGAAACCTGCATTGCCTATTGCAAGCCGGGCGAAGAGAAACCTGAAGACACAGCGCTGGGGCTGAAAAGCTTCACTGCCTACATCGACTCGTTCAGCGAAGCGTTCCTCGACGATGCCGTCGTCGACTACGCCACCGACCGCATGGGCGGCCAGCTGACCATCAAGGCACCAAACGCCAAGGTTCCGATGGTCAACGCCGACAGCCCGATCAACGAGCGCATCAACTATTACCTGCAAACCGAAATCAACCCGGGGCTCGCCAGCCACGGCGGTCAGGTCAGCCTGATCGATGTGGTTGAAGACGGCATTGCCGTGCTGCAGTTCGGCGGCGGTTGCCAAGGCTGCGGCCAGGCGGACGTGACCCTGAAGGAAGGCATCGAACGCACCTTGCTCGAGCGCATTCCGGAGCTCAAGGGCGTTCGCGACGTGACCGACCACACGCAGAAAGAAAACGCCTACTACTAAGGCGTTCGCTGCGGCATAAAAAAACGGCGCCCCGTGAGCGCCGTTTTTTATGGTCGATACAAATGTGCATGCCCCGCGCGATACAGTGACGATTCACTGAAGTGATCGCTGCCCAACACCCGCCCGACCAGAATCAGTGCTGTACGCCGAAAGCCCTTGTCGGCAACCTTTTCGGCAATGTCCTCCAGCGTCCCGACGACCCAATCCTGATCCGGCCACGTCGCCCGGTGGATCACGGCGATCGGGCAGTCCGCGCCATAGTGCGGCAGCAACTCGGCGAGGATCTTCTCCAGATGATTGACCCCCAGATGAATCGCCATGGTCGCTGCGTGCTGCGCCAGGTTGCCCAGTTCTTCGCCGGCAGGCATCGCAGTCTTGTCCGCATAACGGGTCAGGATCACGCTTTGCGAGATGTCCGGCAGGGTGAGTTCGGCGCCCAGTAGCGCGGCGCAGGCGGCGGTTGCCGTTACACCGGGGATGATTTCGAACGGGATTTGCAGCTCGCGCAGATAACGAATCTGCTCGCCGATGGCACCATACAGGCCCGGATCGCCCGAATGTACTCGCGCCACATCCTGGCCCTTGGTGTGGGCGGTCTTGATCAGGTCGATGATCTGTTCCAGATGCAGTTCGGCGCTGTTGACTACGGTTTCAGCCGAATGACCTTCCAGCACCGCCGCCGGCACCAGTGAACCAGCGTAGATGATCACCGGGCAGCTGCGGATCAGCCGCTGGCCTTTGACGGTGATCAATTCCGGATCGCCGGGGCCGGCGCCGATGAAGTAAACGGTCATCGTTGGATCCTGTGAAAGTAGGGCAGGTCGAGGCTTCAAGAGCGCTTCAGATGAAGAACGCTCATGATCGAAAGCGGGGATTATCGGAAATTTACGCTGCGCCGGCCAATGCCAGTGTGGCCTGGGCGTATTTTTGCCGGGATATCAGCAGTTTTGCCGGGGCTTGAATCAGCTGTTCGGCGAGCGCCAATGCAGCGCTTTCCGCCACGCCGTAGCAACCGGTGCGTTCGAAGGCGATCTGTGAATGGTGACTCAGTCGTTGCTGATAACTGGCCAGTTCTTCGCTGCTGAAGTACAGCAACGGCAGCGCCAGTTGAGCCGCCAGTTCCTGCAGGCCGGGTTCGTCGCGTTTCAAGTCGATGCTGGCCAAAGCCTTGACCGCTTCGAGTTCGATGCGATGGGCCTGTAAGGCCTGGTCGAGCAAGGCGCGCAGCGTACTGGCCGGGCAGCCGCGCTGGCAGCCCAGGCCGACCACCAGGGTCGGCGCTGCGCTGTCATCGGTCATGCGTGGTATTGACCATCGCTTTTGCGGCGGAACAACCAGGCGCTGATCAGGCCGAGGGCCAGCCAGAACGCCACGTTGGTCAGCTGCGAAGCGATTTTGAACTGGGCTTCCAGTGCTACCGGAGCAAGCATCGAGTGCACTTCCGGTTGCGGAGCGCCGATCACGTGCGGCACAGCAAGGATCGCTACGCCGAGGATCTTCAGCAGCCAGTTGCCACCGAACGCGATCAACGCCAGGCCGACAGCGGTTGACGCGGCGGTGCCGATCCACCACATCTGGCGCGATGCCAGGTCGGCGGCGGCGGTGCCCGGCAGCTCGGGCGGCAGGCCCAGTGTCGGGGCGAGCACGAAAGTCGCATAACCGGCCAGCCCCCAGAGCAGGCCTTGCGAGGTCTTGGTCGGCGCACGCAGGGTGTACAGACCGGCCAGCATCAGGGCGAAACCCACGGCAACGACCAGATTGCCGCCGGTGGTGGAAACCACGCGCTGCCAGCCGTCTTTCGGCTCCCAGGCTTCGGCATCGTGGGTGTGGGTGGCGGTACCGGAGGCGTGTTCGTGGACTTCGGCCACCGGTTCGGCTTTCTCAAAGGTCTCGGCCTGAAGAATCAGCGGCGATACCCAGAAGCTTTGCAGCAACGTCAGAAGCAGGGCGGCCAGAAGGCCGGTGAAACCTGCGGTCTGCGCAATACGCTTGATCATGTCGTCAGGTCTCAGTGGCACGGGAACGCAGCGCTGTGGCGGGTATCGTGCGCGGCGTTGTGAACCGCTTCGATGTGCGAGAAACCGGCGAAGTAGACCAGGCTGGCACCCAGGATCGACGCGAAGATCGCAGCGGTCAGGCGTTGGCTCAGGGTGGTGGTGCTGGAGATTTTGTCCGTGTTGCTGCCGGTGCTGCTGATGATCGACATGGCGCTTCCCTCTGGTGTGTCAGCGGGTGAACGGTGCGCATGAAAACCCCTGCGAGTCGGGCACGCAGGGGTTCGAACAGCGCCCGCCCACCGCGGGTTTGTTATGTTCAGTGACGCAGGATGCGCACTGTGTGTTGCGGGCCGGTCTCCGGGCTCACGAGGGGTGGCTGTCTGCCGACCTGCACAAGCGTCACCTTCCCATGCCCGTGGGCACAGTGGATCTGACGCTTCGCTCGCTTACCGTTGCGGGGGCAGCACCGGACTGACATGGCTTTAGAGTAAAGCACATGATTCACCGGTTTCCCGTTTCACCCTGTGAAGGGCACCCGTAACAAGTTGTGTAGGAGAGCATGGGTTGGGGAATTTAGTCAATTTTGTGGGCATATCCGTTTTTGTGGGCATATCCGTTGCTGCGGTTATGGCCACTTAGGGTTCCGCCCTTACGGCGGGTCACCTTTTCCAAACGCCGAAAAGGTAACCCAAAAGGCTTCACCCTGACGTACGGCCCCTCGCTGAGGCTCGGGGTTCCTTCGCTCCGGGATCGATCCGGGGGCATCGCCTCCGGTTTGCTTCGCTGCACCTCCTCTCGATGTGTTTGGCTTCGCCAAACGGTCGCTGCGCTCCCACCCCGAATCAATCCCTCCACTCAGCCTGCCGATGGGCCTTGAGATCAAAAGCGGTACTTGAGCTAACGCTCATCGTGGTGAGGGGCTTTTGATCTGGCTTTTGCTCTGGCTCTGGCTTTTGATTTTTTGCCCCTTCGGCAGGCCGAGCGGAGGTGTTCATCAGGGGGTAGGCGCGTAGCGCCGTGCGGCGAAGCCGCATACATCGAGAGGAGGTGCAGCGAAGCAAACCGGAGGCGATGCCCCCTGATGGACACCGTAGCGAGGGAACACTGAGCCTAGGCGAAGTGCCGTACGCCGGGGCAAAAGCCTTTTGGTTCCTTTTTGGCGTTTGAAAAAGGGACTCGCTGTAAGAGCGAAACCGCCAGCGGCAGCACCCGAAGCAACGGATATGCTCTCGTTCCCAAACTCCACGAACCATTGACCCATCCCCACACCCTGCGTAGCCTTGCGCTTTCGAGGTTCTTCGGCCCACGCCGAAGCTAAGAAGGGAACGCGGTCCAAGCCGCGGCTGCCCCCGCAACTGTGAACGGTGCCGTTCGCTGCTACGCCACTGCCAACTCAATCCAGAGCCAGCGGGAAGGCGCAGCGAATACCGGGCCAAGGCCCGAACACCGTCAGCCAGGAGACCTGCCTCGTCACAGATTCTCACTTTCAACCGGGCGGGGTGATCCGGTGGCGAACTCTCCAGGCACGCACACGCGTTGCCGGCCTCGTCCCGTATGCCCGCCACCTTGCCAAAGGGCATCCGATGAAAACACTGGCCAAACTCCCCGTCACCATCGTCACCGGTTTCCTCGGCTCGGGTAAAACCACTTTGCTGCGGCACATGCTCGACAACGCTCAGGGCCGCCGCATCGCGGTGATCGTCAACGAATTTGGCGAGTTGGGCATCGACGGTGAAATCCTCAAGCAGTGCACCATCGGCTGCACTGAAGAAGAAGCCACCGGCCGAGTCTACGAACTGGCTAACGGCTGCCTGTGCTGCACCGTTCAGGAAGAGTTCTTCCCGGTGATGCGCGAGTTGGTAGCCCGTCGCGGCGACCTCGACCACATCCTGATCGAAACCTCGGGCCTGGCCCTGCCGAAACCACTGGTGCAAGCCTTCCAGTGGCCGGAAATCCGCAGCGCCTGCACGGTTGACGCGGTGATCACCGTGGTCGACAGCCCGGCCGTGGCCGCTGGCACCTTCGCCGCGTTCCCGGATCAGGTCGATGCACAGCGCAAACTCGACCCGAACCTGGACCACGAATCGCCCCTGCACGAACTGTTCGCCGATCAACTGGCCAGCGCCGACTTGGTGATTCTCAACAAGGCCGACCAGACCAGCCCTGAAGACCTCGCTCGTGTGCGTCTGGAAGTCGCCGAAGAGCTGCCGCCAGCCGTGAAAATCATCGAAGCCAGCAACGGTCGTCTGCCGCTGGACGTTCTGATCGGACTCGGCGCCGGTTCCGAAGAACACATCGACAGCCGCCACAGCCATCACGATCACCACCACGGTGAAGGCGATGACGATCACGACGACCACGATCACGACGCCTTCGACTCGATCTCCATCGAACTGCCGCAAGCCGATGAAAGCCTGCTGCTCGATGCGCTGACGCAACTGGTGGTTCAGCACGGCATCCTGCGGGTCAAAGGCTTCGCGGCGATCCCGAACAAGCCGATGCGCCTGCTGATTCAAGGCGTGGGCACGCGTTTCGACAAGCACTTCGACCGTCAGTGGGGGGGCGATGAGTCGCGCGTGACGCGTCTGGTGTTGATCGGCCAGGAACTGGACGCGGCCAAGCTC